>CAILMI010000014.1 GCA_903835255.1 uncultured Verrucomicrobia subdivision 3 bacterium
CGCCCCGCCGCTCGTAATGTTCCAGCCATTCAGGCAATGCCGCCTTGAGCAGCTTGCTGCACAACTGGTCACTCGCCAGCCACACCGCTTTAAGCACCGGCAACACTTCCCCCGGATCATAAATGACTTTGGGTCCGCTCCGCTTGGGCGGCGCCGTGCGCAGCGGCTGGTTCAATAACCGCAGGGCGGATTTGGGGTGATACCCGCACGTCGCGCAAAACTCACTGATTATGCGTGACTTGTGCAGACGACCGGCGCGCTGATAGCGCCCGTGTATACGAGCTAAACACTCGCGTTTAGAGGAGAGACTCATGTTCGTAATTCGGGTAACCATGAATATGAGTCAACGTATCGGAAGACCCCTCGTCCACCTCCCAGTCCCGGTAACATTTAATATGAGTCAACTCGTCCCGACGCGCGCTGGAAATTTCCGAAGATTTTTGTGGATTATTCCTTTTAGTTTGATAGATTCGCCAGCCTTTATGAAACCAGTTCGGGGACAACCCGGCTGGGAAGTGAAGACCGACCATCGTGACTGCCAAGAAAAAAGAGATAAAAAAAACCGCACCGCGCGGGAAGGCCCAGGCTTCTGCCACCTCGGCGGCCATTCTCGGGCGTCCCCTGTCCAAGACCGGCACTGCGGCTATTGAATCCAAGCGGGTCAAGCCCGAATGGCAGGGCTATTACAAATGCCTGATCGAGTTGCGCGAACAATTGATGCGGCAGATGAGCGGTCTGGCCAAGGAATCGGCCCAGGAGATGGCCGGGTACAGCCTGCACATGGCGGATTCGGGCACCGACAATTTTGACCGGGATTTTGCATTGAGCCTGCTGTCGGCCGACCAGGACTCGGTCTATGAGATCGATGAGGCGCTCAAGCGGATTGAGAAAAAGACTTTTGGCGTTTGCGAGCTGACGGGCAAGGTTATCCCCAAGGTGCGGCTGGAAGCCATTCCGTGGACGCGGTTCACGGTTGAGGCCCAGGGGCAGCTGGAGCGCGACGGGGCCTTGCGCCAGCGTCGGATTGGGCAGCTGGGGACGGTGGATAACGCGGGGGCCACGGAAGTGGAGTCCGACGACGACGAGCCGGAAGAAAAGCCGGCCAAAGAAAAAGAATAATTTATGGCGAGAGAAATCATCACGATTGAATGTTCAGAGGCGCGGAAGGAAGGGAAAACCCCCTCCCGCTACACGACCACCCGCAACAAGAAATTGAAGCCGGAGAAACTGGAGCTTAAAAAGTTCAACCCGTTTCTGCGCCGTCACACCCTGCACAAGGAGATCAAGTAATTATGCCCCGCAAGACGAACACGGACAAAACCAAGCGCGGCAACCGCCGCACCACGGAAAACCGCACGCCGCGCCCGAAGCCGAAGATTGATTTTACTGAGGACGCGCTGGATTTCAAGAACACCACCCTGCTCAAGCAGTACGTCACCGACCAGGGCCGGATTCTGCCGCGCAAATACACCGGCATGCCGGCACATTATCAGCGCCGCCTCACCACGGCCATCAAGCGCGCCCGTCAGATGCTCTTGATGAAGTGATCGTTCGCGCCGGACTGCCCTCGCAGTCCGGCGTTTTTTCTGCCATCCAATTGCAAATGATTCGCAATAAGACTGGAGACCGGCTCCGGCGTGAACTATGGAGTATCTGATCCTGCTTTCCAGCATCGCCCTGGGCGCGGTCACCGTTTTTGGGTTGCGCCTGAGCGATCCGCGCCACCTCAAGGTCTTGAACGCCTTCACCGGCGCCTACCTGCTGACGCTGGTGATTCTCCATCTCCTGCCCGACTTGTACGAGCCGGAGCCGGGAGTGATGCTGAAACCCCTCGTGATTGGGGGATTCATCCTCGCCGGGTTTTTTCTTCAAATTGCGATGGACTCCTTCTCGATGGGGATTGAGCACGGTCACGCGCATGAGATTCACGGGCGGATGGCCTTCGGCATTCTCGCCGGCTTGTGCCTGCACGCACTGATCGAGGCAATGGCGCTGGGGCAGTCGCCGGAACACCAAGGGGCGCACGATCTTGCCGCGCACCACTTCCTGCTCGTCAGCATCGTCGTGCATAATTATCCCATCTCCATCGCGCTGCTGGGGATGTTGCTGCAGAGCGGCATGCGGAAAAGCTCCGCCCTCGCCTGCCTGGGCCTGTTTGCCATCATGGCGCCCATCGGGATGTTTATGAGCACGCACACGGGATTGGCCATTTACACCCGCTATCTGATGGCGCTGGTCATCGGCATTTTCATGCACATCTCAACCATGATCCTTTTTGAGAGCGAGGATCGCCACCGGTTTCCGGTCGGCAAAGCCCTTGCTGTCGTCCTTGGTCTGGCCCTGGGGATTACCAGCGTAATTCTGGAGTCATGAAGCAACGCTGCGCCCGCACCCATTCGCACCAGCGTCAGGAGCTGTCGGCGCTCACCAGCCGGCTGCGCGGACTCTCGCGGAAGGTTACCGGACCCCGCGCGGCCATCTTGGAGGTGCTCCGCCAGCATCCGCATCCGCTCACCAGCCGGGAAATCCTCGACGGATTGCCTCCAGGTCAGTGCAACCTCGCCACTATCTACCGCTCCATGCACTTGCTGGAGCAGACGGGCATGGTCAAGCGGTTCGATTTTGGCGACGGTGCCGCGCGGTTCGAACTCGTGGGGGAAGGGGAAGATGGGCACCATCATCATCTCGTTTGCACCCGGTGCGCTCAGGTGGTCGAGATTGGGGAATGTTTCCCGGCAGAAATTGAGCAGCGAATCGGCGCCACCCACGGATTCAAAGCAGTGACGCACAAGCTCGAATTCTTCGGGCTCTGTCCGGAATGCCACTGACGCGGGGTGCTCAGAGAAGCCGCGCCAGGGCACATCCTTGGTCCACAGACCGGGAGCGTCAGGGTCAAACAGCCTCTTCCGTTCGCCAGTCGGTCAGGTGCAAGTATTCCTTGATCTTGCGTCGTTCGTAACGGTTTTTCAGCGGCTTCTTGGGTTGATGTTCCAGCTTGCGGAACGGGTGGCTGGTGTCGCGTACAATCTCACTGATGGCTTCTATCATTTTTTTCATAACGCAGTGTACTTTGGTTACGGAGCGGGACAGCGGCTCAAGCCTTCGTGTTGCAGGCCTGACGGCCAACTGCTTGTTTATGAGACCCAGCAGCGCCATTGTCATTCAAAAAATTAAGATTCTTTCCGTCAGGTTTTAGGCGGGCTGAACGGGAGGAAACTTGGGGGCGGAGAGAAGCCGTCGAAAAGATTCTCAGCAAGGGATTCAAAGGGAAGGGGATGGCTTCGGGGCCCCGCTCATGGAACGGAGGCAACCGTGGAAGCCCGGGATCCTTTTAGCTGGAGCGTTTGGGAGGCGCCGCCGCAGTCCTTGACTGGGAGTGGCGGAGGCGTTTTTCGGAATTCGGGGCTAATCGATTCTGAAGCGGAAGGAGCCGGAGCGCCATTCTTTTTCGCTCTTGGCTGCGGCTAATTCCATTCCCAGATCCTCAAATGCGGTTTGCACCGTTGCAAATTCGGATTTCAAAATGCCGGCAAGGACCAGTCGGCCTCCCCGTTTCAATTGCGCTACAATCCGACGCCGTTCCGCAATCAGCAGGTTGGAAATCAGGTTTGCGCAGACGAGATCATAAGTTTGGGCTGGACGCAGGGGCAGCCGGGTGGCATCCGCCTGAAAAAGTTTTAAAGCCGGTCCGGCTCGATTCAGCCGGGCGTTGGCTTGGGCGACGCGGACGGCGGCGGGGTCAAAATCGAAGGCGCGCACGGGCTGGTAGCCAAGTTTTTCGGCTGCCAATGCCAGGATTCCCGAGCCGGTGCCGATGTCGAGGCAGGAGGGGGGAGTGTTTCCGGAGTGACGGCGAACGATTTGACGGAGGCAAAAGGAGGTGGTCGCGTGCTGGCCGGTGCCGAAACTCAATCCGGGATCCAGAACAACCACCGCCTGGTTTTTACGGGGTCGGCGCCGGATCCAGCTGGGTTTGATGAGCAGGGCCTTTCCCACCTCGATGGCCTTGAAATGACGTTTCCAGGATTCCGCCCAGTCCTCGCGGCGGACTTTGGTAGACTGGATTTTGCCGGCGCCCAGCTTCAATCCGCAGCGGCCCATGCGTTTGAGCCCGGAGGACAGCTGGTCCCGAACCTCGGGCGCCAAAATCATTTTCCGCAGCCCGAAGACGCTCACCACGCTGACTTGGGTTTCGACGTTGAAATGCGACGAGGCGGCCTGGCCCAAGACCGAACCCATTAGTTCGGCCACAGCATCCTCTGCTTCGAGGGTGGTGGTGACGGAAATCCGCCAGAGGGGTTGTGCTGTTTTCATTTTGGAGAGAGGCCGCCGGTCTGGGTGTGGTTATTTATAGTGCGATTCTGTTTGCGGGAGAGGTTCTCTGTTAAACCACGATTCATTGGGGAAGATCCCGCCACGGCGTGAAGTTGAGCAGTTCAATCTCGTTGATATGTGGGCGCAAGGCGATTTGTGTGACGCTGGTGTATTCCACCTGAAAGGATCCTGTCTTGGGCAGCGGCTGATCCAGCAGGATGGCGAGCATCATGCGGATGACGCCGCCATGACAAAAAATGGCGGCCGTCTTTCCGCGGTTCTCGCGGATGGCGCGGCGCAGGCAGGGTTCCACACGCTTGCGGAAAAGAACGGTGCTTTCGCCATTGGGCACGCTGCCCAGCTCGATCTTGTGGAGCCATTCGTGCGATTCAATCCCGAACTTCTCACGCACCGCATCCCAGCCATGGCCGGTCCAATCGCCGAAATCGACTTCGCGCAGGCCGGGCAGGATGACGGGCTCCGCTGGATGATGCCGGCGCGAGGGGGCAAACGTCTGCTGTACGCGCTTCATCGGGCTGGCGTAGATGGCATTCAAGTCTCTGCCGCGCAGAAATCGGGCGAGCACCCGGGCCTGTTCCCGGCCGCGGGGGGAAAGGTTCATGTCGATCCGGCCACCAAACACGCTGTGATAGCGCGTTTCCACCTCGGCATGCCGAATCAGCAGCAGCCGGGTGATTGGGGCGGTCGGAACTGGGCGGCGGGAGATCTGTTTGCTGCGGGGCATGGCTTTAAATCGGGTTGAGGGCCTGTTGTTGTGCGACCAGCAAGGCTCTGATGCCCGCCTTGCCGAGGGCAAGCAGGGCGGCCAGCTCGGCTTCGCTAAAGGTGGCCTCCTCACCGCTCCCCTGGAGTTCAATGAACTGACCGCGGTCGGTCATCACAAGATTCATGTCCACCGACGCGGCCACGTCCTCGGTGTAGCACAAGTCCAGCAGGGGCACGCCGTTGACAATGCCGACGCTGGCGGCGGCGACGGCGTGCAGGATTGGGCTTTGGATTAATTTTTTTTCAGCGATGAGTTTTTGGATGGCGAGCGACAGGGCCACGAACGCGCCGGTGATGGCGGCCGTGCGCGTGCCCCCATCCGCCTGCAACACATCGCAGTCCACGCAGATGGTGCGCGCGCCGAGTTTTTTAAGGTCCAGCGCTGCGCGCAGGGAACGTCCGATGAGACGCTGGATTTCTGAGGAGCGCCCGTCGAGCTTGCCCTTGGCGATGTCGCGCGGTTTGCGCGTCAGGGTGGAGTAGGGGAGCATGGAGTATTCCGCGGTGATCCAGCCGCCCTCGACTTTTTGCTCCTTCATCCAACGCGGCACGGTTTCTTCAATGGTCACGCCGCAGATGACGCGGGTATTGCCCCATTCAATCAGAGTGGAACCGGTGGCGTGGGGCGCGATGCCGTTCTGAAAACGCAGCGGGCGAAGTTGGTCGGCCGAACGCCCGTCGGCGCGGAGGGATGAATCAGGTATCAGCATGGTTTGAAATTAACTGCAAACCGCCGGCAGGAAAAGCAAAACCGGATTCCTGCCCGTGATTCCGTTGATTCGCATGGGAGAAGTGCCCGGAAAACTGTATTGCCAGACCGGATCAAGAATATAAACTGGGGGAACATTTATGAAACAAACCCGACGCGAATTTGTGCGCTCCCTGTTTGTGGCCAGCCAGGCGGCCCTCGTCACCGGATCTTTTCCCTCCAGCCTGCAGGCCGCTGCCACCCTTTTGGAGCCGGCGGATCTGCCGGCCAGTTTGAATGTCATCGTCTTTGGGGACTGGGGCCGGAACGGTCAGTCCGATCAGGTGGAAGTGGCAGCACAGATGGCGCTGGCGTCGCAGAAAAACCAAACGCGCTTCGTCCTCTCCGTGGGCGATAATTTTTATGAGCATGGTGTGGCTTCCGCGGAGGATCCCCAATGGCAGAGTTCCTTTGAGAAGGTTTATCACGCGCCTTCCCTGCAAATTCCCTGGCAGGTAATCCTGGGCAATCACGATTATCACGGGAACTGCGAGGCGCAGATCGCCTACGGCCAAACCCATCCGCGCTGGCAAATGCCGGCGCGCTATTATGTTAAATCCTGCCCCGTGGATGCCGCCACCACCGCGGATTTCTTTTATCTCGACACCACGCCGATGATCCGGGCCTATCATGAGAACGCGCGTACCCGGGAGGCGGTCGGCACACAGGATGTCAAAAAACAAATAGCCTGGTTTGAGTCGGCGCTCGCCGCGTCCCGGGCGCAGTGGAAAATAGTGATTGGGCATCACCCCATTTATTCCGGCGGCGAACACGGCGACACGGCTGAGCTGGTGGAGTTGATTCTCCCGTTGCTGCAACGCTACCAGGTCCAGGCTTATTTTAACGGGCACGACCACGACCTCCAGCATCTGCAGGCTGGGTCAGTGAACTTTTTCTGTACCGGGGCAGGCTCCGCGGTGCGGCCGGCGGTTAAGGCAACGGAACACACCCGGTTTGCGAAATCCTGTTCGGGCTTCACAACGGTCCGGATCCAGGCGGACCGGATGCAGGTGGAGATGATCGACCTGCACGGCACGAGGGTCTATGCTGCGGCCGTGCCCCGCGCTTCCTGACGCTCACTGCATCAACGCGTCCAAAGTGGGATTCATGGCAGCGGCCCAAATCTGGTAGCCCTGCTCATTCGGGTGCAGCAGGTCCGGCATAATGGAACGGGGGAGGGTTCCGTCCGCTTCCAAAAACTCCGGACCGATGTCGAGATACTTCACCTTCCGGCCATCGTCCAGCTTGGCCAGCGCCGTGTTGATCACGGCCACCTGCCCGCGCTGGGGGTCATCGATGTTTCCGCGCGGGAAGATGCCGAGCAGAAGAATTTTGCTGTCCGGCAACCGGGTCCGAATCTCCGCTACCACGGCGGTCACGCCTTCGATGATCTCGGGAATGGTGTTGCGCGGGCGTCCGTCCTTTTCTTTGCCGGTATTGTTGGTGCCGATCATGAGCACGACAACCTTGGGTTTGAGCCCCTCCAGTTCGCCCTGGTTCAGGCGCCAAAGCACGTGTTCGGTGCGGTCGCCGCCGATGCCAAAGTTGGCCGCGCGCCGGGGGGCGTAAAAGCGGTTCCAGACAGCGGATCCGCGCCCGCGCCAGCCGTCCGTGATGGAGTCTCCCAGGAACAGAAGGTCGATGTTGCCTTTCCGGGTTATCTCCAAAAAGCCCTCGTGCCGGGCGACCCAGTTGGTCGGGGTGCTGCGCAGCGCGGGAAGGATGGCGGTGTTGGTGCTGGCGGGACGGGCGCCTGCCGGGGCGGCTTCCTGAGCAAAGAGGGATGAGGGGGTGAAAATAAGGAGCGCGGAAATAGTCAGGAGCGCGGGCAGGTGATTTTTTCTCATGGGGTGATTATAAAAACAGCTGGTGCGGAGGCAACTGATTTCAGGAGCTCGCGCTGGTGTAGCGGCGCAAGGAGAGGCGCCAGAACCATTCTGAGAGAAGGGCCCAGGCCAGGCACAGAGCGATCAGGCTCAGCACGCTGCTGAGGGAGGTCATCTTGTCGGCCAGCACGCGCACCGGCAGATTGGACACCAGCAGCACCGGCAGCGCGAAGGTGAACACCGCCTTGAACGCGCCGCGGAACGCGTCGTCCGGCATCCGGGCGATGTTGAAAAGGTTGTAGTAACCATAGACGATTCCCTGGGCGCGCACCGTCCAGAAGCTGATGGCGGCGAGCATGAACATCAGGGTGTAATGAATCAGGATCCCCACCACGCACAGGGCGGTGAAGCCGACAAGCTGCAGCAGGGTCGGATGCAGGTGCAGCTGCACCGCGGCGTATCCCATCACCGCCACGGCGAAGAGGGCGTTAATGAACGCGCCCAGATCCACCTGCCGCAATGAGACGATGAAGCGGGCGTTGATCGGCAGCAGCAGCAGAAAATCCATCTTGCCGGTGCGGACGAGCTCAGAGAGATTTGTACAATTCACCAAAAAGAATGCCTGATACACCTGCTGGATGAAATTGCTGGCGCCGACGAGCAGCACCATCTGCCATTGGGACCAGGTGCCGACGGAATGGGTCTGGGAGAAGACGACCCCGATAAAGCACAGCTGCAGGCCGAACCAGAGTAGCTCCACGATGATCCACAGGATGAAATTGCCTTTGAAGGACATCTCGCGCACCACGGAATTTTTCCACAGCGCGGCGTAGAGAGCCATATAGCGTTTCAGGTGCATTCAGTGTTCGGTGGCGGCACGCCCTTCATTTGGGCCATCGGGTTTCACGGGTCAGGGCGCCCATAACCAGCCTGCTAACGATGATCGTAGCGGAGGCGGCGATTCGGGGACACCGTAAAATGAGGCGCAGTTTATATCCAGGCACAATCCGATTGACGGGGCATCCAGTAGATTGTATCAAAAGTCTGCTATTATGCTGGACCCCGCGCCTCCCCCTGATCCAGTAGAGCAAACTGGCTGGCGCAAGCCGGTGGAGCGGGCGTCGCTTCCCGAGGTTCACCGCAGCGTGCTGGTGCCCACGGCCGCTTCGTTCTGGCGTAAGCTGCTGGCTTTTTCCGGACCGGGTTTTCTCATTGCCGTCGGCTACATGGATCCGGGCAACTGGGCCACGGACCTCACCGGCGGCGCGCAGTTCGGCTACACGCTGCTGTCGGTCATCATGATTTCCAACCTGATGGCGATTCTGCTCCAGCATCTGTCGATCAAGCTGGGCATCGCCACCGGTCGCGATCTGGCACAGGCCTGCCGGGATCATTACTCAGCGCCCACGGTTTGGTTTCTTTGGATTCTCTGCGAGCTAGCCATTGCGGCGTGCGATCTGGCGGAGGTGATTGGCTCCGCGATTGCGCTGCAGCTGCTTTTTGGGATTCCCCTGGTCTGGGGTTGCGTGATCACTTCCCTGGATGTTTTAGCAGTCCTGTATTTGCAGGGCAGGGGGTTCCGCTACATTGAGGCCCTTGTCATTACGCTCATCGCGACGATCGGCGGCTGTTTTGCCGCTGAACTGTTATTCGCCCACCCCGACATGGCTGGCATCTTAAAAGGATTTGTCCCCAGTCCGCAAATTATCACTCATCCCGGGATGTTGTATGTCAGCATCGGGATCATTGGAGCCACGGTGATGCCGCACAATCTTTACCTTCATTCCTCCATTGTGCAGACCCGCAAGTACGAGCAGACGGCGGGGGGCAAGCGCGAGGCCATCCGGTTTGCCACGATTGATTCCACGATGGCGCTGATGTTCGCCCTGTTTATCAATGGCGCCATTCTGGTGCTGGCGGCGGCCGCGTTTCACGGGTCCGGCCATGAGGAAGTGGCCTCCCTCCAGGAAGCGTATCAGCTGCTGAGCCCGCTGCTGGGCGTGGGCGCTGCGAGTATCCTTTTCGCCGTGGCGCTGCTGGCGTCGGGCCAGAACTCCACGCTCACGGGCACGCTCGCCGGGCAGATTGTTATGGAGGGGTTTCTTAACATCCGGCTCCGCCCCTGGCTGCGGCGGCTGATCACCCGGGCCATTGCGATCGTGCCTGCAGTGGTCATCATCGGATATTTTGGCGAGGGCAAGGCCACGCAACTGCTCGTGGCCAGCCAGGTCGTGCTGAGCATGCAGTTGGGTTTTGCCGTCTGGCCGCTGATGCGATTCACCGGCGCGCGCGCCAAGATGGGACCGTTTGTCAATCCGCTCTGGATCCAGATCCTCGGCTGGAGCATCACCGCCGTGCTCATCCTCCTGAACCTGAAACTGCTGCTGGACAGCTTCCTCCCCGCACCGGTGCTCGACCGGGTATATGGCCATCTGGGTTTGCCGTCGCCCGCCCATTGAATTCTTTCTATGTATAAAAAAATCCTAGTGGCACTCGAAAATGGTCCGGCAGATAAAACCATGCTGCCCCAGATCACGCAGCTCGCCCAAAAACTCGGGTCCGAACTGCTGCTGCTCCACGTCGCCGATGGGTGGGCGGCCCGCAGCTTTGAACAGTTGAAACTCACCGAGTCGGAGGAGATGAAAAACGACCGGGCCTACCTGGAGAAAACGGCCGCCGGTTTGAGGGCGGAACAGCTGACGGTGACCACTCGGCTGGCCATGGGCAACCCGCCCACGGAAATTTTAAGGATCGCGGAGGCCGAGCAATGCCAGCTGATTGCCATGACCAGCCACGGGCACCGGTGGTTTGGCGATGTTTTCCACGGCAGCACGATCAACGAAGTCCGTCATCGCACCCATATTCCCCTCTTCCTAGTGCGCGCGGTGAAGGCATGAGCCGCTTCCCGGCGTGGCGGATTACTTTCCCGGCGTGGAATCCGCAGGGCGTTCGATGAGGTGGAGCAGGTTGCCTTCGCCGTCCTCAAAGAAAAGAATACGCCCGCCGCCGGCGGCCGCGCTTTTCCAGTTCACTCGCGGAGGAATCCTTGTATCCTTGGACCATGAAAATGATAGATCCTGAAATTTTTCTCCAGCAACGGCTGATCTGCGTGGCGGTGATTGACCGTCCCGAGGATGCCGTGCCGCTGGCCGGGGCGCTGCTCGCGGGCGGCCTTAACACCATCGAAGTCACCTTCCGCACCGCGGCTGCGGCCGAAGGCATTGCGCGCATCCGAAAAGAGCTGCCGCTGGCGGTGGTCGGGGCGGGGACCCTGCTGACGCCGGATCAGGTGAAGCAGGCGGTGGATGCCGGAGCCCAGTTCGGCGTCTCGCCCGGCCTGAGCCCCGCCGTCTCCCAGGCGGCGCGCGATCACCATCTTCCGCTGTTTCCGGGGGTCGTGACCCCCGGCGAAATCATGCGCGCGCTGGAGTTGGGCTGGAAGCGGCTGAAGTTTTTCCCGGCGGAAACCTTTGGCGGCGTCAATGCGTTGAAAGCTCTGATCGGCCCCTTCGGTCACACCGGCGTGACCTTCATTCCCACTGGGGGCATCACGGCGGCCACCTTGCCGCAGTACCTGGCGCTCCCACAGGTGGCCGCCATCGGCGGCTCCTGGATGGCTGAACGCAAGCTCGTTGCGGAGGGCGCCTGGGATAAAATCACCGCGCTCACGGCGGAGGCCATGAAAGTGGTTGCGGCCTCGAAAGCGTGAGAGGCGGATACGGCATCCGCCCTTCAGAGGACTGGGTGTAATGGCTTGGCGTGTATGCCGGGCAATCCCGTGTATTGAGATCGACGGGGCTCAGGGGTGAAATCGCGAGAGCTTTTTAAATCCGCTCGGATAGGCTCTCAAAACAGAGTCGCCACCCACCGGGTGGCTCCGGGAACCGAGTTTGAAATTAAGCAGGGAATTTTTGCCTGATCAGTTTTTCCAGTCGAACGCTTTTTTCTTCAGCGCATACAGGTATCCGGCGAACAGGATGAACATGAAGGAAATCATCGAGCCCAGGATCAGGTTGCGCGTGGCATGGTCGGCGAGCATGTCGCGATACACCACTGCCCACGGATACAGAAACACCACCTCGATGTCGAACAGGATGAACAGCATGGCCACCAGATGGAACTTGATGGAGAAGCGCGGGGTGTTTTCGCCGATGGGGTTGGCGCCGCATTCGTAGGCCATGTCCTTGGCTTTGGTCCGCTTGGCGCTCTGGCCCAAAAACACCGAGATCGTGAGCGTGCCGGCCGCGAAGCCAATGGCCACGACGATCAGCATGAGCACCGGGAGATACTGCATCAATTGCGACTGTTCCATGGGAGTAATCTAGGAATTACCCGCGGGAAATTCAATGACGAAAACGGGCGTCGAGAAACTCAACCATCGCCGCTCCAAATGGCGCGAGATCGCGCGGCGTACGGCTGGAGACTAGGTTCCCGTCCACCACCACCGGTTCGTTCACCCAGAGGCCGCCCGCGTTTTCCAGGTCGTCCTTGATCCCGAGCGAGCCAGTGACGCGGCGCCCGCCGAGGATTTTCGCGGAGATGGGGATCCAGCCGCCGTGACAGATGAAGGCGACGAGTTTGCCCTGCTCAAAAAATTCGCGCGTGAGCGACAGCACCTTTGCGTCGCGCCGCAGCTTGTCGGGCATGAAACCGCCGGGCACGAGCAGGCCGCAGAAATCCTGGCTGCGCGCGTCCTTCAGAAGCAGGTCCGCCGCCGCAGGGTAGCCGTGCTTGCCGGCGTAGGTCCTGATTTCCGGCGCGGCGCATTTCATCGCGTACCCCGCTTCCTCCAGGCGCAGTTTGGGATACCAGAGTTCTAGGTCCTCGTAAACATCGTCCAGAAACGCGAGCACGGTATTCTTCATTTGCATGGGGGAAGTCTTGCTGAAGGAATCCAATGAACAAGTCGATTTTTCACTGAACGGATAAGGCGGCGTCTTTAGCGCCGGGCTGGGAAGCCCGGCCGGACCCGCTAGGCCTCGTCCTCCGGGCGCCGATTTTTTTTGCGCTCGGCGAAGCGCTGGATCACCACGAAGAAGGCCGGGACGAAAAGCACGGCCAGGCAGGTGGAGGCGAGCATGCCGGAGGCGACGGCGATGCCCAGGGATTTGCGGGCGCTGGCTCCGGCGCCGCTGGCGAAGACGAGCGGCAGGACCCCCAGGATGAAGGTGAAGGAAGTCATGAGAATGGGGCGGAAGCGCACTCGGGCGGATTCCACGGTGGCCTCCAGGATGCTTTTCCCGGCCGCCCGCCGTTCCCGGGCCATTTCGACAATGAGGATGGCGTTCTTTGCGGAGAGCGCAATCAGGAGGACCAACCCGATCTGGACATAGATGTTATTGGCAAAACCGATGGCCCCCATGGCGCCGACCGTTCCGAGCAGGGCCAGGGGCACGGCAAAGATCACCGCCGCCGGGGTAAGCCAGCTTTCGTACTGGCCGGCCAGCACCAGATAAACAAGCAGGATGGCCAGGCCGAAAATCCAATAAACGGAATTGCCGACCAGCTTTTCCTGATAGGACATGGCCGTCCACTCAAACTGCAGGCCCGGCCCCAGGGTTTTATCCGCAATGGCCTGCAGGGTGTCCAGGGCCTGTCCGGAACTGAAGCCTTCCGCCGCCGCCCCGTTGACGGTCGCGGAGGGGAAGAGGTTGTAGAGGGTGATGACGGCCGGGCCGACGCCGTCCCGGATATCAGCCAGCGTGCCCAGCGGCACCATCTGGCCGCTGGAGCTGCGCACGCAATACCGTTTCAGATCCTCCGCAGTGAGCCGGTGGCCGGCGTCCGCCTGGGCGAACACCATGAAGTTGTGCCCGAACTTGGTGAACTGGTTGACATAGCTCGAGCCCAGATAGGTCTGCAGGGTGTCATAAACATCCCCCAGCGCCACGTTGAGCGTCTCCGCCTGCGCCGGATCCACCGTCACCGAAATCTGCGGCACCTGCGCGCGGAACGGTGTGAACACGGTGCGGATGGCGGCGTGGGTGCGACCCGCCGCGCTGATGGCGTCGGCCGCGCGCTGCAGCCGCACGAAATCATAGGTGCCATCGGTCAGCTGAACCTGCATTTGGAATCCGCCGGAAAGTCCGAGGCCCTGAATGGGCGGCGGCACCAGCACCAGCGTTGCGGCGTCTTGAAAGTCGGCCAGGGCGCGCGACAGGTTGGAGTAGATGGCCTTGAGATTTTGATCTGGGCCGCGGGCGCTCCAGTCTTTGAGCATGAAATACACGATGCCGGCGTTGGCCAGGGAGGCGTTGTTGTCCAGCGGCGAGATGCCGCCGATGGCGATAGAGCGCTCCACCCCGGGAACGGCCCGGCCGAGGTCGACAATTTTACCCATCGCCCTCTCGGTGCGTTCCAGCGACGCGCCATCGGGCAGCTGCACGGAAACCATCACATAGCCCTGGTCCTCCGTGGGGATGAAGCCGGTGGGGATCCGCATCAGGCCCCAGCCCGCCAGCGCCACCAACGCGAGGGCGATGATCACCATGAGGCCGCTGCGTTCCACCATGCGGCCGATCAGGCGGGCGTAGGCGCGTTCCGCCGGATCATACAGGAAGTTGAATCCGCGGAAGAAAAAATTCTTTTTGCGACCGGGCTCCACCGGCTTCAGCCAGAGCGCGCACTGCGTTGGCTTGAGGGTGATGGCGTTCAAGGCGCTGATGACGGCGGTGACCGCGATCACGAGCGCAAACTGGCGGTACATCTGGCCGGTGATGCCCGGCATGAACGCCGGCGGCAGGAACACGGACATCAGGACCAGGGTGATGCCGATGACTGGCCCGAACAAATCCCGCATCGCGTCAATGCTCGCCTGCTTGGGCGACTTGCCGCGCTCGATGTGCTGCGACGCGCCCTCCACGATCACGATGGCGTCATCCACGACAATGCCGATGGCCAGCACGATGGCGAACAGCGTGAGCAGATTGATGCTGAAGCCGAGCAGCGCCAGGCCGGCGAAGGCGCCAATGATGGTCACCGGCACAGTGGTGGCGGGCACCAGCGTCGCGCGCCAGTTCTGAAGAAAAACCATGATGACCAGCAACACCAGCACGCCCGCCTCAAACAGGGTGTGATAGACCTCATTGACGGATTGGCGGACAAACTGGGTGGTATCGAAGGGGATCGTGTAGCTCAGGCCGCGGGGAAAATTTTGGGCGCAGGTCTCCATCGCAGCGCGCACGGCGGCGGCGGTGTTCAGCGCGTTGGCCTCGGGCGACTGATAGATGGCGATGCCGCCGGCCGCCTGGTCGTTCATCTTGAAAAACTGGCTGTAGGTCTGCGCGCCCAGCTCCACGCGGCCCACGTCGCGGACGCGCGTGATCTGGCCGCCATTGCCGGTTTCCGACTTGACGATGATGTCCGCAAACTGGACTGGGTCTGTGAAGGCGCCCTCCACGTTCACCGTCAGCTGGAAATCCTGACCCGAGGGCACAGGCGGCATGCCAACCTGTCCAGCGGCCACTTTGGCATTCTGTTTCTGGATGGCGCCGATGACATCCTTGGGGGTCAGGGAGCGCTGGCGCATCAAGTCCGGGTTCAGCCAGACGCGCATTCCGTATTGGCCAATGCCGAACACGGTCACATCGCCCACGCCGGGAAGGCGGGCGAGCTTGTCCCGCAGCGCGATGGTTCCGTAGTTGCTCAGGAACAATGCATCCTGATCCCGGTTGGTCGAGGTCAGGGTAATGATCTGGAGAATGGCGGTGGACTTCTTTTTAGTGACCACGCCCTGCTGCTGCACCGGGGTGGGCAGCTGAGCCATTGCGGCGGAAACTCGGTTCTGCACCAGCACCTGCGCAAAATCCAGGTCCGTTCCCACTTGAAAGGTGATCAGCAGGGTGTAGCGCCCGTCCGAGGTGCAGGTGGACTGCATGTAGAGCATCTTCTCCACGCCGTTGACCTGCTGTTCAATGGGCAGCGCCACCGTCTCCATCACCGTCCGCGCGCTGGCGCCGGGATAGCTCGCCGTCACCTGCACCGTTGGCGGGGTGATGGGCGGGTATTGGGACACGGGCAGCGAAACCATCGCCACGCCGCCCAGCAGCACGATGAGCACCGCCAGCACATTGGCGAGAACTGGCCGCTCGATGAAAAATTTAGCGAACATGGTTTTATTATGGCGCTCTGGAATCAGCGCTCACTCTGCGGCGTGACACGATCGCCCGGGCGGGCATTCATACCCCCCCCCACCACCACCCGGTCTTCTGGGGCGATGCCGCTCTGGATGGCGCGGCCGCTGTCCGTGACCGGCCCCTTGACCACGGAGCGCCGGCCCACGCGATTGTCGGCGTCCACCACCAGCACAAAGTCGCCCTCCTGATCATTCCCCAGGGCGCTGCCGGGAATCACCGGCAGGGGCTGCGGCGCGCCCAGCGGGAGGCGCACGCGCACGAACACGCCGGGAAAGAGTGCCTTGTCGGCATTTGAATATTCCGCCCGCATTTGAATGGTCCCGGTGGAGGTGCTCACGCCGCTGTCCACGAAATTAAGGGTGCCTTGATGCGGAAAACCCGCCTCATTTTGCAGTCCAATCTGAACAGAAACCCGGTCGATGCCCGACCCCGCCTCAATGCCGAGCTCCTTCATGGCGGCGCGAATAGTGAGCGCGTCGCGCTCGTTCAAATTGAAGTAGACATAGATCGGCACCAGCGCCTCCAGCGTGGCCAGCTTGGTGTCGCCGCTGACTCCCACCATGTTACCGGGATCCACTAGATGCCGCCCCATGCGCCCGGTGAACGGCGCGGTCACATGCGTGTAATCCAGATTCAATTTCGCCAGCACCCGCTGCGCCACCGCCTGGTCGCGCTCGCTCTGCCATTTCTCAACATTCGCCACGGAGGTCGCATTCTGTTTTACCAGCTCCTGCTGCCGGTCGAGCTCGGACTGCGCCCGGAGCTCCTGGGCCTGGGCGATTTTCAATTGCTGCTCGTAGGGCTCCGGCTCCACCACAAATAGCAGCTGGTTGGATTGCACCAGCGCCCCGTCCCTGTAATGAATCGACTGCAAATAACCGGGAATCCGTGCGACCAGATCCACCGACTGCGACGCCGCAGCCGTGCCCGTCAGATCCAAGGAAGCCGTCACCCATTGCACCACCGGATGGCGGACGGTCACCAGCGGCGGGGCCGGCGACCGGTCGGCGGACGGTTTCCCGCACCCGGACAATCCGGCAGCGAGGCACACTGCCCCCAGAAACGTCAGGACGTTTTCGGGCAATCGCCGGAGACAGCGGCAGGAGTCCGTTGTTTTACCGGACGCCGAGCCCCTCAGATTATTTTGAATTTTAAATAGCGCGATCATGATTCCTCTTTCATCTCCTTGCCCGCTGCCGCCTTCTGCTTTACCGCCTTCGCCGGCGGGGGCAAATGATGCGACGGCTGCAGCATCTTCCCCCAATCCGTCCGGCGCGACATCTCCGCCTTGACCGCATCGGACACCACATCGCGCCCATCGCGCGCCTGCCACCCGCCGCCGAGCGCCCGGTAGACGGCAATCAGCCCCAGCACGACGTTGCCCCGGGTGATTGCCACATCGTTCTCCACGCTCAATTGCGACTGCTCCGCCGTCAGCACCGTCGTGTAGTCGGTCTGCCCGCCCTTGTATTGGATCAGCGCCAACTCGGTGGAGCGGCGCGATGCCACCGCCGCCCGGTTGAGGGAAACAAGGCAGCTCTGCTGGTCGGCGAAGTTGGCCAGTCCGTTCTCCACCTCCTGTTGCGCCGTCAGGACCGTGTTCTGGTAGCTGAGCAGGGCCTGTTCAAATTGCGCGTCCTGCACCCGCACCTGGTTGACCAGCCGGCCGTAGTTGAACACCGGAAACACCACCCCGGCGCCCGCATTAACCGCCCGGTTCTGCCAGTTGAAAAGATCTGAGAGCGACGTGCTCCCCTGGTTGTTGGCCGAATAGCCGAAATCGCCCGAGAGCGAAAACGCCGGATACATGTTGGCCTTGGCCACCCCGATCAGCGCGGAATAGGACGCCGCCTTCAGGCCCGCCTGCCGCACATCCGGACGGCGGCGCAGCAGGTCCTTGGGGATGCCTGCCGCCAGCTGCGTCGGCGCCACCGGGATGCGGCTGGTAGCGCCGAGGCGCTCACCCAAGCGGCCCGGCGATTCTCCGAGCAAGACCGACAGCCCGTTTTTATTCTGGACCAGCGAGGCGTTTAGCAGCGGGATTTGGGACTCGGTCTGAGCCAGCCGCGCGGTCGCTTGCTGGAGGTCGCGCTCGCTCGTCTCGCCGCCCTGGTACTGCGCCGTGGCAATCCCCAGGCTCTCCTTCTGCGTGGCCATATTTCCCTCCGCCACGCGCAACTGCTCTTCGAGGGTCCGGATATGGACATAAGTGCTGGCCACATCCGCAATCAGCGTGACCATGGCGTCCTCGTAAGCCGCCAGGGAGCCCAGGAATTCCGCGCGGTCGGACTGGATGCCGCGCCGGTACTTGCCCCAGAAATCGATCTCCCAGGTGGCGCCGAACAGAACTTGGTCCGAGACGAAATTCGGATTCACCCCCGGCACGGACGAAAATGAATTGTCATTCAGCCGCGTGTACGCCACCTGCCCGGAAACGCCCTGCTCCTGGGGAAAGAGGTTGCCGATGGAGCGGTTGAGGTTCGCGCGGGTCTGCAGAATTCGCACCCCGGCGATTTGCAAGGAAAGATTACTGCGGCACGCCGTCTCCACCAGCTGATTGAGCACGGGGTCCTTGAAGTTCCGCCACCAATACGTTTCCGCATCGCTGAAGGGGCGGTTGGTCAGGGCCGGACTGGGCTGCCATTGGGGGGCGACGTCCGCTTTGGGGGTCTTGTAATTGGGCCCCACCATGCACGAGGTGGACAGCACCATCAGGGCGACGATGAAAAATGAAACCACGCCTCTCATGTGTGCAACCACTGAAATGCAGCGCTCAGGCTGCGATTAAAATAGAGTTTCATTGTCCCGCACATGTGAGGACTCATTCAATCGGATATCTCGTCAGATGCAATGCTTCTTTGCCCTGGAATCAGTGCCTATCCAACCGCTAGGTTATGCTCCTTGCTCCTGTATCCAGAGGTCCACCCGGGGGGCGGACGGCGGGTCAATGAATCCAGCCCGCTTTCTTGAACCGCTGCTTCATGGACTTGGCGATTCCGTCCACGATAGCCTTGCCCCGGCCTTCGACCTTGCTGCTGCCGGTTTCTTCGCCGTAGATTTTCTTTCCGCCGCTGACAATGAGCCCCACCGGATTGTGGGTGGCGATCAGCGTCACCACGCCCAATCCCGCACCCGGCGCCTTGCTGCCTCCGTCATTCACGGTGCCGGAACCGATCTTGCGCAGTCCATTAGTTGTCATTTGAAACCCTTCCACTGCCACCCGGAGTTCGGAAGCCCCCTCTCCAAAGCCGATGAGCACCCGCTTTTCAGCGTTGCCCTCCTTGAGGCAAATCAGGTAGCCCCGGACCACCAAATCGTAGACCTGGGGCCGGCTTTCCATCGAGGCCCACTCGGCATGCATTCCCATTTGAGAAATTTGAGCAACCAGATTGGTGGCCATTTGGTGTCCCAGCTCAACTCCCTGGGCAATCTGCTCCGCCGTCTGGGGCGTCGCGTCAATATCCGGCTGGTCCGACAGCATGGATTCAGCCGGGATATCCGCGGCGCTGGCCACAAAGTCGTGAACCCAAATCGTGCCGGGGCGCGGGATCGGTCCCGTCAAGTACTGCTGCCGGTCGCTGACCTTGAGGGAACTGCAGCCGGAAATGACCAGCACCGCGAACAGGCAGGCGATCGGGATCGCTGCGGCGCGGGCCGGGGAGGAACTGTTTTTTAGGGTATTGAATTTCATATTATTTTAGTTTTATTTTAACGACAAAGTGCGGCAACCGGAAGTCGGAGGACAGGAATGATCCCCCATTTTTTAAGAGGATTAACGCCGGCGTCCATAGGTTCCCCCGGCGCGATTATAAGTGCGGGGATAAACGTTGTTGACCGGCGAAACCGGGTTTACTGCCGGGTTCACAACCGGGGAGACCGCCGCGGCCGCCGCCGCGGGCCGGGCAACCGCAACCTCTTCCGCCGTCCATCCGTAATACTCCACCGTGGTGTTGGTGGTCGTCGTCACCGAAGTATCGGCTGCCGCAGGTTGCGAGGAAGATCCGGACGAAGGAGCGCTGGAGACAGGGAGTGCCGGCGACGGGGCGACGACGCGCGGCTGGGTGAGGGCCTGCAGTTCCGCGTCCGATGCCGCCGCCTGCATTAGCGCGGCCGGATCATGAATCCTTACCCACCATCCGCCAAAAGAGCCCGATTCCCCCGGCAGGACCGTTTCAAAGCAAAGCGACCCGTTTTGCTTCACGTCTTTCCCGGTCCAGTTCAGGCTCCGGACCCTTTCCCGGTCGTCGGCGTTGGGCAGCAGGGAACAAATGAAATCGACACAGTTGGTTTTGGACTGGCTTTTATCCCTGAGATAATTCAGGGCGCCCACCTGAATGGCCGCCGGATGGTTGAGGTCGCCGTAGATATTGACTTCATAGCCTCCGCTGGCGCAGCGGAATGAAACATAGGGGACATTTTTGAAAACGCCGGAAGGGATGACCGTGCCCGGAACCTGCTTGATTTCTGTCGCCCAGGGCTGGTCCGCCAGCAGGGTCACGATCTGGGCCCAATCAGGAATCGCCCTGCCATTGTTGGAAACGAAGGGGACCGGGGCGGACGTCTTCTTCGACTCTTGGACCAGTGCCGGAGGATAGCGGAAGGTGCCGTATTCCATCCGCAGAAGAATGCCGCTGCGATCCTGCTGTAAAATGGTGCCGGTGATCACAGCCCCGTTTTTAAGGACCACCACGTCCGCCTGAAGCGCGAGCTGAAAACTGAATCCGAAAACCATGGCCACCAGCCACCGCGTGGCCGTGCGCCCGAAGATGAAAGAAGGTGAGTTCATGTCGCAGGGGGCAATCTTAATTATTACGGAATCCGCTCATCATTTTAGAATTTATACAATTTCCCGCATCCCGCGCCCCGCTGGCTGGGGTGCTCATCCGGGGCTCGGCTCATTCCCGGATCCGGGGAGCAAAACAAGACGGCCTTTCCTGATTGTTTGGCCATGGCCCGTATGCAGGCCAGTCTTATTCATTCCCGTGCCCGGGTAAAGCCCTGAATCTCTAATCCGGGGTTTGGTTCGCCCAGCCGTCTGAAGATTTTGGCAAAGTGGATTTACTTTTTGGCGATGACATGGGATTTTGAGGGCTCTGGATTTAAAGATTATTATTATGAATTCGATGACACCGCCCCAGCTGCTCCAATCCCTCCACTGGCGCTATGCCACCAAGGCCTTTGACGCCACGAAAAAAATCCCCCGGGATGTCTGGCAGGCCTTGGAGCAGGCCCTCGTCCTGACCCCCACCTCCTACGGCCTGCAGCCCTACCAGTTTCTGAGAGTGGAGGACCCCGCCCTGCGCGCGGCGCTGCTGCCTCATTCCTGGAGCCAGAGACAGGTGGTGGACGCAGATCAATTGGTGGTTTTCACCGCGCGCACTGAAATGACTGAGGCCGACGTGGACAAACTGATCCGGCGCATCGCCGAGGTGCGACAGGTTCCCGCCGCGGCGCTGGAGACTTACCGCGGCATGATGCTCAGCGACATCGTCCACGGCCCGCGCGGCAAGAAAGCCCTCGAGTGGGCGACCCGGCAGGCCTATATCGCGCTGGGCAATCTGATGACCTGCGCCGCTGTGCTGGGGGTGGACACCTGCGCGCTGGAGGGCCTGAATCCGCTCGAATACGACCGGATTTTAAAACTGGAGGGCACCGGCTATGTCACCGTGGTCGCGTGCGCGGTCGGATACCGCGCCGCAGACGACAAGCACGCGGGCCTGGCCAAGGTGCGCTACGAGATGACGGATCTGATTCGTTCCGTTTAACGGAAATCCCGGACCGCTTTCGAGAAGTTGGGGCAGGTCGCTCCAACCGCGCCGCGCGCTGCCGGCGTTGCCGCTCGCCACAGAGTAGCAATACGGGCCAATGGCTCTCCGGCTCCTCCTTGGCTTAGGTCCAGAGCTTTTCGGGATATTTGCCTTGGTCGATCAGCTGGCGGATGCTCTCCACCACCTGCGGCCGGTCTTCGCGGTAGGTCACGCCAAACCAGGAATCGCTCGTGCGCAATACCTGGACTCGGGCCTGACCGGCGTGGACCAGATCGTTCACCGTGCTGGGGATGTAGCACTCGGATTTTTGCTCCTGACCGCTTTTTTTCAGGAAGGCCTCAAATTGGGTGCGCAGCTGGGGAAACACCGCCGGGGTGAAGCCCCAGAAATTCATCGAGACTGCCTCGTCGCCGGTCAGCGGGGTGATCTGCCCGGAGGCATCGGTGTTCTTCGCGCCGGATCCGTCGGGTTCAATCTTCATCATCTCCACCACGGAGGTGAGCTGGTTGCTGCCATCCACCCGGCAGACGCCCCGCGCCACGCTGCCAAAGCGGGAAAGGGTGTTGCGCAGAATGAAGCCCACCATCGCCGAGTCGGCTGTGCCGGAAGTCAGGTGCTGCGCGATCAGCTGGTACGCCTGCTGCCCGTAAAAATCGTCGGCATTGATCGCCGCGAACGGCTCCCGGATGACGGACTCGGCCATGAGAATCGCATGCGTCGTGCCCCACGGCTTGGTGCGCCCGGCGGGCGCAGAAAAACCGGCGGGCAGCGTGTCCAGCTCCTGGTAAGCATATTCCACGGCAATGCGCTTTTCGAACCGGGCGCCGATGATGTCGCGGAACTGCTGCTCGATGTCCTTGCGGATGACAAACACGAGCTTGCCGAACCCGGACCGCATCGCGTCAAAAATGGAGTAGTCAATAATGGTCTCGCCCGCCGGGCCGACCGGGTCAATTTGTTTGAGGCCGCCATAACGGCTGCCCATGCCGGCGGCGAGAACGAGTAACGTTGGTTTTGTCATGCCCCGAAAAATTAAATAATCCGGCGCCATTGTCGAGCGCGCAAACGATCCCGCCTCGATTTGCCCCGAGCGCCGCAGGGCCCGACCCCGCGCGCTCCCACCCAAAAAACTCTTTGAAAAAGTAACCCGTTCCAGACAAGATGCGGCCTCGCCACGGCGATTTTTTAATGAAACGTACTCATCACTGCAACGAACTGCGCCCGTCACACATCGGCCAAACCGTCACCCTGTCTGGCTGGGTTCATTCCCGGCGCGACCTGGGGGGGCTGATTTTCCTGGATATCCGCGACCGCGAGGGCCGCACGCAGACGGTGTTTGATCCGTCGGGCCTGGCCAAGGAGCTGTTCGACCAGGCCGCGGCGCTGCGCAGCGAATGCGTCGTCAGCGTCACGGGTAAGGTCCGTCATCGCCCGGCCGGCACGAACAATGCCAAGATCCCCACCGGCGAGATTGAGATCGGCGTCGCTGCGCTGGAGGTGTTGAACATGGCGGAAGTCCTGCCGTTCCCTGTGGATGATCCAGAGGCGGCGGGCAAGGTGCATGAGGAGCTCCGGTTGAAATACCGCTACCTCGACCTGCGCCGCGCCGAGATGCTGCACCACCTGCGTTTGCGCAGCAAGGTCGCCACCGCCGCCCGCGTGTTTTTCGACGAGCAGGGATTCCTGGAGGTCGAGACCCCCACGCTGTTTAAATCCACGCCCGAGGGGGCCCGGGAGTTTCTGGTGCCGAGCCGGACCGGCATCGGCCAGTTCTACGCGCTGCCCCAGTCGCCGCAGCAGTTCAAGCAGATCCTGATGGTCGCCGGCGTGGAGAAGTATTTCCAGCTCGCGCGGTGCTATCGCGATGAGGATCTGCGCGCCGATCGCCAGCCCGAGTTCACCCAGGTGGACGTGGAGATGTCCTTCATCGACCGCGAGGACATCTACGCGCTGATCGAGGGGCTTTTGAAGCGCGTCTGGAAGACCGCGCTGGGGGCGGACATCCCGACGCCATTTCCGCGGATCACGTTTGAGGAGGCGCTCAACCGCTATGGCATTGACAAGCCGGACACGCGCTTTGGGATGGAGCTGGCCGATTTTACGGCGGAATTCAAGGCCAGCACCTTCAAGGTTTTTAGCGGAGCGATTGCCGCCGGCGGCGTGGTGAAGGCCATCAATGCGAAAGGTCTGGCCGGCGCAACGCAGGGTCAGATCGAGACGATGACTGAATATGCCAAGGGGTTCGGGGCCAAGGGGCTGGCCTTCATCAAGGTGGAGGGGGGCGAATGGAAATCGCCCATCGTCAAGTTCTTCAATGACGCTGAGAAGCAGGCATTGATTTCAAAGTTGAAGATTGAGGAGGGCGATTTGATCCTGTTTGCAGCCGACCAATGGCTGACGGCGTGCGAAATCCTCGGCAAAATCCGGCTGTATTGCGCGGAGGTTTTGAAAGGGCAGGGGAAGCTGGTGATTCCCGCCGACCGTTTCAATTTTCTGTGGGTAATCGAATTCCCGCTGCTCGGTTTTGATCGCGAACAGAACCGGTGGTATTCGAGCCATCATCCGTTCACTGCCCCGGTCACGGAGGATATCCCGCTGCTCAAGACCGACCCTAAAAAAGTACGCGGCCAGCACTACGACATCGTGGTCAATGGCGTGGAACTCGGCGGCGGCTCTATCCGTATCCATCAGCCGGCGGTCCAGAAAACGGTGTTTGAGGACGTGCTGCAGATTCCCCCGGACATGGTGGCGGCACGGTTCGGCTATCTTCTGGAGGCGTTCAAGTACGGGGCGCCGCCGCACGGGGGCATCGCGCTGGGCTTTGACCGGCTGATCGCGATCCTCTGCGGCACACCGAGCATCCGCGATGTGATCGCTTTTCCCAAGACGGCCAAGGGCACCTGCCTGATGACGGATTCGCCCGACACGGTTGAGCCCAAGCAGCTGCGCGATTTGTATCTGGAACTGAAAACCGCCAAGATTGCTTAAGCCTGTGGCTGAGGAAATCCCAGCAACGCAAAGTCAATGGCCCTGGCGCAGGTGGATTCTTCTAGCCGTTTGGACTTTTTTGATGGGCTATGCGGTGATGGTGATCGGTTTTACGCTGCTGCAGCGCTATCTGGTATATGTGCCAAGCCATCTGACGCAGGCGTCTGCGGAGGAGTCGGCCGCCAAGGCGGGATTTGTTCCTTGGTACAATGCTGGCCATCAGCTGATGGGATGGCGGCTGCCGTCCCGTTCCGCTCCCATCGGCAGCGTCTTGATATTACATGGCAACGCCGGTTGGGCTCTCAATCGCGCCTACATGGCGATGCCGATCCAGGCCGCCGCCCCCTTGGATGTCTATATTCTCGAATATCCCGGCTTCGGATCGCGCCCGGGGTCTCCCGGCGAAGACAGTCTGCTGCGGGCTGCCGAGGAAGCGTTTGAGAACCTCCCGCGCCAATGCCCCTCTTATCTGGTCAGTGAATCGCTGGGCACTGGGGTGGCCGCGCATCTGGCACGAAAATACCCCGCCCGCGTGGCGGGGATGGCCCTGTTTGTGCCGTATGACAAGCTGGCCTCCGTCGCGCAGAATCACGTCCCGTTTATCCCCGCTTATTTTTTGTTGTGGGATCGGTTTGAGCCGCTCGCTTGGCTGAAAGGGTACCATGGGCCGATCAAGGTCATTGTGGCCGGGGCCGATGAAATCATTCCGCCCCGGCTGGGAGAGCAGTTGTATGAGGGATATCAGGGGCCGAAGCTTCTGGAGATCATTCCGGGCGCACACCATAGCAACACCACGGACGAATCCCCGGAGTGGTGGAAGGAACTTCTGGCTTTTTGGCAACAGCATTCCGCCGGTTCGCGCCCCGGACCCGTTGATCAGCGACGAGTCACTCCTGAATGAAGTAGCTCAAGTTTTCGAGCTCGATGGCGAGATTGACGTTGTTGACCATCACATCCTCCGGCACGTCCAGAACGATGGGGGCAAAATTCAGGATGCCGGTGATACCGCAGCGCACCAGCTGATTGGTCACCTCTTGGACGACGGCGCTCGGCACGGTGAGAATGGCCATCTTGACCGCGTGTTTTTCCACAAACTCCGGCAGGGCTTCCATTCCGTAAATCGGCTGCTTGATTTTCTTATCCCGTTTGCGCCGGGGTTCCGCATCGAACGCCGCGGTGATTTCAAATCCCTCTTTTTCAAAGCCGCGATAGGACAGCAGCGCCAGGCCAAGGTTGCCGACCCCGATCAGGATCACGGGCTGGAGGCGCGAGGTGCCGAGTTCCTCTGAGATTTTTTTGAACAGGTCGGTGACGTCATAGCCCAAGCCGCGCGTGCCGAAGGTGCCGAAATAGGCGAGGTCCTTCCGGAGCTGCGTCGATTTGACGCCGGCGGCCTTGGCCAGCGCCTCGCTGGAAACCGTTCCAATGCCCTTCTCATGCAGCCGGGCCAGGCAGCGCAGATAAATCGACAGCCGATAGATGGTCTTGCGGGGGATGACAGTGGGCAGCGTCTTTTTCACGGTTCGACATTACAAAAGCTCAGGGTTCACGGCAAGTATTGCGGTTTTTTAATAATCGGCAAGGAAGTTGCTAGTGTGATGTGCGCCAGTCTGAGTCGGACCTGAAATTTTCGGGAAGCCGCATGGGGTGCCGCTTTAAACGCCCGCTAAAATGGGGCGGGAATGAAAGAAATAAAGATCGGGTGTTGAGTTGGCTTGGGCTTGGCTAAAAATGACCACCTAGTTCAAAAAACGGATGCAAATGCTAAAAGATTACCGGGACAAGTCTGGATTTGACGAAATGGTCGATGGAAAAAATCGCGTTCGTTCGCATTACGAGAAGTTTTTCAATCTGTTTAGTGGTCTGACGCCGGCTGAATTTGAAGCCAAGCGGCAGGCAGTGGATATGGCATTTCTGCGCCAGGGTGTCACTTTCAATGTCTATGGAGATGCGGCAGGGGCGGAAAAAGTTTTCCCGTTTGACCTGCTGCCGCGCATCATTCCCGCCAAGCAATGGGAGCACCTCGAGCGCGGCCTGGCGCAGCGCATTGCGGCTCTGAATCTGTTTCTGCACGATGTTTACCACGAACAGAAAATTTTAAAGGATGGCGTCATTCCGGAATACTACGTCCTCTCGGCGCGCCATTTTCGTCGGGAGTTCGTCAATTTCGAAGTGCCTAAAGGCATCTACATCCATGTCTGCGGGACGGATTTGATACGGGACGACAAGGGCGACTATCTGGTGCTCGAGGACAACGGGCGCTGCCCGTCGGGAGTGAGCTATGTCCTGGAGAATCGGAGGGCCCTGAAACGGGCGTTCCCCCAGATGTTTGAACAGATCGGTGTCCGCCCGGTCGACAATTATCCTCAAGAGCTTTTAAAGTCCCTCCAATACATTGCCCCTGCCGGCGTGGCAGATCCGACGGTGGTGGTGCTGACTCCGGGCGCGTACAATAGCGCTTATTTTGAACACACCTACCTGGCAAAGCAGATGGGGATAGAAATTGTGGAGGGCCGAGACTTGTTTGTCCGCGACTCCCGCGTGTTCATGCGCACCACCAAGGGGCCGCAGCCCGTGCATGTGATTTACCGGCGCATTGACGACGACTTCATTGATCCGACAGTTTTTCGTCGGGACTCAATGCTGGGAGTGCCGGGGCTAGTCCACGCGTATCGCGCCGGCAACGTCTCTCTGGCCAACTCGATCGGGACCGGCCTGGCGGATGACAAGGTGATGTACTATTTCGTGCCGCGCATGATCCGATACTACCTGGATCAGGAGCCGATCCTGCCGAACGTACCGACTTATCTCGCCAGCGAGGAAAAAGATCTCAAATACATCCTCGAAAATCTTCCAAGCCTGGTCGTTAAGGCGGCCAATGAGTCGGGCGGATACGGCATGTTGATGGGCCCCAAGGCGTCGAAGGATGAAATTGAGAAGTTTAGGGAACTCATTATCGCCGATCCCCGCAACTACATCGCGCAGCCCATGATTTTTCTATCGCAGCATCCGACGTATTCCGATGACCACTTTGATGGTCGCCATGTGGATTTGCGCCCGTTCATTTTATCCGGCGAGCGCACCACCATCATTTCCGGGGGGCTCACGCGGGTGGCGCTTCGCAAGGGGTCGCTCGTGGTCAATTCGTCGCAGGGGGGCGGGAGCAAAGATACCTGGGTGTTATACGGTGAGGAATAATGAAACAAATGAAATCTGAAACAGGACCATGTTAAGCCGCGTCGCCCATTCGCTTTACTGGATGGCTCGCTACATCGAGCGAGCTGAAAACATCGCTCGCATTGTCGATGTCAACCTCCAGCTGTTGCTGGACATTCGTCACATTGATGAAAGGCGGCATATTGCCTGCTGGCTCTCGATTGTTCAGGCCACTGGCGAGGAGGAGTCGTTTTTTAAGCTGCATGCCCAGGCCAGCCGCGCTGCGGTGACCGAATTTCTAGTGTTTCAGCCGGAGAATTCGAATTCCATCGTTCAGTCCATCTACCAGGCGCGGGAAAATGCCCGCATGGTACGGGACCAGATCACACTGGAACTCTGGGAGGAACTCAACCGGCTTTATCTTTTTCTGAGGTCTCCGTCGGCACGGGATGTCTGGCGGCGCAGCCCGTCGGATTTTTTTCAGGAGGTGAAATCCAGTTCGCTTCATATCATCGGGATTGTCAATGCCACGCTCATCCACAATGAAGGATGGTGGATTGTGCAGGCCGGGCAGTTTCTGGAGCGGGCGGACAAGACCACCCGCATTTTGGATGTGCGTGGACAGGAGTTACCGGTGGGCGCTGTTTCTGAGCGCATCAGTCCTGAGGCAGCGCTCGAATGGACCGCCGTCCTGCGCTCCTGCAGCGCCTGGGACGCGTATCGATCCATTCACAGCTCGGATATCCACCTCCACCGCGTGGCTGAATTTTTGATCCTCAACGATCATTTTCCTCGGTCCGTCCGTTTTTGTGTCGCCGAATTGAACCGGGCGCTTAGAAGCCTTTCCGGGGTGGCTGAAGGGCGATTTGTCAACGAGGCGGAAAAGCTGACCGGACGCTTTTTGGCGGAGCTGCAATTTAGCTCGGTCGAGGACATCTTCGAGGTCGGCTTGCACCAGTACTTGGACCAGGCACAGAGCAAATTTAACTCCATCGGCACGGCGATATTTAATTCCTATATTTTCCAGCCGTTTGGCACTGTTGGAAAAGAATTCCTGGTGCAGCAGGAGGAACAGCAGCAACAGGGCTGCCGAGGTCTTTTCCAATCCCTTTAATCTCTTGAGGATGTCGTGCTCCACTGGATTTTCTTCGCCCGGTTCAATCCGGTATCCTGCAAATTGCCGGGCCGAAGAGCGCACCCTCCCTCCCCAAGCAGGGCGGCGCTCGCTTGCAATTGCGAAGAGCCCTTGTGCGGGTTTGCCCTCCATCGAATGGGGCCGGGAACGGCGATCCAGGATTATAAAAACCGGCTCGGCGGGGGCGCTTCTTTCAATGATTGAATGAAATTTGATATCCTGCATCGCACCCGTTACACATACGCGTCCCTTGTGTGTGACAGTTTTAATGACGTCCGCCTCGAGCCGCCTTCGATCCCCGAGCAGACCGTGGAGTCCTTTCTCCTCCGGGTGCTTCCTGCCGTTCGCCTGAGGCATTATACCGATTTTTATTCCAACCGCGTTCATCACTTTGAGATAGCCGAGGCGCATAGCTATCTTCTCATTGAAAGCCAGTGCCGCATCATCACCCATTGGCCCGGTGCCATCGCGCGGGACGCCCTCGTTTACCCGCTCGCCAAAATCGCCTCGGCAGCCCATGTGGAGCGCTGCTTTGATTTTTTACAGGCCAGCCGCTATGTCGAATTAGAGGCTGGCGCCTGGCGGCTGGCTCTGGACGCCATCGATGGACTCAGTGACGCCTGGCAGGCGGTTCTGGCTCTCATGGAATTCACCCACAGTTTTTTGAGGTATGAGCCAAACTCCACGCACGTCCACACTCACATGCGGGATGTGATCCAGGACCGCCGCGGCGTCTGCCAGGATTTCGCCCACTTGTTGATCGGTCTTTGCCGCAGCGTCAAAATTCCGGCGCGCTACGTCAGCGGGTATCTCGCCACGGAAACCGCCAGCGCCACCCATGCGTGGGTGGAGGTGTTCGTTCCAGGAATCGGATGGCGCGCGCTCGATCCCACCCACAACCGGCAGCTGGATGAAGCCTACGTGAAAATAGGCCATGGGCGGGATTACAGCGACGTCCCTCCCGTCTGTGGTAATTATCGGGGCACCCTGGAGCGCACGATGAAGGTCGAGGTCAAAATTAACCCGGTCACCTGACGGTCACCTGACGGTCACCTGATTATCCAAGCCGGTTACGAGGTGTGGCATTGTGCCCCTGCGGGTTTTAAGGGAACAAGCTGATTATGTGGGCCGCCGCGCGGCCGGCCGCACCGGGTGCGCCCAGCGTGGTGATGATTTGGGCGAGCTGAGATTGAATATGGGTCCGGCGGGATTTGTCTTGCAGCAATTCCAGCGCGGCCTTCGCTAGGTGTTCCGGCGTGGCATCATTTTGAATGAACTCTGGGTACACTGTCTTTCCTGCCAGAAGATTCGGCATCGTCAGGGAGTTTACGGTGATCAGGCGCCGGGCGATTTGATAAGTGAGCCAGGAGGTTTTATAGAGGGTGATCGTCGGCACGCCGAAGAACGCGCATTCCATGGTCACCGTCCCCGTGGAGGCGAGGGCGAGATCTGATTCAGCCAGGGCCCAGGGCAGCTCGCCGACCTGGATTTCCAGGGTTGCCCCGAGCGACTTTGCCAGTTTCACCAGCGCGGGGTTGGGTAAAACCATTTTCGCCCTCACCCCGGGCAATGTTTCACGGATGGTCTTGAGAGTTTCAAGCATCACCGGCAAATGCCGCTGCAATTCACTTTTCCGGCTCCCCGGCAAAAGGAGGATTTGAGAGGGCCGATTTTCAGAGGCCGGAAGTTCTGGTTCCCGGCGCGCTGCCAGTAAGTGGTCGGTCCCAAATCTCCCGATCATGGGATGGCCGACAAATTCCACGCGCAACTTTGGGACGCGTTGGGCGTACCAGGCCTGCTCAAAAGGAAAAATGCTCAGAAGCAGGTCGTAGTCCCGGGCGAGCGTGTTCGCGCGCCGGGGACGCGATGCCCAGACCTGCGGGGAGACGAACTGGATAATTTTCGGGTCCCACTGGGAGAAGGGATTGGCGCGGACGTAAGCTTTTATCGCCTGGCCAAAGCGCAGGTTGAATCCTCCGAAATCCACGCCGATGATGACATCCGGCTTGCGCTCCATCGCCATCGCCAGCAATTCATGAAACAGCCGGCGGAACTTTAAAATATTTTTCAGCACGTCGGTGATTCCCACCACGGAGTGCTGGGTCAAGTCGAACGCCAGTTCCACGCCGGCAGCCGCCATCTTGGGGCCGCCGGCACCGAGGAAGCGGGCATCGGGCAACGTGTCGCGCAAGGCGGATACCAGTTCTGCGGCCAGCAGGTCCCCGCTTGCCTCGCCGGCGATGAGCATGACGGATTTTGGCTTCACGTTGGGGTTGGCGTGGGGAGGCTCTGAATCTGCCGGGTGATTTCAAAGGCCAGATCCAGCGCGAGCTTGGCGGAGGCGCCGCTCACCAGCGGGGTCTGTCGCTGATGAATGCATTCGACAAAATGCTGCAGCTCGAGCTTGAGCGGCTCGTCCTTGGCAATCGGCACGGGTTCGCGCACGATTTTCTTGCCGGCAAACTGGCTGACGATGGCCGAGTCTTTTCCAATGCCCAGCTTGGCCGCCAGCACCTTCTTCAGCAGCGAACTCTCCTCCTCGCCATCGCGTGCGACGCGATAAATGAACCCCTCCTGCACGCGGTAATCCAGCGAGATGTAGCAGGGGTGGGTGGGACCGCTGAAAACGCGGATCTTCCGCATCCGTTCCGGGCTGACGCGGCTGGCGGTGAGGTTGGCCACGCAGCCATTGGCAAAACGCAGGCGCACATTGGCGATATCCTCGCTCCGGCTCAACACCGGGATGCCCACTCCGTCGATGCTCGTCACCGGGGATTTGACGAACGCTAGAACGATATCCAGATCGTGGATCATCAGGTCCAGCACCACGCCAATATCGGTGGAGCGGGCGGGGAAGGGCGACAGGCGGTGGCATTCAATAAACTTCGGCTCGGTGGCGACGGATTGGAGGAACGTAAAAACCGGATTGAAGCGCTCGACGTGTCCGACTTGGAGGACGCAATGGGTCTGCTGCGCAATCTGGACCAGTTCGGCAGCCTGTTCGGAATGATCGGTCATCGGTTTCTCGACCAGCACGTGTTTGCCTTGCAGGAGCAATTGCTTGGCGATATCGAAATGCGTGCTGGTGGGGGTGACGATATTGAGCGCGTCGCTGGCGGCGGCGGCGGCGGCGATGGAGGGGAACACGTGGAGGCGATGTTTCTCGGCAATCTTGCGGGCCGTTTCCGGGTGCGCGTCGTATATCCCGGTGAGCTCCACCTGGCCGGCGGCGTGGAGTTCGGAGTAGATGCGGGTGTGATGCTGCCCGAGCGAGCCGGTGCCGAGAACGGCGACTTTGATCTTTGCCATGGGCGGGAGTGTGCCAGCAACCGGCCGGAACTGAAATCAGAAATGTCGCGTGAGGTCGCCGAAGGGAGGCCTGAAAACTGAAATGGATTGCGGATTGGCTGTTTTTTTATTTCCGGGACGGGCCACGGCCAAACTTTCAACTTTCAACTTGGAACCGGCAAGCGTTAAAGTAGCGCTGTGCCAATTTTCAGTTACCTCCTCACGGCGCTCGCCGCGTATTTGCTCGGATCCATTCCCACCGGCTACCTCGTGGCCCGGGCGAGGGGGGTCGATATCCGCACGGTGGGCAGCGGCAACATCGGGGCGACTAATGCCCTGCGAGTGCTGGGCAAGTCGGCGGGAATCACGGTTTTGGTTCTAGACGCGCTGAAAGGTTTTATCGCCGTGGCCTGGCTCGCAGAGGGTTTGCCGCCGCTTTTCAATCTTTCGATCGCCGATCCGCAAGCCCACCAAGTCCTCGCCGGCGTCTGCGCGGTGCTGGGGCACAATTATACCTGCTGGCTGAGATTTAAGGGGGGCAAGGGCATTGCGACAACCGCCGGGGTGTATCTGGCGCTGGCGCCGCTGCCGCTGCTGATCGCCTTGGGAGTCTTCCTCTTGGGTCTGCTTCTGACCCGCTACGTTTCCGTCGGATCCATCGCGGCGGCGGTGGCATTGCCGGTCGCGGTATGGATTCTCAAGCCGCACGCGATTCTGCTCGCCGTCGCCACCACGGCGCTGGGGGTGCTGGCTATTTATAAACATGCCGGCAACATTCAGCGGCTTCTGGCGGGGACGGAAAGCCGTATGGGCAAAAAAACACAGGACGCGAAATGAAGATCACGGTGCTTGGCGCCGGCGCGTGGGGCACTGCGCTGGCCAAAATTTTACTCGAGAACGACCACGCAGTGACGGTCTGGAATACCACTGCCGGTGTTTTAGAGGAGCTCCGGCACGGGCGCAATGAACGGTATCTGCCGGGCGTGTCTCTGCCGACCAGCTGGCTTCCGGAACCAGATTTCGTCCGAGCCATCGCCGGCGCGGAATGCGTGGTGCTGGCGGTTCCGTCACACGCATTTCGCGCCATGGCGGCGAAGCTGGAGGGTCATCCTGGAATCCTGGTGAGTGTAACCAAGGGGATTGAATTTGAAACGGGCGAGACCATGAGCCGTATTCTGGCCGAACGGGCCCCCGCCGAACGCGTGGCAGCCCTTTCGGGTCCCAGCTTTGCCCGCGAAGTCGCGCGGGGGATTCCCACTGCGGTCGTGTGCGCGAGCGCAAGCGATGCCACCACTCGAACGCTGCAGGGGCTTTTTCATCGCCCGGAATTCCGGGTCTATCGCAGCACCGATATCCTGGGGGTGGAATATGGCGGCGCCTTGAAAAATGTCATCGCCATCGCCGCGGGCGTGAGCGACGGGCTCGGCTACGGAGACAACACCAAGGCAGGATTGGTCACGCGCGCGCTATCCGAAATCCGGCGTCTCGGGGTGGCGTGCGGCGCGCAGCTGGAAACGTTCAATGGCTTGAGCGGACTCGGGGATCTGATGTTGACGTGCTTCTCACCGCAAAGCCGCAACCGTCAACTGGGGGAGCGGCTGGGGCGTGGGGAAAGCTTGGAAGCCATCCAAGCTTCGCACCCGAAATTGGCGGAGGGGTATCCTACGACGCGCTCCGTCCACCGGCTGTCGCGGCAGAAAAATGTGGCGACGCCGATCATGGATGAAGTCCATGCCATGCTTTACGGGGCAAAGGATTCCCGGCAGGCGGTTCAGGATTTGATTTCACGGGCGTTCAAGGCGGAAGATTGAAGTGACGGGGAGAGGTCTCTTCGCGGTTTGCTGACGCGTTACGGCTGCCGCGGGACCTCGCCCCTCCCTGCGGGGTTTCATTGCTGGCTTAATCTTCTGGGAATCGCCAGGCGGAGAGCGGGTGGGATTCGCCGCAGTCCAGGCACTGCGCCGCGACGAAGGGGGTTCCGCACTGCGGGCAGGCGGTCGCCTCCAGAAAGGTGTCGGAGGGCTGGCCGCAGTGGCCGCAGCGCCAGAGGTTGCCAAGCGGCGGCGCGGTTTTGCAGGAGGGGCAAGCGAACCCCGCCCGCCGCGGAAGTTTGGCCAGGCGCGCCAACGCGCCCGCCTGTTTCAGCCCCGCCCAGCAGTTCATCAGAATAAATACCGACAGGATACCTAGCCAGAGTGATCCCTGATAAATCGCCAGTCCGATCAAGCCGGCCACGCCGAGAAACCCGATGACGCTTGCCGCCAGCAAGCTGTTCGCGCGGCCGAAAACAAACCACAGCAGGGAGCGCAGGATTTGTCCCCCGTCGAGCGGATAGACTGGCAGCAGGTTGAAGACCAGCAGGACGATGTTGACGGTCCAAACCTGCCGGATCAGTTCCTCGAGGTTGGGATAGGACTCCTGCCACTGGAAATGAACGCCGGCCCAGAAAAACAGGGACAGGACGGGGATCAGCAACACATTGACCAGCGGACCGGCGGCGATGCTCCACAGCTGGGCGCCCGGACGCTGGGGCGGGGTGACATAAGCCACTCCCCCGAGCGGCCAGAGGACGATGTCATGGGTCTTGCCGCCAACCTGGCGGCAGGCCAGTTGATGGCCGAATTCATGGGTGAGGACGATCAGGAACAGGGACAGGATCTCCAGCGCATTCCAGCCATAGTTTGTGTACTGGTGCGGACGGCTGGTGAAGTACCAGAATGCTAGAAACCAGGACCAGTGAACATAGACATCGATTCCCGCCAGCCTGAATATTTTCCAAGATCCCTTGTTGGTCGGCATTTACAGGGCTCCCCGGATGAGTTGCATCAGGTCGCTGTAGCTGTCCACGGCCTTGAGGTCCGGGAATTCCCGTTTCACGTTGTCGGGCGCATGGAATAAAAAGCCCTCATCCGCCTCCACCAGCATGGCGGTGTCGTTGAAGGAATCCCCGGCAGCGATGACCCGGTAGTTCAGCTGCCGGAGCGCGGCCACGGTTTTTTTCTTCTGGTCGGGGATGCGGAGCTGGTAGTCAGTGATGCGGTCGTTTTGGACGATGAGCGTGTGGCAGAGCAGGGTGGGCCAGTTCAGCTGGCGGATGAGCGGCTGAGCGAATTGCTCGAAGGTGTCTGACAGAATGATCACCTGGGTAAGAGCGCGCAACTCGTCGAGAAAGCTTTTCGCCCCATCCAGCAGCGCAAGGGAGCCGATGACCGCTTGGATGTCGGATAATTTGATCCCCTGCCGGTCGAGGATGGCAAGCCGGTAGCGCATGAGCTTGTCGTAATCCGGCTCGTCCCGGGTGGTGCGGCGCAGTTCCGGGATGCCGGTTTTCTCGGCCACGGCGATCCAAATCTCCGGCGTCAGCACGCCTTCCATGTCGAGAGTGACGATTGATTGTTTCACAGGCGCCGAGTTTTTCAAAAGGAACCGGCCCTGTCCAGCTTCAGAAAAGTCCGTGGCGGGGAATTTAACGCGCTTCCGGATGGGCGGCGAGAATCTGCTCCAATTGCTTTTCGGCGCCGGCGAACCCGGGGCGGATCCTCGCGGCGTTGCGGAAGCACTGCGCGGCATTGGTCCAGCTGGACTGCTGCGCGAAGTAAATCCCCAGATTGTACTGAATGTCGGAGTTATTGGGTTCGAGCTCGGCGGCGGCCTGGAGATGCTTCAAGGCCTCCTCCCTCTGTCCAAAGGCCAGTAGGGCCAGGGCGTAGTTGAACTGGCTCTGGGGAAAACGCGGCGCGGACTCAACGGCGGCGCGGTAGAAAAACAGCGCCCGTCCGATGTCCCCGTTTTTTTCATAGGCTTTCCCTAGGCAGTTCGCGGCAATGTAATTGTCTGGCGAAACAGTCATCGCGCGCCGGAACAGCCGGACGTTGTCCTGCCAGTAGGAAATCTGGATCGACGTGACCAGCGCGCATCCGGCCAGCGCTGCCACGACGAGGCCCACAATCAAGGGCCTGGCGCCCGGGCGGCGGGCGAGCAGGTCCGCCGCCCCCCATACGACCGCGATGAAAAAACCAATGCTCGGAATGTAGGTGTAGCGGTCGGCCATGGATTGGGCCCCCACCTGAACGAGGCCGATGGTGGGGACCAGCGTGCCGAGAAACCAGAGCCAGCCGACAGCCAGGAACGGTTTTTGGCGCCAGGGCCGGACGCATAAGACAGTCCAGGCAGCCAGCATCAGCGTCGCCCCGAGCGCCCACGCTGCGGGCCAGTGACTGGGATGTGAATAGACAATGGCCAGATCGCCGGGCCAGAACAGCTTTGCCACATAGCGGCCATAGGCAATGGCGGCGTTGGAGAGGCGGTCCATATAGGGCACTTGCCACAGCGCACCGGCGTGCGCCTGGACCAGATAGGTCACCCCGCTGCCGGCCGCCGCGAGCGCGAAGAACGGAATCTTTTCCAGGATCAGAAACCGGAGTCGCTCCACCGGCGGGGACGAATCCAATCGGCCGGCTTCCGCAGCCCTCACTCGGATTCGGTTAAGGGGCCAGAAATCCAGCAGCAGCAGAACAAACGGCAGTGTCACCACCATCGGCTTGCTCATCAGGCCCAGGGCGAAGAGAAGTAAGGTCAGCGCGTAAAATGCCCCCGCCTGCCTCCGCCGCGCCGGCGAGTTTGAAGCGGTCTCTGGCGGTTCCTGGCGCGATCTGGCACGGGCATAGCCTGCGTAGGCGATCAGCGTCCCCATCCAGAAAAACGTGCTTAACACGTCTTTGCGCTCGGAAATCCAGGCGACGGATTCCACATGGAGCGGGTGCCAGGCAAACAGGGCGGCGACCAGTGCGCTGCGCCCGACAGCGTCTGTGACCCGGCGCAGAAAAAAGAAGATCAGAAGTGTGTTGGCAATATGGAAGAGCAGGCTGACCGCGTGATGGCCGGCGGGATTGAGGCCGAACAGCGTGCAATCCAGCTGGTGAGAGAGCCAAGTGAGGGGATGCCAGTTAGCCGCCTCGCCACTGGTAAATGCCCAAATCCCATTGGCCCAGCTGATTCCTGAAACGACGTGGGGATTGGCGGTGACGTATTGTTCGTCATCGTAAAGGATGAAGGGATAGAGGGTGAGAGGCGCGTAAAGCGCAGCGGTCCCCAAGATGAGAACAAGGCAGATCAGCAAGGAATTTTTTTTGGGGCGGGCCAGCCTCATACTTCAGAACCGCACGGACTCCCGCTGGCGCCGATTGAAACGGCAGGTCTCCGAGTAGCCGGCCTGACGGGCGAGCGCGACGGCCCCGGCGAAATCCATGCCGACGTCGCCGGGCGCATGGGCGTCCGAACCGAAGGTGATTCCGACATCGTGCTGGCGGGCCAATTTAAGGATCTCCAGGCTGGGATAGATTTCCTTGCAGGGTTTGCGCAGCCCGGCCGTGTTGAGCTCAATGGCGCACCCGGATTGTTTTGCCGCCGCCAAAAACGTCTGGTAGAGGGATGAGCAGTCTTTGCCGAGCCGGTGCCCGAATTTTTTCGGCAGGTCCACGTGGCCCAGGATGTCAAATAGGCCGGATGCGGCCGCTTGGGTGAGCCGCTCAAAATAAAGGGTCCAGACGGCACCGGGATCGCGTCCGTTCCACTCGGACAGCTTGCCCGGATCATCGATGGCCCAGGCGTTGGAAATGTAATGGACGGAGCCGATGAAATAATCCCAAGGGTGCCGGGCGGCGAGGGAGCGGATCCACTCCTCCTGCCCGGGCAAGTAATCCACCTCCAGCGCCAGGCGGATGGTGAGTTCGGGAAAGGCGGATTGTGCCTGGCGCACGCTGGCGACGTATTCATCCAGCTGCCGGTCAAACATGCGCCAGGCATCGAAGTCCTCGCGCGCCATGGGCGAATGGTCAGAGAAGCCGATCTCGGTCAGTCCGGCTTCCAATGCCCGGCGCGCGTATTCCACCGGCTCGCCGACCGCGTGGCGGCAGAGCGGCGTGTGCATGTGATAATCCGCTGGCAACGACATTCGTGGCAGTCTCAAGTTTCAGACCGCAAGTTTCAAGTGTGGAATCATGGCGCCTGATGTCAGGGCGGGAAGATTGAATCTGGTGTTCCCTGGAAATCTGTTTATATTCCGCCAACAAATGCTTGAACCCTTGACCAACCCGCAGATCCGACAATTCAAAGCGGCCGCACAGCAGCTGGAGCCCATGCTCAAGGTGGGCAAAGCCGGCTTGAGCGAGGGATTTATCCGTTCGGTGGACATGGCGCTGTCGCAGCATGCCTTGGTAAAGATCAAGTTTTCGGAGTTCAAGGAACAGAAGAAGGAGTTGGCGCCGCAGCTGGCTGAAAAAACAGCGAGCCACCTGATCTTGCGCGTCGGGAATGTGATGGTCCTGCATCGACCCAAACCGTCTGTCGCTGCGCCGGCAGCGGCTTGACTCGGATGCGCTGCGCCCGGGCGGCGGGCGTGGGCCTTCCCTTTCACGTGCGGTCTTCCTAGACCCCAACGGGTTCTGGCCCGTCGCTCGTCTCCAAGCGTCTCCTTTCCCCGCCCTCTGCTCCATTTGATGGAAGAGAGGGAGTGAATACAGCGACGCCTTGCCGGTGGATCCCCCTCTTAATTTCAGAATGGAGATTCAAATTAAAACGTTCACCCGTCGAATGAGGCCAGGCTCTCGCGCAGGTCCTCCCCCTCGCCCCGCGAAAGCTTGAGCGGGGCGAGGGCCGGGGTTGGAATTCGGGTTCAATCCAATCCAGGATTGAGTTCCTGCCACAGGTAGGCGCTCATTCGTTGGCCGCCGGCAAAGCAGTCCAGATGGAATTTTTCATTGGGGGAATGGGCATTGTCATCCGGCAAGCCAAGCCCGAGCAGCAGCGAGTCGGCGCCAAGAATTTTCTTGAACTGGTTCACAATGGGGATGGAGCCGCCTTCCCGCATCAGGATCGGTTCGGCCCCGAAAGCTTTTTTTAGGGCGCGCAGGGACGCCTGCGCCAGGGGACCGGTCGGCGAAACCTGATAGGCTTCTGCTCCGTGACCGGCCTCGATTTCCAGCCGCACGGTGGGGGGGCAAATTTTTTTCAGGTGCGCGAGCACGGCGCGGCGAACCTGTTCGGGGCTCTGGTCCGGCACGAGGCGGCAGGTGATCTTGGCCCGCGCCCAAGCGGGCACGATGGTTTTGCTGCCCTCGCCCTGGTACCCGCTGGTGAGGCCGTTGATCTCAAAGGTGGGCCGGGCGCTGCGCTGTTCGGTGGCGGTAAACCCGCGTTCGCCAAACAGCTCGGGCGCCCCCAGGAGCTTCTTCAGCTGGGCCTCCTTCAGGGGATAGCGCGCGGCCTGCGCCCGCTCAAATCGGGACAGCGGTGCGACTCCGTCATAAAACCCGGGGATGGTGATGCGCCCCCGGTCATCCCGCACACCGGCCAGCAGCCGGGCGAGCGCCATGGCGGGATTTTCCACCGCGCCGCCAAAGACGCCGGAATGCAGGTCGCGTTCGGGGCCGTGCAGCGTGATCTCGAAGGCGATGATGCCGCGCAGGGCGTAGGTGAGCGCGGGATATTTCAAGCCCGGCATGCCGGTGTCCGAGATTACCACCGCGTCACACGCCAGTTCCCGGCGATGGGTTTTAAGAAAATGGGAAAGGCTCTTGCTGCCGACCTCCTCCTCCCCTTCGAGAACGAAGGTGAGGTCGCAGGGCAGGGGGGTGCCGGTCTGGAGATAGGCTTCCACGGCCTTGAGATGCGCGAAAAACTGGCCCTTGTTGTCGGTGCTCCCGCGGGCATACACCGAGCGGCCCTCGATGCGCGGCTCGAAGGGCGGTGTGTGCCAGAGGTCCAGGGGCTCTGGCGGCTGCACGTCGTAATGACCATAGACCATATAATGCGGGCGCCGCCGCTGGCCCTTGGACCGCGGGGTTTTGGCCAGCACAATGGGATGGCCGGCCGTCGGGCAGAGCTTCGCCTCCAGCCCGATCTGGCGGCAATGCTTCACCAGCCACTGAGCGCAGGCGCGCAGGTCGGGCTTGTGCTGCGGCTGGGCGGAGACGCTGGGGAAGCGGAGCAGCTCGCAGAGTTCGGCGACGGCCCGGGCCTGATTCTGTTTCAGATAATTGAGAACGACTTGCATGGGGCATAGTTAATCGCCGAAAAGCTCTCTTGCCAAAACAAAACGACCAGGAAAGTAAGGGGCCTTCGGTTCGATTGTAGAAAATACAGTGGGGGGGCATGAAACCTTCTGGGGATCATTCCCGTCTGCAAACGTATGCTCAAACCGCTGCCAGTCCGGGACTGGAACTATGCCATGGCGGCGCATTTATTAAATCGCGCCGGTTTCGGCGGCCCCCCTCGGGAAATCGAGGCGTTGGCGGACCGCGGACCGGAGTCGGCCGTGAACTTTGTGGTCGATTACGAATCCATCCCGGATCCCACTCCCAATCCGGCGTGGGCCAAACCGGATCCGGATCGGTTAAAAAAGATTCGCGAAGTCAATCAGCGGGGCACGCCGGAGGAGAAGAAGCAGTTGCAGCGGGAGGAAAACCAGCTTCAGCGCGACCGTCTGATGGAGTTGCGCGGCTGGTGGTTGCAGCGCATGGCCGTTGGGCCGCGCCCTTTCCAGGAAAAAATGGTTCTGTTTTGGCACGGACATTTTGCCACCAGCGCAGAGAAGGTGCGCAACGCCTACTACCTGTGGCGCCAGAACGAATTATTCCGCCGGCTGGCCACGGAGAACTGGCAGCATCTGCTGCTGGAGGCGGGCAAGGATCCTGCCATGCTCGTCTGGCTCGACCAGGCCCAGAGCAGCCGGCAGCATCCCAATGAGAACTTTGCGCGCGAGGTCATGGAACTGTTTGCGCTGGGCGAAGGCCATTACACCGAAAGGGACGTCACCGAGGCCGCGCGCGCGCTGACGGGTTGGACGCTGGACCGCGCCCGCGAGAAATTTGTCTATCGTCCCCAGATTCACGATGCCGGGCCCAAGACCTTCCTCGGGCGCACGGGCAACTGGAGCGGGGAGGACGTGATCGAGCAAATCATTGCGCAGCCTCAATCGGCTCGGTTCATCACCGGCAAACTCTGGAACTATTTCGCCGGGCAGCCTCCATCCCAGGAACTGAACACCGGGCTGGCCGCGGTGTTTCGCGCCAGCGGGGGGAATTTCAAGCCGCTCCTTCGCACGATGTTCCGCAGCGAGGAGTTTTATCAGGCGTCGGTCCTTCGCAACCAGGTGAAGAGCCCGGTGCAATGGCTGGTGGGCAGCGTTCGCGCCCTGGAATGTCCTCTGCCGACCCCGCTAATCAGCTGCGGGATGATCCGCCAGCTGGGGCAGGATCTGTTCGCGCCGCCCAACGTCAAAGGATGGGACGGGGGAACTTCCTGGATCACCACCAACACGTTGCTGGCCCGTTATAACGATGCGGAATCGCTGGTGCAGGGGACGCTCCCGCCTATGGGCCCGGGAGATTTGGGGGGTAAAACGAAAGCAGCCGGCGGGGGTGGCAAGAAGGGGGTGCGGAAGCTGCAGCGTGTCCGTATGGGCGGCGTGGAGGTTGGTAAAATTCTCACGCCGGAAGAGCGCGCCAACCAATCTCTCCTCGTGGTCTCCCTAGAACGCCGGTTGTTCCAGTCGCCGCTCAAGGGCGATCAGAAGCGGGCCCTCCTAGATTTTCTCGCCAGCCGGACCCATTTAAATGACGACGATATACTGGCGGCCATCCGGCTGTTGATGTCCACCCCTCAATATCAAGTGACCTGAAATCGGGCGGGCGATACCACCAAAGGGGCAAGCCTCCTTCCAAATCATGAAAAACGAAATCACACTCCAGACCCGCCGGGAATTCCTGCGGACGACCGTGCTGGGCAGTTCGCTGTCCTGGACGGTCCCAGCGTTTCTGGCGAACACGCTCACGGCGCTGCACAGCGAGGCGGCCGATTCGGCCACTCAGATCGTCACCGGCAGCGACGCCACCATCCTGGTGGTGCTGCAAATGGCCGGCGGGAATGACGGCCTCAATACGGTGGTGCCCTATGCGAATGATTTCTATCACCGGGCGCGCCCGCACCTTGGATTATCTGGCGACAAGCTCATCAAGCTCAATGATGAGCTGGCGCTGAACCCGGCGTTGTCGGGGTTCAAGTCCCTCCACGATGCCGGGCAGCTGGCGGTGGTCCAGGGCGTGGGTTATCCGAATCCGAGCCGCTCTCATTTCCGTTCCACCGAGATCTGGCAAACCGCCAGCGCCTCGGACCGGTCGGAACCGTACGGCTGGCTGGGGCGATACTTCGATAACGCCTGTGCCGGTTCGGATCCCACGGCGGGTATCGCAATCGGGGGACAGCTGCCGCAGGCCTTTTTCGCCAAGCACCCCCGGGGCATCTGTCTGAATAATCCGCAAAATTACCGGTTCCTATCCAAGGGGGCGGGCACGGAGGAGTCCTACCGCAAACTGAACGACTTGGAGATGGCTGGCCTTGCGGCCGAGGACGACAATTCCGGCGGCAGCATCGGGTCGCTCGCCGCGGGCATGCCGATGCAGGGGGGGGCGGCGGTGGACTTCATCTCCCGCACCGCGATGGATGCGCAGATGAGCTCCGATAAAATCCGCGACATCGCGGCGAAGGTGCAAACTCAGGCCACCTATCCCGGCTCGCAATTGGGGACGTCGCTCAAGCTCGTGGCCAAACTCATTGGCGGCGGATTGCCCACGCGCGTTTATTATGTGTCCCAGGGCGGTTATGACACGCACACCAATCAGGTCGGCGCTCAGGCGCGTTTGCTGAAGGATCTCGGCGATGCCACCCAGGCATTTGTTCAGGATATGAAGGCCCAGGGCAATCTGCCGCGCGTGCTGGTGATGACGTTCAGCGAGTTCGGCCGACGCGTTTCCGAAAACGCCAGCGGCGGCACGGATCACGGCGCGGCCGCCCCTTTGTTTATAGTCGGCAACCGGGTGAAAGCAGGCCTGCTCGGCAAGCATCCGAGCCTGGCTCCGCAGGATCTGCATCAGGGCGACCTGAAATACAATTTGGATTTCAGGAATGTATACGCGGGCGTATTGGAAAACTGGCTTAAAACAAAGAGCCTCCCCATTTTGGGCAAGGCCTTCGAACCGCTGCCCGTGGTCTGACCCCGCCCGTTGAGGCGCTCCATGCCAATGGTTCATTCGGTGTTGAGGCGACAACACTGCTGGCACAACAGGTTTGACTAGGCGGCTTGGCAAAAGTACAGTTGCAGATCAATGCTGGTAGCTGAAACCATCGCGGCGCTTTCGGATCTCTCTGAATCGCCTAAAACCAATCTGAGCCGTTCCTGGAATCAAATCGTGGAACAGGTGGATCCCTTTCTTCAGTCGGTTCACCAGCGCTTAATTCAGCAAACCCAGCAGTTCGACCCCCAGCTCGTCCCCTATGCCCAATCCGCCTTGAGCGGGAGCGGCAAGCATTTACGGCCCGCGCTGGTCGCCCTGGCCGGGAGCGCCGTGGGCCCGATTGGGGATGAGCAGGTCACTGCGGCGGTCATTATCGAGATGGTGCATCTGGCGACGTTGGTGCATGACGATGTGATGGACGAGGCTGAAATTCGGCGGGGCCAGCCCACCATTGCCGCCCAGTGGGGCAATGAAATCGCCGTCCTGTTTGGAGACTGCCTGTTTGCCCAAGCGCTGACCCTGGCCTCCACGTACCCCACCATGGACGTGTGCCGCGCGGTGGCGAAGGCGACTAACACAGTGTGCACGGGGGAGATTTTGCAGACGCAGCATCGCCGCAAGTTTGAGTTGTCGCGCCGGGATTATTTCCGGGTGATTGAAATGAAGACCGGCGAGCTGTTCACGCTCTCGTGCGATCTGGCGGCGTTTCTGGGCGGGGCCCGTGCGGATCAGCGGGCGGCGCTGCGGCAGTTCGGCGCCGCTTTCGGCACGGCCTATCAGGTCTACGACGACTGCGTGGATTTGTTCGGCACGGAGACGGCGGCGGGCAAATCCCTCGGCACGGATCTGGCAAAGGGCAAACTGACGTGGCCGGTGTTGCTGGCGTGGGAGCGGGCGACGGGGGACGATCGCCGGGCTCTGGAAACCCTGATTCAAGAATGGCAGCCTAAAAATTGGGCCCCGGTGAATGAACTGCTCGTGCGCTATGAGACGTTCCAGCCGTCGCTGGAGCTGATCGCGCAATATCTGGCGCGGGCACGTCAAGCGCTGGCGATGCTTCCCGGCTCGAGCGGCCGCGACGGCCTCCTGGCCCTGGCAGATTTTCTCACTCAACAGACTGGAACGCTGGCGGTTGGGCGCTGAATGTTATGGCCGCACCCGCTCCCATTCCGATAACTGAAACGCCCCTCCCGACCGATGAAATGGAGCTGGTCCGGCGCGCGCAAAAAGGGGATTTGGAAGCCTACGACCAGTTGGTTCAGCGGTATCAGGAGCGCATCTACGCCACGGTGTATCACATGACCTCCAATCACGAGGATGCCAACGACCTTGCGCAGGAGGCCTTCATCAAGGCATTTCAGGCGCTGAAATCTTTCAAGGGAGGGTCCACCTTCTACACTTGGATTTATCGCATTGCCGTCAATAAAACCCTTAATTACCTCAAGCAGCGCAAGAACCGGTTCCACATGAGTCTCAACGACTTGGACTTCAATATGGAAAACAATCCGGATCTGGTCGCCCTGATTTCGGATAAAACGCCGCGGCGCGATGCCGGCCTCAAAGAATTGCAGGGAAAATTGAACGAGGCGTTGCTCAAGCTGTCCGAACACCATAGATTGGTCATGGTTTTGCATGATGTTCAGGGTCAGTCCCATGAGGAAATCGCCGAAATCATGAATTGCAACATAGGCACGGTTCGGTCGCGGCTGTTTTATGCGCGGCAGCAAATGCAGGGCTGGTTGGCTGATTATTTGAAATCCACATGAGCGAGAACGAAAACAATTTTGAAACATTGCGCCAGCTGCTGGCGCACAAGCGGCAGGAGCTCCCTCCGCCAGGCTATTTCGCGGGCTTTTCCAGCCAGGTCGCAGCGCGCCTACGTCAAGCCGAGGCGGACTTGCCACAGTCGGCACAGGAAGAGTTGTTTTTGCAGGCTCCCTGGTTTTTGAGACTGCTGAAAACCCTGGAATTGAAGCCGGCATTTGCTGGCGCATTCGCCTCCGCGCTGACGCTGTTGTTGGTTTTGGGGATCGTCTACGCGGAGCGCCCCGATTCCCAGCCGGATCTGGTCCTGGAGTCTTCGACCCCGTCCGCCGGCACCTTCGCCAGCGCCCAGTCCTCCGCCTTCGCGCCGGCGCTGTCCAACGATTTTGCCGCCAGCAACAGTGCCGTCGCCAGTCTTCAGCCCGTGGCCTCGCTGTTCGGCTCGCAATCTGGGTTGGTCCAGCCGGTCAGTTTTCTCCCCGCCGGGCATTGAGCCTTTCCGGCTTTTAAAATAAGCGGTGCGCGCTTGAAACGGCGCCCTGTTTCCATTTTAATCAGGGCAAGTGCCAACCAAAATCATCGCCGTCGCCAACCAGAAGGGGGGCGTTGGAAAAACCACCACCGCCGTCAATCTGGCGGCCTGTCTGGCCGCACTCGGTCAGCGGGTGCTGTTGTTCGATCTCGACCCCCAGGCCAACGCCACCAGTGGCATGGGCCTGGAGAAAATTGAGGGCGCCAGCGCCTACCGCGTCCTGCTCGGCGAGGGTCGACTGCTCGATAAAATTCAGCCCACCGCCTATCAGCGAATCGAAATGGTGCCCGGCGAGCTGGACATGTGCGCCGTGGAGCTGGAGCTGGCCCGGACGGAAAACCATTTGATGGCGGTGACCCATGCCCTCCAGCCCGTCGTGGATAGCGGCCGGTTTGATGTGATCCTGCTCGATTGTCCGCCCGCCCTGGGCATCCTCTCGCTCAACGCTTTCATCGCCAGTGACGGCCTGTTGGTTCCGCTGCAATGCGAGTATTACGCGCTGGAGGGCATCTCCATGATGACCCGGGTGCTCGGCCAGCTGCAGGCCACCGGTGCGAATCCCCGGTTGGAGATCTTTGGCGTTGTGATGACCATGTTCGATGGCCGCACCAAATTGTCCAATGAGGTCGTTGGCGAGGTGCGGAGCCAGTTGGGCGCCAAGGTTTTTGAAACCGTGATCCCGCGCAGCACCAAGCTTGCGGAAGCGCCCGGCTTCGGCAAGCCCATCATCCATTACGACAAATACAGCTCCGGCGCCGCCGCCTACGAAGTGCTGGCACAGGAAGTCCTGGCGCGGATTGCTGCGGATTCCCCAGTCCCGAGTGCGACGCTATGATGGAATAATATTTCCAAGCCAGACCGCGCTTGCCGGTTGGGAGCGAATGTCTTAAGCTCGGAGCTCCTGACTATTTTATGGCTAAAGAAATTGTGGAAATGCTGCTGGAGTCGGTGACGATGGAACTGCCCGACACCAAAACCCTCCGCCTCCAATGGCCTGAGGGTTACAACCCCGAATTCAAGACCGGACAGTTCATCACTCTCTACTGGCCGGACACAGCCAATTACAAGCGCGCCTATTCTCTGTCGTCGTGTGCGCTGGACCGCGGCGCCTACGAGGTCACCATCAAGCGCGATGGCAAGATGGGCACCCGCATGGTGGATTGGGCCAAGGCCGGCGACAAACTGTTCGTCATCCCGCCGGTCGGCAAATTCCTGCCGGTGTACGAGCCCGAGAAGCATCTGGTCTGTATTGCCGGCGGTTCAGGCGTGACCCCGTTCCGCGCCTTTGCCCGCGAGGCCACCCGTCGGAAATTGCCGACCCGGATCACCGTCCTCTACAGCGTGCGCCAGCCCAAGGATATTATTTTCAATGCGGAATTCCGCGAGCTGGAGAAAGAAAACCCCAACTTCCGGTTCCACGTCACCTGCACGCGGGCAACGCCGGAAGACAACTGGACCGGGCGCACCGGCCGGATCACGCCGGAATGGGTCCGGGAAATCGCCAGCGACCTCCCCAACACGGTTTTCTACGCCTGCGGCCCAAACGCCCTGGTCGGATTTGCCGAGGAGCTTGTGCTCCACGGGCTGGGAATGCCGAAGGAGCAGATGAAGACCGAGAAGTGGGGCTGACCCCTTCCGGTTTTTTTGGTGGATTTGTTTTGTTGGCGTCCCTCCGAGTTTGTCTCTGGTAGAATTTTTTATGTTAAAACGCACCGCGCTGTATTCCGCCCACCAGAAAATCGGCGGCAAACTCATCGAATTTGGCGGCTGGGAAATGCCGGTGCAATACACCAGCATCACCGATGAGCATCTGGCCGTCCGCAAGGCCGCCGGCATCTTCGATATCTCGCACATGGGCGAGGTGACCGTCAGCGGCGCAGGCGCGGAGGCGTTTCTCAATTCCGTCCTCACAAACGACGTCTGCAAACTCGCCGCCGGCGAGGGGCAATACACCCTGATGTGCAACGAGCGCGGGGGCGTGATCGATGACCTTTATGCGTATAAACTCTCCGACGGTGTCTATTTCCTGATCATCAACGCCTCCCGCATTGATCCGGACGTCGCCTGGCTGCAATCGCAGGCTTCCCGATTTTCCGGCGATCTTGATCTCACCGATGCCTCGCACAATTATGCCGCCATCGCCGTTCAAGGCCCGCGGGTGAAGGAGTTCATCAACACCGTGATCCCCGGCGCGTCCAGCTCCGCCATGCGGGTCGCGGCTGTGACCGACCTCAAGAAAAACCAGATTGGCGGATTCAAGTTTGGAACCTCCGGCATCCTCGTCTCCCGCACTGGCTACACCGGTGAAGATGGCTTTGAAATCGTTGGCAGCGACGATGCAATCCAGCGGCTCTGGGATCAATGCCTCACCCTCGGTCAGCCGTTTGGTCTGAAACCCGCCGGGCTCGGCGCCCGCGACACCCTGCGCACGGAGGTCTGCTACCCCCTTTACGGACATGAGCTGGATGAAAGCACCACCCCAATCGAGGCGGGCGTCGGCTTTTTTGTCTCGCTCGACAAGGGCGAATTCAACGGACGCGCCGTGCTGGCAGAACAAAAAGCCCGCGGCGTGAAAAAGAAATGCGTCGCGTTCAAGATGACCGATAAATCCGCGCCCCCGCGCCCCCACTACCCGATTTGGGCGAACGGCGCCCCGGTCGGCGAAGTCGTCAGTGGCACGCAAAGCCCATCGCTCAACCTCGGCATCGGCATGGGCTATGTGCCGCCCGAATGGGCCGCGCCGGGAACGATCATCGAAATCGAGATCCGTGGCAAACGGGCGCCGGCGGTGGTGGTCTCCAAGCCGATCTACCGTAAAATCTGAACCGGCGCCGGCTTCTGCGGGCGGGCAGGCGGCATTTCGGGCGGGGGAGCTTTGGCCCTGTGTTGTAGAAACCCGGGTTTAAATTTCAGACTGGCCAAACAGGGCTATTTTCCTGATTCTATTGCCAATGATGTTCACCGGAACCTACACGGCCATTGTCACACCCTTCCGAAACGGCGCCCTGGATGAAGCCGCGCTTGAACGCCTGATTAAGCTCCAGATCAAGGGCGGCGTGGACGGCATCGTCCCGGTGGGGACCACGGGCGAATCCCCTACGGTTGATTGTGCTGAGCACATCCGGATCATTGAGCTCTCAGTCCAGTTCGCGGCCGGCAAGATCAAGGTCCTCGCCGGCACGGGCGGGAACGCCACCCGCGAGGCGATCGATCTCACCCAGGCGGCGGAGAAGGCGGGGGCGGACGGATCGCTCCAGGTGGCGCCCTACTACAACAAGCCCACTCCGGAAGGCGTGTATCAGCATTTTCGGGCCATTGCGCGCGCCACCCAACTGCCGCTTGTGCTGTACAGCATTCCCGGCCGTTGCGGCATTGAGATTAGCCTCGAGACGGTCAAGCGCCTCGCCCGCGAATGCAAAAACATCGTCGGCATCAAGGAGGCGGGCGGCAGCTGCGACCGCGTGTCGCAATTGCGCGCGGCCACCGGCCCGCAATTCACGATCCTTTCCGGCGACGATTCGCTCACGCTGCCGTTCATGTCGGTCGGCGCGCAGGGTGTTATCAGCGTGGCCTCCAACCTCATTCCCCGGGAAGTCTCTCAGATGGTGAGGCTGTTTGCTTCGGGCAAAGCCGCCGCCGCATTGAAAATTCATCAGCGCTTTTATCCGCTGTTCAAGGATTTGTTCATTGAAACCAATCCCACTCCGGTCAAGGCCGCGCTCGCGATGATGAAATTGATCGAGGAGGAATACCGCCTGCCGCTGGTGCCGATGGACCCCAAAAACTGGGATCTTCTGCGCACCACCCTCAAGCGCTGTGACGTTTTGAAATAGCCATGACCCGCGTCATTATCACCGGTGCCGGAGGGCGCATGGGCAAGGCGCTCATCGCCTGTGCCACCCACTTCCGCGATCTCGAAATCGTGGGGCGGATCGAGGCCGGCGACGATTTGTCCGCTGTCATCGCCGCCGGCGACGTGGTGATTGATTTCAGCCTGCACAGTGCGACGCCGGAGATCGTGGCGCAGTGTGCGCGGCACAAAAAAGCGGTAGTCATCGGCACCACCGGTCATTCGGAAGCCGAAAAATCAGAGATCACCTCCCGGAAAACGGAAATCCCTCTGGTGTGGTCCTCGAATTATTCCACCGGGGTCAACACCCTGTTCTGGCTTACGCGTCGGGCGGCGGAGATCCTGGGGACGGATTTCGACCTGGAGGTTGTCGAGATGCATCACCGGCTCAAGAAGGACGCCCCGAGCGGCACGGCGAAGACCCTTGCGGAAATTCTGGCGGACGTCCGGCACCAGTCGTTGGAGACGGTGGCGCGGCACGGGCGGGCGGGCATTGTCGGCGAACGCACCCCGCAAGAGATCGGGATTCATTCCCTGCGCGGCGGGGACGTGGTGGGTGACCACACGGTGATTTTTGCGAACAACGGGGAGCGGGTGGAGCTCACGCACAAGGCCTCCAGTCGCGACACCTTTGCCAATGGCGCCCTGCGGGCTGCCCTTTGGGCGGTGCAGCAAAAGCCCGGATTATACGACATGCAGGATGTGCTGGGTCTGAAGTGAGGGGCGGCAGCTCTGCCGGGGGCTGCGGTAAATTCTTGAAAATGAGTTTTCAACCATCGGTTTCAACCATGACCTTTATCGCCTTGGGTTCCAATCTGGGCGACTCGCGGCGAATTCTGGTGGAGGCCATGGCGCAGCTGCAGGTTTATTCCGGGGCGCCGCTCTTAAAATCCTCCCTGTGGCAAACGTCGCCGGTCGACTGCCCGCCCGGCTCCCCGCTATTCTTAAATGCGGTCGTCGGTCTCTTGCCGCGGAGCGGGGAGACGCCGGAATCGTTGCTGGATAGACTTCAGATTTTGGAAAAAGAATTTGGCCGCCAACCTAAAATGGTTTTAAACGAGGCCCGCCCGCTGGATTTGGATTTGATTGCGTTTGGGTTGGAAACGCGCGCCACCCGGGAACTGGTGCTGCCGCATCCCCGGGCACACCTGCGCCGGTTTGTGCTCCAGCCGTTGTGCGAAATTGCGCCGGAATTTATTTTTCCGGGGCAGGGAATCAGCGCGGCGCAGTGGCTGGACCGGCTTCCCCCGGATGAGATTCTCACGCGGATCGGAGTTTGAGCGGAAACACTCTGATTAAACCCGCACTCCCAAATAGGGAGGGGCAATCGCGTTGCGATGCCCCCGCCCGACAGGGCGGAACGAACGGAGCAAGACGCCTCGCCACGCCTGATTGCTTTCCGCCGCCTGACGCTGCGCTCGGCGACGGGGACGCCGCAGCGCGGCGGTCCCTACCATTTTCCGCAAAAGCACGCTTCAGTAGTAGGCAGGGGCATCGCGCTGCGATGCCCCCGCCCGAGAGGGCGGAACGAATGAGGTAAGACGCCACGCCTCACCTGATTGCACTCCGTCGCCTAACGCTGCGCTCGGCGACAGGGACGCCGCGGCGCGGCAGTCCCGGTAAAAAACCGGCGCAGAAGGGACTTTTAAGAGGGTCAAGAGCGTTGATTCCAAGCCCCTTCCTGACGGCCGGCTGTCCCTGCCTTACTGGCGAGAACTTCTATTGCGGCATTCGGTTTAAAAACAGATGGGCTTGCGGGGTCCGGGTTCATTTTGCCGGCTGTAATTTTCCGCGCAGGACGTGGATCAGGGCTTTGACGGTGAGTTCGATGAAGAGAAATGGTTTGGCGATGAAGTCGTTTCCGCCGACCATGGTGGATTGGGTGCGGTTGTCGAAATCATTCAGGCCGGTGACAAATACCACGGGGGTTTTCTGGTGCATCGGCAGGCTGCGCAGCTTGGTGCAGAGTTCAAATCCGTTCATCCCGGGCATGTCCACGTCCAGAAATACCAGGTCGAAAGGGCCCGCGGCCAGCAGGTCGTAGGCGGCCTCCGAGGATTCGACGTCGAGGGAGGGGAGTTCAGCTTGTTCAAGCGCCTTCAGAATGGCCCGGCGCGAGATGGCATCATCGTCCACCACGAGGATTCTGGCGCCCGGCAGTGTCTGGTTTTCCGGCAGCAGGCCGCGCTCAAACAGGAATCCGATAAAATCCACGCCGGCGGCGGTGGTCCGCAGGGTGGAGGCATTGATGTGCTCGGGCTTTTCCTCGATCGTCCGGAGCAGCGCCTCGAGGGCGCTGGTCAGTTGCCCGATCAGTTTGAGTCCGGACACGCCCGCATTCCCATTCAGCGCATGAATCTGGAGATGGAGCTGGTGAATGGCCTCCCGCCGCTCCGTTTCATTGCCGGCCTTGATCAGAGTTTTCACCAGGCCCCGCAGGGTGGCCAGCGTGGCGGGCAGACCCTCGACGAATTTCATCCGCAGCCGGGCCTGGAGATCCGCCTCGCTTTCTACTTTCTCCGGGGCCGAACCGCTTTTGCGAACCGTGTGGCGCACCACGTCCAGCACCTCCTTGAGCGAGCAATTGGCCTTGGAAATCCACTTGTTCGCGCCCGCTTTCCAGGCCTCCTGAATCAGCTCGGTCAGATAGGTGTTGGAAAAGACGATGATGGGAATCGCGGCGCAGTCCTTATCCGCGCGGACCTGTTGGATCACCTCAATCCCGGACATCCCCGGCAGCATCAGGTCGAGGATGATTGCATCCGGCTTAAAGAGGCGCATCACTTTCAGGCCGGTCTCGCCGTGGGACGTTCTCTGGACCCGATAGCCTTCGGCCATCAGCCGGTTGCAATAGACATTGGCGACAACCTCGTCGTCCTCGATGATCAGGATTTTCTTCATGGATGAAAAAGCGCGGCCACTGTTGCCGTCAGAGCCGGTTGGGTGGAGAGAAACTGCTGAACGGCTTCGTACTCGCGCAAAGCCTGCTCGTAAAGGCGGGAGATGTCGGGCCAGTGTCCGGCGGCGCCTTCCCGTTCCAGATCGCGCATCAATTGTCCGAGGCGCATCATGCCCAGGGTGACGCTGGCACCAGCGCAGCTGTGCGCCACGCGGCGAACTTCCATGTTCTGACCCTCGTGGATGGCCATCCGGATTTTCGCAAGGTGTCCCGTGGTCTGCTTCAAATACATTGAGGTGAGTTCGCGCAGGTTATCTTCGTTGCCGCCGGTCATTTCGTTGAATCGCCCCATATCAACCGGCGACCCAGCTGGACTCGTGCCCAGTCCGGGTGGTGTTGAGACTGCAGCGGCCGGCTGGGTCGCGGGCCCCCATTTTTCCAGGAGTGCGCGCAGGTCGCCCGGCCGGACGGGTTTGGCCAGATAATCGTCCATGCCGGCCTCGAGGCATTGGTCCCGGTCGCTTTGCATGGCCAGTGCGGTCATGGCCACAATCACGATGCGCCCGCGGTAATTTGGGTGGGTGCCAGCATCCTTCTGGCGCTGGCGGATGATGCGGGCGGCCTCCAGTCCGCCCATTTCCGGCATCATCAGGTCCATGAACACGACGTCGTAGACCCGTGCCTCCAGCGCGGCAATGGCCTTGAGGCCGTTCTCCGCAAAGTCGGGGTGATAGCCGATCTGGCTGAGAATGCGCGCGGCCACCTTCTGGTTAATCGCGTTGTCATCCACCAAAAGAATGCGCAGGGGCAGGCGCTCCCCCAGCAGCCGGCCGGGGGCTGCGGGGGCGACGGTCGGAGCCGGCGCGGCGGGCGTGAACAGCGCCAGATCAATGGCAGCCCCCAGTTGAAAGGGTTTGATGGGTTTGGCGATACACCGGGTCAGCGGAATTTTCAGTGCGGTGGACCCGGCGCCCGGCGGTGCAAGCAGCACCAAGGGCAATTGGGAGGTGCCCTGTAATTTGCGGATTTCAGCGGCGAGGGAGGCGCCGTCCATGCCGGGCAACTCCAAGTCCAGAATGGCTAGGTCGAACCGGGCGCCGCGGAGAATCAGTTCCAGCGCCTGTTCCGGGGTTTCTGCGCTCTGGGGGAGCATGCCCCATTTTATGGCCTGTTCCGAGAGAATGCGCCGGCTGGCCGCGTTGTCCTCCACAATCAAAACCCGCCGACCGACCAGCCGCGGCCACAGGTCTTTCCGCGCGGCTTGCGGCTCCGCTTGTAAAACCGCGGTGAAATGAAAGGTGGATCCCTGGCCCGGGACGCTATCGACCCACATCTTGCCAGACATCATTTCCACTAGCCGCTTGCTAATGGCCAGTCCCAGCCCCGTCCCGCCATAATGACGCGTGGTGGAGCTCTCCGCCTGCATGAAGGCCTTGAACAATCGGGAGATCTTGTCGGGCTTAATGCCGATGCCAGTGTCGAGGATGGCAAAATGCAGGGTCAGGGCCTGCGGTTTCCCCTCCTCCTGCGGCGGGGGTGGGAGCAGACTAACTCGGAGGGAAACGTGCCCGGTTCCGGTGAATTTAATCGCGTTGCCAAAGAGATTGATCAGCACCTGGCGCAGGCGGAGCGGGTCGCCCCGAAGCTTGTCCGGAATCTGATCGTCCAGCTCGTGCAGGAGATCGATTTTCTTTTCGCCGGCCTTGACCGACAGCAGGTCGAGCGTCTCCTCGATGCAGGTCCTCAAATCAAACTCCCGCAAATCCAGCTCCATCCTGCCGGACTCGATCTTCGAGAAATCCAGGATGTCGTTGAGGATGGCCAGAAGCGATTCGCTGCTGGCATTGATGGTTTCCAGGTAGCTGCGCTGTTCCGGGCTGAGCGGCGTCTCCAGCAGCAGGCTGGCCATGGCAATCACCCCGTTCATCGGCGTCCGGATCTCATGGCTCATCGCCGCCAGAAAGTCCGATTTCGCCCGCACGGCGGCCTCCGACGCGGCGCGCTCCTGCGTCAAATCTTGCACGCGTTGGCGCCATTGATCCTCGGCTGTCTTGGCCTGCAGGGCGGCGCGCACCCGGGCGCCCAGCACCTCCGCCGAAAGCGGCTTGCTGAGGCAATCCATCGCCTGCAACTCAAACGCCCGGAGAATGCCCGCCGAGTCGTTCGCAGCGGCCATCGCGATCACCCGGGCCCCGGCCTGGGGTGGATGTTGCCCGAAATGTCCCATCAAGTGGAAGCCCTCTGCGGCGGCCGACTCCAGATCCACCAGCACCAGATCGGCCGGAGCGTCCTCGAGAAATTCCAGTGCCTGACGGGCAGTCTCGGCAAACCGCAGCGCGATGGAATCGTTTCGGAGCGCTGCCGCCAATGACTCCGCGTCCCGCGTGCCGCCGCTGAGCAGAAGTATTTGGGAGGAGGTGGGATTCATGGTGCGTTGGTCTGCCCGCATAAGTCCGCCGGGTGGCGGGCAGAGATTCATTTAACACGGAGGGGCCGGGCAAGCCAATCCGATTTTAATCCCCTGCAAAATGAAACATTGCTGGGACGGGGTCCGGGCGATAAAATATCCCGATGCTGCACACGGTGCTCGACACCCCGCCGGTGGGTGAAACTAAGGCTGCGCGCGATCAAACGCTCGCCGCCTACCGGCTGATGCTGACCGCGCGCTTGTTGGATGACAAGTATGCCGCGCTTTATCGCGGCGGAAAAATTCACGGCGGCGTTTTTCTTGGCCGCGGCCAGGAAGCCCTCAGCGTCGCCATTGGCATTTCCCTCAAAAAAACCGACATTTTCGCCCCGCTTATCCGCGATGCCGCCGGCCGGCTGGCCTTTGGAGAAACGGTGGTGGACGCCATCCGGACCTATCTTGGATCCGCCCTGGGCCCTATGCGCGGACGCGACGGCAACGTGCATCGCGGCCGCCCGCTTGAGGGGTATCTGCCGATGGTGAGCCACCTGGGTGCAATGATTTCGGTCGTCAACGGCACCTTGTTCGCCCGGCGCCTTAAAGGTGTTTCCGGAACGGTCGGTGCCACCTGTCTGGGCGACGGGGCGACTTCCACCGGCGCCTTTCACGAGGCTCTCAATCAGGCCGCCGTGGAAAAACTCCCCCTGGTTCTGGTCGTGGCCGATAATCAATACGCCTATTCCACCCCCACCTCGCGCCAGTTTGTTTGCGAGGACCTCGCGGACAAGGCTTCCGGCTACGGTGTCGCCGCGCACTCCGTCGACGGCACCGATCTGGTCGCCTGCCTGAAAACCGCCGGCGAAGCGGTGGCCCGGGCCCGTTCGGGCGAAGGGCCGCAGCTCATCGTGGCCCGGCTGCTGCGCCTCTGCGGCCACGGCGAGCACGACGATTCGCACTACATCGATCCGAAGCTGAAGACCTCCCCCCTCGGGCGCGATTGCCTGAAGGTGGCCGAAGAGTTTTTGCTCCGCCAGCAGTGGGCCGACTCCGCCACGCTTGACGGATGGCGCACAGAGGTCGTCCGTGAAATCGAAGATGCCGTCGCCCAGGTCCGGCGCGAACCGGCGCCCGATCCCTATGACGAAAAATGGCAGGCGATTTCCTCCCGTCATTTGATTGAGCTGCACGATGAAGATTCCGGAAGCTGATCCCCCTTTTGCGCCATGAGTATCACCTATTTGGAAGCCATCCGCGAAGCGCAGTCACACGCGTTGCGCGATGACCCGCGGGTGTTCATCTACGGCCAGGACATCGGCGCGTTCGGCGGGGCTTTCAAGGCCACCAAAAACCTGGCCAGGGATTTTCCCGGCCGCGTCCTGGACGCCCCCATCAGCGAGGACGCCATGGTCGGCATGGCCGTGGGTGCGGCCATCGAGGGCCTGAGGCCGATCATCGAGATGCAGTTCGCCGATTTTTCCGTCGTTGGCTTCAACCAGATTGTCAACCAGGCGGCCACCCTGTTCTGGCGCACCAATGTTCCTTGTCCCATTACCATCCGCCTGCCGTTCGGCGGCACCGAGGGCGGCGGGCCGTTCCACAGCCAGTCCATCGAGGCGATTTACGCCCATTATCCCGGCCTGATCGTGCTGACGCCGGCCACGGTGGAAGACGCTTACAGCATGCTGCTCGAAGCGGTGGCGATTGATGACCCGGTGATTTTTTGCGAGCACAAGTTTCTCTATTATCATCTCAAGGCGGATGCCTTGCCCAGCGAGGCCCTGCCCATTGGTAAGGCACGCATCGCCCGCGAGGGCCGCGACCTGACGGTGGTCGCCTACAGCGCCATGGTGCACGAGGCGCTCGCCGCCGCCGCCGAGCTGTCCGCCGAGGGCTGGGAGATCGAGGTGGTGGATTTGCGGTCGGTTAAGCCGCTGGACACCGACACCATCATGGCCAGTGTGGCGCGCACGGGGCGCCTCCTCTGCGTGGGGGAATCGTGGCCCTGGGGCGGTGTGACCGCCGAGATCATCGCGCGCGTCGCCAGTGAAGGCTTCGGCCTGCTCGACGTTCCGCCGCAGCGCCTCAATGCCCGGGACACGCCAGTGCCTTATCACCCCAACCTGTGGATGGCTCACCGGCCGACAGCGCGCGCCATCGCCGCTTCCGCCCGGAAAATTTTACGGAGATGATTCCTCCCCCGGACATGACCTTGAAAGGAAATCGTTGCGCTGGTTATAGCCTGGGCGGACTCTGGACTCCTCCCTCAAGTTGCGGCGGTTATTTTTTAGATTAATTGTTATGCCACAGATTCCCATCATTATGCCGCAGCTCGGCGAATCGATCGCCGAGGCCGCCATCATCCACTTTCTGGTTCAGCCTGGCGACAGCGTCAAGGCGGATCAGGATCTCATCGAGGTGGAGACCAACAAGGCTACCATGAGCGTCACCTCTCCCTGCAGCGGGCGGGTTGAGAAATTTTCCGTGCTTCTGAATGAAAGCTACGCGGTCGGCACTGTGCTGGGCCAGATCGAAGCCACCCAGGAAGAGACCGTGCGCTTGGGCTTGGATGGTCCTGGCCCCGTTAAAAACGCCGAGGCCGGACCCGTTTCCAGGCCGGAGATCAGCCCGCGCAGCGGCCGCGTGCAACCCACGGTGCGCGGATTGCCCGTGCCCGCCAACGCCAAGGGCGCCAGCTACCTCTCCCCCCGGCTCAAGGCGCGCATGGACGAACTCGGGCTGCACGCCGCCGACTTGGCCGGCATCGCCGGGAGCGGCGCAGCGGGGCGCGTGACCGTGGAGGACTTCGAGAAATTCATCGCGCATCTGGAGAAGCAGCGGATGAGCAAGGCCTCGTCCATGCGCGTGGCCGTGGCGGACGCCATGCGCCGCAGCTGGACCCGACCGCTGGCAACGGTAGGCCTGCCCGTGGCGCTGGATGCCCTGCTCGCTCACCGCAAATCGTCGAGCCCCAAACCCGGTCCCGCGCTGTATGCCCTGCGCGCCCTGGCCATAGCTCTGGCGGAAAATTCCGCGCCCGCCGGACGCCTGGTCGGCAGCAAGATTGTCCACCCGAGTTCCATCGACGTGGGCTTTGCCGTGGAAGCTGAGGACGGCGTGCTGGTGCCGGTGATCCGGGATGCCGACAAGAAATCGCTGAAGGATTTGACCCAGCGTTACAATGAACTGGTGGAACTCGCGCGCCAGCGCAAGCTGCCGGCGGAAGCCACCGGAGGCTCGATCGCGACGGTGACCAACTACGGCACCTTTGGCCTGATCTGGGCCACGCCCATTCCGTTGCCGGAACAGACGCTGGTGCTGGGCATGGGGGCCGGCCGGCGCGTGCCTTTCTGGGATGAAGCCAAAGGCCAGTTCCTCCCCGTGACCGAGTCGAACCTCACCCTGAGTTTTGACCATCGCGTGCTGGACGGGGGCGGGGCAGGGCGCCTGCTCACGCGGGTCGCGGATTTGATGCTCAAGCCGGAGACGCTGTAAGAGCCTGTTTGAAAATGTGGCTGCAGGCGTCCTTACCCGCCTTTGGCGCTTTTGGCCGGACATATGCCAACGGTTTTTACGCTGCCTCTCCCTTTCCGACGGAAAGGCGCGCCTCCTGCAAAAGCCCGCGCCCCATACAACATAACCCCACACATCCACACTCACACCTCACCCGATCGGGGCATCGGGGACCAGGGTTTCGAAGCGCGTCGTCAGCACGCGCTCGCGCAGGCGCAGCCAGTCTTCTGGCTTCGGATCGGGCGCGCTGAATAAGGCGGACAGTTCCTCCTGCAATACCGGTCGCAGTTTGATGGCTTTTTCGACGAGGCTAATAATTAACGCAACGGTGGCGGGGCTCATAGTTTAACTCCCAAGGTTTTCAGGAGGTTCAACAGATCGGTGACGGTGGTTCCCAGATGTAGGGCGGCCTCTTGCAATGCCGCCGCGGCCGCGTAGCTGCCGTCGCCGGAAGCGGTCGCCGCATACGCCGCGCCACCACAGGACTCCACAGACTGAACGTGCGGGCTTTTTCAGTCGCTTTAGTCTCCTGCGCAATCTTGGCCACGAGAAACTCAGGAATGAAGATGTAAATCTACCGCAAAAGATTCAGCTTTGACGGGCTGGTATGGTTTGGTTTTTTTATTCATCCCTGCCGTGTGACAGGGCTATCCATCTTCCACTTTGCCGGAGATCCTGCGGCGGGCACCCCCAATTTTTTCCGTTATATTTACGGTTCTGCCATGGTGATATTACCGGCCCTGTTACACGAAAGTGAAGTAGGCCGACTATTTGCCTATCTCGTGCCCGGAGTTCCGGCAACAGCTTTGGCTGCCGGCTTACATTGGTTGGGTTGGCCATTTTTAGCCGGACTCGTAATCGCAGTGGCAACCCGAATTCTCAGCGACTGGTTAACTGCCTTGGAGTTGCTGGTCGTGGGAATGTTGGGACTTCTCGCCCCGCCGCTGATTGCCTTCACGCTCTTTTTTTGTTTCATGCACAGCGCCCGCCATATCGTCCGGTCGATGGATTACTTCCGGAAATATTCTAGCCGTTTCATACTGGTGGCCACATTGCTACCGATGTGTATAACACTTTTGCTAGGGCTCATTTTCTGGAATCAATTGGAAGACATTCAGTTAGACGGTCAAATCATAAAAATAATATTTATCGGCCTTGCGGCCCTAACGGTGCCCCATGTGGTGGTCATAGAACCCGCGCGGTTGCTGGGCTGGAAACGCATTTAGTCATTGGCACATCTGAGGTTTAACTTTTTCAAAGCCATAGCTCATCGTGTCCTCGGTTTACCAGCTCTGAAGACTCTTAAAGTAAATCCGCGCCCATTCTTAAATCCCTCCACTTTGGCTTCCACCTCCGACACCGGATAGCACATGGTTGCCAATCCGTAGCTTTTATAAGTTTGTGCAAAAGCTCCGTCTCCACCATTCCAGTCCAATCAGCAAGCGTCATAAACTTCATCGGCTCGCCTATAATCTAATGATGTGTCCGTTGCTCCACGACCAAAACAATAAGGCACCACGGTTTCCATAATTTATTGGTGCACTTGACTGATGGGGCATTACGTATCCTAAGCACACCCGTAATGAGTCCAATTGATGGCTCAAGAGCTGACACTTCCAACCGATTGATGCAATCCCACGGCTGCGGGACTCGCGAGTATTTCCACCCAGTTGGGAATAGCCGGCGATAGCGCGTCTCGTTGAATCGTGCGTCAATAAGCAGCACCACGCCCCGATCTGTTTCTGAGCGGATAAAACGGCCAATGGCTTGAATCACGCGATCCCTGCTGGGAAAGGTATCGGCGTATTTAAAGCCGAGGTAATTCTGCTGCTGAATTAATCTCGGACTAGGTTACGTTCCGTAGACAGCTGCGGCAGTCCCACACCTACAATGATGACTCCAATCAGTGCGGATCAGTCTGCCGCCAGTCGAGCTTTCTGATTTTCATCTGGCCCCTCTTGTTTTGTTGTGGTGTCCACGTCTTTAGTGCCCTGTTCTATCAAGTTTTAGTCGGTATCACGTCAAACCAACGCGGCGGCAAGTCGGAGGGGCGGAAATGGCTCCAAGACAAGAAAAAGCCCGTAAAAATTAGGTTTAACTAACATTTACGGGCTGTTTAGAATGGTGGAGCCTAAGAGGCTCGAACTCTTGACCCCCACAATGCCATTGTGGTGCTCTACCAACTGAGCTAAGACCCCATCCCGGACGCCGCGTACTCTAAGGTCTGGGCAGGGATTGTCAAAACTTTTCAGTATCTGTCTGACGGACCGAATTGGTAATTTGTCCTTGCCCATCTGCATTTTGAACTTTGAACTGGGCGCCTTCGACTTTAGCCTTTCCGCGTGAACCATCGCCTGCCCAGCGCCACTGTCATTATCGCCGCCCGGCCGGATCAGGCCGAAATACAGGCGGTCGCGGCCGCCCAGCAACTGGATTATCCGCCGGAACTCCTCGAAATCCTGGTCGCGCGCGGGAGGCAGCCGTCCGTCCAGCGCAATACCGCCCTGCGCGCGGCGCGCGGCGAGGTGGTCTATTTTCTGGACGACGACTCCCTCGTGACACCGGGCAATCTCCTGCGCGCGGCGCCGTATTTTTCTGATCCCCAGGTGCAAGTTGTCGGCGGCCCGAATCTGTGTCCGCCGGAGGCGCCGCCGCTGGAGCAGATCTTCGCGCTCGTGCTCGGGAGCTGGATCGCCTTCGGCCCCAGTCGCGCGCGCTACAAGTCGGTCGGCGGGCTCCGGGAATCCGGGGAGAAGGAGCTGATCCTGTGTAATCTGGTGGCGCGTCGGGAAACCGTAATCGCCCAGGGCGGGTTCAATGAGGCGCTCTACCCCAATGAGGAGAACGCGCTCATGGACGCTATCCAGCAGGGCGGGGGGCGCCTGCTGTACGACCCCGCGCTGACCGTCCACCGGCGCCCGCGCGCGACTCTCCGGGCATTCTGCAAAATGCTCATGACCTACGGCCGGGGGCGCGCCGAGCAATTTCGCTCCCATCCCACTTTGGGTTCCGCGCTGAATTTCGTGCCCCCCATGTTCTGCCTTTTTCTTGCGGGGCTGCCGTGGCTGGGCATCGTGGGTCTGGCGGGCTTGGGGGTTTATGTTCTGGCTCTGGCGATTCAGGCGCTGGCCTTGGTCCCGCAGGGCGGCATCGCCCGGAGTCTTGCGGCGCTGCCGTTTCTGGCGCTCTCGCATGTCCTGTATGGCCTGGGTTTTTGGCGCGGATTGTTCACGCGATTTCGCAGAGCCCAAAACCGGCCGCCGGTTAAAGTCGTATTGGAAACGGTGCCGAAAACGGGGACGCGCTGACCGAGTTTTGGCGAAGGTCTGGGGAAGCAGGTCTTCCGGTCAGGAACGGCCCCGCTGCCGGTTGGCTTCGTAGAGGAAGACGGCCGCCGCCGCACCCACGTTGAGGGAATCCACCCCGTTCTGCATGGGGATTTCGACGGCCTCGTCGCACGCTGCCAGCACAGGAGCGGAAATGCCATTGCCCTCGCTTCCGAACACCACGCAGCAATCGCCCGAAAAATCGGCCTGCGACAGCGTCCGTCCGCTGGCGTGCGGATGGGCGGCGATGCAGCGCACCCCGCGGGCGCGCAGCTCCCGCAGCGTCTGCGCCAGGGAAAAGGGGGCGGGATCATCGCGTCGCACCTGAGCGGCCTGGTTGGCTCTCCGCGCCTCCCAGACTGGGAGCTGGAAGATGGCGCCCATGGAATTTCGGACGGAGCGGCGCAGGTAGGGGCTACTGGAGGTCTCGCCGACCAGGAGCGCGTGGACGCCAAAGGCGACGCAGTTGCGCATGAGCGCGCCAAGGTTTTCCGCGTTGGCCAGCTCGTCCACCGCCACCAGCAATTGGGGCTTGGGGCCGGCGGCGAGGATTTCCTCCAGCGGGGTTGGGGCGGGAGTTTTGGCGACGGCGAGAATGCCCTGGAAAAGTGAAAAGCCGGTGAGGGATTCGAGCAGGGATTTTTCCGCGAGGAACACGGTGATGTCTTCCGGACGGGCTTCCAGCAGCGGCTGAAATTCGGGCAGCCATTTTTCCGGGAGAACGATGGAGTCGATAGTGAAGGGGCTGGCGAGCAGTCGGCGCACGACTTTTTCCCCCTCGGCCACGAAGAGTCCAAGCGCCTCATGCTCCGACGATCGGCGCATGGTCCGGTAGGGCGCGACTTCCGGCGCGTCGAAGGAGGTGATGGTTTGAAACCGCAAAGAGCTCATGTGCGTTTGGCCTTCACGCGATACGGCCGACTGCCTTCCTGGACATGAAAGCCGATTTCCCGGTGCGGCGTTTGCGGCGGCGTCATCAGGGAGTGGATCGCTTCAAACAACGCGCGGATGTTCTCATCGTGGTTTTCAATTTTGCGTTCCAGATCGGCAAGGTGATGCGCGAGTTCTTTGTGCAGGGACAGCGTTTCCCGCAACCGCACGAACGCGCGCATGATGGCAATGTTCACTTGTGCGGCGCGCGGGCTGCGCAGCACGCCGGACAGCATGGCGACGCCTTCCTGCGTGAAAACGCAGGGTAAGTATTTGAAATGCAACCCCCTCTGTAAGCTTCCAATTTGGAATCTTAAAGCATCCGCCTCGTCCGCTGTGAGCTGGAACATGAAGTCAGCGGGGAAACGCGACCAGTTGCGCTGAACCGCCTTGTTCAGGTTGCCGGTGGTGACGCCATACATTGCCGCGAGATCGCGGTCGAGCATCACGCGCTGGCCGCGAACCAAAAGAATGGCCTGCTCGATGTGTGGGGGCGAAACCCTTGCCGTTTTGTAGGGCATGACAAAAAACGATACGCGCGAATGTTTTTTCAGGCAAGGTTGCACCGCCGCTGGCTTTCGTTGCGACCGATTAAAGCTCCAAGGTTTTACACGGCACATCTTGGGTGGCGATCTGCATTTGGACGTGGGTGGCGCCGATTTTCTGGAGGCAGGCGGTCATGACCTGATGGGCCAGTTCGGTCTTGTTGCATTCGCGGCTCAAATGCGCCAGGTACAGGTGCCGGAGGTCAGCGGACATGATTTCAGCGGCGGCCTCGGCGGCGGCCTCGTTGGACAGATGGCCTTGGCGGCCCAGGATGCGCTGCTTGAGGCTCCAGGCCCGGCGCGGACAATCCTGGAGCATCTTCACGTCGTGATTGGACTCGAGCACGAGCACGTTGGCGGCCCGGATGCGGTCGAGCACTAGCTTGGTGGCATAGCCGAGGTCGGTGGCGAACCCGAAATTTCCGGCGGCCGTTCGGATCAGATAACCCACGGGATCCTGCGCATCGTGCGGGATGGCAAAGGTGTCCACCTGGACGTCGGCGATGTCAAAGCTCGCCCCGGTGTCAAAGAGATGGCAGTGGAACCGGGTTTTAAGGCTAAACTCAAACGCGTCCTTGGTGGCGCGGTTGCAGTAAACCGGGATGTTCAATTTGCCCGCAATGCCGACCAAGCCGGCGACGTGGTCGCCGTGTTCGTGGGTGATCAGGATGGCGGTCAGGTTTTCCGGCGTCCGGCCCAGGGTGGCCAAGCGCTGACGGATCTGGCGCGGGGAAAATCCAGCGTCGACCAGAATGCGGGCTTCGCCGGTCTCCAGGTAGGAACAATTGCCGCCGGACCCGCTGCCGAGGATGGTGAAATGAACGGACACGCCCAAACGTTAGGGCGACCAAAGATGCGGGGCAAACTTTTTCAAGGGAGCGCCGCCCGTTTCGCGGATTGAATTTGTTCCCGCCCCTGCGATAATCGGGTCCGTTCATGAGACATCCCTTTCCCGTTGCGCTGGCGTTGTGCGGCTGGCTCACCTTGTCGGGCCTTGCCGCCGATCCGGCAGTCGCGCCGTCGAAAGGGGCCACGGATTCCAAGGGCCAGAAGCCGCTGCTCGATCTGGGGGCGGCTTCCATCACCAATGGGTTCACCCTCTTTTTGATCGGCGATTCGACGATGGCAAACAAGCCGTTGATCCCCGAAAATCCGGAGCGCGGCTGGGGCCAGATGCTGCCGCCCTATTTTCGGGCCGGCGTGCGCGTCGAAAACCACGCCATGAACGGGCGCAGCTCGGCCAGTTTCCGCACCGAAGGCCTTTGGCGGGCAGTGGAGGAGGCTCTCAAGCCCGGCGACTGGGTCCTCATCCAGTTCGGCCACAACGACGAGAAGATCAAGGATCCCTCCCGCTATTCCTCCCCGTTCGGGAGCTTTAAGACAAATCTGACCCTCTACATTCAGGAGGCGCGGGCGCGCGGGGCCCGGCCGATCCTGGCGACGCCGGTGGCCCGGCGGAAATTCGATGAGCAGGGCCGGCTGGAGGACACCCATGGCGATTATGTGACGGCGCTAAGGCAGGTGGCGGCCGAACAGCAGGTTCCGCTGATTGATTTGAACCGGCGCAGCGACGCGCTGTTGCGCCGGGAGGGGCCCGAACTGTCCAAGAAAAATTATATTTGGGTGACGGCGGCGGAATATCCCGCCCTGCCGAAAGGGCGCCAGGATGACACCCACTTCTGCGCCCTCGGAGCGACTCGGATCTGTGATCTGGCGGTGGCGGAAATCAAGATAGCTGTGCCGGAACTGGCCCGGTTTCTCAACGGTCCGGAATAATCTGATAGGAGCCGCCTGAGGATTTTTTTTGCCCAATTCTACTGAATGAACGATGATGCCGGCATGAAGCTCAATCGGTTTTTAACCCGATCGCCGAAGTGGGCGGGGGCATCGCGCTCCGCTGCCCCTGCGCCGTATCCGGAGCGCAAGGGACTTTTGTGGGCGTCCGTTGCGGACCCCTTCCTGACGTCCGCTGAGCGCGGGCGAGATCGGCGCAGCGCGCTGACCCTGCCACGCTGGCGCGAACTCCTGTTTCGGAGTTCGGGTTTCATGGCCGCAGCCTTGGCTTTCGGCGTCTGGATTTCTGGGATTTATTCGGGCCAAGCGGCCTCCGCCCGCCGGGGGTTGCCCGACCCAGTGCCGGCGGCGGCAAGAGCGGTGGCTCTGGATCATGTGTCGGGGACGAATCAATTGCGATTGGCCTTCGGATTGCCGCTGCGCAACGCCGCGGAATTGGAGGAATTGCTCGGGCAATTGCAGGACCCGCAAAGCCCCCGGTACCATCAATATTTGACCACTCTAGAATTCACTGCGCGCTTCGGGCCGACGGAATCCGAGTACGCTGCCGTCCGGGAGTTCGCCGAAACAAACGGGTTTATCGTCACCGCCACTCATTCCAATCGCCTGGTCTTGGATGTGATCGCCCGGGCGAGTGACGTCGAGCGCGCGCTGGGTGTGACCTTGCGGACCTACCGGCATCCGATGGAGGCGCGCCATTTTTTCGCCCCCGGCGCCGGACCTTCTGTGCCGGCAGGGTTGCCGGTGATCGATATTCATGGATTGAGCGATTTCTCCCGCCCGCGCCCGAAGTCCCATGCCCTCGATCCCAAAACGCCGGTGCCGCGGTCCGGTTCGGCCCCGGATGGCTATTCCTACTTTGGCGATGATTTCCGTAAAGCCTATGCGCCGGGGGTGACGCTGACCGGAGCGGGGCAGAGCGTGGCGCTGGTGCAGTTCGACGGCTATTATTCCAATGACATCGCCGCGTACATCACCGCCGCCGGGCTGACTAATTTTCAAGGGACCATCACAACCATCCCGGTCAATGGAGGCGTCACCACTCCTGGGGAAGGCAACATTGAAGTCTGTCTGGATATTGAAATGGTCATCGCTATGGCTCCGGGGGTTTCTTCCATCGATGTGTATGAGGGCCCGAATGGGGCCACCTCTTGGCCGACTATCTTAAGCCGCATTGCCAATGACAACCGGGCGCGGCAGATTGGCTGTTCCTGGGGCAATACGGCTGCCAGTGGACCAGACCCGACTTCGGAGGCGATTTTCAAGCAGATGGCCGCTCAGGGTCAGTCGTTCTTCAATGCTTCGGGAGATAGCGATGCCATGGTGTCGGGCATTCCTTTTCCAGCGGAGAGCACGAATATCACGCAGGTGGGCGGCACTTATTTAAACACGACCGGGCCCGGTGGGGCGTGGGCCTCGGAAACAGTCTGGAATCGCAATAATGGTGTTGGCACAGGTGGCGGCATCAGCCTGAACTATGGTATTCCCGGCTGGCAGCAGGGGATTAGTATGGGATCTAATCAGGGATCTACGACCCAGCGCAATGTGCCGGACGTGGCCATTGTTGCGGATAACGTCTACGTCTATTACAACAACGGGGCAAGGGGTTCCGTGGGCGGTACCAGTATTGGCGCGCCGCTCTGGGCGGGCTACATGGCGCTCGCGAATGAACTGGCAGCGTCGTCTGGCCGTGCGCCGATGGGGTTTGTGAATCCCTCAATTTATGCCCTGGCCAAGGGGGCGGATTACACCAATTGTTTTCATGACATCACGACCGGGAACAATTTCTCCAGCGCCAGCCCCACCAACTACCCCGCCACCGCCGGATACGATCTGTGCACTGGCTGGGGCACGCCCCAGGGAGGATTTCTCATCAACGCGCTGGTGGGGCTGTCAGATACGTTCGGCATTTCCCCGGCCACTGGATATACTTTTAGCCTCACCAACGGCCAGCCGTTCGCGGTTGTCTCTCAGGTATTCCAGCTGACCAATTCCGGCTTCGGCTCCTTGGACTGGCAGGTCCTGAACGCGCCGGCCTGGTTGGACGTGTTTCCCGCGAGCGGTTCGCTGGCGTCCTGCGGCCAAACATCGGTCGCCATCAGCCTCAATTCGGTTGCCAGCACGTTGCCCATTGGGAGCTATCATGCCGACCTCCTGTTTTCAAATCGGACCACTTCCGTGACCCAATTGCGTCCGGTCAATCTGGACGTGTTGTTGGGTCCATCGCTGATTCAAAATGGCGGGTTTGAGACAGGGGATTTCACCGGCTGGACCTTGGACGGCACGGGAACTGTCGGGGATTTAATTTTTAATGCTGTGGTAGATGAATTCTCTTTGAGTTACGGGAACGGAATTTTTTTCATTCATTCAGGAACCTATGGCGCGTTTTTGGGTGAATCCGGTCAGCTGTCGACCCTCTCGCAGCCCCTGGCAACCTCTCCGGGTCAGGGCTATCGTCTCTCGTTCTGGCTGGATAATCCGGAAAGCGGCACCGGTCAGCAGTTTCGCCTTAATTGGAACACCAATAGCCCCGCTGTTAGCCAGATTTATTATTTTACGAATCCGCCGGCATTTGGATGGTACAATTTTAATTTCGTGGTGACTGCCACCGGAACCAACACCGTCCTCCAGTTCAGGACAGAAAATATACCGGCCGGTTTTGGTCTGGACGATGTAAGCGTGCTCCCTATTCCACCGCCCTCCATCACACGCTGCGCAAAAAATGCTGACGCTTTTGAGCTGACCTGGACCACGCTCGCCGGCGTTGGCTATCAGGTTCAATATCAGACCAACCTGCTTCAAACCAACTGGCTGGCCCTCTCCAGCCTGATTGCAACGGCCGACGCCACGAGTTTCACCAATGCCGTCGGATCGGATCCGCAGCGCTTTTATCGCATCCTCCGACTTCCCTGAATCCCGGAGTGGGATTTTATAGGGGATGACAGTTCAATTGAACGGCGGGGAGGGTGGGCAGTCCCCGCCCGCCGCCGTTGCCAATCAATGCGTCCTGGTTTACCACGACGGCGCGCACGGAGTGACGCGCCCTACCTAACCGCGATCCCGCGAGGGAGGTGGCCGATTCTTGGGTCGATCAATACGGATCCAGGCATCCTTCATCTATCGGGATGTATCCGGTCTGCTCTTGCTACTGAAGCTGGGGTAATTACAAAGCAATCCGCTTGCGCAAAAAGTCCGCGGGTAGGGCGGACAGTCCTCTGCACGCCGCCGTTACTAATCAACGCGTCCTGGTTTACCACGACGGCGCGCGCGGAGTGACGCGCCCTACCTATCCCAAAGCTGCAAAGAACTCCTATAATCCCGAACTCCGAAATAGGATTTTGCGCCAGAGGCCCACGGTCTCCCCCCGCTCCTGCTTCGCGGGGCGAGGGGGAGGTCCTGTGCGAGAGCCGGGCCCGTCTCCTTCGGCGAGTGAAAGGGGTTTATTTCGAACTCGATTCTGAATTTAAGATGGGGATACAACGGCGAGGCCGCGCTGCCTGCACTCCCTCTCTTCCATGAACATGGAAAAGAGGGTGGGGGCATTTCGGAAGTCGGGATAATTCGGGATCAAACCGCGTGGGCCGGCGTCAGGTCCTTTGGGCCGGCCGCTCTAGAGATCAGTTTTCCGAATGCTTTTGTTTTTCCTGCGGCCGGCAATTCGCTAGGATGTCCGCCTGGATGACTCAGCGCCTGCCCATCTACGACATCGAGCAAGAGCTTATCGACCGGCTCAAAACCGACCGGCGCTTGATCCTGTCCGCGCCCACGGGCTCTGGTAAATCCACGCAGGTCCCGCAGATGCTCCTGAGGCATAATTTTCTGCGCGAGGGTCAGGTGGTCATTCTCCAGCCGCGCCGGCTGGCCGCCCGCTTGCTGGCCGCCCGCGTGGCCGAGGAACTCGGCGTCACGCTCGGGCAGGAGGTGGGCTATCAAATCCGCTTCGAGAATGTCACCTCCCCAAAAACCCGGATCCGATTCGTCACCGAAGGCGTGCTGTTGCGCCAGATGATTGACGACCCCCGGCTGCGCGGGGTGTCGGCCCTGATCTTCGACGAGTTTCACGAGCGTCATCTCTACGGCGACATCACCCTGGCGCGCGCGCTGGACTTGCAGGAGCAGCAGCGCCCCGACCTGAATCTCGTGGTCATGTCCGCCACCTTGAACGCGGATCTCCTGGCGAACTATTTGAAACCCTGCGCCACGCTGTCCTCCGGCGGGCGAACCTTCCCGGTGGATCATGAGTACGCCGCCACGCCTGGATACACGGACAAGCGCCCGGTCTGGGAGCAGGCGGCGGACGCTTTCAGCCGCTACGTCCACGGCGGCGGGGAAGGGGACGTGCTGGTATTCATGCCCGGCGGATTTGAGATTTCCCAGACGCTCGAGGCTATCCGCCACACCCCGGAAGCGAAGGGGTTTATGCTCCTGCCGCTGCACGGCGAGCTATCGCCCAAAGATCAGGACGCCGCCGTGGCGCGCTATGAACGGCGCAAAGTGGTGGTGGCCACCAACGTGGCCGAGACGTCGCTGACCATCGACGGGGTGAGGCTGGTGATAGACAGCGGACTGGCGCGCATACCCCGCTACGATTCCAATCGCGGCATCAACACCCTCCTCATCGAGCGCATCAGCCAGTCCTCGTCCGATCAGCGGGCCGGGCGAGCCGGGCGCACGGCTCCGGGAGTTTGCATGCGGCTGTGGTCGCGCGAGGAGCACGGGCACCGGCCGCTCCAGGAATTGCCGGAGGTCCAGCGCCTGGATCTCTCGGAAGTCGTGCTCACGCTCAAGGCGGCGGGCGTGCGGGATTTGCGAAAATTCCGCTGGCTTGAGGCGCCGGACGAACAGAGCCTGGCGCACGCGGAGACGCTGCTCGCCGATCTGGGTGCGCTGGACCGGCATGGCGCGCTGACGCCTATCGGCCGGCAGATGCTCGCCTTTCCGCTGCACCCGCGTTACGCGCGGATGCTCCTGGCGGCGCAGGCGTATGGCTGCGTCTATCAGGCGGCGCTCGCCGCCGCGCTCACTCAGGGCCGCGACCTCTTGCTCCGCAACATGGACCGCGACACGCAGTCCCTGCGCGAAGATCTGCTGGGGGACAAATCCACATCCGATTTCTGGATGCTCATGCGCGCCTGGACTTATGCGGTGAAGCATGAGTTCCGCCTCGACGCCTGCCGCAAGCTCGGCATCCACGCCGTCACCGCGCGGCAGGTCGGGCCGCTGCTGGAGCAGTTCCTGCGCATCGCCGGACGGGAGGGGTTGGACGTCCAGCCGCGCGAGGTCCCGGACGAGGCGCTGCAGAAATGCCTGCTCATTGGGTTTTCCGATCGCGTGGCGCGCCGGCTGGATCAGGGAACTCTGCGCTGCGACCTGGTCCACCAGCGCCGCGGCGTGCTGGCGCGCGAAAGCGCAGTACAAAAAAGCCCGCTGCTGGTGGTGGCCGAAATCCGTGAGATTGAATCGCGCGACAAGGAGATGAACACTCTGCTGTCGCTGGCGACGGCGGTGGAGGCGAGCTGGCTGGCGGAATTGTTTCCCGAGGACATGGAATCGGAGATGCAGGTTCAGTTCGATCCCACCACCAAGCGCGTGCAGGCGGCCGAACTCTTGAAATTCAGAGGGCTCGCGTTGTCGGCCCGGCGGGTGGAGCCGCCCCCAGCGGATGCAGCCGCCCGGCTGCTGGCGGAGCAGGTGAGCGCGGGGAATCTGACGTTGAAGGACTGGGACGATTCCGTGGAGCAGTGGATAGTGAGGCTGAACCGGCTGGCGCAGTGGTGCCCGGAGCTGGCCCTGCCGCCGATTGCCGACGACGATCGCCGTCATCTCATTGAGCAGCTCTGCCACGGCGCCTACGGCTACAAGGACATCAAGGAGCGCGAGGTGAAGCCGGTCGTGAAATCCTGGCTGTCGGGCGCCCAGCATGAATTGCTTAACCGGCATGCCCCGGAACGGCTGTCGCTGCCGAACGGGCGGACGCCCAAGGTGATCTATTCACCTGGCAACCCGCCGCACATTGCGCTGCGCATCCAGGAGCTTTACGACGTGAATCAGACGCCCCGGATTGCGATGGGCCGCGTGCCGGTGGTTGTGCACATCCTGACCCCCGGCATGAAACCCATCCAGGTGACCCAGGATCTGGCGGGCTTTTGGCGGGAACATTATCCGCGGATCAAATCCGAGCTGCAGCGGAAATATCCTCGGCACCTGTGGCGCTGACCCGTTTATGAAAACCGGGCCGGCTGCAAACCCCGTGTTGCTTCCGCGGGGCACGGTCGAGAGGGCAGGGAGCCAAGAAGTCCAAATGAACCGCCAAGGTGAGTAAGTTGGTAGGGGCATCGCGCTATGATGCCCCCGCGCCGTATCCGGCGTGGAAGAGGCTTTTGCGGGCGTCCATTCCAGCACCCTTCCTGACGCCTGCTGAACGCGGCGAGGTCAGTTTTGCGCGCTGCCATTGCCGCGCTGGCGCAAAATTTCATTTTGGAGTTCGGGTTCATTGAACTGCCCTCGCGAGCGAAAGCGGTTTCTTCCCAGCGTGGATACAGATAGGATGGGGCTGTCATGGATAAAGGCGTTTCCAAAAAAACCGTGGACGAGCTTTGCCCCCAGTGCGGGCTATGTTGCAATGGCGTTTTGTTTTCAGACGTGGAGCTGCGCGCGGGCGATGATCCTGCGCGGCTGGCGGCGCTGGGGCTGATTCTGGTGAAGAAGGGGTCTCGCACCCAGGCCTTTGCCCAGCCCTGCGCCTGTTTCAACGGGAAACTCTGCGGGATTTACGGCGACCGGCCGCAGCGGTGCCGGACTTTCGAATGCGGGTTGTTAAAGCGCGTGCACGCCGGCGAGCTGGCTGCGGACGCCGCACTGAAAACCATCGCCCAAACCCGGCGCCAGGCCGAGACGGTGCGCGGTCTGCTGCGGCAATTGGGTCAGACGGACGAGCGCTGGGCCATGACCCAGCGCTATGCGTCCGCCATGAGTGCGCCCATGGATTTGGCTGATTCGGAGGGCGATTCGGAGCGGCGCGGCGAGCTCATGCTGGCCGTGGATGGACTGATGAAACGGCTCCAGCGGAATTTTCTGAGATAACAGTAACTTTAAACCCGGATTCCGAAACCGAGGCTCGCCAATCCTAGCAGAGACAGCACCAAAAAACGGCCCCCTGTCCCCAGCACTCTCCCTGCTCAAGCTTTCGCGGGACGAGGGGGAGGACCAGGGCGTGTGTTTGGTCTGCATCGTTTGGCGTATGAATTTTTTTAATTCGATTCTGAAATTAAGAGGGGGATGCAACGGCGAGGCGTCGCTGCCTTCACCCCCTGTCTTCAATGAAATGGTGGAGAAGGCGGGGAGAGGAGGCGCTTGGGGACGGCCGACGGGCTGCAAGAGCGTGGCCCACTTCGGAGTTCGGGTTGAAGCGAGGTGTGTCGCCGGGGTATCGCTTTTTCTGACCCAGATAAGCCTCCTGCCATTTTCAAGTCTGCTGGATTTCCGGCCACAGCGGTTTCAAATCCGGGTCGCCTAGGGCCATGGATCGCATCTTTTTTTTGCCCCCTAATTTCATAGCTTTCCCCAGCCATTCCAGCGCCGCGTCCGCCTTTCCCAGCTGGCAGGCATAACAGGCCAGGTTATAAGAGATCGTGGGTTCCTTTGGAAACCGGTCCGCCATCGGCATCAGGACATCCCAGGCTTCCTGCGAGCGCTTTAATTCATGCAGGCTGTAAGCCCAATGAATCCAGCCATGCGGTTCATTGGGCACGGCGCCCGCCAAATCGCGGCCGGAGGCGGCGGCGGCGTCCCAGCGCTTGGCCTGCGCGTGGATCTTCCATTGCAGTTCCAATGCCTGGGGATGATCCCGCCATTTTCGAGGGAGCTGCTCCAGTTCAGCTTGGGCTTCGGCCTCATTCCCCAGTTCCAGCCACCCTTCCGCAGCGTCCAGGTGAAAACTATCGGGCGGCATCAGGTCTTTCATGGGAGCGGTCATTAGGCCTTATTTTCCCGCATAGGGTTCCGCGTGCTGCAGGTGAAGCTTCCAATTGTCCGTGTATTTTTGGGCCAGGGCAGGGTCCCGGATGACCAGCAGGTTTTCTGCATTGCTCGATTCGGCGGCCTTGGTGAAGTTGAACGAGCCGGTCAAAATAGTCGCCCCGTCAATGACCATGACCTTGTTGTGGGCGATTGCGTGCCGGGTGTCGAAGTAGGTGGGAATGCCGGCGCGGGCGATGAAATCGGCCGAAGAATATTTTTCCGAGCGCTGGGACTTGTCCAGAATCACCCGCACCTTCACCCCGCGTTTTTCGGCCGCCACCAGGGCCTGGGCAATCGGGGTGCTGGTGAAGGAATAGGCCTGAACTAGGACCTGGTTGGTGGCGTGATTGAGATTTTCAACCGCCGCCTCGGTGCAGCCCCCGCGCGGCGAGAAAAACACCTGAACGGATTCCGCCGCGGCGCTGACGCCTAGGGAGAGAGCCAGGGCGAGGGAATGGTAGAACAGCTTCATGCGGAGAGGTTATTAAAGCTGTCCGATGCCGTCACGTTCTAATCGTTTTACTGGATCTAGGATAAAAAAGACGGGTGAACCAGCCCCCGTTTTTCAATTCAATGAGCGGGCATGGTGAATCCGTCGGACTGTCCCCATTACTGGCGACAAGCCAAAAAGTCCGGATCTGCTATTTTAATGCCGTTGTTATTAGTGTGTTGAAAGAGGCCGGAGTAGTGTCCGGCCTTTTTTCTTTTCCCCCATCGCTTCCATTCAAGTTTAGCCCCGTCCCCGCCCGGACGGGTGATTCTCCGGTGGTCGCCCAAGTGGTCGGTTGGGTGGCGGGGAGATTGGGCTGAGGGCGGATCTAGCGCATTTCCATTGGCAGGGGGCGTCGGGACCACAGGTCAGCATTGCGGATGAAAATCATTACCAGGGAGAGACAGCCCGAACCCACTGCGAGCAGGAGGAATATTTGGGCCGCTGGGAAAGCTATTCCCGCCAGGTTTTCCCATCCTAATCCCGCCAGAACGGCCCCGATAGAAATCAATTGAAACAGGGTTTTGACCTTGCTCAACTGGTCTGTCCGGAGCAGCACGCCGGCGCACGGCGCCAGGCTGCGAAATCCCTGAACGGCGAATTCGCGGGCGATCAGCGGCAATACCAGCCACAGCGAAACCCAGTCGGGATAGCGGCAGGCTAGAAATACCAGCAGCAGTATGCAGGTGATCTTATCGGTCAGCGGATCCAGAAAGGCGCCCGCGGGACTGGTGCAGTTCCAGCGCCGCGCTACCCATCCATCCGCCGCATCCAAAAGAGCCGCGATCCCAAAAAGGGCGAACGCCCCTTGGAACGAGCGCTCCCCGGGGGAGAGCGCCAGCAGGAGCAGGATGGGCAAAAGCAATGCGAGGCGGAACAGGGTGATGAGGTTGGGAATCTGTTTCATGAGAAACAGCATCGGATGCGCCCGCCTCATTTTGCGAGCAAAAACGATTGGGAAAAAGCCGCGGGGCCCGCTGCTGGACGGTGGTCTGAATCAAGTCGACAGGAATATCCGTGTGGCGATCTCCTGCTTGCGGCAGCGAATGCTCTCGTGCTCATTTTGTTCCAGCCCGCTCTTGGACGCCACCGCCTTCAATTCCTGGTCGCGGGCATCGAGCGCGCCGAACTCATGCTTCAGCTGAACGATTTCCGGGGAGTCGGTGAGGCAGATAGGAGAGTCTGTCATAGAAGGCCTATGGGTTTTCTAGGGATGGGGCGCAAAAGAGGTCTCGCCTCGGGAATAAGGGTCCTGAAATAAAAAGTCACGCCGATGCGCTCTCCTCCTAGGTTTTTTTTTACGTTTTCCAGCCGCCCGGGTGTCGGGCTGGGGCGGGGGAAAGACCCTTGAGCCGTGACTGACTCGATTTTAAGCGCGCGGGCGACCCTTGGACGGAACGAAAACATGGGGCAAGGAAACACCAAGTTGAATTCAAAACAATAGGGGGAATGACTCATTCCCCGTGGGGGTTTTATTTATTGCCCCCCAATCGGCCGCCAAAAACATTTTGGAAAGCGCGCCGGTCTGAAGCGCCCCTTGGCCCCTTGGCGGTTCATTTGGACTTCAGGGTTCAGCTCAATTGGCAGAGGGTGGGTCGGTTCACGCCGATCCGTCGGGCCGAAAACCATGGCTCAACGTCGGCCGAAGGTCTAGCGCTGCCTTTTTCAGACCGGCTCTCAGCGAATTGAGACCCCCCCCTCTTGTAGGACTCAAAATGAAACAGATCAATCGCCGTTGCCTTGAAAAAAAGCCGCCGTAATGAAGGACGGCGGGTGCTGTAAAGTTTTTTTATTTTTTCGGCGGCGCCGTTGCCATGGATGGCGATATGGGAGCCGCTCGGGCAACTACTTCATCTGCGCCAGGATCTGGTCGGTGATGGCTTTGACCGCCGCCTCGGCCTCCGGGTCGAGGCCGATGGACGGGGAGCCCGATTCCGTCGTCGGGCTGGTAGCGCCGGGGCGCCACTCGCCGCTGTCGCACAGTTCGCATTCCTTCATGCCGATGCGCGGGTCCACGAATCCGAGGCTCTGCTTGATGTTAAGCAGTTCTTTCATCTGGGGCCCGGTGAAGGTGTTGATGGGCTTGCCGAGCTGGCCGGCGACCACGATGGTGCGGCAGTAGGCCTCGATGATCTCCATGCGCCAGTAGGCTTCCTCGATGTTGTTATGGCTCCAGGTCACGACGCCATGATTGGCCATGAGGATGGTGTTGTATTCATCGGTCAGGTCGGCGACCAGCTTGCCCATATCCGGCGATCCCGGAGTGCGATAGGGGGCCACGCCGACGGAGCAGAACACTTCATATTCCGGCAGCATGCATGTGGGCGGCGCAATGCCCGCCACCGCAAACGCCGTGGCGTAGGGCGGATGACAATGGCAGGTGGCAAACGCCTTCGGCTGCTTTTTCATCATCTGCAGATGCATCAGAATTTCGCTGGTGCGCTTCTTCGTGCCGCACAGCTGATTGCCCTCGAAATCCACCAGGCACATGTCGGACGGCTTGAGCGATCCCTTGCTGACCAGGGTGGGCGTGCAGAGGGCGATGTCCTCGCCGACGCGGATGGCCATGTTGCCCCCGTTGCCGTCCACATAGGCGCGCTTCCAGAGGCGATGGCCCATCTCGCAAATCTGTTCCTTGAGGCTGTTGGCGTAGGGAGAGTTGAAGAAGGCTTCGAGCTCCGACTTGGGTGACTTGGAATTCAACTTTTTGGCGGGCGGCGCCAGAGTTTCGCTAGCGGCCTTGACTGCGGGGGCGGAGGCCGCGGCGGCAATCGCCTTCGCGCCGCTAGCCTCCAGGTCCTGCAACAGCTCGCGCGCCGAGGGCGTCAGGATGGCGTCGTCGGGAATGGTGGCCGCCTGACCGTTGCGGGTCATGTCTTGAATATCACGGACGCTGATCACTCGACTCATAATTTTATTTTATTGGGGCCGCCCTGTTAGCGCCGGTCCTTGCGGGCCGTCACCTGCGGCGGTCATAGACCGCCGCTACAGACTCAGCCTTTCCACGGGTTGTAAAACATTTCATCCACTAGCGCCGCGTTGATGGCGTCGATGGGCGGATACACTTCAAACGGCTGGGCGGCTTCGCGGCCTTCCTCGTACCCGATCACATCGCCCACGCCGCCGCCGAGGTCGTCATAGACCACCAGGCTCGGGTCGGTGCCCATCCGCGCGGGGCCCTGGAGGCCGGCGGCGAACTGGTCGCGGCTCAGCGGGCTCACGACCAGAAAGCGCGCGCCCTTGAGCATCTCCAGCGATTTGCTCAGGGTCACGCGGCCGATGACGGTTCCCAGTTTCAATTTTTAAATTCTTTTGCCCGGCTCGGATTCATCCACGATGCCGGCGATCAGCCAGCGGACCGGGCTTTTCTCCACGCCCACGGCCTTGCGCGCGGCGCCTCCGTCCGAGGAGAGGATCACCTGCTGGTGCATGCCTGCCCCGTGCGAATCAATAGCAATCACCGGCGAGCCTTCGGGCTGGCCCGCGCTGCTGATGGGCTGGCAGATCACCAGGCGCCAGGCTTCGAGACTCGGATGTTTCCGGGTCGCCACCAAGTTGCCTTCGACGCGCGCCAGGAGCATGGCTCAGTAAATCCGAAGGTTATCCACCATCACGCAGCGGCGGACGCGCGTGAAGGTTCGGGGATTGGTGATGCCTTCGCCAGTGGGCGTGGCGATCGAGAAACTGAGGTAGCCTTCGCCTCCCAGGCCCAGGCCGGCGGGCGACGGGCCGTTTTTCACAAAGAGCGTGGTGTCCAGCGCGCGCGCCATGGCGGTGATGTTTTCCACATCGTGGGAATGAATGATGGCGGTGTGCTTGTAGTTGTGCTCGGACTGGAGCGAGCGCTGGATGCCTTCCTCGACGCTTTTCACGCGCACGATCGGAATCATGGGCATCATCTGCTCCTCTTGCACGAAGGGATGCTGGGCATCGGTTTCGCCGAAGAGCAGCTGGGTTCCAGCCGGCAGGTTGATGCCGGCCGCCTGGGCGAGCACCGAGGGATCTTTGCCGATAAAATCTTTGTTGGTCGAGGCGTGGGCGCAGCCGCCGCCCTGGCCTTCTTTGAAGGTGAATGCCGCCTTTGTGAGGTTTTCCAATTGCGCGGGATTCAGCTTTACCGCGCCGTTTTCAGACATCTTCTGCATCAGGCGGTCAGCGACCTGTTCCAGAACGAACACCTGTTTTTCGCCGATGCACAGAAGATTGTTATCGAAGGCCGCGCCGGAAATGATCGCCTTTGCCGCGCGGGTCGTGCAGCAGGTGTCATCGACGAACACCGGGGGATTGCCGGGGCCGGCGCAGATGGCGCGCTTGCCCGTCAGCATGGCGGCTTTCACGACCATCGGCCCGCCGGTGACCAGCAGCAGGCGGGTGTGCTCGTTTTTGCACAGGGCATTGAAAGAATCGAGCGTGGGCTTTTCGATGATGCAGACGGCATTCTCAATGCCGGTCTCCCGATAAATCGCCTCGTTGTAGGTGCGCACGGCGATGGCCGCGCAGCGCGCGGCGCTCGGGTGGGCGTTGAACACCACAGAATTTCCGGCGGCGCAAATATTGACGATGTTGCCGCTCAGGGTGGGAATGGAATGCGTGCTGGGTGTGATCGCGCCGACGACGCCGAACGGCGTGTATTCCTCGAGGGTGATGCCGTGATCGCCGCTGCGGGCGTCCGGGCGGATCCAGTCCACGCCGGGGACGAGTTTAATCAGCCCCAGTTTGGCGATCTTGTGATCGAGCCGGCCGATTTTGGTCTCTTCGAATTCAATCTTGCCCCAGGCTTCCGCGTTTTTCTCGGCGAGCGCCTTGACGATTTCCTCAATCTTGCGGCGCGCGGCAATGCCTTGTTCCTTCAATTGCAGGAAGGATTCCTGCGCCGCCGCACAGGCTTCTTCTGCCGTGGCAAAAACACCGAACTTCCCGCGCAGCGCCGGAGCCGCGGAAACCTTTCGGGCGACACCGCAGGATTCCTTCGCGGGCGCGGGGGCTACGGGGGAAGGAGAAGGGGAGTGAGCTAGGGGAGCGCCCCCGCTCAGACGGCCCATGACCTCGGTTACCACATCCCGGATTAAAGTTTCGTTTACGGCACTCATGGTTCAATCACGGCACTTTGGCGCTGAAAATTTCTTTCCCGAACACATCCACGCTGTCCACCAAGCCGATGACGACGGCGTCCACGGGCGCGTCTTTCATGCCGGGGGCGAGGCGGGCGGAGCTGCCCTGGCAGAACAGCACCAGTTCGCCCTCGCCCGCGCCGAGCGCGTCCACAGCCACAATCGTGTTGGCGCCGGGGCGAAAGGCAGTGGGATTTTTTTCGTCCACCAGCTGCGGCCGGAGCAGCAGCAGTTTGCGGCCCGAGAGATTCGGGTCTTTCTTGGTGGCGACCACCTGGCCTTCGACTTTGGCGAGGAACATAGTTTTTTAATGGGGACGCCGCGGGCGCGTCCGGGGTTATCCGCTGGTGCGGCAGCGCCGCTCCGTCGGGATTATTTCTTCTTGGGCAGCACCGCTTCCACGTCGTTGTGGGGGCGGGCGATGACGTGGACGCTGACGATTTCGCCTTTGATGGCTTTGATGGCCTGCGCGCCGGCATCGGTGGCGGCCTTGACAGCGGCGACGTCGCCGACGACGCACGCGGTGACCAGGGCGTTGCCGACCTGGGTCATCGGTCCGACGAGTTCCACGTTGGCGGCTTTGAGCATGGCGTCCGTTCCCTCGACGAGGGCGACGAGTCCGCGGGTTTCAATGAGTCCGATTGCTTGATGTGACATAATGATGGTTGGTTGATGGTTGGGATCCCGAAAAATCAGTTCTTCAAATTATCCAGATATCGTTTGGCCTCACGCGCGACGACCAGCTCCTCGTTGGCGGGGATGACGAAAATCTTGACCGCAGACGCCGGCGAGCTGAGGTCGGCCTCGGTGGCGCGGGTGGAAGTGTTTTTATCCGCGTCGATGCGGATGCCAAGGTTTTCCAGGTTGGCGCAGATGGCGGCGCGCAGTTCTGCGCGGTTCTCGCCGGAGCCCGCGGTGAACACGATGGCGTCGGCGCCGTTCATCTGTAAAAAATAGCTGCCAATCCAGTGCCGCGCGCTGGCGACGAAAACATCCAGAGCCATGCGGGCACTCGGGTTTCCGCTGTCCGCAGCGGCGGTGATGTCGCGGATGTCGTTGGAGACGCCGCTGAGTCCGAGCAGCCCAGACTGGCGGGTCAATTGGGCTTGGGCCTCCTGGACGCTGAGCCCCAGCGACTTCATCGCGTAGGGCAGGGCCTCGGCGTCCAGATCGCCGACGCGGTTGTTTTGCGGCAGGCCGGACTGGGGGCTCATGCCCATGCTGGTGCCGATGGAGGCGCCGTTCAAAATTCCCGTGATGCTCGAGCTGCCGCCCAGGTGGCAGGAGATCACGCGCAGCGGCGCGCCGGAGACCGGCTGGGCGATGCCGCGGACGTATAATTGCCGTGCGCGCTCCGCAATGTCGAGGCGCCCCAGCAATTCTGCGGAGCGCTCGGCGATAAATTTGTGGCTGGCGCCGTGAAATCCCCAGCGTCGGACGCCGATGTTTAGCCAAGCCTCCGGCACGGCATAGCGCTGGGCCGCCTCGGGCGCGAATTGGTGAAATGCCGTTTCAAAGAGCCCGAGGAGCGGCACGCCGGGCATGCGCTGAGCAAATTGGCGGATGCCGCTGATGTACGGGGGATTGTGCGCCGGGGCCAGGCCGTTGTAGTCGGTCATCGCCTGGAGCACGCCGGAATCCAGACGCACGCAGCCGGTGACGTTTTTGGCAATAACAGTTTTGAAGCCGACGGCGCTCAATTCGTTTTCGCTCTGGATGGCGTTGGCCTGCTTCAGCTCCGCGAGGCAGTCCTCGATTGCCTTAGAATAATCGGTCACGCGCTCGTAGCCGCCCCGGTGCAGGAGGCGTTCGGCGCTGTCCGAAAAGTCGAACAGCCGCCACTTGAGCGAGGTCGAGCCGATATTGGCGACGAGGATTTTCACTGCGCGGGGCAGGGGATTATTCGAGCCACTTGCCGAGTCCGCTCAATCCGTCATGCGGGCGGGGGATGACCTGGACGCTGACGACCGAGCCGACCTGCGCGGCGGCGGCGGCCCCGGCATCGGTGGCGGCCTTGACGGCGGCGACATCGCCCCGGAAGAACACGGTGACATATCCGCTGCCGACTTTTTCCCAGCCGGTGATGTGGACGTTTGCGGATTTGAGGGCGGCGTCGGCGGACTCGACCGCGGCGCAGAAGCCCTTGCATTCAATCATTCCAACAGCTTGTTTTGACATATTTGTGAGGGTTAAAATGGGAGTGGTTTATTTCTTGGCGGCGGTGCCGAGAAAGGCTTCCAGCAGTTCTTCGTGCGGGCGGGCGATGATGTGGGAGCTGACGAGTTCGCCCACCTTGGCCGCGGCCTTGGAGCCGGCGTCCACCGCCGCCTTGACGCTGCCGATGTCGCCCTTGGCCAGGACGGTGATCAGCCCGCCGCCGATGGCAATGGTTTTGACCAGCGTGACGTTGGCCGCCTTGACCATGGCATCGCTCGCTTCCACGCTGCCGACATAGCCCTTGGTTTCAATCATTCCTATTGCTTCGCTCATATTTTTATTTATTGGTTGGGGTTGAGAGTTTGTGAGAAAATTAGCGGACCAGTTCCACCGGCGTGTGGGGCTGCAGGTCGCAGGCATTGCCCTCGTCGGTGTCGATGTGCACTTCCAGCTTGAAGCTTGGATCCACGCGAACCAGCATCTGATCCAGCGTGATGGCGCACGGGCCGCCGATCTTGAGCTTCATGTGGTCGCCGGCTTTGACGCCGTAAAATTCGGCATCTTTCGGATGCATGTGCGCATGGCGCTTGGCGCGAATGACGCCGTGCGGCATTTCAAAAAAACCGGCCGGCCCCATCAGCATGCATCCAGGCGTTCCCTGGATATCGCCGGAGCTGCGCAAGGGGATTTCAAAGCCCAGCGCAATCGCGTCCGTGTAGGCCAGCTCGATTTGATTCAGATTCCGGCACGGGCCGAGAATGCGGAGATTGGAGATCACCCGGCTGCGCGGGCCGATGAGCGTGACCGTTTCCTTCGCCGCAAACTGGCCATCCATATACAGCCACTTGTGAACGGAGAGCTTGGCCCCTTTCCCGAAAAGAGCCTCGACCGCTTCCGGAGTGAGGTGACAATGCCGCGCGCTGACATTGACGACCAGCGGGCTTTGACCGCTGGCAATGCGCGGTAACGGCTTGCCAAGCTTGGCGTAAACGGATTGTCGAACCATATGTTCGACAACGGCGCGATGAGGTGCTGGTGCAGCGACAGCCATATAATCTGGCACGAATTTGCCAGGATTTAGGTTCAAGTCAACATTTATCTTGCAAAATCTTTCAGAACCTTTCATATTGATGGAAGTATGACGGCAGAAGAGCGCAAGCATCGAATTGAAGCCTATCTACAGCGGGTGGAGTTCGCCTCGCTGGAGGAGTTGTCGCAGCAGGTGGAGGCGTCGGTTTCCACGGTGCGTCGGGATTTGACGGCTTTGGAGGGGGGCGGCAATGTGCGGCGCACGCATGGGGGGGCGCGGATTTTGACGCCCAAGACGGATGAATTTGCCTTTGCCGCGCGGGATGCGCAGCAGCTTTCGGAGAAGGAGGCCATCGGGAGGGCCTGCGCCGAACTGATTGGAGCGGATCGCAGTGTGATTCTGGATGCGGGCACGACGGTGTATCATGTCGCCCGGCATCTCGAGGAGAAGGCGCCGCAGATTGTGACCAACTCGCTGCCGGTGGCGAATCTGTTCGCTTCGGCGAACCGGGTGGAGGTGATTTTGGCGGGCGGGGTGATTTATCCGCGCCTGGGGGTATTGGTCGGGCCGATGACGGTGGAGGCGTTTTCAAAAATGCGCGCGGACGTGGCGGTCATGAGCGCCGGCGGCATCACGCTCGAGGGGGTGACCAATTCCCATGCGCTCCTCATTGACATCCAGCGCGCGATGTTGAAAGCCGCGCAGAAGGTTATTTTCTGTCTGGACCATTCCAAATTCGGCCGCCAGTCCGTTTCGATGCTCTGCGGGCTCGACCAGGTGGATACGATTGTGACGGACAGCCGGGCGCCGCAGGAGCTCGTGGCCTCGTTGCGCGCGCAGGGGGTGGAAGTGATCGTGGCACCAGCCGGGAACCCCGTTGGAGCGGTCTAGGATTTCTGAGGGTGTTTTCTGAGTCGCCTGATTCTGCGGAGGCTACGGCGCGGGGCTCAGGTTTTCCCCGCGCCCGTTCCAGCGCCCGCTGTCCGGAAAACCGGGCGCATTCTTTTTCGGCGCGCCCACCCGCGCGGCGGTCATCGCCTGCATCGGATCAGGCATAAGATTCAAGGGATAAACGGAAGGGGTCAAACGGAACGCTCCCTCAGGCGCCATCTATTGCCGGGCCGTTACAATGCATTTGAATAATCAACACGGCTTTGTTATTTCATTCAAGTGAGCAATCCATTTCGCTTGGGAGTCCTGGGTTCCGGCAGGGGCTCGAACTTTGTCGCGATCGCCGACGCCATCGCCGCCGGAAAACTTCCGGCGGAGGTGGCCATCGTGTTAAGCGATGTCGAGTCGGCGGGGATTTTGGCGCAGGCGCGGGAACGGGGTGTTCCGGCGCAATTCATTCCGCCCGGGAAATTTCGCACCAAGCTGGAAGACGAGGCGGAACTAGCGATGGTTGAGGCCCTGCGGATGGCGAGGGTGGATTTAATCGTGCTCGCCGGTTTTATGCGGGTTCTTAAGGGGGAGTTTTTGCGCGCCTTCGAGGGGCGCATCGTGAACGTGCATCCGTCTTTGCTCCCCTCTTTTCCCGGTCTCCAGGCCTGGAAACAGGCCCTCGATCACGGCGTGAAAGTCGCCGGCTGCACGGTGCATTTCGTCGATGCGGGCGTGGATTCCGGGGCCATCATCGGCCAGCAGCCTGTGCCGGTGCTGGATCAGGACACGGCAGAATCCCTCCATGAACGGATTCAAGCGGCAGAGCATGAGCTGTATCCCCAGTGTGTGGCGGCCATTGCCCGCGGTGAAATCCGGGTCGCCGGCCGGCGGGTGGTCCGGAGTCGCTGACCCGCCTCGTCGCCTGCAATTCGCCCTGCGAGGCCATGGGTTCCTCGTTTTTTTCACTGTAAAATCCGCGTCCCAGACCCGGCAGAAGGCGCGAGGCGGGGAGATTTCAGAGCGGATCAAGTTCCCCAGCTGGAAAAAAAGTTCGCTTTGACAGGCTGACCTCGGCAAAATAATTGTGTCCGGCGCGAAAAAAATGGGAGTATTTCCTCCGTCTCCGTGCCCGGTTAGATTTAAAACGTGCGATGAGTGCAAAACTACGATTTGGGCTGCCCAAAGGCAGCCTGCAGGAAGCCACCATTCAAAAGATGGCCAAGGCGGGCTATAACATCTCCGTCAGCAGCCGCTCCTATGTGCCCTACGTGGACGATGCGGAACTGGATGTCCGGCTCATCCGCGCGCAGGAAATTAGCCGCTACGTGGAGCACGGCTTCCTGGATTGCGGCATCACCGGCCACGACTGGGTGGTCGAGAACGGCTCCCGCGTCCACGAGGTCGGCGAATTTCTTTTTAGCAAGGCCACCCGGCAGCCCGCCCGCTGGGTGCTGTGCGTTCCGGAGAATTCCCCGGTCAAATCGGTCCGGGATCTGCAGGGCAAACGCATCGCCACGGAGGTGGTCAACCTCACGAAAAAATACCTGCGCCGGCATGGGGTGAAGGCCGAGGTGGAGTTTTCCTGGGGTGCGACGGAGATGAAAGCGCACGAACTAGTGGATGCGATCGTTGAACTGACGGAGACGGGTTCCTCCCTCAGGGCCAACAAGCTGCGCATCGTGGACACGCTGCTGACCTCGACCCCGCGTCTGATTGCGAATCCGGTGGCTTGGAAAAATCCGTGGAAGCGGCAGAAAATCGAGACGCTGGCGCTGTTGCTCAAGGGCGCCCTGGAAGCCGAGGCGAAAGTCGGTTTAAAGATGAACATCGCCGAGAAAAACTTGGCGGCGCTTTTGAAAAGCCTGCCCGCGCTCCGCAACCCGACCATCTCCAATCTGAGCCTCAAGGGCTGGGTGGCAGTGGAGACCATCATCGACGAGCATGTCGTGCGCGAGATGATTCCCAAGCTCAAGGCCGCCGGCGCCGAAGGCATCATCGAATATCCCCTCAACAAAGTGGTGTATTGAGCTCGGGTGGCTGTGCCTCCTTCATAGCCGGAACCCTGCAGTCCGAATGAACTGCCAAAGCGCAAGACCTGAGCCGGTTTCATGCCGTCATGGAAGGTTGCCCCCTCCGATGGAATCACTCGACCGTGAGGAAGTCCTGCTGCACTGCCGTGGGATTGAATTCTGCAAGGGGTTCCCACATTGAAAGTTGTCTTGATAAATTCGGCCGGCGTTGCAACTGACTACAGGCTTCTGCCAGAGGTCCCACCCTCTTTGAGAAATACGGATGGAGGGTGGATGGACGGCGGTCGATTTTCTGAAAAATCGTGCAAATCGCCGCCAACGATGCCAGCCTTGCTTTTTCGATGACGACCGCCAACAAAGTCACCCTTCTGCGTATCCTGCTAGTCCCCTTCTTTGTCGTGGAGCTGGTCTATTATGTCCGCTCGGGCAATGAGGTCTATCGCCTGACAGCGCTCCTGAGCTTTGCCGTTGCCGCCATTCTGGACGGCGTGGATGGCTATATCGCCCGGCGCTACCATCAGATCAGCGAGTTAGGAAAGGTGCTCGACCCGCTCGCGGATAAATTGCTCCTGGTGTCGGGCGTGGTGACCTTGAGTTTTGATCAAGGATCTTTCCTCGGTCAGATACCGTTGTGGTTAACCGGCATGATCCTCGGGCGTGACCTGTTAATCCTGATTGGCATGGGGGTCATTCAGTTTACCGTTGGCAGGGTCACCGTGCGTCCGCGGTTCCCGGGTAAAATCGCCACGGTATTACAGATGGTGTCGGTCCTTTGGATTTTGTTAAAATGGGATGAGGGTTCCGGTCAGCACGGGTTTCTGGGCTGCGCGCTCGGCGCGGCGGCGTTCACCGCGCTATCCGGATTGCTGTATGGGGTGGATGCCATCCGCCAGCTCGGGGCGCATCCCCATAGCTCCCCCGCGCCCCGCGGCCCCTGAGAATTGCAGATTTACCGAATAAAGCTTGCCAAAAACGGCCTCGCTGCGTTCCTTAAGGGCTCTTATTTATGGGAAAAACCATCGAACTTAAATTAAAGACGGGCGATAGCGCGCCAGCTTTCACGGCGGCGACCAGCGGCGGCGGGAGGGTTTCGCTGTCGGATTACCGGGGCCGGAATGTCATCTTGTATTTTTATCCCAAGGACAACACGCCCGGCTGCACCAAGGAAGCCTGCGCGTTCCGGGATCATTTCGCGGACTTTAAAAAGGCGGGCGCTGCTGTCCTGGGCGTCAGTCCGGACCCTGTGAAATCACACGACAAGTTTGTGGAGGCGTTCCAGCTGCCGTTCCCGCTCCTGTCCGATGCGGATAAGAAAATTGTCCAGGCTTATGGCGTGTGGGGAGAGAAGAGTTTTATGGGTCGCAAATATCAGGGGGTCTTCCGGGTGACCTTTCTGATCGGGCCCACTGGCAAAATTAAAAATATCTGGACGGATGTGAAGCCGGAGACCCATCCGGCGGAAGTGCTGGCGGCGCTGTGATCCCACGGCTGCGGGTGCGCTGCGGAAATCTGACACGGTCTCCGGCAGTTTTTTCCCGCGATCGAATTATATGAGCGAAATATTTGTCATCGGCCATCGCAATCCGGACACGGATGCGATCTGCGCAGCGATTGGCTACGCGGAATTCAAGCGCCGCACCGGCATGCCCGAGGCCGTGGCCGCGCGCTGCGGCGATACAAACGACCGCATTGATTTTGTCCTGGAAACATTCGGGGTGCCCGCCCCCCGCTTTGTGGCGGACGTCTCGCCCAAGGTGCGCGATGTCATGCAGTCGCAGGTCTTGAGCGTGACCCCGGATGCGACGGCGGCGGAGGCGCTGAGTCTGATGGATGAGCATGACATCCGGATTTTGCCGGTGCTGGATTCGGATCGGCGCTGCCGGGGGCTGCTGTCCCTGTTCAAGCTGAGCAAGTTTCTGTTTCCAGCCGCCAACCGGCTGGTGGATTCGCGGCGGGTGCTGTCGTCGCTGAACAATCTGGCCAAAACCCTCGGTGGGACGCTGCTCGCCGGCTCTGATGCCGACCGCGAGGAAGAGTTGGTCTTGATGATCGGCGCCATGCGGATTGAGTCCTTCGCCCAGCGCCTGGAAACCCTGCAGCCGGAAAAACTGGCTGTTGTCGTCGGGGACCGGTCCAATATCCAATCGCTGGCGATTCGTTTCGGAGTGCGGGTGCTCGTGGTAATCGGAGGATTTCCCGTGGAGCCGCATATTTTGGAGGCCGCCCGGAAAAAAGGCGTGAGCGTCATCGCCTCCCCGCATGACACCTCCACCACGGCGTCCCTGTGCCGCTCGGCGGTGGCCATCCGTCACATGTTGAACGAGAAGTTCCTCTCCTTCCGCGCGGAGGCATCATTAAACGCCGTCAAGGCCGAGGCCGCGTCTTCCGGCTTCGCCGCCTTCCCGGTGACCGATGAAGAGGGGCGCACGGTCGGTATTCTTTCCAAAACGGATTTTCTCAAACCCGTCGCCCGCAAGCTGATCCTCGTGGATCACAACGAGCTCTCCCAGGCCGTGCAGGGCGCCGACGAGGCGGAGATCATTGAAATCATTGACCATCACCGGCTGGGGGCACTCACGACCTCTCAGCCGATCCTCTTCCGCAATGAACCGGTCGGATCGACCAGCACGATTGTGGCGGACTGCTTTTTCCGGCACGGGGTGGAGCTGACCCGGCCCATCGCCGGATTGTTGCTGGCCGGGCTGGTGTCCGACACCCTGAATCTCACCTCGCCCACGACGACGCCGCGCGACGGGGAAATCCTGGCGCGGCTGGAGGCCCTCGCTGGAGTCAATGCCCGCCAGTTCACTGAAAAACTCTTCGCCTCCGGTTCCCTGCTCACCCTCAAGTCCGCGCCGCAGGCCATCGCGACGGATGCCAAGGAGTATCGCGAACAGGGCCTCGCCTTCAGCGTCGCCCAGATCGAGGAGGTCGGCTTCGACCAGTTCTGGAAGCGCAAGGATGAGCTGCTCACCGCGCTGGAGAATTACCGGGTCCGACAGAAATACATCTTTGCCGCACTGATGGTCACCGACGTGACCTGCCAGCAATCGCTGATGCTCGTCGCGGGGGAAAAGCGGTTTGTGGACCGGATTGATTATCCCGAGCCCCAGCCGGGCGTGTTTGAGCTGCGCGACGTGGTCTCCCGTAAAAAACAGCTGCTGCCCTACCTCACGCATTGCCTGGAGTGGATGAAATCGGCCTGATCCCCGGCACGGTCGCGCCGCCGCCCTAGAGATCAATAAAAGGGCACAATGAAAATTTGACACCAGCGTGCGGACGGGACAGAATCCGGCCCGTCGTTTTTTATCAATTCAACTTAAAAATTAACTATGCCCTTATCCATTGGTTCCAAAGCCCCTGATTTCACTCTCAAGTCCAAATCTCCCGCGGATGTTGAAGTCAAGCTGAGCAACAATTTCGGCAAGAAAAACACCGTGCTGCTGTTCTTCCCGCTCGCCTTCACGGGTGTTTGCACGACTGAATTGTGCAGCTTGAGCTCCGGCCTCGATGCCTATGCCGCCCTGGGTGCGGAAGTCATTGCCGTCAGCGTGGACAGTCCCTTTGCCCAAGCCGCTTGGGCAGCAAAGGAAAAAATCAGCATCACCCTTGCCAGCGATTTGAACAAGACCGTGACCCGGGCCTACGACGTGGTGTTTCCGATGCTGGCCGGCGTGGGGGATACCTCGGCGCGCGCGGCATTCGTCATTGATAAGGCCGGCGTCATTCAATACAGCGAGCAGACGCCCACCCCTAAGGATCTGCCCAACTTCGATGCCATCAAGGCGGTCCTCGCAAAACTCAAGTAATTCATTTTTTTCATGTGCCGCCGCCGGAGTAAATCCGGCGGCGGCATTTTTTATTGCCGCGCGCGGCGGGCGGGGGCAGGGCAGAACGGTTCCAGGGGCCAAGTCCTCATTTTTGGCGCTGGCGCCCCGGGGATGAAAAAGGCCGGGATGAGGTGGGTGTTTTTTTAAACGTTGCAAGGATGGGCCGGTGGTCGGAGCCGGTGCCCCAATCTGGAAGGGTCAACACATAGGTGCTATTCGTCACCCAGTCCCGTGCCATGGAGGGACTCATCAGGATATAATCAATGCGCGTGTAGGTGTCCTCTTGGCCGTAATGGTATGTCCAGGTGACTGTACGCGGATCCTGATGCGGGTTGGGATGGGGCGCGGTATCCCCGTTGCGCTCCGCCGGGCGCGCATCTCCCAGCTTGAATTTCCCCCGCCCCACGATGGTTTTGAGGGGGGGAGAATTTTTCACATCGTTGAAATCTCCCAAGACGATCAGGCGACTCTCCGGGTCGGCCCGGAAATGGGCATCGATGATGCCGCGCAGCGCCCGGGCTTCCTGCAGCCGCAATTCCGCTTCATCCGCCTCCGGCACGGGGCGGCGCGATTTCAAATGCGCGGCGAGCAGCGTGAAGGAAACTCCGGGCCCCACCTGGATCTCGAGTTCGGAAAAGCCCCGCCCCACGCCGAACCGGCGTCCGCCCAAAAGGAATTGATCGTTGGTGTGCGGGCGCCGGGCCACGATGGGGAACCGGCTGAGCACGGCGACGTGGATGTTGGTGTCCACGCCGGAGAGGTGATCCCAAAACGGGAAGTCCACCCCCTCCGCCCTGAGCGTCGCGCGCAGTTCCAGCAGCGCATTGGTGCCGCCCATTTCCTCGAGTGCCAGCACGTCGGGATTCAGCGCGCGGATGCTCTCGCGGATTTTAGCTTTCCCTTCTGCGGATTTAATATGCCGCCGTGATTCGGTCGGCTGGTCCAAATAGTTTTCCACGTTGTAGGTGGCCACGCGGAACACCTCATCAGCCCGCGCACCGGGCCCCCCGGCGCCCAGCAGGAGTGCCACCGCCAAAACGGACCCCATTCGAGCCGGGAGGAGTCCCCCCGTGAAACACTGCAGGAATCGGTTCCTCCAGCCCCGGGACCCGGCCGATCCGGGGACGAGGTTGCCCTGAGCGGCCGCGGCAGGGGATGAGGTGCGAGGCGGATGAAAGGGGTTCTCTGAAACCGGTGCTTTTCTCTGGAGCCCTCTCCGGAACCTTTTGCAAATTTTTCTTGAGGCTGTTAAACTTTTTATATGTCTCGTCCTAGTAAAAAAGCTGTCTCCGTCCGCACTGCAAAAAAAAGTTCCGCCGCGCATCTGCACGACAAGCAGAGCGAGCGCGACAGCCGCGACCTCCGGATCGATAAGGTCGGTGTGCGCGGGCTGAGATTTCCCATCCAGGTGCGCGACAAGGCCCGCAGGGTTCAAAATACCGTCGCCACGCTCGGCATGTTCGTGGACCTGCCCAAGGAATTTAAGGGCACCCACATGAGCCGCTTCGTCGAGGTGCTCAACGCCCATGGCAGCGTCATCCACGTTGAGAACATCGCGGACATATTGCAGTCGCTTCAGGTCAAATTGAAATCCGCTACCTCTCATATCGAGATTGAGTTCCCCTATTTCCTCTCCAAGCAGTCGCCGGTGTCGCGCCTGGAAAGTCTGATGGACTACACCGCGCGCTTTGATGCGGCGGCCTGCGGCACGGAGATGGATTTCGTGCTCACCGTGAAGGCGAACGTGACGACGCTGTGCCCCTGTTCCAAGGCCATCTCCAAATATGGAGCGCACAATCAGCGCGGCGCCGTGACGGTGGCCATCCGCATGAACCGGGCGGTGTGGATCGAGGACTTGATTGGAATGATTGAAAAGTCGGCCAGTTCGGAATTGTACGCCCTGCTCAAGCGGCAGGACGAGAAAGCGGTGACGGAGCGGGCCTACGAAAACCCCGTGTTTGTGGAGGATTTGGTGCGCAACGTGGCGCTGAGGCTCAATGCCGATGCCCGGGTGCGCTGGTACAAGGTGGAGGCAGAGAATTTTGAGAGCATCCACAACCACAACGCCTACGCCTGCATCGAGAAGGCCTGACGTTCGAGCGCTGCCCCCGGCTCCGCCGTCCGCCCGGGCCGGCAGCGAGGCAGGGCGGGGGAGACAAATGCGTTCGCCCGCCGATCCCGCGTCCAGAGTTGCTCTCATCCCGGCGAGTCCGCCGCTTTGGACCGGTTGATGATGATTGTCTCATCGGCGGGAGCCCCCGCCGTCCAATATTTCCAGCCGTCGAGCTCACAATAGCAGGGGGATTCCGTCGCCGGCCGCTCTTTTCGACCCTGTTCCTGAATGAACCGCGCAAAGCGTTCAAATACCCGCTGCTGCTCCGGCCGCCAGTGAATCACCACGTACTGATGAGGTAGCTCCGGCATGGTCCGGTCCGCATGCCACCGCGACTGCTCGATAAAATGGAGGATTTCGGGTTCAATGGCAGGGTGAGAAGCCTCCGCTCCCTTCGATAACGGACGGGAACCGTTTCCGTTGGTTTCCCAGATATTTATTTTGTCCGTGGATGACATATTGCATTCCTCCGGGACCCGGGCAGCCAGACCCCTGGCGTTCCTCTCTGCGTTGATCAATCCTCCTTGGCGTCCCTGTCTGACGGCGCCACAGTGACGAGCCACCCGCTCCGCGGCAAGAGACTTATGGTTTATCCCGGACTAATGGATTTACCTAGGTGAGACGGTAGATTTGTCCAAGAGAGCTTGGGCTGACCAGATACTGCCCCGTTTTCTTCTCCGCCTCCCCTAGGGCGGTGGAGAGGGGACTCCTGAAAGCCGTCGCAGAAAGTCGAAGGAGTAAAGGCCGGTCTGATGCCCATCTCCCCAGAGCGGTTGGAGGGCGTATCCGCCCACCCGCGCCATCCGGATCAGTTCAAACGCCGCCGCCGTGAGTGGCTGCGTGGGGTTTTTGTGAAGATGGCCCAGGATATCGGTCTCGCCCTGGCAGACCGCGCACGGGCAGGCGCGGCGCAACTGTTCCATCGGGATGAAACTCTCCAGGCCGTCCGGCCACTTGATCGCCAGTTCCTTGCCGATGAGTTGGAGGTCGTCGGGCTGCATCAGCATCGGGCCACCGCTCGTTGGGCGCTCGCCTGCATCGCACCTGGCCGCGACACCCGATCCGCCGCCCGGTCAGGCCGGGAACGGTTGCGGTTCTCCGCTCGAGGGCACGCCTGTGAGCCTCGGCGGACGCCTGTCACTGGAGGAAGCGGGTGTGTCATGTCACTGTCCAGTGAACCCCACAGACTTGTTCAAGTCTAGGTTTATTGTGAGGCGGATGAATATCAAGAACGGGGCTCCGCACCATGACTTTGTCCGGCGCGGCTACGGGGTCACCCCCCGAAGGCAGAGTAGTGCCGGATTCCGCGGCGCCACATGTAGCGGGCGAGGCCGTACATGGCCAGCACCCAGAATCCCTGGGTCAGGAGGTGCCAGCCGACCTCCGCCCCCTGAATCTTTCCCATGTAAATGCCAATGGGGGCGTACAGCATGGAGGGGAAGGGGGTAAACGCCAGCACCTGCTGCAGCTCGGGTGGCAGGAGGTCCAAGGGAAAGAGGTGCCCGCTGGCAAGGTATTCGAACGCAAACAGGATGAAGATGAAGGTGGAGATTTCCAGCACCCAGAAGGCGAGCAGCGCCATGGAGTAGGATAGGAAAAACTGCAGCAGCGCCGTCAGCGCCAGGGAAACCGGAAAGGCGACCAGGGCGAGGCCGCTGGCGGGGGCCATGCAATAGTCGCGGAAATAGAAAAGAAACACGGCCAGCGGCACGGCCGCCATCATCACAAAGGCGAGCCGGCCGGAAAAGAAAAGCCAGAGGCGGTACCAGAGATAATCCATGGGCTTGAGGAGGAACTGGCTGATGTTGCCCTCGCGGATGTCGGCGGCAATCTGCCAGTCGTCTTCATTGACGGCGGTGAGCACATCCACCACGGCCACCAGGATGTAATAAAAAACCATCTGCGCTTCGGTGTAGCCGGAGAGCACGTGGCCCGGGCCGTTCGCTGAGTAGATGGTCCGCCACAGCGAGAGCATGGCGAAGAGGGGGATGAAGCTGAACAACGTCCGCGTCAGATAATTGAAGCGGTAGGTCAGGTTGTTCTGGAGGCCGATGCCCAGGACGTGCCAGTATTTTTTCAACGCGTCGATTTTAGCCGGGAACCGGCCCGGAACGCCAAGGATAATTTGTTTGCCGATTCATTTTCGTTGGGCTAGTTTTCGGCCGCTCTGGCACCGGATCTAGGCAGGCGCCCAAGGAAGCGACAGACCGTCCCCTCAAATTTTTATGAAGAACCACCCCTTGACCCCCGATGAATTGAACGAGTTGGTGGACGGTCTGGGCCGGCTGTCCCGAAATCTCTGGTGGAGCTGGGATCAGGAGGCGCAGGATCTGTTTCAGGAGCTGTCGCCGCGCGCCTGGCAGGATCTCTATCACAACGCCGCGGCGGTGCTGCGCGAGGTGTCGGACTACGAGCTGCGGGCGCGCCTGCAGGATAAGGGGTTTGCCGGCCGCGTCCGCGCGGTGCTTAACAATTTCCAGGCCTACCTCGCCGAGAAGAAAACCTGGGGACATCAGCATGCGCCGGATCTTCATGCGCACCCGGTGGCCTATTTCTCCGCCGAGTTCGGCTTCCACGAATCGCTGCCCATTGCGGCGGGCGGGTTGGGCATCTTGGCCGGGGATCACACCAAGTCGGCAAGCGATCTCGGTCTGGGCTTTGTCGGTATCAGCCTGTTTTACCGCGAAGGGTATTTTCAGCAGGCGATCGATTCGAACAACTGGCAGACGGAGTTTTATAATCCAGTCGACCCGCAGAACGTGCCGGTGGAGCCGCTGCTGGACGCCAAGGGCGGGCGCGTGGTGTGCGAGGTGGAAATCGGCATGAGCCGCGTCCATTTCCAGGCCTGGCGCGTCAACGTCGGTCGCGTGCCGGTCTATCTGCTGGACACGAACCGCCCGGAAAACGAGCAGCATTTCAGGGACCTGACGCTGCGGGTGTACGGGGGCGACAGCACCACGCGAATCATGCAGGAGATGCTGCTGGGCATCGGCGGCACCCGCCTGCTCCGTAAACTGGGCGTGGCGCCCTCCACTTTCCACATGAACGAGGGCCACGCGGCGTTTCTTACTCTGGAACTGGTCCGGGAAAAAATAGCCGCGGGGAAGAACTTTTCCGACGCCCTGGCCGCCGCCAAGGCGGAATGCCATTTCACCACGCACACCCCGGTTGAGGCGGGACACGATCGCTTCACTCCGGCCCTGATGGACTATGCTATGCAGGGATTTCGGGCGCAGCTGCCCGTGCCCTTCTCCGACCTCATGGGGCTGGGCCGCGTGAACCCAGCCGATGCGCACGAATCCTTCTGCATGACGGTGCTGGCCTTGAAGGTTTCCCGCTCCGCCAACGGCGTCAGTGCACTGCATGGACAGATCAGTCGCGAGATGTGGCAGTCCCTCTATCCCCACACGCCGGTCGACAGGGTTCCCATCGGTCATATTACCAATGGCATCCATCTCCTCGGCTGGATGAAGGGGACGGTTCGAAAGTTCTGGCAGAGGAAGCTTGCCTCCAACGGGGATGGCATCCTGAAAATGTGGGATGAGAAGTACGGGCGCGAATGGGCGTCGGCGATCAATCATACGGATTTCTGGGCCAAGATGGCGGATCCGGCATTCGTGTCCGACGAGGAGATCTGGGCGCTGCGCTACAAGCTGCGTCGCGAACTCATCGAATACGCGCGCCGCCGCCTGCTGCTCCAGCAGCATCGGGTCACCGCCGGCGATTTCATCCGCTTCGACCGTCTGCTCAACCCGGATGCCCTCACCATCGGCTTCGCGCGCCGCTTCGCCACCTACAAGCGCGCTCCCCTGATTTTTCACCAGTTTAAAAACATCGTCCGGCTCGCCCACGACAAGCACCGGCCGGTGCAGTTTATCTTTGCGGGCAAAGCGCATCCGCGCGACGATGAGGGCAAGAAGTTCATTCAGCATATCATTCACCTGAGCAAGCACAGCGAGCTGGCCGGACACCTGGTGTTCTTGGAGAACTATGATATTCACATCGCGCGCCAAATGGTCTCGGGCTGCGACATCTGGCTGAACAATCCGCGCCGGCCGCTGGAGGCCTCCGGAACCAGCGGCATGAAGTCCAGCTGCCACGGGTGCATGAACCTAAGCATTCTCGACGGCTGGTGGCGCGAAGGCTACGACGGCTCCAACGGCTTCGCCATCGGCCCGGATTCCCATCCCGATAATGTAGCCGAGCAGGACCGGGTGGACAGCGCCAACCTCTATCACACGCTGACCGACGAGGTCATCCCGATGTTTTATAACCGCGACGCTCAGGGAATCCCCCGGGAATGGATCCAGCGGATCCGTCGCACTATGATCACCCTGGTGCCTCAATTCACCACCGACCGCATGGTCAAGGAGTACACCCACCAGTATTATCAGTCGCGGCCGGCTGCCTGATGCCCCGGGCTGCAGGGGTTCGGGGGGGAGGTTCGGGCCGGCTTCGCGGCAGGAAATTCTTTACAGTTTTTCAAGCAATCCCCACAGTATGCGCGTGATGATCGACAATGCCACTGGGGTTCGGACGGCGGTGCCGCCCGCCGCGGCCCCGTCCGGCTTCGTACATGATTTGGAGGCGGCCATTGGGAGGTCGCAGGGCTTTCTGCTCGGTGAACAAAAACCGGAAGGGTACTGGGTCGGAGAACTGATAGTGGACTCCACGCTCGTTTCCGACATAGTGGCCTATCATCATTGGAACCGAAGCGTGGATGCGGGCTGGCAGCGCAAGGCGGTCCATCGCCTCTTTTCCATGCAGCTGCCCGATGGCGGCTGGAATATTTATCCCGGAGGTCCGTCCGAGGTGAACGCCACCATCAAGGCCTATCTCGCCCTCAAACTGGCGGGCGTGCCGGTGACCGATCCCCGCATGTTGAAGGCGCGCGAGGTGGCGCTCCATTTCGGGGGCGTGCCGCGCATGAACACCTTCTCCAAGCTGTTCCTAGCCCTGATCGGGCTCTTCCCCTGGAAATACGTTCCCACCATCCCCTGCGAGGTGCTTTTCATCGGGAAATGGTTCCATGTGAATTTCTGGGACATGAGTAACTGGTCGCGCGGCATGATCGTGCCGTTGTCCATCATTAACCATTTTAAGCCCACCCGATCGGTGTCCGTCACCCTCGACGAGCTTTATCCCGAGGGCATCCATGATCGGGATCTGGCCCTGGCGCGCGACCCGCAGCGGTTCACGCTCCGGAACTTCTTTCTCTGGCTCGACCGGCTCCACAAGCTGGCCGAACGCTTCGCCCGCCGCGGCCTTCATCCCTTCCGCAAACCGGCCCTGAGAAAAGCCGAGCAGTGGATGCTCGAACGCTTCGAGGGATCGGATGGGCTGGCTGCTATTTTTCCGGCGATGCTCAATTCGCTGATCGCCCTCAAGGCGCTCGGCTATCCCGACCACCATCCGCAGGTGGTCCGCGCCGCACGCGAGCTGAAGCGGCTCGAGCATGAGACCGAAGACGACGTGCGCATCGAGCCGTGCTTCTCGCCGGTCTGGGACACCGCCATCGTCCTGATGTGCCTGGCCGAGTCGGAGTTGCCAGCGGATCATCCCCGGCTGATGCAGGCGGCCGAGTGGTTGATGAACAAGGAAATCCGGTTTGCCGGCGACTGGATCCATAAAAACCCGGCCAAGGTCGAGCCCAGCGGCTGGGTCTTTGAATATGCCAACAAATGGAACCCGGATGTGGACGATACGGCCATGGTGCTGCTCGCGCTGCGGAAAATCCCGACAGCCAATCCCGCAAAGCGGGACGAATGCTTCCGGCGCGGGCTGGCGTGGATGATGACCTTCCAGTGCAAGGATGGCGGATGGGCGGCGTTCGACAAGGATTGCACCAATAACATTTTGGAAAAAGTCCCCTTCGCCGACCACAACGCCATGCTCGATCCGGAATGCGCCGACATCACCGCGCGCATCCTGGAACTGCTCGGCCGCGAGGGGGTCAGTCACGACCATCCGCAGGTCAAAGCCGCGCTGCAATACATTCGGAAACATCAGGAAGAGGACGGCTCCTGGTACGGCCGCTGGGGGGTGAATTACATTTACGGAACCTGGCAGGTGCTGCGCGGGATGCGCGCGCTGAAGCTGGACATGGATCAGCCGTGGCTGCGCCGCGGCGGCGCGTGGCTGGAAAGCGTTCAGCACGAGGATGGCGGATGGGGTGAGCGCTGCAACACCTACGACGACCCGGTATTTAAAGGATGCGGTCCTAGCACCGCCTCGCAGACGGCATGGGCCGTCATGGGGTTGTGCGCCTTTGATGATCCGGAGAATCCCGCGCTCAAGCGGGGAATTGAGTATCTGACGCGCGCGCAAAACTCCGACGGATCGTGGACGGAGCACGAGGCCACTGGCACCGGTTTCCCGAAGGTTTTTTATCTGAAATACGACATCTACCGCAACGCTTGGCCGCTGCTCGCGCTAGCAACCTACCGGCAGATTCTCCGCCGCGCGACGGCCGTCCACAAGAACGGCGCTGTCCGCCGGGAAACCGCCCTGGCCTGAGAAACTCATGGGCTCGCTTTATCGAAATTGGGTACGCCCGCGTCTCTTCGCGCAGGAGGCGGAGGACGCCCATGATTCAGCCCTCCGTCATCTGGCCCGCGTCAGCCGCAGCCGCCCCGCCTGCAGCCTGCTCGGCAGTCTCTACGGGGCGACCCCGCTGCCGGTGACGGTCTGGGGCCTCCTGTTTCCCAATCCCGTAGGTCTGGCGGCGGGCATGGACAAGCACGCCGCCGCCGTGCCGGCTTGGGAAAAACTTGGGCTGGGCTTCTGCGAACTCGGCGGAGTGACCTGGCACGCGCAACCGGGCAATCCGAAACCCCGGATGTTCCGCATTGCCGCCGCGGACGCTATCATCAACCGGATGGGGTTCAATAATCCCGGCGCGCCCGCCCTCGCTGAAAAACTGGCCGACTGGAAACGGCGCGGACGCTGGCCCTCGGCTCCGGTTGGCATCAACCTCGGGAAATCCAAAGTGACGCCGCTGGAAGACGCCGCCCGGGATTATGCGGATTCCTTTCGGGCCCTGCGGGACTTCGCTGATTTTTTCGTCGTCAACGTCAGTTCGCCGAATACACCCGGACTCCGGCAACTTCAGGACAAAGCCGCACTGGATGAAATCCTCGCCGCTATCCAAGAGCAGAATTCTCTGGGTGCTAAAGATTCCAAACCGGTCCTCGTCAAAGTGGCTCCCGATCTCTCCTTCGACGCGCTCGATGAAATCCTCGGGCTGGTCGCCCCCCGCCGCATCGCCGGCATCGTGGCAACCAACACAACGATCACGCGTCCGGCAACGGGCGATGCCGCCGCGCAAAAAATCTATGCCGAAAGCGGCGGCCTGAGCGGCCGGCCGGTGCAGGCGCGCAGCACGGAAATGATCCGGCATCTGTACCGGCAGACCCGGGGACAGCTCCCCCTGATTGGCGTGGGTGGCATTTTCACCGCAGAGGATGCCTGGGAAAAGATTACGGCGGGCGCTTCGCTTGTGCAGATTTACACTGGGCTGGTCTATGAAGGGCCGGGCATTGCCAAAGACATTGTGTCCGGTTTGAAGCGAAAACTGGCCGCGGCCGGCCTCACGAGTTTGCAACAGGCGGTGGGATTGAATCATGTCCAACCTCTTTGAACATCACACTCAGCCGCTGCTGCCGCGCAAGGTCTATTACCGGCGCGTCGTGCGGACGTCCCTCGCAGGCATGGCCGCTCTGGCCGGGTCGCTGGGTATCGGAATGGTCGGCTATCATACGCTGGAGCATCTGCCCTGGCAGGATGCTTTCTTGAACGCCGCCATGATTCTCTCTGGCATGGGACCGGTGGCCACCATGCAGACCGGCGAGGGCAAGCTGTTTGCCGGATGTTATGCGCTCTTCAGCGGCATTGTTTTGATCATGTCGCTGGGCATCATTTTCTCTCCGGTTGTCCATCGCTTCCTCCACCGGTTTCATCTCGAGGGCGAAAAGCGCCGCCAATCCTAGACGGGCGGTTTTAATCCAAATTCCGAAACCGGCCTCGCCGATCATGGCAGGGATAGCACCGTTGCGCTGTCCCCGCCCGCGCGCAGCGGGCGGAACAAATTGAGCTATGGCAGTTCAACTGAACCTTGGGACATCCGCAGGTAGGGTGGGCAGTCCTCTGCCCGCCGCTGCTGCCAACCCACGCGTGCGGATTGACCACGACGGCGCGCCCGGAGCGCCCTACCTGCCCCAAAGTTGCCAAGAACTGCTATAGGTTTCACTCGCCACCTCACTCGTTCCGTCGCCTGTTAACAGGCCGAGGCAGCGTGCCATCCCTATCCCATTCCGGAATTCGGGCTAAAGACATGGCTTCCACTCTCGGCCGCTCTTTCCCTACTGCTTTTGCTATCACCCCGAATATTGCGGCATCACTCGTTTGATTTACACCCGAGCCTGCTCCCGCTACTCTTGTCGTATGAAGATTGCGTTCACCAAGTATCATGCGCTCGGCAATGATTACATTGTCATCCATCCGAAAGATCTGTCCTCTCCCTTGACCACCGACCAGGTCAGGACCCTCTGCCACCGCAATTACGGCGTCGGGTCCGACGGGATTTTGCTCGGGCCGCTCCCCTCCGCGACTGCCCTCTGTGCCCTGAAAATTTACAATCCGGACGGCAGCCTTGCGGAGAAAAGTGGCAATGGCCTCCGAATCTTCTCTCGCTATCTCTGGGACACCCGGCAGGTGGGCGCCGAGGAATTTGCCATCCAGACTGACGGCGGTCTGGTGCGATCCACGGTATTCGATGATGGCAGACAGGTCCGGGTGGAGATGGGTCGCGTGAGCTTCGACAGCGGCCAGATTCCCGTCACCGGGCCCCAGCGCGACGTCCTCAACGAGACCCTGGTTGCGGGCGGACGGGAGTTCACTTTCTGCGCGGCGACCATTGGGAATCCCCACTGCGTCCTGCCGCTGCCCGAGATCAGCGCCGTGCTGGCCCATCAATACGGCCCGCTGCTGGAAACTCACCCGAATTTTCCGCGCAAGACCAACGTGCAATTCCTGAAGGTGCTCGACCGGGCGAACATCCAGATCGAAATCTGGGAGCGCGGCGCGGGCTACACACTGGCCAGCGGCAGCAGCAGCAGCGCCGCCGCCGCCGTGGCGCGCCGGATGGGCTGGGTGGACCGCCATGTCTCCGTCCACTGCCCCGGGGGCGTGATCCAGATTGATATCGGCGAGGATTACGCGATTTGCATGACCGGCGGCGTCACGCGGGTCGCCGAGGGCGTGACCAGCCCCGAAATGTTGGGATGAATCCTTCCGGCGTGGATTCGTGAAATTCACGTCAAAATGGATTTGTGAATTCGCCCAATCCGCGTAATCTGAGGCCGCACTTTTATTAAATTATGAGCAATGTTCCTTCCGATCTGAAATACGCCAAATCTCACGAATGGGTCCGCGTCAGCGGCGACACCGCCGTCGTCGGCATCACCGACCACGCGCAGGCGGAGTTGACGGATATTGTGTTTGTGGAACTGCCCGCTCTGGGGCGACGCGTCAAAGCCGGCGAAGCCTGTGCGGTGGTGGAATCCGTGAAGACCGCCAGCGACATCTACGCGCCCGTCAGCGGTGAGATCACCGAACTGAACACGACGGTGGCGGCCAATCCCGCCCTGGCCAACACCGAGCCCTATGCCGGCGGATGGTTTTTCAAAATGAAGCTGAGCCAGCCCGGCGAACTGACCGCTCTGCTCTCGCCGGAAGATTATAAGAAGCAGATTGGCGGGTGAGTGGATATCAATGTTTGAATCGCTCCCGAGCTGATGAAGCCTCGCTTGTTTATAAAGCCTCAGTGCGGTTGGTGCTTGAAGGCCATGCGCTGGCTCGACGAGAAGGGGATCGCCTATCAGCGGATCGATGTGATCGCGGATCGTGCGGCCTTTGATGAGATGATCCGGCTTTCCGATCAGGAACTCGCGCCGGTGCTGGAGGCGGAGGGTCGGGTGCTGTCGGATTTTGGTCCGGAAGAATTGCCCGCTTTTTTTGCCGCGTTGAAAAAGCCGTGACCCGATTCCGCTTTTATCTGTTTAAAAAAAGCGTGAAAATTGCTCTGGATGGATTGCGATATTAAATGATACCCACTGAACTAAAGCCGAGGCCCCGTCTGCCGGATTGGCTGCGCATCACGCTGCCCACTTCGGATCGCTTTGCGCGCACGCGCGGCCTCCTCGATGAGCTGAAGCTGCACACCGTCTGCGAGAGCGCCAAGTGTCCCAACCACTGGGAATGCTGGAGCAAGGGCACGGCCACGTTCATGATCGCCGGCGACCGCTGCACCCGCGCCTGCGGCTTCTGCGCCGTCAGCACCGCCAAACCGCTGCCGCTCGAGGGGGATGAGCCGGCGCGGGTGGCTGAGGCGACGCGCCGCATGAAATTAAAACATGTCGTCATCACGGCCGTGGCGCGCGACGACTTGAAAGATGGTGGCGCCGGGCATTTCCGGCAGACGATCGAGAAGGTGCGCGAGCTGAACCCCGGCATCGTCATAGAGGTTCTGGTGCCGGATTTTAATGAAAGCGATGAGTCCATCGATCACGTCCTTGCGGCCCATCCGCATATTTTCAATCACAATCTGGAGACCGTCCGCCGCCTGACCCCGTCCGTGCGCCATCGCGCCACCTACGACCGGTCGCTGGCGGTCCTGAAAAAAGTTAAAGACAAGCGCGGCGCGTCCATCCACACCAAGTCCGGCATCATGCTGGGACTGGGCGAGACCGAGGATGAACTGCTGCAGGCGATGCGCGATTTACGTGAGTCCCGATGCGATCTCCTCACTCTCGGTCAATATCTGCAGCCCTCCTTGAAGCATCTGCCGGTGGTCGAATTTATCCGGCCGGAGAAGTTTGCTGACTACAAGGTGCGCGCTGAGGCAATGGGCTTCGTCCATGTTGCGAGCGGGCCGATGGTTCGCAGCTCGTATCATGCGGATGAGTTCCAGCTGCCGGCAGAGCAGGGTGGCTCCACTCCCTCTCTCTAGCCTGAAAACGGGTGGCGGTGAAAGAACAGGTAGGCCGCGATGCCGAACCCGACCGCTCCCAGCAGAAATCCGAGAAGGGTAACTGCGAGTTTAAAGGTTTGAACTTTTTTAGTGACGCGGTCCGCCTGACGTTTCCCTGCGGTTAAAAAATCGGCGGACTGCTTTTCCAGCACGGCCGTCAGGAGCGCCTCGTCCTTTAACTGCAGCGTGAGCCAGCTGCTTTCCAATTCGTTTCGCCAGGCCTCGGGGAGGCGTAGCAACGCTTCCGCAGTAGGTGGCTGGAATCCGTAATTTTTCCAGAACGGAGATCCCTCTTGGGTCCAAACTCGAAAGACGCCGTGGTTGGCCGCCAGCGTCTGGATTCGGTCCCAGAACAGCTGCCGGGCGGCGTCTGACGCGCCGTAGTCCGAGTAGCCCTCGCTATGCAGCAGGGCGTGCGGCCCGGAACATTGGATCCCAATGGCGCCTATCATCTCGCCATCCTGATTTTCAGCGACCTGAAACTCTGTCAGGCGCTTCCCCAGTTCCTCGGGAGCCAGCTGCATGCTTGACCAGAGCGACTGGAGCGCCGGCCGATCGTCGACCGTGGCGCGGCGGATGCGGAGCGGAGTCATGAGGAAATTTATAACCTTTTCAGCGGCTTCAGTGCAACTGGCTCTTGCTGGTTTGCAATGGACGTTTAGGGCTGAATGGAGTGGGACCGATAATATTGTTGAATGTTTGTGGCGCTGGAATCGGTAAAAAGCCATGAGCCATCGCTGCCCGCTGTATTGGTCGCGATGGGAATCCATGCCCCCGCTAGATTTGTGGCAGTCTGTATCTCATAGAGCACGCTGGGTAGGCCGATGAACTTAATGCAAATGATTCCATCGGATACTTTCGCTATCTCGGCTGGGGCAGGTGGATTATAGACCATCACACTCACAGTGGTTGTGATTGTATTGTAATTGGCTAGATCTATGGGCGTGAACGTTATGCTTTCGATTGACGTCCCGAGGGCCGGAACGGTGTTTGGTGTCGTGAAGTTAAACGTGCCAGGAATTGTTGCTGCCCCGTTTTTAAGGATGGAACTTGCCAGTGACTCGCCAGCGATGATGGGGCTCGCCGTCGGCATTATTGTTAGGGTCGCCGTCGCCTTTGCAATCACCAGCGTGTTGGTTGCCGACCCCTGATAATTATTGTCCGCCACGGTGGCAATCACCACATAGCTGCCGGAGTTGGTCGGCGCCGCACCCGTCCCGCTGTACGTCAGAATCACGTTCAGATTCGTCGGACTGGTCACCGCCGTCACCGGCTTGCCCGCGCCATCATAGGTCTGGCTCAAATTCGTCAGCGTCACCGTCGCCTCCGTCTTCGCCGTGTAGCTGAGAACGATGTTCTGACCATTGGCGACCACCGTGAAATAAGCTCCGCCGCGCACCGCCGCCAGCGCCAGCCCATTGGCATCCACTCCCACCGTTCCCAGCTCGAACACCCCGCTGCGGGAACCCGCCGACGCCGCGTCTATCACC
>CAILMI010000015.1 GCA_903835255.1 uncultured Verrucomicrobia subdivision 3 bacterium
GAGTTTTATCAGCGGCTGCGCGCAGCCGGAAAACCCGCCAAAGTTGCGCTCACTGCCATCATGCGCAAACTCATTGTCTTGATGAACCACATCCTTAAAAACCCTAACTTTGCACTCCAAAATTAAATACCGTTGCTCCCCACTCAAGCTTTCGCGGGGCGAGGGGGAGAACCTGAGCTTGGCCCGCCTCATTCGGCCGCCTCAAGGGGTTCAAACTCGATTCGGGAGGGGAGCTGGAAATGAAGCGGCGCGGTTCGACTGCCACTCCCTCTCTTCCATGAAAATGGAGGAGAGGGCTGGGGAGGCGCTGGGGCTCCGAGAGCCTGGCCCGCTTCGGAGTTCGGGTTAAAACCGGCGATGGTTCAGAGGAGGTGCGGATCAAATACGCCTGCCCCATTCGGGCTCATTTGAACCCAACCGACGAGATCTGCCTGGAAATCACATCCCGAGGCGCGGAAAAAAAACGGCCAGAAACGCTAGAACCGCAATGCCCAGCAACAAGCCCAGTATATAATAGCCGGAATTGTTTTTAAGATTTTTGATTTTCATTTTTCGCCCCTTTCAAGTTCATGGGCCGCACTCTAATTCAGCAGGGCGCTTGGAATCTAATGGGGTCTTTTCTCATTCTAAACTAAGGCAATATCCATCGGCGGGCGCTTCCACGGGGCGGGAGCATGATCTGAAAACGGATTCCAGGCAGGGAAAAGCCCGGGCTGATTTCAAAGTTCCCACCTCCCGAGCGTGCAAGTGACTCAGGCTATAATTATTACGTCGCCGGCGGCAATAAGGGGATGGTTTAGAGATGACTAGGCAAAACAACTATACCACAGCAGTTCTTGGCAACGGTGGGACAGGTGGGGCGCTCCGTGCGCGCCGTCGCGGCAAACCCGCACGCGTGGGTTGGCAGCGGTGGCGGGCAGGAGACTGCACGCCCTACCCGCCGATGGGCCAAGGTTCACTGCCATAGATGGAGCCTCTGTCTGCGGGGAAGCAATCGAGGGCCTGGAAGGGCGCTAAAAACGGGAAGGAATCTTCCCCGCCGGCGACGGGCAGTCATCCCAACTGGGACGGCCCCCGCTGGCTCAGGGAGCATCTACATTTGCTCGACGGTTTCGATGCCGAGCGTTTCCAGCCCCAGTTTTAAAACGCGCGCGGTGAGGTCGCACAAAGCCAGCCGGGAAGTCCGCGTGGCAGGGTCCTCAGCTTTTAACACGGGGCAGTTCTCGTAGAACCCAGTGAACTGGCCGGCGAGTTCGAACAGATAATTGCACAGGAAGTTCGGCCGATATTCCCCGGCCACGGCCTCGAGCGTCAGGCCGAAGTTGAGCAGGTGTCTGGCCAGCGCGAGTTCGGCGGGATGCGCCAGAACAATGGCCCCCGGCGCCTGTCGGAGGGCGGATTCCGCCTCCGATTTTCGAAAAATACTTCGGATCCGGGCATACGCATAGAGGAGATAGGGCGCGGTGTTGCCTTGCAGCGCCAGCATTTTGTCCCAGCTGAAAATATAATCGCTTTGGCGGTTGGGCAGCAGGTCGGCGTATTTGACCGCGCCCAGGCCGACGACGCGGGCGATTTCCCGGCGTTGGGCTTCGGGCAGGTCGCCGCTCTTTTCGGAGACCGTCTGGAAGGCGCGCTCCTCGGCCTCGTTGAGCAAATCGCCCAGCTTGACCGTCCCCCCGGACCGGGTCTTGAAGGGCTTGCCGTCGTCGCCGAGGATTTTTCCGAAGCCGACATGGACGAGCTTCGTGGTCTTGGCCGCCTCCGGCTTCCAGCGGGCGAAAACATCAAACAGCTTTTTGAAATGACCGGCCTGGCGGTCGTCCACCACATAAACTATTTCCTGCGGCGCCCATGTCTTGAGGCGGTAATCCACCGTCGCCAAATCCGTGGTCATGTAGTTGAAACCGCCGTCGCTCTTGCGCACGAGCGCCGGGTCGGGAATCCATTCTCCATCGCGGCTGACCAGGAACGGGTCTTCCCGGGGAGGCAGCGTCCCGTCGCTGAACACGCCCACCGCGCCCTCGCTCTCGCGGGCGAGGCCCCGCGCGAGCAGGTCCGCGACGACCGCAGCGAGCTGCGGATTGTAAAAACTTTCCCCGAGCGCCTGATCAAATTTTACGTTAAGCCGGGAATAAATCGTGTCGAACTGGACCTGGGACAGGCGGATCATTTCCTGCCAGAGGGCGATGTTTTCCGGGTCGCCGGCCTGAAGCTTTACCAGTTCCGCTTTAGCCTCCTCAAGGCGCGCAGGAGAAGCGTCGCATTCGGCATTAATGGCCTGGTAGAGACGCTCCATCTCGGCAATCGGGTCGGAGCGGAGCGCCTCACGGTTCAATATCTGTTTCCAGCCCAGCAGTAATTTTCCAAACTGCGTGCCCCAGTCCCCAATGTGATTGTCGCTGATGACAGGGTGACCCAGCAGGCGCAGCGTGCGTTGCAGCGCGTCGCCAATGCCGGTGGAACGGATGTGGCCGACGTGCATCGGCTTGGCGACATTGGGCGAACTGAAGTCCAAGACCACCGTGCGAGGCGCAGCGGTCCGGTCAAAAAACAGGTGCTCGCCGCGCGCCGCCGCTTCGAGCGTCTGCGCAAGAACGGCGGGTTTCAGCCGGAAATTCAAAAATCCCGCGCCCGCAATCTCCACCGCCGAGCAGAGGTCGGCCACATCGAGCCGGGCGAGCGTGTCGGCAGCGAGCTGGCGCGGATTCAGGCGGCGCACCTTGGCCAGGGACATGAGCGCATTGCTCTGGTAGTCGCCGAATTTGGCGTCGCAGGGACGGACTAAAACGGCGGCGACATCCGCATCAGGCAGGACCGTGCGGACGGCGGCCTGTAGCTTTAATTCAATTTGTTGGTGAGGTAACACGAGACGAGTTTAACTCTGAAGGACCATGGCTTGCCACGACGAAATGAGGCCGGGGCGGGAGGGGATTCCGCACCAGGAATTAAATTATTTCTTCCCGTGCTCGCGGATGATGGCGAGCATGGCGTCGGTGGTGGGCGCTTTTTCAAGGAGCTCCCGGAAATCCGCCTTGTGCAGCAGTTTGGCGATGTTGGCGAGGGTGTGGAGATGCTTTTGAAACTGTCCCTGCGGCACGAGAAACAGCATGACCAGCTTGACGGGCTGGTTGTCGAGCGCGTCAAAGTTCACGCCGGTGCGGGAGCGGCCTAGGGCGCCGACGACTTCATAGATCAGATCGGTGGAGGCGTGGGGGATGCCGATGCCGAAGCCGATGCCGGTGGACATGGAGGTTTCCCGTTTCCGGACGGCGGCGGTCACGGCCGCGCGGTCGCCGGGTTGGATTTTACCGGTCACCACCAGGGTATCGATCAATTCGTCAATCGCTTCCCATCGGTTCGATGCTTTGAGTTCGGGGACGATTTGCTCGCGTCCCAAGATGTCTGCCAAATCCATATCTAAATGAAAGCATGAAGTGAAACGCCCGGACAATTCAAGGCTGAATTGCGAACAAATTTTTTGCCACGAGTGCGGAAGTTAAATAATCATCACGGCGCTCACCTGACACTGGCCGGTTTTAACCGGAAAAGGCGAGCCCCCCCCCTACGAGGATGTGGCCGTTATCGGAGAGGACTGTCGGAGCACCAGCGCTGCTCAGCTAAATCATTCTCTGCAGCGCATGAAAAATGACGACGGTGTCTTTCACCCACCAACTGAGCATGTCTCCCAAGCTCAGTTTGGCCGTCAGCAGGGGGATGCCGAACAGGAGCCCGCAGACGTTGCCGAGAAAAATCACCACCGCCGAGAATAAATAACCCTGGCTGGTGATATCGGTCTGCCGCGTCTGCAAGACATGGAAGGTCAGGGTGAGGTGAAAGGCATACGCCGCGCCAACGCAGAGATGGAACCATGCCAGATAGCCGTGCCAGTTCCAGATCAGGTTGCCCACGGCAAACACAGCCACCACCAGCACGACATAGAGGGGGAAAAAATACGGGGCGAGTGCGATGAGGAAATTTGTGCGGGAGATAATCACATGGCCTCCCTGGGAGCTGACCTTCATTTTTTTGACTTCACCTCCACACATCCAGGTCCACAGCGCATGGGTCAGCTCGTGGCCGAGGACATAAACCCACATCGGCTTGGGCAACAGCCAGAAGACCACCATCCAGCATCCGGCGCCGCCGAGAATGGGAACCCAGGTTGTGTCCGCTCCGCCGCACGCGCGCAGGACCTTCGCTAGCGCCACTGACGCCCCGCCGCACACCGGCAGCAGCAGGATCGCAATGATTAATTTGACCCACTTGGGCATGTGCAAAAGCATTCAAAATCCAGGAATCAGAAGCCAGAAGAAACCGATCCCCCCGGATATAGCATTGCTTGATAACTGCGGAACAGGTGGGGCGCGACTCCGAGTGCAAGAAAGCGGGTTGGAGGGAAGGAGCAGGCAAAAGTTCACCTTGGAGTGCCGCGTCTGGCGGCGCAAAGGACGGAGTGTGAACGGAAAGCTCAAGCCCATCGTGCCATAGAAGGCTTTTAAGGCACAATGAATCTGCCACACCCCCCGAATCCCGAAAAAACGAAAACCAACAGCACAGGCAGCGTCATCCATAGTGCCAGCGCTCCCGGAAAGCTCCATCCCGACAACTTCGAATGAGCGCTCGCTAATGATGGGAGGCCGCCGCCGCTGACAGGATTCAGACTTGTTCCGGGGGCTGCAGTTGGTTAATCAAGTGGGAATGCTTAAGTATTTTAAGGGCTCGGCTTTCTCCCTGCTGATTATGGCGGCGGTCATCTTGATAGGCCCGGATGGGTGGGCGGCGACGCCAATACCCTCCCCGGACGGCGGAATGACGGCGGGAGGCGAGGCGGCAACCAACCCGGCACCCGCCCTCTCCCCGGAACGGCTCAAGACCTGGGCAACGACGCAGTGGGTCCAAAACTGGACGCAGGACTGGCCGTTTCTGCAGCATCGACTCATGGGGAACGAGCTCTGGAAGTATCTTTTTTCGTTCGCCTATGTTTTCCTCGCATTTTACGTCTCCAAATTCCTCGATTATGCCACGCGGGTCTGGCTCAAGAAATGGGTCGAAAAAACAGAGACCCAACTGGATGATCTGCTCCTGACGGTGTTGAACGGGCCCATCAAAATCATCTCCTTCGTCATTTTCCTGCGCATCGGGCTAGATGTCTTTGACTGGCCAGCCGTGGCGCAAAATATCTTGTCCAAGGGCTTCACCGTCGCCGTCGCCGTCACGATCACCTATGCGTCGATGAAGCTAGTAGATCTGTTGATGGGCTACTGGCACCTGAAAGCGGCGGCGGATTCCGACCGGGAATTCCGCGAACAGATTTTTCCCATCATCCGCAAGACCCTGAAGGCGTTTGTCGTGGTAGTGGCGGCCCTGGTGACGCTATCCAACGTGGGCATTGACATCACGGCCGTCATCGCCTCGCTATCCATCGGCGGACTGGCCGTGGGCCTGGCGGCGCAGGACACGCTGGCGAACCTGTTTGGCGCGGTGGCCATCCTGCTGGACAAGCCGTTTCGCATCGGCGACCAGATCACCGTCGACGGCCTGACCGGTGTAGTGGAAACCATCGGCCTGCGCAGCACCCGGATCCGCAATCTGGATGGACATCTGGTGACCATTCCGAACAAGACGATCGGCAATGCCACTCTGACCAACGTGACCAGCCGGGCGAACATTAAAACAACCATGAACATCGGCATCACCTATGACACCCCGGCGGAAAAAGTGAGGCGGGCGCTGGCTCTGCTGGAGGAGATCTACAAAGGCCATCCGAAAACGGCTGACCTGCTCATCAGCTTCAATAAATTTGGCGATTCGGCCTTAAACCTCCAGGTGATCCATTGGTGGGGCGCGACCGACATGAAGGACTACCTAGCCGGGATGCAGGACATTAATCTGGCCATCAAAGATCGCTTTGACGCCGAAGACATCAGCTTCGCATTCCCAACCCAGACGGTTTATTTGAAACAGGATTCCATCCCAGGCCGCAGCGGGCCAGCCGCTTGAATCCGCCCATGGCCGGGGATGCCTTCCTACGCTGCTGAAAATACCGACCCCTGCCAAGAATCTAACCTCAGTGCCCGCCCGCATGGGATTAGAAGCACCGCATCTTCCTCCCGACATCGCAATGGAAGGAATACAAGGAATGAAACCAGGAAAAACTGAAACGACTGGCGCTGATCACCCAGCAGAGAGCGACCCCGGCGCCGGCGGGATCAAGCCGGTCTGGAGGGAGGACGGGGTTTTGGACCAGATACAAATCATCTCACGCAGCCTGAAATACTGGACGGGACGCGACCTGCTGCCGGGTCACTGGGCCGGAGCGGAACTTGCGGGGAAAATTTTCCAGGCGCCCTTCGTGCTGGTCTCTCACGGAACGGAAGCGGATCCGGTTTTGAACTACGGGAACGCCGCCGCACTCGCCCTCTGGGAAATGTCCTGGACGGAGCTGACGCGCACGCCGTCCAGGCTCACTGCCGAGGCCCCCAACCGAGAAGAGCGGGCGCGCCTGCTAGCGGCGGTAACCGCCCGCGGATTCATCGATGATTATTCCGGCGTGCGGATTTCAAAGTCGGGCCGACGCTTCAGAATTTCCCGGGCGACCGTGTGGAATTTGCTGACGGAGGACGGACGGCCCTGCGGGCAGGCAGCTCAGTTTGGCGCGTGGGAATTTCTTTGAACCCAGCGGGGTTGCAATCCCTCGGTCTTTTCATTTTCCGTGGTCCCGAAAAAAAATCATGAAGGCTAAATTCTTTTTGAAGTTTTGGTGTTCCTGCGGCATCGCTGGGCTGGCGGTGGTCTTGAGCGGTTGCGATACCGTTCCCATCACCGGCCGGTCGCAGCTGAACCTCATGTCCAGCGGCCGGGAAGCGGAACTGGGCCTGACCCGCTTCAACCAGCTGAAAAAAGAAATCCCCATCAGCAAAAACACCGCCGCGAATCTCTTGGTACAAAAAGTCGGCCGCCAGATCGCCGCCGCTGCGGACAAGGACATGCCAGGTGCGCCGTGGGAATTCGTGGTGTTCGAGAGCAGGGAGGCGAACGCGTTTTGCCTGCCGGGCGGCAAGGTCGGCGTTTATACGGGCATCCTGCCCATCACCCAGGATGAGGCGGGCCTGGCCACAGTGATCGGCCACGAGGTGGCCCATGCGGTGGCACGCCACGGAGGCGAACGAATGACCGAGGCGCTGCTGATGCAAACAGGGGGGCAGATTTTGGGCGCGACCTTATCGAATAGCGATCCCCGGATGGAGTCGGCGGTCAACGCGGCTTATGGCCTCACCGCTCAAATCGGGGTGACCCTGCCCCATAGCCGCGCGCAAGAATCGGAGGCCGACCACATCGGACTAATTTATATGGCGCGGGCGGGATACGATCCACGAATGGCGGTGGCGTTCTGGCAGCGCTTTGCCGATTTCGAAAAGAGGCAGGGCGGAGCCACCCCGGCCTTCCTGCGAACCCATCCCACCGACGCCAAACGCATCCAGCAGCTCTCCGTCTGGTTGCCGGAGGCGGTGGGGCAATATCATCCGGCCCCTTAAAGCTGGCTGCCAACTGCGCGGCGGAAATCATGGCGCGTTCCGGTCTGCCCGGTCTTACCCGCAAGCCCCGGCGAGGTCGGCCCCTTATTTTTTGCTATTGGCGAATCCGCCGCAGATCGGCAGACTGGCATCATGAATTTCCGCGCAAAAATTATCGGCTGGGATGAACTCCCGACCTGGCGTCAGGCCCTGCGCGCGGCGGGCAAAAAACTGGTCGTCACCAACGGCTGCTTCGACCTGCTGCATCTCGGCCATGTCACCTACTTGGAGAAGGCGCGCAACTTTGGCGATGCCCTGCTCATCGGCGTGAACAGCGACGCAGCCGTGCGCGCGTTGAAAGGCGCGGCACGCCCGGTGAATTCCGAGACCGACCGTGCGGCAGTATTGGCATCGCTGCAAAGCGTGGACGGCGTCTGCATTTTCGCCGATACGGCGGCGACGCGGTTTCTCGCCGCCGCCGCGCCAGACCTCTACGTCAAGGGCGGCGACTACACGCTGGAGACGCTGAACCAGGACGAGCGACGCGCGGTTGAGTCGGCGGGCGGCAAGATTGTGCTGGTGCCGTTTGTGCCGGGCAAATCCACGACGTCGCTGCTGGAGAAAATTTCGCGGCTGTGAAGATCCTCGTCATTTCTCTGGCCGGCATCGGCGACACGCTGATTGCCACGCCGCTCCTGCATGAACTGCGTCTGAATTTTCCGGAGGCGGTTATTGACGTGTTAACGATGTGGCCTGGCTCGAAGGATTTGCTGGAGGGCAATCCGCACATCAACCGCGTATTCCAGAAAAACCTGATCCGCTGCGGCAAATGGGAAGCGGTGCGCTTTCTGTGGTCCCTGCGCCGCCACGGCTATCAACTTTCCATCTGCACCCATCCGCAAAGCCGCATCCATTACCGCGTGGCAGCCTGGCTCGCGGGCGCAGGCGTCCGCATCAGCCATGAATATGAATGTTTCCGCTGGCTCGACCGCCGGCTGGCCACCGTCACCCTGCCTCAGGATTACACCCGGCATTCGATTGAGAACAATTTGGATATATTGCCGCTGATCGGCGCGCGCCGGAAACTGGCAGCGCATGAAATGGAATTGTTCCTGAAACCGGCGGAAGAGCGTTTTGCCGAAAACTTTCTGGCCCAACCGGCGTTGTCCGGAAAAAAAATTCTCGGCCTGCATGTGGGGTCGGGCGGCACGAAGAATCTCCCCCTGAAACGCTGGCCCCTGATGCATTATGCCGAGCTCGTGCGACGGTTGAATCAAGAGCGGCCGGACCTCCGCATGCTGCTTTTTGGCGGACCGGAGGAGGGCAAAGATCATGAGATCCTGCTGTCGCAGGCGAACCGGGAACGGACGCAGGAGGCCCGGACAAAAAACCTCCGGGAAACGGCGGCCCTGATTCAGCGCTGCAGCGCCTTCCTGAGCGTGGACACGGCACTGATGCACCTCGCCGCGGCGCTGAAAGTCCCGAACCAAATCGTCATCGAGGCCCCCACCCTCAACGTCACCAACTGGCCTTATGGAAACCCCTTCACATTGGTTCGCAACCCGCGGGTGAATGGGCGCGGGCTGGATTTCTACCGCTATGACGGAGGCGATATCCGGGGCACCCGCGAGGAGTTGATTGCCTGCATGGCGTCGGTGCAGGTTGCCGATGTCTTCGCCGCCGTGACGAAGTTGATTTGAGCCGCAACAGGAGAGCCCGGGAAGCTTGTTTCAAAAACAGATGCGGGAAGCCCTGGCGGGCTCGGCGCCTACAGCGAAAAACCTGCCGCCCGGGCGTCCCCCGCAAACATCTTCACGGTATCCAGCGACAGTTCGGTCAAATCCATGCCCGCCATCTTGATCGCTTTGCCCAGAATATCATGCGGCACGGTGACGATGTGAGATCCGCAGTCGTTGGCCTGGAAAATATTGAGCACTTCACGCACGCTCGCCCAAAGCAGTTCCGCCTGCGGCAGGTTTTTTAAAATCATTTTGCTCTCGGTCATGATCCCGACCGGATCAACTCCCGTGTCGGCGATGCGTCCGGCAAAAACGGAAACGACCGCAGGGACTTTGGGATTCAATGCCGCCGTCACGCCTTCCACCTGTGCCAACGTGAGAATCGCGGTGATGTTCAGCTTCACGCCTTCGGCGGCGAGCTCTTTGATGAGCGGCAGCGCGGATTCCCCGCGCGAATTGGTGATGGGAATTTTGACGTAAACATTCTTCCCCCAGCCATTGATCTTCAATCCTTGGCGCTTCATTTCTGAAAATTCGTCCGAAAACACTTCAAGCGACAGCGGCTTGACTGTGATGGTCTGGAGGATGTCGCGCGCGAACGCCTCGAAATCGGTCAGGCCCGCCTTGCGCATGAGCGTCGGATTGGTCGTAAGGCCCTGGATGAGCGGATTGGCGTTGAGTTCCAACATGCCTTTTTTATCCGCGCCATCGGCAAAAATTTTTACCGATAAATCTTTCAGTGTTCGCTTCATAAATTTACTTTTTTATTTGTGACAAAATAATGTCCGCGGCCTCGGTCAAATAGCGAGCCGTAAAATCAGGCTTCTGCTTGAGCTTCTCGTCATAATTGCCTTCGATGAAAACCGTCCGGCAGCCCGCCGCGTGTCCACAGTCCACATCGCGCCAACGATCGCCGACCATCCAGCTTTGCGCAAGATCAATGCCCAGCGCCTTCGCCGCGTTGAGCAACATCCCCGGCTTGGGCTTGCGACAATCGCAATCCGACGCGCCGCGGCCGGGATGATAACAAACCTCGATGCGATCCAGCTCGACGACTTTTGACACTTCGGCATTCATCGCTTCCACCAGTTCGCGCGGGACAATGCCGCGGCCCACATCGGGTTGGTTGGTGGTGAGAACGAGCAAAAACCCAGCAGCTTTCAATTTCGCACACGCTTCGGGAACGCCGGGGATAATTTCAAAATCCTCCATGCTCATCGGCGGAAACGGCAAGCCGTCGCGCGTGATAGAACGATTGACAACTCCGTCGCGGTCGAGAAATACAGCGCGCTTCATTCAGCTTTCAATGGTGGCCGCCCGCAATAACTCACTTGGTGGATTCCCACTTCGTCTGCGCAACTTTGAGTTTCGGATGCGAAACGAGCAGATGCCAGATGACGCCCTGAAACGCCTCGCTGTGCGGTGTGATGTGCGCGGGATTGACCGTCGGCACGATGACGCACGCGGCCGCCTGCTGGGCGGTATAGCCGCCGTCGCGGCCGACAATGCCGACGACGGATGCGCCAACTGATTTGGCGACTTGAATCGCGCTGACGAGATTCGGGCTGACGTTCTTTTCCAGATTGCCGCCGCCGACAGAGAAAATCAGCAAGCCGTCCTTCGCGTTGATGCGGCTGCCTTTGAGCCATTCTGAGAAAACCGTCGCCCAGCCTTCGTCATTGGTGCGCGCGGTAAGCTCCGACACATTGTCCGTGGGCGCGTAGGCCTCGAAGCCGCAGATCTTGCGAAAGTCATTGACGGCATGGCCGGCATTGCCCGCGCTGCCGCCGACGCCGAGAATGAAAAGGCGCCCGCCGCGTTCACGGATGGCGGCCAGCGCGTCCGCGCATTTTTCGATTGCCTGCACATCGAGCTGCGCGACCACCTGCTGGACTTCGGCTAAAAATTGTTGGGTGAAGTTCATTGTTTTTTTGATTGTAGCAATGATTCCAATTCTGCCAAGCCTTCTGGCGAGCCCATTTCGTAGAAGCGCTCCCGCACCTCATAGCCGGCCAGCTGTTTTTCACGGACCAGCTGGCTCATGACTTCCGCCAGATCAAACGCCTGATCGGCCCCGTACGCAGCGAACACCCCTGCCCGGAACAGGCTTAAGCCATAATCAATATGACGCATCTCCGGCAGACGGACTTTCTTGTCGTAAATTTTGATCTCATTTTCGGCGAAGACCACGTTGCTCGTGTCATAAAGACCCTCGTTGCGATAGACCGTCATCAGGCCGGGCTTGCCGCTGCGATGAAAAAATTCCGCGACGGGCTCGTATTGAATAGGCAGATACGAATCGCCGTAGAGCACGAAAAACTCCGGACCCAGCAATGGCAGGGCGCGCTTGAGGGCGCCGCCGGTGCCGAGCAATTTTTCGCCGTCGAAGGAATACTCCAGCTTAATGCCGCAGGCCTCGCCGCCGAATTCGCGCTGGATCATCTCCCCAAGATGGCCGATACAGAGGACGCAGCGACGGACTCCCTGCGCGTGGAGCATCTCGAGTTGATGCGAGAGAATCGGCCGCCCCGCGACGGGCACGAGCGATTTTGGAATTTTTTCTGTAAGGGGACGCAGGCGCGTGGCGAGCCCACCGGCGAGAAGGGCCACGGGAATATCTGCAAGGTTCCGGCTCATGAGATTACGAGCTTGGTCCCTTCAAAATCGAAGCGGAAGCGCACCTCCTTCAAGCCCGCCGTGCGCATGGCGTGGCGCAACCGGGCCTTGTCCTCCGCGTAAAACATCAGGAATCCGCCCCCGCCCGCGCCGATGAGCTTACCGCCGAGCGCTCCGCTGGCCAGCGCGAGGTCATACCACTCGTTGATCTTGGGATTGCTCATGCCGCCGCTGCGCTGTTTTTTGCGCTGCCAGTGCACATCCATCAGCCGCGCGAACTCTTGCAGATTGTCGCTTTCGAGCGCCGCCTGGCTTTGGAGCCCCAGGTCTTTGACAAAATGGAGGTTTTCGATCATGGCTCGGTCATCCGATTTCGACTTCTGATCCTGCTCCTTCAAAATTGCCGAGGCGCTGCGCGAGTAACCGGTGAAAAAGAGCAGCAGATTGTCCTCCAGATTGTCGCGCGTCTCCTCGGAAACTTTCAGAGGCCACGCCTCCACCCTGCCGTCGGGCAGAAAATTGAAGCAGGTCAACCCGCCGTAGGCCGCAATGTATTGGTCCTGCTTCCCTATCGGCTCCCGCAACCGGTTTAACTCGATGTCGCAGGCCTGGGCCGCCAGTTCCGCGGGGTGAACCAGGTTTCTCTTGTGCGCATGCAGCGCTTTCAGCAGGGCCGTCGTGAAACTGCCGGACGAGCCGAGGCCCGTGCCGGAGGGGATGTCCGCCATCGAGGTCAACTCAAGCGAACGCCCATCGAGTCCGGCCAATGCAAACGCCTCGCGGAAGATCGGGTGCTTCAACTGGGCCGCTTCCGGCACGCGCTCAAGCTCGGAATACTTCACGATCAGGTCCTGCACAAAGGTTTCGTGCAGGGTGATATAAACATAGCGGTCAATCGCGGCCGCGATGAGGAACCCCCCGAATTTCTCATAATACGACGGCAAATCGGTGCCGCCGCCACCGAGGCTGATGCGCAAAGGGGACCGGGCAATAATCATAAATTATTTTGGTAAATTTTTTCCACCACCCTCAAGGCCGCCGTCGCCTCCCTTAACCCGGGAACCGGACAGCGTTTCAGGCGGATATCCTCAAAAAACTCCGCCATCTCAATTTTCCAGGACTCATCGCCGCGCGGAAACTCCCAGATGGTCGTCTCCGGCGGACCCATCTGGGGCAGCATTTTATAATAGGTCAGCCGCTCAAGACCATAGCTGCCGCCAAGCCCTTCCCAGTGCAGCTTGGCATCGCGGCCGTAGATCTCAAGGCTGAACAGATTCTTCCATTCGCTGCAGCTGGCATGCAGCCAAGCGGTGTTGCCGGCGGCATTCCGCAAACTGAGAAACGCGTTATCTTCCACCGGCATGTTCCAATAATACCTCGTCGCATGCCCCTCCACCGTCGTGAATTCACCGAGAAAAATCCCGGCAAGGTCAATCAGGTGGACGCCCTGGTCAATCAACTCCCCACCGCCCGAAAGCTCCGGATTCCCCCGCCATTCTTTCTCGTAACCGGGACGGCCGCCCTGGCCGTAGCGCCCCCGCACGAACATCATCGGGCCCAGCGCCCCGCCCCGAAAAAGCTCGAGCGCTTTCAGACACGCCGGATGATAGCGGTGGTTGTAGCCGATGCGGACCAGCGCGCCGGATTTGACGGCGGCGGCGTGGAGGGCTTCCAGTTCAGCGACGCGGATGCCACCGGGCTTTTCGATGAGAACATGCTTTCCCCTCTTCACCGCTGCCAGGGCAATGGGCGCCAGGGTGGCATTGAGAGTCGCAACCATCACCATATCCACATGAGGCAGACTGACGGCCTGTTCAAAGGAATCCGTGGCGACACAGCCGGGGTTCTGCGCTGCGATTTTCCGGGCGCGGTCCAGTTGGGTGTCACAGGCAACCGTGACGCTGCCGGGCGGCAGCAGATTCAGCCGCTTCTGGCCAATCAGGCCGCAGCCGATGAGGGCAATGCGCAAATTCATATCAATTCCATTTTTTGCCGCGGTCTTCCGGAACAATCCGGCGGAGACAATAGATGTCCGACCGGGCCAGCTCGTCGCGGTGCTTCTGCAAATCGTTCCAGGGATCCCATTGGGCACTGATGAGTTTGCCGGTGATGCCATCGCTTTCCGCGCTGGCGAGACACACCGCCAGATCCGCCCCCAGCTCCAACGGCACCGCCCCTTTTTCTTTCCACCCTTTGTTCTTCTCGAAAAATGCAGCGCCCACTTTTTCGGGGCCCGCCAGCAGCACCTCATCGACCAACCGGGTCGCCAGCGCGCCGGGCGCAATGGCATTCACGTCCACGTGAAACTCCCTCAATTCCTCCGCAAGCGTTTCCATCAGGCGCACGACCGCGGCTTTCGAGGCGGCGTAGGCGCTGATGTTGGGCAGCGGATTGGTCGCGCCCCCCCCGCTCAGCACGATGATCTTGCCGCGTCCAACTTTCTTAAAATGCGGAATCACCGCGCGGCACGGCAGGAGCACCCCAAACAGATTGATGTCCAGCGCCCGCCGCCAGTCGTCCAGTGAGACGGATTCCGTCGGACCCATCGGGCCATAGACGCCCGCGTTCAGGACCAGCGCTTCGAGCGAACCGAGCTCTCTCAGCGCGAAGACGATGAGCTCGCTGACCTGCGATTCATTGGAGACGTCACAGATCCGGGCGGAAATTTTTCGCTCAGGGAACTTTGCGGCGAGCGCATCGCGGGCGGAGGTTAAATCCTTCCCGCTGCGGGCGCAGAGCACGACGTTTGCACCTTCGCGCAGGAAATGTTCCGCAATGGTTTTGCCGAGTCCCTGGCTGCCGCCAGTGACGAGCGCGTTAAGATCCTTGAGTTTCATATCAGGCACAGCCGACGGAAAGATGCTCCACCCCGGGAATGGTTTTCAATTCCTTTTCCAGAAAACGATTGGCATCCACAAAGACCGGCCGGCGCATCAGGGGAATAATTTTTTCCCAGTCCGCCCGCCGAAACTGAGGCCATTCGGTGCACACCACCACAGCCTCCGCGCCAGCCAGCGCATCAGAAACATCGGCTGCCAGCGCGGCGGAGCCGAGTTCGGGAGGGAGCTGGCTCACCGCCGGGTCAAAGGCGGATACCGTGACGCCGGCGGCGAGCAGTTGCTGGCAAAGTTCAATCGCAGCGCTCCGGCGGAGCGTGTCGGTGTCCGGCGTGTAAGTCAGACCGAGCACGGAAATCTTTTTGCCGCGCAAATCGCCCAACCGCGATTGCAGCCGGCGGAAGGCCCAGCCGCGGTGCAGGTCGTTGCTCTGCTTGATGGCCGGGATGACACAGACCGTCTCGCCTTTGAGTTTAGCGAGTTTGGAAAGCGTCACCACGTCCCGGGCCAGCGTGCCTCCGGCGAACGCTCCCCCCGGCCCGAGATAGGCCTTGGGACCAATCCGCGCCTCACTCTTGAGACCCATCGAAACCTCCTTGGCATCCGCGCCCACGTGTTCGCAGAGGCGCGCGATTTCGTTGATGAAGGCGACGGAGAGGGCGAGGAACGAATTCAGCGCGTGTTTCACCATCTCCGCCGATTCAGTGCGCATGAAAATAATCTGGGCGGCGAACGGCTTGAAGAGCTGCTCGAGCAAGGGCTTTTTCGCGTCGGTGCGGATGCCGACGATGGCGCGCTCGGCTTTTTCGAAAGAGCCAATTGCCCTGCCCAGCCGGAGATTCTCCGGCGAGCTGGCAAAATGGAATTGCGGATATTCCTTTTCCAACCCGGCACACGTGCCGACCGGCAGCTGGGCAGAAACCAAAACCAACGTTCCCTTCGGCAGATGAGGCAGGGTTTTGCGCAGGGGAGTGAGCACTGATTCCACGTCCGACTCGTCACTATCATTGACCGGCGTGTCGTAAGCGAGCCAGAGCACATCCGCATTGGCGCAGGCGATTTTGGGATCCGTGGTGAAGGAAAGTTTTTTGGAGGCGAGGCCGGAGGCGATGAGTTCGTTCAGTCCGGGTTCGAGCAGAGGCGCCTGACCGGCATTGAGTTGGGAAACCGTCGCGGCGTCAAAATCCAGCCCCACCACTTCAAAATGTTTCGCGCAGCAGGCCGCCGTGACGCTGCCGAGATGCCAGAGGCCTAGGACCGTGACGTTCATGGACGCTTTTCGTAGACCCACTGGTTCTGCTGGAGCCATTGCAGTGTGCGGCCGATGCCCTGCTCGATGGTCAGTGAGGTTTTCCAGCCGGTGGCCTGGATTTTTTGCGTGTCGAGGAAGATGAACGGATTGTCGCCGACCCAGCCGCGCGCGCCGCCGGTGTATTCCAGCTGCGGGTTCAAGCCGAGCGCGCCGCAGATGTGGCCGACGGAGTCGTTGACCTGCACGTATTCCGGCGTGCCGAGATTATAGATTTCAACGCCATGTTTGGCACGCTGCGCCGTGCCCTGACCGATAACCTGGAGCATGGCATTCACGCAATCCTGGACGTAGAGATAACTTTTCCGCTGTTTGCCGTCGCCAAGGATTTTCAGGCGGCCGGGATGTTCGAGCAGCTGTTGGTAAAAATCAAAAATATGCCCGTGCGTGTAGCGCTCGCCCAGAATAGAGACAAAACGGAAAATGTAGCCCTCAAACTTGAATCCCTCGCAGTAGGAGGAAATCATGCCCTCTCCGGAAACTTTGGACGCCGCATAGAGCGAGGTCTGCACCGGAAACGGCGCGTCCTCCGGCGTGGGAATCACGGCCGCTTCCCCATAGACGCTGCCGGTGGAGCTGAAGGCGATGCGGCGGACGCCGTTGGTGCGCATGGCCTCGAGCACATTGAAGGTGGCGACGGTGTTTTGCTGCAAATCTTTCGAGGGATGCTCGAGCCCGAAGCGGACATCCGCATTGGCAGCGAGATGAAAAACCGTGTCGCAACCCGCCATCGCGCGGGTCAGCGCCGGCAAGTCCAGATTATCCCCTTCCGCCAGCTTGAAATTCTTGTTCCGCAACGCACCGTCGAGAAACCGTCTCTGCCCGGTGGAAAAATTGTCCCAGCCGACCACGGTTTTTCCGTCCGCCAGCAATCGGTCCACGAGGGTGCTGCCGATAAAACCAGCGGCGCCGGTGACAAAAATAGCCTTCATTTAATACCCCAAGTTTAGCGAACTCCCGGCCCCCAGCGCCAGCAATTCCGGAATAACAAAAACCACATTCCCTCATTCCCATCACCGGCGGCGACGGCGGAAGCCACCCGCACTGCTTGACGGGATGAGCGGGCGGGCCGGGGTCGGAAAATGACCCGAGGCCGGCTTGGAGGCGGGAGGGCGCGCGGAGGGCGGACGGGTTGGGGCCGGACGCGAGTCGGGGCGGCGCGGGCCTCCCGCGCGGGGGGGCGGCGGACGTTTTGAATCCCGTCGGGGCCCGGTCGGATTTTTTGAATGGGGCGAAAAACCCTTCGGCCGCGGAGGACTTGTTTTCCCCTCCCCGGCCGCCAGGCGGAAATCCACCTGTTTTTTGAAGCTGTCCACCTTGGCCACCTGCACGGCGAGCCTGTCGCCCAGCCGGATCACGCGGCGCGTGCGGCGCCCCACGAGATGGCTTCGCGATTCATCGAAAATATAAAAATCATCCTCAATCGTGGACAACGGCACCAATCCGCTCATGGCCAGCCCCGGCACATCCACAAAAAAACCAAAGTTGCGCACGTCCGTCACCAGGGCGGGATATTTCACCGGCGCGCCGGAGGCGATCTGCGCCCTCAGAAACGCGAACAGCTTCACATCCTTGCTGTCCCGCTCGGCATCGGCGGAATTGCGCTCAGTCACAGAGATGTGCTCGGCTACCGATTTGAGAGCCCCTTCCTTGGGCGCGGCTTTATCGAACAACGCGCGATGCACCACCAGATCGGCATAGCGTCGGATGGGAGAGGTGAAATGCGTGTATTTCTTCTTGGCCAGCCCGTAATGGCCGAGGGGTTCGACCGCATAGCGCGCGCGCATCAGCGATTTGAGGAAACCGATCTTCAGCGCCGCGCCGATGGGCAGGGTGCCCAATTTGTGCAGCAGCTTCTGCACCTCAGCGGGCTGGCTCAGATTGCCGCAGGGCACGTCATGGCCCAGCACATCCTGCCGGTATTCCTGCAGGCGCCGCGCATCCGGCTCCTCGTGAATCCGGTAAATCGCCGGGGTGCGCAATGCCATCAGGCGCGCCGCCACCGCCTCATTGGCGAGCAACATGCATTCCTCGATCAACTGGTGCGACACGTCATTCTCGTTCTTTTCAATGCGCAAAATCCGGCCCTGTTCGTCCAAACGGATTTTGGTTTCGGGGAAGTCGAGGTCCAGGGAACCGTTCTTGAACCGGTGGCGGCGGATTTTTTGCGCCAGCTCATGCGCCCGATGCAGCATCTGCTCGATCGGGTCATCCGCGGGGGCGCGCTGTAAAATCTCCAGCACCTGCGCATAGGCGAAGCGGCGTTGCGAATGGATCACAGCGGAATGAAACTTCGTCCCCAGCACCCGGCCGTCCCCGGACACCAGAAACTCCACGCACTTCGTCAACCGGTCCACGTTGGGCTTGAGCGAGCACAGCTCATTGCTCAAGGCCTCCGGCAGCATGGGGATGACGCGGTCCACCAAGTAGGTGGAGTTGCCCCGCCGCTGCGCCTCCGCATCCAGCGCCGTGCCCGGCTTGACGTAATGCGACACGTCCGCGATGTGCACCCACAGCCGCCATTGGTCCGGCGCCACCCGCTCCAGGCAGATCGCATCGTCAAAGTCCTTCGCGTCATCCGGATCAATGGTGACCACGTTATGCGCACGGCAATCCAGCCGGTCCGCCAGGTCCTGGGGATGGACCGTCGAGCCGATGGCCTGCGCCTCGTGCAGCACCGGCTTGGGAAAGTGCAGCGGCAGATCATACTGGCGCAGCACCGACAGCATGTCCACCCCCTCCGCATCCGGCGCGCCCAGGACTTCCACGATTTCGCCCTCGGGATGGGTGTGGCGCGATTCCCATTCCCGCAATTCGACCACCACCTTGTCCCCGATGCGCGCGGGCCGGCCCACGTCCCGGGCCGGCGGCACATACAGGTCATGCGGCATCCGGGGATCGTCGGGGATGACGTAAAGCGAGGTGCGGCCCTGTTGCAACGTGCCCACGATCCGCGTGCGTTTGCGCTCGAGGATGCGGACGACCGTGCCGGTTTCCGGGGCGTCGGCGCGGAAGCCTTTCCGCCGAACATCCCGGCGCACCAAAACCCGATCCTCATGCAGCGCCGTGCCGGTGGCGCTTTCGGGGATGCTTATTTCCTTCAAGCCCCCATCGTCCGGCTGGAGAAATCCCTTGCCCGCGCGATTCATGCGGATGCGGCCGGGAATGAGATCCGCGTCGCTGGCGCGGACGTAGCGGCTGGCCTTAATTTGCACGACCTGGCCCTCCCGTTCCAGCCGGCGCAGCGCCCGCTCAAACTCCGGCTCGCGGTCCGGCGACACACGCAGATGGCGGCGTAGGTTCTCCGCGCTCAGCGGGACGTACTCTTTTTGCTCCAGCAGCCGGAGGATTTGTTCGTTCATAATTGTTTGAATTAACCACCGGTCAGGAGGACTAAAGCCCCTGTGTTAAAGCTCGCCTGATATGACGGCAAGTTGAGCAGGATGGCGTTCCGCCCGGGAGCGAATTGGCACTTCCGCAGATGAGATCCGCCGTGCGCATGGCCGCCACCTTACGCCTTGAGGCCGAAACGGTCAATGCTTCCAATTTTGGCTCCCCCCACCAGCGAACGGAGCTCTCGGGACTCCGCTGCCGACAGATTTATCCCTTCACTGCTTTGCCCCTGGCGCCCACGCGGCATTATCCAGAAGTTGAATTCCGGGCTTGAGAAAGGCAATCCTGCGGCTCTTGTAAAGTTTCCCCAGCGCCTGCTTGAACGCTTTTTTGCTCACGCCAAACGCCGACCGGACGGCAGCAGGGGTGCTGTCATCATCAAAAGCGAGTTTGCCGCCACCCGCCTGCAGGGCCTCGACAATCTGATGGGTCAGGGGCGCGACGCGTTTGTAGCCAGAGGCGTCCAGACTCAGATCGATCTTGCCGCCGGGCCGCACCGTGCGCACAAAACCTTTCAGCTTCTGTCCCGTCTTCAAGGCTGCAGCCAGCCCGCTGTGATAGAGCAGACCGCGGTGGGCATTCTCCACGATGGCGTTGTAGCCGAGCGGCGTTTTGCCAGTGACCAGCAGATTCACGGGCTGACCATCCCGATAGGCGGCGGGCTCTCGGTTGAGGTGCCGGTTCAGCCGCGTGCTGGCGAGGATGCGGTTGGTGGTCAGATCCAGGCACACGTAGACCATCGCCCAATCGCCGGTGCGCAGGGGGAATTCCTGCTCCCGGAACGGTACCAGCAAATCCTTCTGCAACCCCCAATCCAGAAAGGCGCCGACCTGCGGATGCAGGCTGATCACCTTCATATAGGCAAATTCACCGACCATCGCGTGAGGCGTTTCAGTGGTGGCGACAAGGCGATCTTCGGAATCGCGATACACAAACACATCCATCTTGTCCTTCTGCGCCAGGTTGGCCGGGATGTAACGGCCCGGCAGCAGGATTTCGCCGAGCTCGCCCCCGTCGAGGTAGAGGCCGGGACTCGATTCCCGGATGACGGAGAGCAGATTGCGTTTGCCGAGGATTGCCATAGGGGCACAGGATAAACCCATCCCCCCCGCCATCGGGAGAGAATTCGTCAGGCGCCAGGGGCAATCCAGGGAACGCACCGCCCGCGGAAGCGGCGGCGGAGCGGGGCGGCCCCGCATTTTGCGCAAAAAAATTGGCAATTTTCCCAAACTCGCCACTCGTCAGCCTGCGGGCAAAACGGTAAATTTTTCAGGCAAAATTATCCCGCTTATGACCCGTATTGAGCTTTTTCCTCTCCTGCGTTTGTGTCTGTTTCTCGCCGCCAGCCTGTCTTTGGGGGCCGCCCCGAGCGTGGACGCGCTGCGCTGCGAACAATTGGTCAATCCCCAGGGCATCGACGTGGCGCAACCCCGCCTGAGCTGGACGCTTCAGTCCCGTCAGCGCGGCGTGAAACAAACCGCCTACCAGATTCTCGTGGCCACCAGCGAAGCGGGCCTGAAATCCGGGAGGCCGGATTTATGGGACAGCGGCAAAGTTTCCTCTGATGAATCAGTGCTCGTCCCTTATGGCGGCCAACCCCTGAAGGCACGGACCCCTTGTTTCTGGAAGGTCCGGGTGTGGGACGGCGGCGGGAAACCGGGCGACTGGAGCCCGCCCGCCCAGTGGACCATGGGACTTCTGGCCGCCAGCGACTGGCAGGGGAATTGGATCGGGCAGGATGGCGTGGAGACCCCTCAGCTTCTCACCGGCACCTCGTGGATCTGGTCGGAGGAGGCCCGCGTGGAGACCAATTATTTCCGGCGGGTGGTGACGATTCCCGCCGGCCGCAAGATCCGGCGCGCCATTTTTGAATACACCGGCGACAACGAATGCCGCGGCTGGATTGATGGGTACGACCTGGGCGCGCGGAATAATTTCAAGACCGTCAAATGGAACAACATCACCACGCGGCTCGAACCCGGCAGCACCTATGTCTTTGGATTCACCGGCCGGCATGAGGCTTCCGGACAAAACCCCGCCGGCATCATCGGCAAGCTGACGGTGGAGTTCACGGCCGGCGAGCCGCTGATCATCCCGACGGACGAAACCTGGAAGGTCTCCCAGCAGCCGGAACTGGGCTGGAATACCGCCGGCTTTGATGATTCCAAGTGGGGGACGCCGAAAATTCTCGGCCCGGCGGAAATGACGCCATGGACCAATCCCCGTTCGGCGGAAAGCCGCCGCCAGCCCGCACGCTATCTCCGAAAAGAATTCGCCGTGGATAAAAAGATTTCCCGCGCCACGGTTTCTTTCTGCGGACTCGGCCTGTCCGAGCTGTATGTGAACGGAAACAAAATCGGCGACGCCGTGCTGTCCCCCGCCTTGGCCCAATACGACCAGCGCCAGTTTTATGTCACCCATGACATCACCCAAAATCTCCAGCGCGGTGAAAATGCACTGGGCGTGATCCTGGGCAACGGACGATTCTATGCCGGTCGCAGCAAAACTTACGCTGGCACGGTGAGCTTCGGCTTTCCCAAATTGCTCCTGAATTTGCGGATCGAATACGCCGACGGCACCCGCAAGGATATTGTCAGTGATAGCTCCTGGAAGCTCACGATGGACGGCCCCCTGCTTGCCAACAACGAGTTTGACGGCGAAGAATACGATGCGCGAAAAGAATTCCCAAACTGGAGCAATCCTGGCTTTGATGATTCCCAATGGCCTGCCGCCCAGATCGTCTCCGCCCCGGGCGGCGAGCTCTCCGCCGAGATGCAGCCGCCCCTCCGCGTCACCGGCACACTCAAGCCGATTTCTGTCCGGGAACTCCAGCCGGGGGTTTTCATCTATGACCTCGGCCAGAACATGGTCGGCTGGTGCCGGCTCCATGTTTCCGGCGAAGCGGGCGACCGCGTGATATTGCGGCATGCCGAGACCTTGAAGCCGGACGGCTCGCTCTACATGGCCAACCTGCGCGGTGCGGAGGTCACGGACAGTTACACGCTCAAAGGCGGCGGCAAGGAAACCTGGGAGCCCCGCTTCATCACGCACGGTTTTCGTTTTGTGGAAGTCTCGAGCGTGCCCGCCCACAACCCGCCCCGCTTTCCTGCAATCGCCCTCGAAGGCCGCGTGGTGAACGACGACCTGCCGAGCGCTGGAGAGTTTGTTTGCTCGAATGAATTGATCAACCGCATCTACACCAATATCGTCTGGGGCACGCGCGGTAATTACCGGAGCATCCCCACCGACTGCCCGCAGCGCGACGAACGCCAGGGCTGGCTTGGCGACCGCTCCGAGGAATGCAAGGGAGAGGCCTACCTCTTCGACATCTCCGCTCTTTATACGAAGTGGCGCCGGGACATGAGCGATGCGCAACGCACCAACGGCGTCCTCCCCGACGTCGCGCCCGCTTACTGGCCGATCTATTCGGACAACGTCACCTGGCCCAGCAGCGCCATCATCATTCCCAGCGCGTTGGAGCGCCAATACGGCGACCGGCTCTGCTTGGGGCGCGATTACGCGAGCGCTAAACTCTGGATGGATCACATGCTGACCCTGGCGAAGGACCATCTCCTGTCCAAAGACAACTACGGCGACTGGTGCGTGCCGCCGGAGGAGGCCAAATTAATCCACTCCAAAGACCCAGCGCGCCAGACCGATAAGACACTGCTCGCCACCTCGTATTTTTATTACGACCTCTGCCTGATGGAGAAATACGCCCGGCAACTCGGAAAGACGGATGATGCCATGCGCTGGAAACAGTTGGGGGACGCTTTCAAAACCGCCTTTAATGAAAAATTCCTCGATCGCGAGAAGGGGCAATACTCCAACGGCACGCAGACTTCCTGCGTGCTGCCCTTGGCATTCGGACTGGTGCCGGACGACATGAAGAAAACGATTTTTGCGACGCTGGTGGCCAACATTGAAAACGTGACCCAGGGCCACATCGGCACCGGATTGATCGGCGGACAATACCTGAACCGGGTTCTCTCCGATAATGGTCGAGCGGATCTGTGCTACACCATCGCATCACAAAAAGATTATCCGAGCTGGGGCTATATGGTGGAACAGGGAGCAACCACCATCTGGGAGCTCTGGAACGGCAACACCGCCGACCCCACAATGAACTCCGGCAATCACGTGATGCTCGTCGGCGACCTCGTGGTCTGGCTCTATGAATATCTCGCCGGCATCGCGCCGGCGTCGCCCGGCTTCAAAACTATTATGATGAAACCCATGCCCGTCGGGGACCTCACCTTTGTGAAAGCCACGCATCACTCCCCCTACGGCTGGATCTCCAGCGAATGGCACAAGAACGGACACACGTTCGACTGGCAGGTTGTGATTCCGGCAAACACCACGGCGACACTCATCGTGCCAGCTGAAAAACTGGGTCGCATCACCTGCAACGGAAAAATAGAATCTTCCCCGCTCGAGCTTGGCAGCGGCAAATACCATATTGTTAGCGAATGAAACCCACATTATTCATCACCGGTGTCCTGATGGCCCCCCTGCTCGCGGGCAGTTTTGGCTGCGCGTCTGCGCCCCCGGTAAAGTCGGCCGCCGTTTTGAAATCAGAATTTATTTTTGAATCCGCGCCCTTCCCCTCCTGTCACGCCTCTACCGTGGCGGAGACGCCGTCGGGCCTGGTAGCCGCATGGTTTGGCGGCACCGCCGAACGCAACCCCGACGTGTGCATCTACATTTCGAGAACTGTGAATGGCCAATGGACGCCGCCGGTCGCCGTGGCGGATGGCGTCGGCTTCGCCACCGACCGCCTGCCGACCTGGAATCCGGTCTTGTTCCAGCCAAAGCACGGCCCATTGATGCTGTTCTACAAGGTGGGGCCCAGCCCCGCGACGTGGTGGGGCATGATGACCACTTCCGATGATGGCGGCCAAACTTGGGCCCGACCCACCCGCCTGCCCAAGGGCATACTGGGCCCCATCAAAAACAAGCCGGTGGAGCTGGCGAACGGCGACATCCTCTCCCCCAGCAGTACCGAAGGCAAAGGGGGCTGGCAGGTGCATTTTGAACGCAGCGCCGACGGCGGCCAAACCTGGAGCGCCACACCGCCGGTGAATGATGGCAAAACGATCAGCGCGATTCAGCCGAGCATTTTGATCCAGCCGGATGGAAGGCTGCTATCCATCGGCCGCACCCAGAATAACAAGCTCTTTGAGATCGGATCCGGCGATGGCGGGAAAACCTGGGGCCCGATGGCTCTGCTGGAATTGCCCAACCCCAATTCCGGAACCGATGCCGTGACGCTCCGCGACGGCCGCCAGCTGCTCGTTTATAACCACAACCTCCGCACCGGCTCGAACAACAAGGGCCGCAGCCCACTCAATGTCGCGGTTTCTGCCGATGGAAAAAACTGGGGTGCCGCCTTAGTTTTGGAGGATGCTCCGAATGCCCCCGCCGGCTTTGCGTATCCCGCCGTCATCCAGTCCCGCGACGGCCTGGTACATATCACCTATACCTGGGAACGCCAGCGCATCAAACACGTTGTCGTGGATCCGGCCAAACTGACCTTGCGCCCGATTCAAAACGGCATCTGGCCCAAGTCAATTTCAGATTGATGCCGCCTGTTTTTCGCGCCGCATCCGGAGATCCGCCTGAATCTGCGGTTCCAGCCGCTCAAACTGCTTGTAAAACAAAACTGGAAGGGTGCTTAACGCCAGGCAAATTGCGGGCAGCCAAAGAAAGCCGAATTCAATCCCACCCAGCGCAGCCGCCGTCTGTTCAGTATTCGGAACATAACCGCTGTTTCCCATGATCCAGAGCGGAATGGCGCCGCCCAGACCCGCCCCGGCTTTTAGACAAAAAGAGGCTCCCACGGCGGTCAGCAAGCCCACCGCGCGGACGCCGGTCTTCCATTCGCCGTAATCCACGCTGTCCGATAAAATCGAAAACGGCATTGCCATCGCCATGCCGCTGGCGAGAAATCCCACCGTCCAGCCGAACAGAATCAAAGGGATGGAATGCCCCTGGCTCACCCCTCCATAGAGGATCAATTGCCCGAGGACCATCCCCATCAGACCCAGCGCCCATGCGGTGCGCTTGGAAGTCCAGCGGCAGACCCACGGCAACAGGAAAGCGGTGGCGAGCGAAACAAAATCCAGACTGTAGGCGAGCCAGATGAGGTCTTCGCGATGGAGAACATATTGAAAATAATACGGCACGGTGGATACCCGCGCGATGAAGCCAATCCAAAACAGCAGGCTGCTGCTGAAGATGATGAGCCACGGCCAATTGCCTTTCAGCGCCCGGAACGTGCCGAGGACGGGCTCGGATTTTTTCTCCACCGGAACCACCTCCTTCAAATTTCTAAATGCGAGCAGGTAAAAGAAAATAGAGCCGGCTGCATAAACCGGCAGCGCGAGCATGAAACCCCTGCGGTCGTCGCCCTGGCCGAGCCACTGAACCATTTTTAACGCTGTCAGATTGACGATCAGAACGCCGAGCTTGGAGCCGAACATCCGGAAACACGTCAGCGTCACGCGCTCCTGCGGATCAGCCGTCAGGCCGGACAGGATCGAAGTCACCGGTGTATTGATGCCGGTGTAAAGAATGTTGCAGACGATATAGGTGACGGCGGCATACCAGACTTTGGCGGTGTGGCTCAAATCCGGCGTCTGGAACGTCAGCACTCCAAAGGTCGCAAAGGGGACACATAACCATAAAAACCACGGGCGGCTTTTACCCAGGCGACTGCGCGTCTTGTCAAAAACGATCCCCCAAACCGGGGCATCGACCGCATCAATCCAGCGCGCGATGGCGATGATGGTGCCGCAGGTGATGGCGGATAATCCGTAGATGTCCGTCAAAAACTTGCTCAAATAGCCGCCGATGATGAAGGTGAAAACCAGCTGGCCCGCCACGTCGCTCGCGGCATAACTGAATCGCGTGGAGTAAGAGGTTTTATTCATGACGGAAGCAATTCCGCCAGCCCCTGCCGGGCAAGCACCTCTCGGATCTTTACCGGCGAACCCTGGGCGCAGGATTCCTCCATCGCCTGCATCAGCGCGACCGTGACAATGCCCTCGCGAACATCCGGCTTGGGCGTTTCGCCGGCCTCAAGGCAGCGGGCAAAATATTCGATGTAGTTTTGGTATTCGCCCGCATGATGCGAGTGGCCGCCAAAGCGGAAATAGTAATCGTCCTGATCCTCAAACGTCTCCACCACGGATTGCCCGCCCATTTTCCAGGCATAGCGCAAATCATAGTAATCGCCCTGGCTGGCGCCATTGGCACAGCGCAGGGTGCAGCTCATGTTGCTGTCGCGTTCGCAGGGAATGACCGGGCTGTTGAAGGTGCCGCTGACGCGCGCGGGAATTCCGCCGGCCGATTTGAAAATGAACTGAAAGGTATCGTGGTTTTTTAAGCCAAGCTCGAGGCCGTTCTTACTCAGCGAGGAGTAGCCCATCACTTCCTCGATATCCGGCAGATACCATCGCACTAGATCCACCGGATGGCTCAAGCCGCCATAAAGCCATTTAAACGCGTCGGTCTTTGCCCAGCCCTTTTTCAAAAACCAGCGGTGGTCCGCATTGTAGTAGGCCTCAACCGTGATCAAGTCGCCGAACTCGCCGCCTTCAAAGTGCTTCCGCTGGCGCGTGAACGGGGCAAAAAACCGCGAGCTTTGTCCCACCATCACCATCCGGCCGCTCTGCTGCTGGGCTTCGAGCACTTCCCGGGCCTGCGACAAGTCGTTGAGGAACGGCTTGGTGCAGATGACATGCTTGCCCGCGCGCAAGGCCTGAAGGATGTGGGTTGCATGCAAATGGTCCGGCGTGTAAATGCCCACGACGTCCACCTCCGGGTTGGCAAGCATTTCGTCCATCGAAGACGTGAAATTATCCAAGCTGAATTCATGGCTGCGCATCCAGGCCAGCTCCTCATTTAAATCGCAAAGCTGAACAACTTTCCATAGCTCGCTGTTCAGCGCGCCGGAAATAATGCTGCGCCCTTCGCCCAGACCCAGAACTCCCAATCCTAGCTTTTTCATGATATTAAAATCCAATCGCCGCGCCGCCGTCCACCGGCAGAACCACCCCGGTCACAAATTTTGCTGCAGGACTGCACAGATAAACCGCCGCCCACCCGATGTCGTCCGGCTCTCCAAATTGAGCCATCGGCGTGCGCCCGAGAATTTTCGCCTTGCGCGCTGCGTCGCCGCTCAGCGCTTTATCCAGCATGGGCGAGGCAATCCATCCGGGCGCGATAGCGTTGACGCGCACGCCCTGCGGCCCCCATTCCGTCGCGAGCGAGCGCACCATGCCGACGTAGGCGGACTTTGCCGCCGAATAAGCGACGACCAGCGGAATGCCAAACAGCGATGCCATGGAGGCCGTGAACAGAATGCTGCCCGATTTGCGTTCGATCATGCGGCGGCCCGCCTCGCGCGTGAGCGCAAATGCCCCCATCACGTGCGTTTGGAGCACGGCCGCAAATTCCGCGTCGCTGGTTTCCGCCGCCGGTTTTTTAAGATGGACGCCGGCGTTATTGATGAGGATGGAAATTGGGCCGGCGAGCTTTTCCGCCTGATCCACCAGCGCGGGCGCGGTGTCGAGCCGGGTCACGTCGCCGACGAGCGGAAACGCGTTCCCGCCGATTTCCGCGCAGGCTTTGTCCAGCTCCTCGTTGCGCCGCCCGACGAGCACGACGCGCGCCCCGGATGCAGCCAGGCAGCGCGCCATGCCGAGGCCGAGGCCCGTGCCGCCGCCGGTAATGAGCGCGGTCTGGCCGGTGAGATTAAAGGCAGGAGTGAGAGGTTTTTTGTTCATAAAATTTTAGCCGCAAAGAACGAAACGAGTTTTCCAACGTGAGGTGGATTTCATTCTTTGCGTTCTTTGCGATCAAATAACAATCACGCGCGGCAGCCAGCTTCAAGGCCGGGGGTGTTTTGATGTTTGTACATGATGAAATACTCGCGGTGACCCAGACCCTCCGGCTTGCTGGGCTCGCCCCGGGCCGTGCGGACAATCAGCTCCAATAGCTCGCGGCCGGCCTGCGGCAGGGTCAGCTCCCCCTCCAAAACCCGGCCGGCATCAAAATCCATGTCCTCCGCCAAAGCGCGGTAGGTGGCGCGGTTGCCGGTGATCTTGAGCAGCGGGGCGACCGGACTGCCGATGACACTGCCGCGACCAGTGACAAAGAGGACGATCTGCGCGCCGGAACTGATGAGATCCATGAGCCCCTCGGTGTCATTGGGGTTGGTGTAGCCGAACTGCATGAAATGATCGTCCGGAACGCTATCCATAATCCACAAGCCCGGACCGCGCGGCGCCTCGGCCACGCGAATAACCCCCTGGATCGGGCGTGTTCCGCCCTTGGCGAAGGCACCCAGACTTTTCTCCTCAATCGTGGTGAGGCCGCCCGCAAAATTTCCGGGGGAGACCGACCATTGCCGGACGGCGCGGCAATAACGCTCCGCCTTGTCGTAGGCCCCGGCGAGTTGTTGCCTCGCCTCCGATGAAGCCGCGCGCGACAGCAGGGCATCGCGCAACCCGATCATCTCCACCGTTTCCTCAAATACCGCCCTGCCGCCCGCATCCACGAGCAAGTCGAAGAAGGCGCCCACCACCGGGTTTCCCGCCAGCCCCGAGGTGCCATCCGAACCGCCGCATTCGCACCCGACCGTCAAATCGGCGAGCGTCATCGGCACGCGCGGGGTTTCCCGGCGAATCCGGTCGCGCAGGCGGAGGACGCTTTCCTTGCCTTTTGCGACGGAGGATTTTGTGCCGCCGGCCTGCTGGATGAAAAACCATTCCGCCGAGCGTCCGGAAGCTCCCACGGTTTCGGCGAGCTTTTCCGGCTGGGTGTATTCACAGCCGAGCCCGACCGCCAGCACCGCACCCACATTCGGATGCCGCGCCAGCGCGAGCATCAGGCGAATGGCGTAGGCGTTGTCATAGCACCCCGGAAAGCCGATGACATGGACATCCTCCTCCCCCGCCGCAATAGCATGCGCGACGTGCCGCGCACACTCGACAGTGTAGAGGACCAGCACAAGATTGCGGACGCCCTTGCGACCATCGGGCCGCAGGTAGCCGGACCAGGAGTCAGTGAGCGGGTCAGACATAGGCGGAAGCGGTGTCCGTGGGGGCACCGGAATGCAGATCGAGCGAACCGGAGCGCTCATCCAAATCGCTGGCGAGATTGTGCAGGTGAACCCAGTTGCCGCGCTGGATGGGCTGGGTGGCGTGGCCGATGCGGACGCCAAACTTGATGACGGCTTCGCTCGCCGCGATATCGCGCAATGCAACCTTGTGACCGCGCTCGATTTTTTCCAGCAATCGGATTTCCTGCGGCTTCGCGCCAAGAATGTCGATCGCGCCTTCCGCCGCGTCATCGAGCAGTGTGGCGACGCTGTCCTGAGGCTGGATCTGAAAAGCGCGCGGTTTCATGCCTGCTGATTCAAAAGCAAGGAACAGGGAGCAGTCCTGGAGAACCATTCTCCCTGACGCACCGGGTCACTTCCGTTTTTGTTGGTGTTGGCCATCTTGTTTTTCTTCGCGCGCCCTGCGGTTAATTCATCTGGCTTTGGTGATCTTATGCTCCACGCACGTTCGGTCAATTGCATCCCAGTCCAGCTCGACCCCGATGCCAGGCTTTTGCGGGACATGGGCGACGCCGTGTTTATCAATGGGATACTTATCCTTCATCGGGAAGCGGAACGGCTCTTCCGGCACCAGCAATTCGAAGTACTCGCAGTTCTTGATCGCGCAACTGACGTGCAGGTTGGCGATGTCCATAAATCCCATGGTGGTGCAGTGGATCTCGCAGCGCATCCCGTGGGCTTCAGCGAGGTGCGCAATCTTGAGCGTGCCGGTCACTCCCGCCTTCCACGAGACGTCGGCGCGCACGATGTCCACGGCGTTGAAGGCGATGGCCTGCGCCACGCCCCAAGGGCCGCCGCGAGTGGTCTCGGTGCCGGCAATCGGAATGTCCAGTGCCGCGCAGAGCTTGGCGTACTTGGCTAGCTCAAAATCGCGGAACGGTTCCTCGAACCAATGATAATTCAGTTTTTCCAGATCGCGCCCGACACGAATCGCCTCCTCGAGCGAATAGTCCGCGACCGGATCGGTCATCAGCACATAGTCGGGCCCGGCGGCCTTGCGAAGCGCTCGGTGAATCTCCATGTCTTTGCGCCACGGACCCGGGGGATGCGCCTTGTAAGCGGTGAAGCCGCGCTTTTTGTAGGCCCGCAGCTGCTTCACATAATCTGCAGTCTTCGGGAGGAACAGGCTGCTGGCATAAACCGGCAGGCTCGTCCGGCATTCGCCGATAAATTGATACAGCGGCAGTCCGGCAGCCTGCGACGCAATGTCCCAGAGCGCCACATCCATCGGGCCGGGCAGATAAACCGGGAAAAAAGTCAGATGCCGGTCGATGGTCCAGAGCTCATGCCAGATGGCTTCGCGCTCCGTGACCCGCCGGCCCAGGACCACTGGCGCCATCGTCTCATGCAGATACGCCTGGGTGACGGTGCTGGAACGCGCCGCGAGAGCCGTGGCGTGGCCGGCGATGCCCGCATCCGTGTGGACCCGCAGCACCACCACGTCCCAGTTCATGGGGCTGCGGCCCGTGCGCGAGGAGTCGAAGAGGGATTCCTTGCGCTGGCAGCGCCAGGTTTCAAGCTGGGTAATTTTTATGGCGGAAATCATTTCGTCAGTTCCGTGAGTTTGGCGTCTTTGAAGCTGAAACCCCAGCCGTGGCCTTCGTTGGGATACGCGAAGCCGTCCTTCATGCGAATCGGATTCGTGATCAGGTCATCCACCCAGTCAAACGATTCCGCCCCGTAAGCGTTCGGCACCGTCATCAGCAACGGGACGTCGTATTCCTTGTAGTAGTGCGGCAGCACGGGAATGTGATGGGCCTGTGCGAGGGCGGCGGAGGCGCGCCAGGCCTCGACACTCCCCAGACGCAGGAGGTCGGGCTGCCAGAGATCAATCGCCTCGCGCCGGATCAATTCCCGAAGCGTGACGGTGTCAAATTCCCGTTCGCCGGTGGCTATGGACATGCCCGCCTGACGCCGGAGCTGCGCATAGCCGTCGTAGTCGGTTCGGTTCAGCGGCTCTTCAAACCAGGTGATCCGGAGCGATTGCGCAGCGCGGGCAAGCTCCAGCGCCGCGGGCAGAATCATCCCCTGGTTGGCATCCATCATGATGCGGATGTGCGGGCCGACGGCTTCGCGGACTTTCGTCAGGCGTTCGACGTCGCGCTGAATGTCGGGCGAACCGACTTTGACTTTCACGGAACGGAAGCCGCGTTGGACGTAGCGCGCCACTTCGTCGATCAATTCCGCATTCGAATACGAAAGCCAGCCGCCGCTGCCATAAAGCGGCACGCGGTCATGATAGACGCCGAACATTTTCCAGACGGGCGCGCCGAGCGTCTTCGCCCACGCATCCCACATGGCAATGTTCACCGAGCCCGCCGCCCACCGGTGCAGCCCCACATTGCCGAAGTATTCGCTCTCCCTTTCATGGTGCGCGAGAAATTCGCCGGTGCGGCTGACTTCGCGGCCCAGCGCCATCGGGGCGATGTCCCGCAGCGCCCCCAGGATCGCCTGCGGCGAATAATGGAATGCGAGCAGGTGCCCTTCGCCGGTGACGCCGCTGTCGAGTTCGATCCGCGTGACAATGAAGGCGATCTCCGGAATCTGATGGGTGCTATCGGCGATCGGCTGCGACACCGAGGAAACCGCTTTGAAGAACGAGATTTTTTTGATCTTCGGCATGAAATTATTGAACCGCAAAGAACGCAGAGAGCGCAGAGAAATGGAAATGCAGCGTGTCAGCGTTTTCGTGCGGACTATTATTTTTTGCCGTTGTCATGCCCCTTGATTCTTTGCGTTCCCTGTGCTCTTTGCGGCTGAATTAAAGGATGCCGTATTTTTTAAATGCCGCCGTGCTGCTCATCCCGGCTTCGATCTCTTTGCGAACGAGCTTTTCCCCGCGCGCCTTGGCCAGCGCGCGCTCGATGACTTCGGCTTCAACTTTTTTCGGCACGATGATTACGCCATCGAGATCTCCAAAGACCAGATCCCCGGGCTGCACGCTGACTTGGCCGATTTCGATCGGGCAGCGGAAATCCGCGACCTGGGTGCGCACGCCGGAGTCCTGCGCAAAGCGTCCGCGCGAAAACACCGGCCAGTTTTGCTCCAGCACTTTCGGCGTGTCGCGATGAAATCCATTGATCACGGCGCCGACGGCGCCGCGTTTCTTCGCGGTGGCGGTGAGGATTTCGCCCCAGTAGGCGCAGCGCATGTCGCCGCCGCTGGCAAGGTAGATTTCGCCGGGCTGCAGCTGATCCAGCGCCTCGGTGAGCTGGCCGAATGGTTTCTTCTGCTTGCCGAACACGTCGATCATCACCACTGGCATGGCGCGCCCGGCGAGCGCCATCTGCTCCCGCAGCGGCTGGACGGGCTGGGGCAGAAACTGGCGGGTGAAGCCAAGGTCATCCAGGATGTCGCCGACCACCGGCGTGTACAACTCGCGGAGGACAAGGGCGAACAATTCAGAATCAGATTTCCATTCAGACATATTTTAGTGACAAATTAAACCGCTCAGCACCCAATGAACAGAGAGAAAACCGGCGCACAAAAGTGGGCGGCGCGCTTGCTGGTGCGAGCTTCTCTCGATTTTTTGATTTTCCTGCGCCCTGTCCGGCACCAGGGCCTGGGGCTCATGCTTCAGGCCCTCCCAGTTTCACCGGCTGGAGCTGCGGCGACAGCCAGTGAATGACCGCCAGCGCGGCCAGATAGGCTGCTGAGGCGATCGCGAACAAGCTCCAATAGCTGCCGGTGACCTCTAAAATCAAACCGGTGGACTCGGAAAACACCATTGCCGCAAGCGCCCCCGCCATCCCGCCCAGACCCACCACGGAAGCAATGGCCTGCTTGGGAAATAAATCGGATGCCAGCGCGAACAGATTGGCCGCCCACCCCTGATGCGCGCTGGCGGCCAGTCCGATCAGCAACGTCGCCAGCCAGAGATTCGAGGCCTGGGCGGCGAAAACGACCGGCACCACGCACACGGCACAGACGAGCATCGCCGTCTTGCGGCTGGCGTTCAGCGTCCATCCTTTTCGCAGCAACGCGGATGACAGCCACCCGCCTCCGATGCTCCCCACGCAGGTCATCGAATAAATCACCACCAGCGGCAGGCCGAGCTGGGAGAGCTGCAGGCCGTATTGCTGGTTCAGGAATTTCGTCAGCCAATAAAGATAGAACCACCAGATCGGGGCGGAAAAAGCGTAGCCGGCGATAAACGCCCAGGTCTGGCGGTGGGCGAGCAGTAGGCGCCACGAGATTTTCATTTGCGGCGTCTCCGGACCATCCTCCTGGATATGGGCCCGTTCTGCGGCGGACACCCGACGCGACCTTTCGGGCGATTCATAAAACAATATCCAGAAAATCAGCCAGACAAATCCTAGGGCGCCCAGAACCAGAAAGGGCATCGGCCATCCCCAGCGCAAAGCCATCCATGGCACGGCGACGGGCGCCAGCACGGCGCCGACATTGCACCCCGAATTGAAGATACCGTTGGCCAAGGCCCGCTCGCGGCGCGGAAACCATTCCGCCACCGTCTTCACCGCCGCCGGAAAATTCCCCGCCTCGCCCAGCCCCAGCGCGAAGCGGGCGGCGCCGAAGCCTAATACCGACCGCGCCCAGGCGTGGGCCCCAGCCGCCAGGCTCCAGACCACCACGGCCACCGCATAGCCTTTTCGGGTGCCGACGACATCAATCCACCGCCCGAACAGCAGCAGCCCGATGGCATACGCGGCCTGAAAAGCGACGATGATGTGAGCATACTGGGTTTCGCTCCAGCCGATCTCCTTTTGCAGCGTCGGAGCGAGCAGGCCCAGCACCTGACGATCCATGTAGTTGATTGTGGTCGCAAAAAAAAGCAGCGCGCAGATGCACCACCGGTAGGAGCCGGATTTGCCCGATCCATAGCGGGGCATAGATTGCGGTAGCGTGCCCATGGATTGTTATCTTAATGCGTTACTGTACCCGCCTTCACTTTGCCGGCGCTGGAGACCCTGCTGCTGACAACTTTTTTTTCTTTTCGGGGTGAATGCCCTGCTGGGACAGATAGTTGTTGATCTTCCCCTTGCATTTTTGAAAAACAGCCGTCTTCTCCTCGGCGCTCCCGCCATCCATCGCTTCTTCGCGCGCCTGCTTGAGCAGCTCCAGGATTTTTTGCTCGTGCACTTCAGACAGATGGGGATAGGCCGTCCGGTATCCGGCCAGGGTGAACTGGACCTTGCCATAAGTCATCTTATCCTTCACCTGCTCCACCTGCTCCGGCGTGAGATTCACGGAAAGCTCCGAGAGAAAGGCTTCATGCACCGCCTTGAGCGAAGCGCGAATTTGCGCGACGGCATTCGTGTCCTTGCCCGCCGCTTTCAGGGACGCGTCATTCGCGTCATGCCAGGCCTTCAGTCCGCGATATTGCCTCAAAAGGATATCGCGGACCTGAACCATCTGATTCGTATTGGTCAGCGCCAGCACCTTCAAGATGTCCGCCGCGCGGCCTTCAATCGCGTGGGTGTATTTTGCCTCGATCTGTTCCGGGGTGGCATTTGTTTCGGCTGCCAAGGCGGAGGCGCCAAAGAAGCCCCAGGCAGCCATGAGGAGAAGTTTTTTCATTCAGGTGTTTTAAATTCGGCCGGCGCTCTTTTCAGCAAACCATCCAGGATTTCACGCGGCACCGGGAGCGCGGTGCCGTGCTTGTGGTTTTCGGGGAAGGAAACCTCCCGGGTGACGTCGGTGAACGTTTTGAAATCCCGCGTCTTCAGGGCGCCGTAAACCTTCTCCCGATAGGCGTCGAAATAAATCAGCCAGTCGCCGCCGACGTTGAGCGCACACGGCCCCTCCGTAAATTTCTGGGTGAGCGGTTTGGATTCATCCTGCCAGGGGCCCAGGGGTGAATCCGCAAAAGCCACCCTCAGATTCAGATTGGGCCGGGAGTTATCCTTGCAGAGGAGCACATAGTGACCGGACCCACCTACAATAAAGGCATCGATCACGCTGTGGCCGGGATCGAAAAACAATTTAGCCGGTGAAAATGTTTTAAAATCCCGCGTGGTGGTGAAATAGAGCCGGTGATTGTTGTCGTGCTTTTCCAGCAGGTCGGGAAAGCGACCGGGAATCGTCGAGGCCCAGACCACAATGTATTGTCCCGCATCAAAAAATAATTCCGGCGCCCAGACGTTCACCGTCGCCGGCTCGTGGGTCATCACAGGAACAAACTGCTGCTCGGACCAGTGGATCAAATCCCTGGATTCGGCATAGCCAAACCCCGGATCGCCATGCCAGCCCGCCGTCCAGACCAGACGAAACACGCCATCCGGCCCGCGCAGGAGGCTCGGATCCCGGAACTGACGGCTTACCCCGACCGTCGCCTCCAGAAAAGTGCCCGGCACGTTCGTCCAGCGATAGCCATCCTCGCTGTAAAGAAACCGGAGATATTTCTGGTCGGCATCCCGGAACGAGGTGGATAAAAACGGCCCGCTGCGAGCGGCCGAGAAATGCGAGGTGGCGCAGGACGTGCCGGACAAGGCCAGCAGTGCGGGTAAAAGCCATTGAGCCATCCATCGGGTCATGCGTTGATTCTAGGTTTTTATGCCCCGGAACATAATAAAAAAAGTGCCGGATCATTTGGGAATAGTGCCGGACACCTCTGTCACGGCAGGGGCGGACCGACCTGAATGCGGTAATACTGCGCCGGTAACCCGCCGGCATGGGTGCTCCAAGTGAAGGGCATCACCGCCGGATTTGTGGTGAAAATGGCATTCCAATCCACAAGGTTTGAGGAACTCTGCACCGCGTAGTCCGGCCCCACCTGCCCGCTTACTGAAAACCCCATCTGCCCCGTATTCCAAACCGGCGCGACCATCGCCGGCGCCGTCAACGGATTCACAATCACGTTAAAACTTTGGGTCGCGCTCAAGATTGGGGAGCCGCTGTCGGCTACCACCAGGCTGAAAGGATGAGTCGCGTTCGCCTGCGCCACCTCCGGCCGCCACCGGATCACCCCGCTGGTCGCGTTCACGGTGGCGCCGGCAGGCTTCACCGGCAGGCTGTAGGCCAGCCCTTGTCCCGCGTCCGCATCGGACGCCTGGTTGGTGATACTTAAAATGACACCGACATTAAGCGTCCGGCTGGATACGGTGCTGGAAAACACTGGGGCGGAGTTGGGGGCGGCATTGCTGGAAACCAGCCGCACATTCACCGTGTTGGTATAGGAAAAACCTGTGATGTCCGTCACCCTAAACTTGAAGCTCCCCAGGCCGTTCGTGCTTAAACCATTGGTGAAAAGGGCTGTTCTACCGCTCAATCCCACGGCTCCCCCGCTCGCACCCCACACGGCATACGAAGGACTGACGTTCGTGAACCCTCGCGTGTATTGCGTTAACTCCACATTCAACGGCGTCCCGTTCGTGCAGCTATAATTCGGCTTGGCCAGCCAGTTGAGATAATCTTCCAGATAGGTATAGCCGTCGCCGTCGGGATCGCTGTTGCTGTCGGAGAAATCACCGGGGGCGGAATTGGCATTCAGCCCTTTGATCTGTTCCCACCAGTCGGGAAGGCCATCGTGGTCGGTATCGGCGGGAACATTGTAAGTCATATACGGCGGCCACGGTGCATTCGCCGAATAATTTGGAGCTGCCGGATTATTGGTGAAATCTTTCACGTCATTCTGCGAATCAATGAACCCAGGGTATTTGGGGCCTGATTTCGGCTGCGAGACACCGTCAATGATATAAGGAGTCCCGTTGGTGCCGGTGTAATGCGTCGTGCCATCCAGCACCTCGCCCACAATTCGACGATCAATCGCATCGGGCAGCGGCTGATTGCAGCCGGAATCCGACAGCACGACCTTGTAGGCGTTGCTGGCACTTTGGGTATCCACATACGAGGGAAAAATCTCCGCGTTGGTCACTGCCAGTCCGGCCAGGGGCAGGCCGTTGACAAAAGACCCTGTCATCCAGTTGTTCGTGTAATAGCTGGTGCCTTGCAGAACGTTCCCGGTCATGTAGTAAGTCTCCGTGCCCCAATTGGTCTGGATCGCGTCGAGCTTCAATAGCCAATTCGCCGAGCGGCTCACATTCGCCGGACACGGCTTGTAATAATTGTTCACATAATTCGCGCGCTGGACACCGCCGTCGGTCGTGCGCCCCTGCCAGTTGTAAATCACATTGTTACGCAGATCGAGCGACCCGGCATAGTGCTGGCTTTGATCAAGGCCGCCGGCCAGCGACCAGTTGCGGTCGGTCGAATGCGCCAGCAAATTATGGTGGTAACTTCCGATTTCCCCGCTGATCGAACCCGCAAAGGCATGCGGCTCGTAGTTGGTCCGGTTGGCTGCATCGTAGTGATAAGAATACTGCAGCGGCTCGGAGATCACGTTGTTTTGAAAGGAAATCATCGCCGACTCGCTGCCGACGGCGCCACTCTGGCGGGAACTGGTGGACTCATCCATGGTCCAGCTGAGCGAGCAATGGTCGATGACCGAATGCGTGGAATTGCCCAGACCCATGCCGTCCATTGCCTGATGTGCGGCGTCACCCAGACGGCAGCGCACAAAGCGGAGGATCACATCGCTGCAACTGCTCAGGCCCGCGCGGTAGTTGGCCAGGCAGATGCCGTCGCCCGGGGCCGTCTGCCCGGCGACTGTGAGATAGCCCTTGCCGATGACGCAGGGGCTTTGCAACCGGATCAGGCCGGACACCTTGAACACGACGGTGCGGGGGCCGCTGGCTTCAATCGCCGCGCGATAGCTACCGGGTCCACTGTCATTGAGATGAGTGACCTCGAGGACCACGCCCCCGCGCCCGCCGCGCGCGAACCGCCCGTAGCCTTCGGCCCCAGGAAACGCCAGATGCCGTGTGCGAAAAGACCAAACATAGCCTTTCACCAGATTGGTAATCCCATTCGCGGTGTTCAACTGATCCACACGCCAGTAATAGGTCAGCGCACTATTCAAATTAGTCAGGTTATAACTATTCGTCGTCCCCAGAAAAGCGGCAGAGGTTCCTTTATATTCCAGCGAAGCGCTGGTGGCATTGGCAACCGCATCCGCATTGGTACCAAAATAAAGATGGTTCGAAATGGCAAAACCGGCGGACTGCCATTTTAACGTCAAGTAGCCGGAATTTGCCGCGCCTGCAAACGGTGCGTCATTATTTGCGAACACATGTTCATCGCCCTGCGGCGGAAATACAGCGGTGGCGGTCGTCCCCGGTGGATTAGGGCGGTCAATCTCAAAACCGTTCAAGATTGTGAAGTCCAACACGCTGCTGTGGTCCGGATCAAAACTGATCACCACGGGCTGCCCGTCATAGCTATTAGTAACATTTAAAAAAGCAAAGCCACATTTGCTGTCATTCGTGGAAACCCATGTCGGCGTGTTGGTGAACACCGAAATACCATTGACGCTGACGACGCACTTGCTCATAACGCGGCTGCCATGCCAGGCAGTGTTAGTTGCCCACAGGTCATTGTGATAGGTCGTGAGTGTATGCGGCCCGGCCGGCAGATTAGAAATAATCAGGCTGATCGCCCCCCCGTTGGTGTTGGGCTGGTCTACCACAATCGCATCATCCTTCCAGTGCGACCAGCAGCCATCCCCCGACAGACGCCAGCCGGAATTGGGATCGGCGCTAGTCGAGTTGCCGTTCTTATTCGCGTAGTTCGCGTTGAGATAATGCGTCGCATCCGAAGCCACCGGCACCGTCATCGTCAACTTGCAGGAAATGATGAGGCTGACGTTTGTTGCCACCGGCAACCCGCTATCAGGATCCAATGTGTAGGAATAGTTAGTGAACGACCGCGTCGCCGTCTTTCCCCCGGAAATATCCGGCGAAAGATACCACGGCGTAAACCCGGGGGCCGTCACATCCGATCTCACCGTGCCATTGATGTCCACGCTCAAGAGCTGGGCCTGGGAAAGCTGGGAAGCCAGTAATCCAGACACGATGGCGAGGCTAAAACTTATTTTCACGATTTGAACAACCCGAAACTAACCGGTATCCATTTTTTAACAAAAGAAACGGCATCGCAATTTTGCCATTAAAGTTGACGATCCTGATGACGGCATCCCCAGTTCCTAGGGGTCAAACCATTGAAACCGCTTACTGGATTCTCACCCGGACCACGGCCGCAGCAGCCGGCGGCAAATGGAACCTGAGACGCTCCGCCCCCGGCACCAGAGGCAAGAAAGCCCACTTTCCGCCCCAGCTTCCGTCCTCCAAAATGGGCGCGCCGCCCAAAGTCACTTCCGAGAATCCGGCGGCGATGTCGTTATCGCGGGCGAGCAGCTCGATCACCTGGGCATTTTCGCCCTTTAACACCTCATCCCACTTGATTTCTACTTCGGTGTCGGCGGCCGCGCCGCCATGAGCCTTGTTGATGACCGTCACATAAACTGTTTTCTTTCCCGAGAGGCTGGCATAGGCAGCCACATTCCCATTGGTGGCGCCGGAAACCGTCGCCGGCAGCATTCGGCCCTGCCCTCCCAGCGAAAATAATTTGAGGCCGTAGCCGAGCGGACGGACCTCATAGCCCTTCGGGGAACTCACAAAGGCGGCGTAGCGGCAGGGCAGCGTGATCGCCCCGCCCGTCCGGTCGCCGGTATGAAAGTTCAAGCCCGCCGAGCCATGCGACGTCCACCAGTGCAGATAATCAACAGCCCATAATGCCGAAGCGTACCGGTCGCTCGCCCCTTCCAGCCCGCTGAACCAATAGCTGTTCACCTCGGACATCCGGAAGCTGATTGGCGCATCGCCAATCGAGGTCGCGATGCCGTCATAGATTTTCTGGTAAATATCATAAGCCTTGGGCGATAGCATTTTTTCGCGCGCAGCGGCAGCCTCCACGGGGACCAGCTTGGTCACCTCCTTTTCGCCGGGGTTTTTATACGAACAGCCGAAGGAATAACTGTGCTGCGTAATCTGAACCAGCGGCCCGGCAGGGGCCCCGGAATTCCGGACCAGCATCCGGCACCACTCGGGGGAGGGATTGTCGTCCGGCCCGCAGAACCGCGCCCCCGGCCAGACGCCTCGCATGGCGTCGCGGATGGCCGTCCATTTGGCCAGGTAGATGTTGGTGTCCTTGTAATAGCCTTTCGGTTCATTGCCGATGGCGAAACAATCCAGCGCGGCGGCATGGTGCCTGCGAATGAACTGGGCGATGTCCGCCGCCGAGTGCGGATCGCCATTTTCCAGTCGCACCGTGTAAATCACCTTCACCCCGGCCGCGTCGGCAAATTGGAAAAGCGAGCGGATGTCCGCTTGGGATGGAACCGGAAACCGGGCGGCATCCACCGAATTGCCGCCTAGGCGCAGGCTCCGGATGCCCAGGGTCCGAAACAGGCGCACCAGCGGCCGGTTGTCGGGACGGAAATAGCGTACCCCGTGCGTATCCGGCAGCATCAGGCTGGTCTCATAGCTCAAACCCAGCGCCTCCGGGGAGATTTCTGCGCCGGGATTTTTTGTCTCCACCGCAACGACCACCGGTTGCGCCCCGGCCGCCGCCAGCGTCAGTCCTAGGAACAGGACAAGCCCATGGAAACCCTGTCGGGATTTTTTAAAAAACGGCCGGGTCACTCCGGATCCGATCCAACCGTGAGCCAAGGGTGTTGCCTGATGTTTCATCCCGGGGCAATTATTTTGCACGCGGCAGCCAGACGGACATCTCCGACGGGCCGCGATTCTGCCAGACGGAATACGGAATCAATTTCACCGGGACAGGCTTCAATGCCGCCGGCTGAACTTCGCGATACAGTTTGCCCTGCCAGTTTTCCCCTGACCCTGCCTCAGCCTGGCCTTCGAGCACCACAATGCCGCCCAGCAGCCGCCCGTCGTAGCGCGCCGCCAGCTGAAGATCGGCAGGAATCCGAACGTCCGAAACGCGCACGCCTGCGGGCAGGTCCGTCGATTCCAGGCAGTACACTACCGGCCCGCGCTGCACGGCCAGCTGGTTCAAGGTTTCCTCCACCAGCGGGTTGGCCTCCATCAGCCGCACGGGCATCGGCAGATCCAGATCCACCACATCGCCCGGCGCCCAAGTGCGGCGAATCTCAAAGTAGTTTTCCGGCGCCGCATTTTCGGCCGGACGCCGGTTCACCCGGACGGTGGCGCCCGCAGCCCAGCCAGGAATCCGCAGCCTCAGTGCGAATTCTTTTTCACCGCAGGCGATAATCCGGATCCGCACGCGGCCGCTCCACGGATATTCCGTTTCCTGTGCCAGCTGGACGGTTTCGCCGTTCGACAGCTTTGTCACCAACCGGCTGGCCCCGAAAAGATTGACCCAGATTTGATCCCCGGATTTTGCATAGGCATAATCGGCGGATTCCGCAATCGTTCGCACCAGGTTCGGCGGGCAGCAGAACGAGCTCACGAAGGGCACGCGCTGGCGCGACCAGCGCAGCGCCACCGGCAGGGGATCGGTGACACGCAGCGGATTGGTGTAAAAGAAGTTGGTTCCATCCAGCGCCATGCCGGAGAGGATGGCGTTGTACAACTCCAGCTCCACCACATCCATGTACTTCGCCGCGCCCGTGGCCAGAAACATCCGCCAGTTCCACAGGGCATTGCCGATGTTGGCGCAGGTTTCGTTGTGCGCGGTGATGTTGGGCAGCTGGAAGTTGCGCCCATATGCTTGGTGCACACGGGTGATATTCTTCTGATCCCTGGCAGCATCCGGGGCCGCGCCGTCGTACAGCGCCCCGCAGCCGCCGGTGATGTACATCTTTTCCGTGACCACATTCGTCCAGATTTGCGCCAGGGGCCTCCACAGGTTGGTGTCCCCCGTCTCCAAAAAGAGATCCGCTGCCCCCGCGTAGAGATAATTGGCGCGCACGGCGTGACCCTCCGCCTCCCGCTGTTTTGCCAGGGGGATCCGGTCCTGATTATCGCTGACCCCGTCCTTGATTTCGCCGCGCAGCCGCAGGACGGTTTGGGCCAGTTCCAGATAGCGGGGGTCCTGCGTTTCTCGATACAGATCCACCAATCCCATCAGATGCGAGGGGCAGACTGAACTACGGGCATTTGCGGGCGCGTTGGAAAACGTTGTCTCTAGAAAGCCCGCCGCCCGCTGCGCGACGACCAGCAGATTGGTCTTGCCCGTCACCTGATGATGGACCGCCGCCGTCGTCATCAGATGCCCGAGGTTGTACATCTCAAAATTATTGCGGTCGCCGAACGGGACCGCGTTGGTGTCGCCGGCGCGCTGCTTGATTTGGACCGGCGTGTGCAGGTAGCCGTCCGCCCGCTGCGCCCGGGCGATGACCGCAATGATCTCATCAAGGCGGGCCTCCAGCGCAGAATTTTTCTCAATGGCCAGCGAGGCGGTCGCCCCCTCCATCCATTTGTAAAAATCGCCGTCATTGAAGGAGGCCCCCCGCGACCGGCCGGCCGCCTGACCGGCGGCGATTTCAAAGTTGCGGAAAAACTGCGTATCATTAGTTCCCTCCATCAACCGCTCCATGCTGGGAATCATCTGCGCGCGGCACAGTTCAAAACGATCGGCCCAAAAGCCGGAGGTCCAGCGCGCCGCACCCAGCGGCAGCGGCTCCATTTGGGCGAAGCGGCTGGGATTCGCGGCCGGCGCCGGCTGGGCTACCAGCCCGATCATCACTAGAATCCACCCGCTTTTTTTACTCTTTGAAATCTTCATATCCTTCAGTGCGCAACCTTATTTCACCCCAATCTTCGCATCCCGTTTCTCCAGCGGCACGGATTGGGGGACGACTCCGAGCACGACAAAGCTGCCTTTCCCGATCAATTCTAACTTATGCCGGCCGGCCTCGTAACGAAACGCGTGGACGTTCACGCTGGGGCACTCATCGATCATCGCCGCATTGCGCAGCAGCACATCCACCCCGCCGCGCTCGTCCGCCTGGGACGCGAAATCCAGATTGGGCACCTGCAGCCAGATATCGCGCTCGTTCTGAAAATACCCCACCAGCACGCGCACGGGCTCGGTGGTTTCAAACTCAATCGGGTCATAATGACCACTCTTTGCCGCCTCGTGGGAAAAGCGGATGCCCGTCAAACCATTTAACTCCGGGGCGAGTTCGCTGATGAGATATTTGCGATCGGCAAACGGTTTGGAACCAACCTTCACGTTGTAAGTTTCCGCGTTGGTGCTGATGAGTTTGAATTGGGCAGCGGGCCATGGGCGAATCGGAGCTATCGCTTGCTGCGCCGCCGATTGCGAGTTCGCCAACGCTGCCACCTGCGCGCGGAAATCCGCCACTTCTTTTTCATAGAGCGGCAGCACGTGCGACCAGTGATAATTGGTGCCGACCCCATTCACCGCGCCGCCAAACGGAATTTTGCGATGCCCGGTCTGCATGGAGTTGGCGAAGTGATATGTCTTTTCCGTCAGTTGCGTGAGCTTTACAAACGCCTCAACGCTGGATTGCAGAGCATTTTCAGCGGTTTGGATATTCAACTGGTTTGTAGTTCCCTGCTGAAAAAGCAAGGCGCTAGCGGCGGGCATCTTAACCGCAAAAAACGCCGCCAAAGTTTCAATGCATGCCACATCGTTTGCGAGGCGCTCAAACTCGGCGCGATTGCGCGTCACGGCTGGAGCGGCAGCGTTGATGGCTCTCTCCGCTGCCATAGAGAAGGCGGCCGCATCCGCAAGGACACTCACCGGAGTTTCGCCGACATGGAGCTGCCCTGCTTTTTCTTTTTGGACATACACATCCAACCGTTCCCCCAGCGGCGCTTGCGATTCCCACAATTCCGAGATCGCATTGTAACGTTTCGGATTCACCAGTTGATCCAGCGTCATGCCCAGCGACAGCGTCTGACGATTGCCTTCCGTGATGCCGAAACGACGGATCAGCATGGGCGCGACTTCGCCTGCGGCATTATAAGCATCGAGAATTTTCCCGGCGGCATTCGTATCGCAGCCGTAAAAATCGGCGAGGCGGCCGACCCAATAAGCTCGATCCTCCCCGGCGGACACATCGGGATTCCACGCGTAACGTCCCCACGCCTCAAACCAGATCCAGTCCCGTTCCCATTGCTTGAGCGGCGGATCGGCGATGTCCGGCGAGTAAGGCCAGTTCCAATACGCCAGCGGATACAGATGCAGCCCGCTCGCGCCCAGCTGGTCACGCGAGGCGAGCATGGATTTGCGGATGAACTCCGTCGCGCCGTAGCGGAAGGGTTCGAGGTTCGAGAGAATGTGGACATTCACCAGATGCGGCCCCAGCTTCGCCATGTTGCGATGCGTCTGCGCCGCTTTGCCGCGCGGTTCGTAAGTGGTGAGTGATTCGCCGTTGTATTTCGTCTCCGTAAACAGATTGGAATACACCGTGAAACATGCGGGCATGATAGCTTCGGGGTTCATCGCATGCGTGCGAATCACGACGGGCGGCTGCCCCTTAAGTCCGGCGGCTTTCATGCCGTCGAGCACTCCGGGTAAAATCGCGTTCGTCGCCCACGCGATTTGATTTTCTGTTCCCTGCAATGCTTCGCCGAGACAAACCATCAGGCCGACGTTCGGAAATTCCTTCACGAATTCCGCGATGGATTTGCGGGTATAATCCGTGACCAGCGGCGTCGGCGCGGAAAGCTGCGTGGAAATGCCGTTCGTCTGCGCGAACGGTTTGGAGACAAAAATATTATAGAACATCTGCACCAGCCAAATGCCGCGCTTGTCGCACTCGCCCGCGAGCCAGCGGTATTGCTCCTGATTTTTTTGGAAGATGTCCTCCGGCACTTCCACGGCGTAGGGATAATCTTTCAGCCGCACGAGCGACGCGAACGGGTGCCCATTCCACAGGTAGAGTGTGTTCATGCGGTTGGCGACCAGCGAATCCAGATAATCGCGCCAGAGCCCCTTGTCGTAGAACCACGGAAACAGGTCCGGCGTGTAGGGATACTCATACACTTTGCGGCCGGGCAAGATGTAGGTTTTCTGCATCCCCACGCAAGTGCCGCGCAGCGTCATGGCGGGCTTGTCCGTGATATGGATCTCCCGGGGCAGCCCGCCGGATTCTTGGATGCGTTTGACCAGCTCCAGACAGCCATACAGCGCGCCCGAATCATCTCCGCCCGCCACTGCCACCCGCCCGCCCAGGCGACTGGCGGTGATGACGAAGCCCTCTTTTCCCGGCTCGCTCCCCTTCCAATCCAATTGGTTGGCTTCCTCCAATTCCCGCAGAGTCGCCTGATGCGCCACGCCGATGAGAACAGTGGATCCTGAATGCCCGCTGGGGCCGCGGCTTAACCAGGATTTCGCGCCGGCGGCGTTCAAAGCGTCCACCACTTTTTGAGCCCCGAACTCAATCCGCGGAGATGCATTCTCTTCAATCGCGACCGCAATATTTTGGGCGGCGGCAGACGCCATCCAAAAAAAACAGGGCGCAAATAGCAAACCCAACATCCATCGGCCGGAACCCTTTCGTCTCATTTTGTATGTTTCAGGATTCATCTCATTCCTTCACTCGCTTGATGCGGATTGCCATATAAGGTTTACCCGGCAGCGTTATGCTGCTGCCATTCTTGTCCGCGTAATAATAGCTATCCTTCTTCTGGAGTGTGAACACGCCGTCCACCGGGGTGACGGTCATGTTCCAGGTATCGAGGACGTCCGCCGAGAATTTCATACCATCCGCGGGCGGCTGACCTTTCCCCTGCGGCGGCTTCGGGAGTTTGAACTCCCAAGTCGTCGGCGCTTCCTTGCCGAGATACACGAGGTAATAGTCCGCCGGTTTGCCTGCGATAGGACACTCCTGCCACTTGTCCACCGGGTCAATGCCTTCGGCGGGCGAGTCGTCCAAAACCTTTTTCAAGAACGCCAGGCGCGCGGGACTTTGGCCCTTCAACACGCCGCCCTTGGACCACCAAAGAATCTGGTCGTCGCTCTTATAGGTTTCGCCGTGGCCGCAATACGTCCCGGCGATGGCGGCATTCCAGAAACGGAAAACCATTTCCTCTGCGCTCAACTGCCCCCAGCGATTCGCGATATCGCCCTCGTATTTCACCTCATCATAGACGACGGGCTTGCGATACGCGTCGCGGTAGAGCTCCGCGCGGCCGAACTCCGCCACGGCCGCGCCGTTCTGAATGCTCGCGTGGGTGATCCACGGGCGCGTCTGGTTAAAGATGATTTTGCCATTATGGATGCCGAGCAGGCGGTGAAACGGGTCGCTGCCCGACACGAGCTGTCCGATGCGCTCCCAATCGTCCTCGGTCTTGAACTTCATGAAATCGTATTCGTTCGCGAGCGACCACCAGACGTTGCGATACGCCGCCAGCCGCGCGACGACATAACGCAAATAACGGTCATCCTCCACTGCCGTCATGCGATCAAAACCCCACGCGCCGTCGTCGTAGGGATGCAGCAGAATGACGTCCGCCTCGATCCCGAGCTTTTGCAGATCCAGGATGCGCTGCTCGAAGTGCTGGAAGAATTTGGGATTGAACCGCGCGGTGTCGAAGTTGCGCGCTTGGCCCTCGAAAGGATACATCGCCGGCTCATTGGTGTTCCAGGTGTAGCGCTTCGGAAACACGCACATCCGGAGCTTGTTAAACGGCGACGTCGCGAGCGTCTTGAGAGTCTGCTCCTGCAGCGCCTCCGGCTGGTGCGTCCAGACGTAGCACGTCGTGCCGAGCTGCTTGTAGGGCGTGCCATCGGCATAGGCGAAGTGGAAGGTGTTGGCCACGCGCACCGGGCCGTGATTTGCGCCCGAAGGCTTGATCACAATAAACTCGCCTGTCTTGCCACTGAGTTCCGCAGTGCCGCTGATGGTTTCATAACTCCACGCGCCCAATTTTTCCGGACTAAAACGAACGCGATAGATGCCGTCGCCATCATAAAATCCTGGCACCTCCACCGAGTCGTACCCCTGCGTGAAGCGGGCGGCGAAGCGCACGTCCAAGAACGGGTTTCCGTTGGTTGGACCTTTCAGCGCGACCTCATAAACTCCCCAGCGCTCCACCGTTGGGGCGGAGGAGGCCGCCGACGCGATCCCGATCAGAGCGAGGCCCGACAGTATTTTTGCGAGGAATGTCTTCATGGTTTTTGGAACACTGATTTCAAGTAAGCCGTATTGGCGCCAAAATTTTTCCGCACATTGCGGGCGTCCCGGGCGTCCCGGGAACGCTCGATCACCAGCCAGCCGCTCCAGCCCATCTCATCCAGCGCCCGCTTCACCTGGGGCATGTTGATCTTGGGATCGTTTTCCAGCCACACGCCGTCCTCATCCGTGGCGTGGATCTGGCAGAGCCGGTCTTTTCCAATACGGCGCAGTTCCTCCGGCACATTGCGGCCCGCTCCCAGGGCGTTGGAAAAATTGAAATAGCACTTCACCGCCGGCGACCCGATTTCATCCAGCAATTGGATTTCCTCCGCGGCCGGCAGCGAGGTTTCCAGGCCGAGAATCACGCCGGCTTTTTCCGCTGCGGGAGCGATGGCCTTCAAGCGCGCGACAATCGCCGGGCGCAGCTCGGGATGCTTCACCAGATCGCCGCGGACGCCCAGGGGGAGAAAAGCAATTTTCACCTTCATCGCCACCATCGTATCGATGCAATCCTGCACCATGCGCGGCACCGTGGGGCGGTCGGCGAAGGATTGCGCGTAAAAGCCCGACATGGCGAGCGACGGAATTTCCAGATTCAGTTCGCGGGCCTTGTCGAGAAACTGCTGGCGCAGGACCGCGTTGGTCGTAATGGCGCTGACAAAGGTCTCGTTGGTGCCCAGCGAGCCCATGTCCACTTCCACCCCATCCGCGCCGATATCCTTCGTCAGCTGAAAGGCGCCAAGCTTCTGGCGCTTGAGAATCATCCAATCGCACAGCGCAATTTTGTAGCGCGCCGCGGAAATCGACGGAGCAGCGGCCGGGGGCGCGTCTGCCGCCGGAGCCATTTCCGGGTAAAATACCAAGGCCGCCAGCAGGGCGATTCCACCCGACGTGAATGCTATTTTTTTGTTCATAATTTTTTATTCTCGAGTTAGCCAGACCACAGTGGTGTCCGGCAATGTTACTTTCGCGCCTGCCCTGACCGTTCCCCCCGGGGTGGCCGTGCCGGTTTGCGGATCAATCAACCTCACGCGAAACTCTCCCGTCTCTCCGGTCAAATCGAGCTCCGTGCTGCCGAAAACCAGATACTGTCGGCCCGCCTCCCGCAATACCCAGCTCCCGGCCCGCGCGGCCTCCGTCCACGGCCGCATCCCGGGAATGGCGGCGAGCAGTTGAGGGTCGGTGGTTCCCGGCAAGCGCGGCAGGGATCCGCCCGCGCACACCCATGCCCAGCCGGCCGCATCAAAATCGCAGATCACCGGCTTGAGCGGAAACCGGGCGCGATAGTCGGCCGCCATGCCCGCCAGATTCCGATCATTGGGCCGGCCCCCCTTCCACTGGCGCTCGAATTGCCGGGGGGACAGGTTTTTTCCGCCCTCGGGCGCAAACAGGCCCTGGTCCGTCCGCCACCAGTAACGGAAATCGATCAGGTCCACGGTGGCGGCCCGCGCCGGATCCGCCAGGATGGCGTCCTGCACATCCTTGGTGCCGCTCAGGGCGACGAGCGGTTGATGGTTTGGCTGCTCCTTTTCCCAAGCCGCAATGGTCTCGAGCCAGAATTCCATGAAGGGCAGCGGGCCAGTGAACTCCGCGCTGGTGAACTGGATCACGTTTGCGTTGCCTTTGAAGGCTTCCAGGTTCTGCCGGATAAAACCCTCATGCAGTTTCCGCCGGACGGGCTGGGTCACATCATAAAACAGTTCCGCCATGAAAATCCGCTTGTCGCCGGCAAACGGCGGGGGCTCCGGAAAACCCGTTCCGTTGATGTTGTTGGCCGTGCGCCATGGGCAATCCACCCAATGCGCCCCGGCCTCAATGATATTATGCTGAAAATAATTTTGGTTGAATAAAACCCGCCCACTTTCGTCTGCCAGACCGGCAAACTGCTGCAGGCGGGACCAATACCAGGGATTGAACCGGGTCAGGTCATATTGACTCAACCCGTCCCACGCCCGTCCCTGCCCGCTGCGGGCGAACGGCTGTTCAAAAAAGGGCGCAATTACATCGCCCGTCATGCGGCGCACGCGCTCATGATCGTCGCGCCGCCGGTCATACCAGAGACCATAATGCTGATCAAAGGTGACGCGACCCTGACGCTCCATTGTTTGTATCAGCTCGGCGAGATCATCCGTCAGACCCACCCCGGCGCTGCCGGGAGCGAAGCGGGTCAGCGCCGGGCCATAGGTGGAAGATTCCGCCGGGCGGATACTCCCGCGCCACCAGATTGTCTCCATGCCGGCGCCGGCCAGCAGCCGGCCCTCGCAAACCAGCCAGCCGTTGGAGAGGGATATCCTCCGTTTGACAGGGAGCGGTTCGGGTTTTTTGGGGGGAAGATCTTCGATGCGCAAAGCCTTGCCGGGTTCCGCCGGGATAGGATTCCGGCTTCCGGCGGCGGCGATATAATCTGCAAGCTGCGGTGCCGGCCGGCGCGAGGCCGCCATCAGCGCCGCCGCTTCTTCCAGAGTGGGGTTGCTGCTTTCCCGCGCTGCCCGCGACAGGATCTCCACGCGACGGCCATTGCGTTCGGCCAGCTGCGCACTGTAGAGGCTTTCCGGCCGCATGAAACCGTTTGAATTGCGCCAGACGCCATCGCCCTCAAACCCGCCCCAGGACCCGAACGCCCAGTTCTGCGCCCCGGGCGGATTCCAGCAGCGTAGGATTGAGGCGCTGCAATTCCATAACACCGAATTTGCCGCCGCCCAGCCAATCCGCTCCATGTTGCCCGGACGATAGCCAAGCGACAGCGCGTTGCCATCGATCCGCACACCGTCGAACAGCGTGCCGGAGGACACGCTCTGAATCGCACCGCTATCGCCCAGCGGCGCGCTCGCCTCGCATTGGACGAACGCATTCGGACCGGCGGCGCAGTCGCCCACGGCAAAATCGTGCCGTCCCTGTTCTGAGGTGCAACGGAGAAAGAGCGTCTGCTGGCCCATCGAGAAAAACGTGTTCCGCCGGCTGCCGCCCTCCTCGGAAACCGGCTCAAAGGATCGACAATCTTCCACCGTGATCCGCTGGCAGCTTTCATAGAGCGCCACGGCCGAGCCGGCGAAATGCCTGAACTCAACCTGCCGCACCCACGCATCGGCCGTGTTCTCCATCGTCAGGGCAAACCAGCAATGATTCTCATCCTTCAGTTTTCCGGCGTCAAAAGTGGATTCGAGGCCGAGATGTTCCACGCCCACCTCTCGGAGACGGCCCGGCTGGGAAACCGCTTCAACCCAGCCCCCGCCCAAATCCGTTTCGATCGCCAGAGTGATCGGCGCATCCAGAGTGATGAAAGTTCCCGGGGCACTGGGCCCGGAATTTTTTCCAGATGCGGCGCCCGGGCCGATGGATTGGATGGTGCGATTCCAAACGATGTCATAGCGGCCCGGTTTCCAGCCGCCGCCTTCCCCGCCGCCAAAATCATTCGCGCCCAGCCGATCAATCCAAGCCTGCGTGCTGGGACGGACGACGCGGATCGCATCGCCCACTTTAAGACCCTCCACCGACTGAAGCCGAAAGCGGGTTGCGCCCACCGGCACATAATCCTCCGCAATCCGCCAGGACGGATTCTTGCGGGGGACTAGATCTTTCAGGCCCGAGATCTGGAGCAGCGTGCGCCGATCCTGCCCTGTGGCCGCCAGGATTGTCCCATTCTGCCCCGGCCCTTGACCGCGCAGCACCACACCAGAGCGGGCCAGCGTCAGACCCCCGGACACCTCATGCCGGCCTTTCAATAAAAGCACGGCCCCGCGAATTCCCTTCGCATCGGCGGGCAGGCTGCCGACGTAATCGAGGGCGCGCTGGATACGATCCGTTTCATCGCCTGGCACCGGCGCGACCACGACCCGCACCGGCGCGTCCGGGATCTCCCGGTCCGCCCCGGCATAACCGCAGCTGGAAAAATCCGGCACTCGATTGCCCCGGGCGTCGGCATCATAGATCAGCTTACCGTCTTTGCCGGTCGCAACGAGGGCCGGAGGGGCGGCCTCCAGCGCGAGCGCCCCACCCATCAACAGCAACATTAAACACGCATTCCGAAATGGGGTGGGGATGGCGCGCGGCGCCGTCCCGGTCGCCGAGCGCAGCGCCGGGCGACGAAATGAGTGATGGAACGGGTGAAACCTGGCACCATTTGTTCCGCCCTCTCCGCGCGGGCGGGGACAGCGCAGCGCGCTGTCCCTACCATTTTGCTTAAAAACTCGCCGCAGAATTCGGGTTAAAAAAAATTTCATGGAGTTTAGGGCGTTGGCTTAAGCCATTTTTTGGACCATGCAGCGTAATCCGCAGCGACGGACACGCCCCATGAGCCGTACCACGCATAACCGTTGATGCGCTCGGATTCAATCTCGGCGAGGGCGTGATGGGGGACGCTGTCGCGACCAGAGAACAGCGGCTGGCCGGTATCGATTTCGTAGAACCGCGCCCAGAGCGGCGGCGCTTGGGGATCCGCGACCATCACCTTATTGCCATCCCTGCGGGTTTGGCGGACGCCGTTGATTTGAGAGGACGCAAACCAGGCCGCGCCGCCTTGGATGGTGCGAGACACCTCGGGGCTGGGAGAGTCCAGCGACATCAACAGGTGCAGAATCCCGGCGCTTTCGGAGCCGCTCAGGGAAACGAGTTCGAATTTGCGGGCCGGTCGCGGGCTCAAATCTTTTTCATCATGCTGAGCGCACCAGACCGTCAGCTGGCCATGGACCCGGATCTGGCACTTGAGGATGCATGCAATGCCCCGATCAAATGCGTTTTGCGCCGCAGCGCGACGCGCGGAGTCCACGAAGTCAAACTCCGGGGAAGCAGCGACTTGGCGCAGGGTCTCCAGCAGCCGAACCATGGCGTTGTCGTTGAATGTAATATAACGATGATACGTGTTGGATGGCGGGGGCGAGTACTGCGGCCAGCCCCCGGTCGGATATTGCGCGGCTAGGATATGGTCGAGCCCACGGAGAACGGCGGCCTGGTAGCGCGTCTTCTGCGCGGCCTGATTCACCCGGGCCAGATAGCGGATCTCGCCGGTGGTCGCGCCGTTGTCGAACGTGCCCTGAAGCGATTTCGGGTCACCTTGGTAGGGCCGGCTCACCGTGTCCCCGTTTTTTGGCCAATCGCCGGCGGGCGCCTGCCACGTGAGGATATTGTCCGCAATCCGGCAGGCTTCAGACGTCTTGAACCAGGCCGCTTCTTTTTTGAGATATTGGTTCGCAGTGGCGCCGATGACGGGGCTCGCCTGAACGAGATTCCACGCCAGAGCAACAAATCCCAACCTGATCCACGGGGTGATGATCGCGGTTCGTTTCATGTTATAGCAGTTCTTGGAAACTTTGGGACAGGTAGGGCGCTCCATGCGCGCCGTCGTGGTCAATCCGCACGCGTGGGTTGGCAGCCGCGGCGGGCAGAGGATTGACCGCCCTGCCCGCCGATGTCCCAAGGTTTAGTTTTTTAACTGCCATTACTGGGGGAGCCTTCCGGAAACGGGTTTGAATTGGCGGCTGCGGGCGATTTCTTTTCCATCCGCAAAAATCACCAGCCCGGCTCCGCGGCCATACCGCGTGCCGTCCTTGTCCCAGAGGATGGTCAACGAATGGCCGTGATAGGCCACGCCCTCCAGGCAGAACCAATCCCAGGTTCCCGGCGGCAGCAACGGATTGACTTCCACGACCTCCCCGGCGCTCGGACGCAAGCCGACCACGCCCGTGATGAGGAGGTCGGCAAACGTGGAGTGATTATAATAACGGCTGCGGCCGCCTTTGCCATTGACCCAATCGCCCGTGACCTCGTCGAGATATTCCCCGATGTAAGGCTTACCCTGCGCATGCTGGCTGTGGACGTAAGCCATGAAGACATCAAAGTAATCCTGCGATGTGACGCGGTTTTGCCGGCCGGCGCGCAGCACTTCGGCCAGTCCATAGAGCGTCTGGCAGGTGCCAAACGGCCAGACCGCGCCATCCCATTCGCACGTGCCGACGCCGTGGGAGCGAAACAGCGGATGCCGTCGCTCGGCGGTGGTGACGCCGGCGGGCGCCGCAAACCCCTGCGGATCGGTCAGAAAACCCCAGGCGGCACTGTACTTTTTAACGGGATCCGGGAGGCCAAACATCCAGGGGACAAACCCGATTTCCTCGCGCACGTTGGAAAAACTCCCGTCGGGACGGCGCACCTCGAAAAACTGGGCATCGCTGTTCCACAGGGTTTCCTGAGTGCGCTTCTGTAATTGGGCGGCTTTTCCGGCAAATTCTTTCGCCACCGCCGAGTTTTTTGCCAACCGCGCAATTTCAGCGATGGAGCGCGCATTGGCGAACATGTAGGCGTTGATCGTGGGGCGCGCGTTTTGATCCTTGCGAGAGCCGCTGATGGATTCCTCCATGCCGTCGCGCACGTCAAACTGCCAGAACAAGCCGTTGGTCAGCTGCCGTTCTGTTTCCCAGGCCCGGTAGTCGGCGACCAGATCCGGCAGCAGGTTCGTCAGGAATGCCGTGTTGCCGTTCACCAGGGAGCGCTCGTAAACTGCGGTGGCGAACCAGCTGCTGAAGGCGTGAAACTTTTTCTGCGGCTGACCGTGATTGCCGCGGAGCCAGAACACCGTGTCCTCATCCATGTATTTTGAGTCATGGAGCCAGCGGCCCTCAGCCAGATGAAATCCCGCTGCGCAGCTGATGGCGTTAAAGGCGGCGGCGTGCCGGACAGGCGTCAGGAATTCCGTAACGACGTAGCCCTGGGGCGTCTGCACGAGATGCTTTCGAAAAGACCACCAGCGAAAATAATACATCTCCTCCACCTCCGGATCCGGGCACTCGAAGAAGGGGATTTCCTGCTGCAGCCAGGCCCAGGAATCCGTGTTGGACACGGCGTTGGTAACGTTCTCCGGCTCCATTCCGTTGAAGCGTTCGATGTGATGGGCGAACGATCCGGGCTTGAGGACAGAACTCTCCACCGCAACGGCACCCTGAACCAGGAACCCCATAAAACAGGCGAGCCATAGGAGCTGGCGCAAACGCCATTGCCCATTCGTCTGTTCCCCGTGTTTCCCAGTCCGGCGCATGATTATCTTAGAGGTTGAAGCGGGCCATCTCGGTTTCGATTTCTTTTAATCGGGTCGCGACCAGTTCCCGCTCGGTGTCCCGAAAGCGATGGAACGGTTCGGCCATGAAATCATTGCAAATGCCCTTGGTCGCCAGCACGCACTTAATACCCTTGATGATGGAGGAAGCGTGCCTGCCGACCCGGTAAAACGAATCGCTTACCCGCTGAATCTGCTGCTGCAATTCCCCCGCGCGGGCCAGATTTCCGGCGCGGTAAGCCTCGACCACCTGGACGTACAGTTTCGGGAACAGGTTCGCGCCGCCGCTGACGCCGCCATTGCCGCCCAGCTGAAGCGTGGCCAAAAGCTTTTCCTCAGGGCCGATCAGCAGCGGCCAGTCCGGACGATGCCGCCGGATGAGTTCGGCGGCATTCTTGAAATAATCCAGATCGCCGGAACTGTCCTTGAGGCCGATGATGCGCGGATTGTCCATCGCGCGGCGGAGGGTGTCGGCCTCGATGGTGACTTTGGTGAGCGCCGGCATGTTGTAGATGTACAGCGGCAGCGGCAGCTCGGGCACGAGATGGTCCAGATACTCCTGAAGCTCCGGCTGCGCCTCGGGCAGATAATACGGGGGCGCCAGCACAACGGCGTCCGCTCCGAAATCCGCCGCCGCGCGCGCGACGGCCACGGACTCGATGAATGCGGTGTCGGTGATGCCGACCAGCACTGGCACGCGCCGCTTCACCTGCTGACAGACGCGCTGGATCAATTCACGGCGGAGCCGGTAGCTCAGACTCGGGCCTTCACCGGTGGTGCCCAGGATGAACAGCCCGGCCACGCCGCCGGTAAGGATGTGTTCAATCAGCCGCTCCAGCCCGGCCACGTCCAGCTCATCGCGGCCGCGCAACGGGGTGATCATCGGGGGGACAATTCCTGTAAGGGGTGCTTTCATAAAATGGATTCCGCAGAGGCGGGCCGGGGTTTCAAAAACAATATCAGCAGCGCGCTGAGCAGGGCGACCGCCGCCGACACCGCGAAGGCGATGGAAAAGGGGATGTGCTGGTCGCGCATCCAGCCCAAGACCACCGTCGCCCCGGCGCCGACGCTGATGCTGACGAGGTTCATGAAGCCATAGCCGGTGGCGCGGTGTTCCGGGCGTGCGATCTGGCAGAGGATCGGCATGTTGTTGCAGTCAAAAAAACCCCAGCCCAGCCCGAATAAAATCATCGCAAAGATGGCAACTCCCAGGCTGCCGGCATAGCCCAGCCCGAGCAGCGCCGGCACCAGCAGCAGCACCCCGAGCGCACTGGTGTAGATGCGGCCGCGCTGCGTCCGGCGCATCCACCCGTCCGCCACCACGCCGCCGAGGAGCACTCCCACGAACGAGGCGATCTGGATGTAGCCGGTGGCCGAGAGGCCCGCAGGCCCCTGCTTGAGTTGAAAGGTGTCCGCGAGATACGTGGGCAGCCAGTTTTTGGTGACCCAGCCCGCGATGGCGGGCAGCGTGAAATAAACCACGAGTATCCAGAACGCCGGCTGCGACCAAAGGGCGCGGCAGGTTTCGCCGATCCGGATGGGGACCTTCGCCGTCGCCTGTCTTCCGCCCTCCCGCAAAGCCAGCATCAGCACCACGGAATAAATCACCCCGGCCGCGCCGAACCAGGTGAAACAATTCCGCCACGAACTTGTCTGGGCGATGTAGCCGCCCACGCCGCCGAGCGCGAGGCCCACATAGATGCCGCTCTGATGGATCCCGATGGCCCGGGCGCGCGTGCCGCCGGTGTGAAAATCCGCGATCAGCGCCAGCGCGGCAGGAATGTAGAACGCCTCGCTGATGCCCATCAGCGCCCGCAAGGTGAGCATCTGCGAATAGGTCTGGGCATGACCGGTCGCCCAGGTCACCGCCGACCAGACGAACAAACTGCCGATGACCATCCAGCGGCGGTTGAACTTGTCGGCCAGGAATCCGCCCACGGGACTGAGAAATGCGTACACCCACATGAAGACGGCCATGAGCGTGCCGAAATCCTGGTCGTTGGCGATGCTCGGGATGTCGGCGCGGATGGAGGAGCGGATGGAGGAGACCATCTGCCGGTCGAGATAGTTCAGCAGAACCACCGGCCAGAGCAACGCCACCACAGCCCACGCATAGGAGGTGATTTTTTGAGGGCCCGTAGTCATCATCACGAATTATTTCAAACGCATCCGTATTAAACCTGAATTTCGCAGGGGGAGTCTCGCCAATAATGGCGCGGAGAGGGTGCTGCCCCTGTCCACGCTGGGCGATCTACGGGTTGGATAGTTTATTGGTTCCGCTTGTCCACATTGTTCTTCAAATTCGTCCAATCCACCTTCCGGGCTTGCGGGTCGAGGCCATTGATAAAATCTTCGATGTTGGTGTAGCCATCGCCATTCAAATCGGCCGCGGCATCCGAGGCATCCTTCGGGTTCAAGCCGTGCGCCACTTCCCAATCGTCGGGCATGCCGTCGCCATCCGTATCCAGATAGGGCGTGCCTTTGTAATCCGGCCAGCCGCCCACTTCGCTGGGATCCGTGATGAACCCCTTGGGGACCAGCCCGGCCAGCTCATCGGTCCACTTTTGGGCATACCCATAGAACTTGGCCTTCTCCTGCGAACCCTTGGCGATGGTGAAGGGCGGAATGACCCCCGTCCGCACTTCCTGGATAATCCGCTCATCGACCGGATCCCGGTGCGGCAGCGTGGCGCCAGCATTGGAAAGAACGTACGGATAAGCAGCAGATGCCGGTATGAGGTCCAGCGGCGCGTGCAGGAAAGGCTCATTCACCCGAATCTTGGCGAGCGCCGTCTTGAGAGACTCGGATCTGACCCCGGGCTGCACCCCGCCATCCCAATTATCCTTGGTCACGTTGTCATGCCCCTCCACGACGTTGCCGGAGACATAAGCTTTTCCAAAGTGGTCGATGACCGTCTTGCTGCGTTCGGATTCGGGCTTGAGCAGGCGATACGCCACCTCACTGTCCGGCGTGCCGGGGCCGGGCTTCAGATAATTATTAATGATGTTATACAAGCTCATGTGATCCCCGCCGTCGATGGTCCGGTGACGGTAATTAAAGAGCACGTTGTTCACAAAAGTGAAATCGCCGTACATGCCCACGCTGGGATTCCGCCCCGTATTGCAGGCCCAGAGATTGCGCAGGAACGTGCTGTTCAGGCCGCCGATGGTGGAGCCGAACGAATGATGGAAAATATTGAGCGATTCCGAAGAGATAGAGTTCTGGATGGTGACGTTGACGGTGGGCAGCTTGAGATCCTTGCCTCCAGCCGGCGGATGATACATGTGGCGATACATGGAGATGTTCTCGTCCAAGCTCCACGAGGCGGACACGTGATCGATGATGAGGTTGCCCACCGGATTGCCCCCGAAAGAATCGTCGCGGTCCGCCGCCTCGGTCTTGCCGCGGCGAAAACGCATGTGCCGGACGATGATATCATGGGTATTCAACTCCACGGTGTTACCCGCGATGCAGATGCCGTCGCCAGGAGCGGTGTTGCCCGCGATGGTGACATAGGGCGCGCGAATGCTGACGGCGGCTTTCAGGCGGATGATGCCCGAGACGTTGAAGACGATGATGCGCGGCCCGCCCTGCTCGCAGGCGTCGCGAAAGCTTCCCGGCCCGCTGTCGTTCAGGTTCGTGACGACAAGGACTTTGCCGCCGCGACCGCCGAACGAATACATCCCGCCACCCCAGGCGCCGGGAAATGCGGGAATTTTGGCCTGCGGCAGATCCCAGGGCTTGGCGGCGCCTGGAAGGTAGGGCTTGCCCTTGGCCGCCCACTCCTGGATTACCGGCAGCGCGCGCTGAAAGGCTTCATTGGACAAATTACTTGCCGCCGCCCGCTCGGCCCGGGACGCCTCCATGATATCTGACGGCACTTGAGGATAGCCTTGAGCTTGGGCGGAAAGCGCCATAGCGCCCATCAAAACAACCAGCATTATTTTTTTCATAAATTAATTTTCAAACCCGAATTCCGAAGCGAGCCTTTGCTGAAAATGGTAGGGAGAGAGCTGCGCTGTCCCCGCCCGCGCGGAGCGGGCGGAACAAATTGTGCCCGGCTTCACGCGCCACCCCACTCGTTCCGTCGCCTGGCGCTGCGCTCGGCGACCGGGACGGCGCAGCGCGCCATCCCTACCCCATTTCGGAATTCGGGTTAAAACATCAGACTGATAAATCACAAAACTATCCATTGGCTTACAAACCCTCAAACGCCTTCGATCACGGTATTCTTTCGCCGAACGAAGCGGGCCACGCTCTCGCATAGGCCTTCCCCCTCGCCTCGCGAAGCAGGAGCGGGGAGAGGGCCGGGGAGAGGGGCAGCCCTACGAACCAAGCGAGCCCCCAAGCGCCTCCTCTCCCCGCCCTCTCCTCCATTGCATGGAAGAGAGGGAGCAATGGCAATCAAACCACGCCGTTGCATCCCGCGTTCAACGTCAGAATCTAATTTGAAATAAACCCCTTTCACCCACCGAACGAGGCGGGCCACGCTCTCGCACAGGTCTTCCCCCTCACCCCGCGAAGCATGAGCGGGGAGAGGGCCGGGGAGAGGGGCAGCCCTACGAACCAAGCGAGCCCCCAAGCGCCTCCTCTCCCCGCCCTCTCCTCCATTGCATGGAAGAGAGGGAGCAATGGCAA
>CAILMI010000016.1 GCA_903835255.1 uncultured Verrucomicrobia subdivision 3 bacterium
CGCGCCCCGATTGCAAACCGGTACCGGCTGTTCGTATTTCCAATCTCCAGTATCGGCCCGGGCACGCTCTCGCCCTCCGCCACCAGCAGCTTGATCTTCCCGGCCGCGGTCTCCACCACCGACAGCAGCGTCACCGGACCATGCTTCACCGACATCTCCACCGACAGCCCCCTGCCCACCTTGCCGTGATACACCTTGAGCGGCCGCACCTTGGTCCTGCCCTCCGCGATGGCGATGTGGCCCGGACCATCATGCCCCATCAGCACCACGTCATCGGTAAAATCCATCGCATAATATTCCGTGAACGAGCCCCCGGCCCCAAAGGTATCCAAAATCTTCATCGCCTGCGCGTTCTTCACCTCGTATTCGCCTGCCACCGGGATGCCCCGCGCCGTCAGCAGCGAATTCCCCAGGATGATCGAGCTGATCGCGTCCTCGTTCTCCGCATTGCCCGTGCCGCTGTAAAAATACGCCAGCGATCCCAGATCGTGCTCCTTCACCAGCCGGTCGAGCGCCACCGACGTTCTCGCCGCACGCCGCAGCTCCGACGGCGAGCAGTCTTTTTGAACATCAAAGACCTTTTTAAATTTCGCCACCCGCTCCTGAATTTGTTTCGCGGACACTTCGCGGCGCAACGCCGCAAGCTCGTCCACTTCCAGTATCTCCATGTGCCCGCCGAACGTGGCGCACTGCAAGGTCGTGTCCGAATAGATATCCAGCATCCCGCCGTAATAATGCCCCATCAAACCGAGGCGATTATGGAACATCGCATGCGCGACGCGCGCGGCTTCGATCCACGCGTCCACTTCATTCCAGCATAACGGATCGTCCTCCAGCACCCCGGTCACCTGGTGAAAATCGATGCCCGCCCGGGTGAACACATTGGCAATCTCCGGCACCGGACAGGCGGCGCAATAGGCCAGCCAGTCGCCCGTCATCGCCGTGCGATCGCCCATGGCATTGAACTTTTTATAATCCAGCGCCGCTTCAGGCTGAAGGTTCAGAAGGAGGACCGGGACTTTTGCGCGCTGCACCACCGGCAGCACGGTGGAGGACAGCGCATAGGTCGTCACATGCAGGAATAGGACATCCACATCCGCTGCGCGGAAGGCGTGTCCGGCCTCCAGGGCCTTCACCGGATTGTCGATCAATCCGAGGTTGACGACCTCCACGCCCGGGCGTTCGAGCTTTTTCTGGACGGTGCGGACATAGCCTTCCAGGCGCGGCTTGAGCCCCTTAAACTGGGGCCAGTAAGTATCGAGGCCGATGCCAAACAGGCCGATGCGGAGCGGGCGCTTCATAGGTGGTCGAAAGATAATGCGTTTGGTATTTTTAATGTGAATTGTGGCTTAATCAAGATTGGGTGGCAGGTAGCGCGTAGTTCTCGGGAGGCTATTGCGCCGCCGCCAATGGCTCAAAAGTAAAAGACACTTTCGATTTTGCGGGCAGTTGGACTAAGGGAAGCAACGCCCAACCCTCTTCTATCCGGAGCCCCTTTTCGGGATGGCGCAAACCGGTCGTGCCTTTTGGCAGTCGCACGCACAGAATTCGGGTGCAATTTTTATCCGCTTGATTTTCCAGCGTCACCCGGACCCGCTTAGGCTTAAACTCTCCTGAAACCAGAATGTTGCCCCGAACGGCCAGGTTTTTGAAGGCCACGCCCTGCTGCTCCCACCCTGTTGGTATTGCCGGGAAAACGGTGATCGTGTTGGCGTCATCTGGATCCAGCAGCATCTGAGTGAGATTGCAGATAAACGCGCCGTGGGCGGCCACCTCAGGGGTCTTCTTGAAATCCTCAAAGTCACTGACAATCTCACCGAAACAGGTGTCGTCGAACAGGGTAACGCCGGGCTGAAGGAATCTCCCCGCCCAGCCAGAGGCTTCGTCACCCTTGTGGAATTTGGCCGCGAACACCCCCATCCAACCGTTGTTAAAAATATAATCGCCGGTCTTCGAAGTGCGGAACAGCGCGTAACTGTCCCGGATGAGCGGATCCTCCGCTCCAAGGATTTGATACCACCACAGCGGAGTCAGCCAGGTGGTATCGCCCGATTTCTCTACAGGCGTGGCACCCGGTCCGACGGTCAGAACTTTCGTTCCCTTGTAATCTGCCGCGGGCAATAAAACCTTGCCGATCATTTCCTCCCATCCCGGCTCCGCGACACCGCGGCGAACCGACTCCCGCAAAGCAAAAATAGTTCCCGCCTGTTGAATTGAGGCGGGCTGGTACTTATTGAGGTAGGCGTTGAAATCAGGGCGCCATTGCAGATCCGCCACCGACACCTCCGTGGTCTCCTTGAGAATGCGCTTCGCTAAGGAGTCGAAACGGCTATCAAGACTCCAATCCAAATAATTCAGCGCGATGACCGCTGCATTATTTCCCACGAAATCTCCATAAGCCCAAATCCCCTCACCTTCCGTGGGCGGTTCGAGGATTGCGCCGTCGTAGCCCATCAGGCTGCAAAACTTCGCGCCCCCACTGTATTTGACAGTGGTCTCCTGCAGGGTGAGTCCCTCTTTCGCGTAGCGCTCCGCTCGCGGGAGCACGCGTCCCAGCCAGTCCACCACTCGCCGGGCTTCGTCAAAATGATTTCCGTAAAGCAGCGGCATGAAATCCAAAACCAGATCTTCCTCGGGACAGATGGCGCCGGCAAAACTCTCGATGCTGGTGCCATTGCATCCGGGCGGAACATCCGTGTTGCCAAAGAACACACCCAGATAATACGTGGACCGGGCGAACCACGTTACTAGATCTGGGTCCGGTAAATTCACAGCGGATTGCCCATAAAAATTCTTCCACCACTGTGCCGTCTCCCGGCGCGCAGCCTCAAACCCGCGTTTTTTCGCTGTTTCAGCCTTCTTCCACGCCGCCGCAACCGGATCAGGGCTCTCATAAGATGAGCCGGGAGCAATGTAGAACGTCACGGTTTTTCCGGGCTTGGCGGATCCCAGCAATAAAGTTTTCGAGTCGATGACCGAGTTCGCTCCTTCGCTGGCTATCGCCAGTGTGGCCGTGCAGGATTTCGGGCGATTGGCCACCACCACAAGTCCGTCCGTCTTGGCGACGCCAAACCCATTCCAGGGATCGTGCGCCTTGGCGTAGAAACCCTGGTTCAGATAAACCCGGACATTGTCGTTAATATCCACGCGCATCTGAAACGGCAGAGGCGCACGGGGCGTGTCCGTGACACGAATCACCAAAACCCCTTCGGGCGTGACAAAAATTTCCCGACGGCTCTGGAAGATATTCGTTGGAATTTTGCCATGATCAGTCCCTGCGAAGTCTGCCTTGAGCCCTAGGTCGATGGTGAGCAGACCGGTGGCAATATCCAGATGGTGCCGGAAGGTCATTACCTGCCCGGGGTCGAGTTCTGAGCCATAACCACCCGTCAGGTCAAAAGGGAGGTGGCGATGGCCTTCGTCATCCCACCAGTATTGATACGACAGGTAGGGCATGTGCTTGAGATAACCGTTGGTGTTAACGGCACAGGCTCCCGGCTGGGTGAATCCATCGGGACCGACGCGCATCATCGTCCCCCCCAGCCCTATACAATCATACTGGTATTGCGGATGGCGAAGGCGGTCCAGGCCATCCTTCACCAAGGCGGATTGCTGAATAGTTTTCATCCACGCATCCGTGACCGGATCGGCTGCGCTGGCCCCTTCGGCGATTAAAACCAAAACAAGCGCCAAAGGGCGGATCTTCCAAGACCATTTTTGGACGCCCGCGTGAGGCACAAAAAAACTGCTGGACGCCAGGCCGCCCAGCCAGCGCTGGCATTTCCCGTGGAATGAATTTCTTTTTTTATTAAATTTTGTCATCGGGTTCTTTCATAGAGAAGAGGTTGAAAAATGCTCGTTTTTGCAGCGCTTTAGTTGGAAGTGATACTGGATCCCCTGATATCCTTTGCCCCGGTTGGCTTGGATGGCAGGAAATACGTGTTTAGAAATTTGCTCCGGTTTTCCTCGAGCATTTTCAGGGCGCCGGCAATCGGTTCCGCGCTCCCTTGGTTTTTCTGGTCTTTGAGCAAAATTGCCTTCAGCTCTTCCACGTTAGCCTGCTTAACTGGCATTCCTTTTTTAAGGGCGCCTCGCATCAGGTCGGCCAGGTTGGTTTCCCTGAGATGATACGCATAAGCCAATAGCCGAACCCTGAAGCCAGTCAATTCGGTCAGGCTTGCATCGAAGACGCCGCGGAACTGTTTCGGAATGTCAGCGCGCACCGCCTGCCCCGCATCAATCGCTTCCTGCATTTTTTTTGCGGCGCACTCGAAGCGCAGCTGAATATCCTCCCGCAGCCAGAAACTCGGTTCTGAGGATTCGTCCGTTTGAATAAAGGTCGATTTCCGGGTCGACTTCCAGGCGGGTGTTTTCCAACTCGCCCCCTTGAGCACAGCCGCCGTCATAAGATGGGAAGGATCACTGTATCCGATCCTTCTTAGCCGCCAGCTTATATCCCAAGGAGTGAGTTCTATGGCCGCCGTGACCGCCTTCCAGTATTTCACCACCGCTGCAGCACTGGCCCCATAGGGTTCGGCGAGTTGAGCGAGGGCTTCTTCATCACGAACCCCGGGGTTATGAAAGAAGATCCCGGTCATTCGGAGGTTGGGGTCTTCCTTATTCGGAACGATGCCAAAATACTCCTTAATCCCTTCCAGCTTTCCGGCGCTATTGACGGCCCGCAATTGCCGCAGGGTGGAGAGCGGGCATTGAATATGGGTGTAGGGTTCCATTTCTTCGGTCGGCCCCCCCATAAACACTTCCCCCATGACTGGTATTTTTTTCTCCGCTGCAAGGTATAAAAAATTACGGAACCAGCGGTCAGCCGGATTGGCGATCATGACCTCCGCAACACTGGAGTGAATGGAGACTCCCACCGCGGCGGCATCCAACATATCTAATGTTCTAAAGGATTCTCCGGCTGAGATTTCCCAGGGTTCCCACCACGTTCTCCCTTGGGAATTAATTCCTTTCCAGGCTTGGGCTAGGGCGTTGACGAAACTGGAAACCCTCTGGTCCACCGGCACGCCGTAACAGCGCGGGCACGGGCCATCTTCGCTGCACAACCAGGCATGCTGATCATAGGTATAAACCAGCAAATCATCCACTCCTGGAAACTTTTCGCCAAACGCTTTGATCAACGTGGCGTAACGGTCAACAGTGGCTGGATCCAACACGCATTGCTCCAGGGGTTCCATCTCCCGCTGATTATTATTGGGGGCTCCGAAATGGAAAATTGTGTGCATTCCAAATTTTTTACAAAGCGCAATCCGCTCTTTGAGCAGGGCGCTCCGGGCGGAGATCTTTTCGGGGGTTCGCAGCCCATCCGTGACATGCTCCAGATCAATTGGCGTGCGTTTGAACCGTTCGGGCAAGGCCACGACATCCTCCAAATTCAGGGCTTCGTCGTACGGCCGGTAGGCCCAGGCGATATTCAATTGCATGGCGTTAAAACCGAGGTCCTTCATCCGCTGCATATTTGCCTCATCCCATTTTATCTTGAGCGCGGGATTTTCCGCTTCAGGAAAGGATGGCGCTCCTAAAAACCCCACTTTATAGGTCACTCTTTGGGCGGCACCAGTATCTGCAGGTTGAGCTTGGCTTGGACAGGCAACAGGGATCAGCTGGGCTAATAAAAATAAGGCAAGGGATATTGGATTGTGATATTTCATAGTTCTTTTTTTTGCATTTAAAAATTTTTTGAAGCAGGGGCAATTATCTTTTCAAGATATCCCTATTGGGAAGTGATGGACCAGAATCCGGGGCTATCCCAGTTTTCCATTTTGCCGGCAGGTGCCGATGGCAGAAAATAGGTTTTCAGGAATTGATCTAAATCTTTTTCCAGCGTCGTGATGGCACTTCCCATCGGCTCCTCGGTTCCCATATTTTTCTGATCTTTGACGAGCAACGACCGCAGTTCCAGCACGTTCCGCTCATTCACTTTAAGCCCTTGCTTGGCCGTATCCCGGATGAGATCCGCCAGATTACTTTCCCGAAGATGGTAAGCGTAGGACAGAACGCGCGTCTTCAAGCCGGCCAGTTCTTCGACGCTCTTATCGAAGGTAGCCTTGTAGGCGTCAGGAATTTTGCCTTGCACGGATTGCGCGGCTGCGATGGCGGCCTGCAGCTTGCTGGCGGATTGTTCAAACCGAAGCTGGATATCCTCCCGCATCCAGAAATTAGGTGAATCCGTCTGATCCGTTCTCAGGAAGGCGGTTCTCCGGTTGGATTGCCATTCCGGCGTCTGCCAACTTGCTCCCTTAAGCACCGCGGCTGTCGTGGGGTGACGGGGATTGCTTCGGCCCACCTCCCGGGCCCGCCAGGAAACATCCCAAGGATACATTTCAATGGCTTCCGAGGAGAGCTTCCAGTAGGCGGAGACCCCTTGGGCGGCCTCGTTGTAGGGCTGAGCCAACGTTGCCAATGCCGATTCATCACTGATATCCGGGTTATTGAAAAAGATGCCCGTCATGCGCAGGTTGGGATCTTCTTTGTCAGGCACGTTGCCGTAGTATTCCTTGATACCCGTGAGTTTTCCCGCGTTGTTCACCGCGCGCAAGGCCCGAAGCGTTGCCAAGGGCGTTGCGATGTGAAGATAAGGTTCCATCTCCTCCGTCGGGCTGCCGGTCCACAATTCTCCGATGACGGGAATATTTCGTTCTTCCGCCTTGGTCAGCATATTTCTGAACCAGCGGTCGGCCGGCAGGGCGATCTGGACTTCCGCGATGCTGGAATGCAGGGACAACCCGACGCACGAAGCATCCAACAAGTCGACGCTGTGGTACGTCTGGCCGGCCGACAACTCCCACGGCTCCCAGTACAAGGTGCCCTTGGGATGGAGCTCCCGCCAGGTGCGCGCCAACGTGTTGATGAATTTAGAGACCCGCTCGGATAAGGGAACGCCATGGCACCGCGGGCACGCCCCCGCCTCGCTGCAGAGCCAGGCATTTTGATCATAGGTATAGCACAGCAGATCATCCACGCCGGGAAATTTTGCATGGAACGCTTTGATCAGCGTGACGTACCTGGCAACAGTGGCTTCATCCGCGATGCATTGATCCAGCAAAGCGTCTGTGCCCCCCGGCGACTCCGGCGGATAAAACACATTAGGAGCCCCAAAATGAAACATCGTCCTGAATCCCAATTGCCGGCTGATCTCGATTCGCTGCCTCAACTTTTCACTGCGGACCGCGATCCGTTCCCGGGTTCTCGCTTCTTTTCGATTCTGGTCGCCAAGCGTCAGCGACATTTCCGGCGGCAGATCGATGACATCTTCCAAGTTGAGCGGTTCGTCATTGGGCCGGTAGCCCCAGGCAATATTGAGTTGCAGGACATTGAAGCCAAGATTCTTCATCCGCTGCAGATTGGCCGCATTCCAATCCACTTGCGGGTGACAGGGCACGCCTAAAAAACCCACTTTGTAGGCCACTCGTTGGGCGGCGCCACCGCCATTCGGTTGGGCTTGGATTGGAGTTACGGCGCGGCTCAGAACGATCAAAAGAAAAAGGGCCAGAGTGAGTATTTTGATTAATTTCATGATTTGGGGATTTAAAGGGGCCGTCCGTAGTTCATCTCATGCACCAGTGCAAAAAGCATCAAGTCTATTTTCATATCGATGCTTCTCAAATCGCTAAACAACCATGTTTTTTTCGGTGCCATCAAAAATTAGTTTTAGAATGCTTGCCGGATCGCCTCTAGACCTACTCCGAGCGTGGCGCGCGCTATGCCATCCAGTTCCGCTTCACTGCCCTGCAGGTGCAGGGTCAGATGGCGATGGGTGGCAGAAGCGCCGGGTTGCAGAGCCAGCGCCGGCGAGGAGCTTTCCAATTCATAGAAGCGGCCCAGCTTGCCATCGTCGTTATAGCTGTTCACGACATCGCCGCGAAACGGATGCTCCTGCCACTGCCATATCGAGTTCACGTAATCACGCGCGCCGCCCGGAAGCGTGAACCGCACGAGCGTCAGCGTGCGATGCGCGGCATCGTAGCTGCCGAGGACCGGCTTCGCCCGGCGCGGCGGTACACCGATCTTGCTGCGATGGCTCGCGTCGGCCCGAAAAAGCAACACCCCGTCTTTCACTGCCAGCCGGTCGGGCGGCACGTGGCCAAAATAACCGTCATTCACAATCACCCCGCGTTCAGCTTCCGCGCCCTTCTCAAAGGGGATGACCACGGTGGATTCGGCCGAGGCGTTGAACATGCCCAGAATCCAGATCGAAAGGAGCCCGCTGCCCTCCGTCCACGCATCGGTGCCCGTATTCTTAATGGTGTTGACCGACTCGAACGCCACCGCGCTCACGCTGACGGCCAGCTTGACCCCCATCTCGGCTAGGATTTTTTCCGGGTTCAGCAAACGCACTTCACGGTCCACGTCCAACTCAAACGGCGTGCCGTAATAATTCGTGAGTTGAATCTGGCGGCGGCATCGGACGTGGTCTGCCTCCAGGCTGATCACCCTGAAGGGTTCCGTGTCCAGGGACGCCGGGGTGAACCAGTGTTCCAAATCAAACGGGACACTTTTGGCGAAGAAGAGTCCAAATTGGCCGCCCTCCGGTCCAAGCCAGAACCGGTCTTCGCCGCCAAAGACGTTGATATGAGCCTGAAATTTTCCCGAACCAATCAGTGCGCGGTTTACCCAGCCGAAACTGTCGCCCGCACCCCCGCGTGCCGTGCTGGTCATCACGCGCCCCTGCCAGGACGGAGCCACGACCACCTGCGCCTGGTTCGATGAGTCGCGCAACACCACGACTTCGGTATGTTTGCTCAGGAAGCTTAAATCATCGCCAAAGGTCCCATTTGTCCCCGCGGAACATGGAATAATAGCCGTCAGGATCGTCACGGCAGCCACTGTGAGTGTCGTTGGTCTCATAAGTTGGTTCTCTGAGTGGATCGCATCATGGCTTGCGGGTCACCCGCGCTTCCATGCCGGGATCCGGTGCGTCCCAGCGCAAAGGCTGGATCAAAATACCTTCCAGATTGTAGTCCGCCGGGAAGGCGCTGGGCACCGTGGAAACCATCGAGCACGCCATGTAATCCACTCCGCCTTCGGAAACCACCTCCGGCGCATGGCCCGGTGTTTCTTCAATGGAGTTTGTAACCGCATCGCCAAAGTTGAACGGATCCTCGGAGATGAAGAGATGGGTGTGGCTGTAATCAATGCCGCTGGTCCACAGGTAATAATATCCATTGCGATAGATGACCTGAGGTGATTCGGAATAACCGTGGGGCGAACCCGTGGCATCTCTGAGAACCGTCACCGGATCTGACCAGTGCAACAGATCGCTCGAGGTGCGCGCCCGAAGGCCCGCAGCCGCACAATAATACAACAGGTATTTGCCCAGCCGATTATCCCATAGAACACAGAAATCGCGATCTACCTCTTCGCGGAAGACCATGTTCTGTTCCGGGAGTTCCGTTCCATTATACGGGAGCCAGGCCGAAAGATCGGGCGAGCTGGATGTCAGCAGCCGGCAGGCCGACTGCGCATATAGCGGAGAATCACTCCCGAAAAAGTGGAAGTAATACATGAATGCCGTGGTGTTATCCCGGTTCCAAATGATGCCCGGAGCCCACATGTAGGCTTGCGGGGTCGCGATCTGGTAGGGGATTTTATCGGTGAGCGTCATGGGGGCTGTCAGGGAGTTTCCGACGGCGTGGAACAGCGTATAGCCATCGCTCAATACATACCCACTGTTTGTCGGATCGCCGGGGCTGTGCCCAAAACAGCCCATGCTATGCCAGCGGCCCACCTGGTCTTTGATAAGCGAGAAATCGCTATATAAGGGATTTCCAGCGCCCACCAAACGCAAGGCGTTGGCCCAGTTCGTTGTCACCCGGGGAATCTTCAACTCTTTCAACTTCACCCGGCTGAACTTCTGAGCGCCACTTCTCGCTTCCGCCCAAGGTGAGACTGCATTGGACACCGTTTGCCAGGGTCCTTGAATGTTGGTTGCCGATTCCAGACTGCCGAAATTCCACGAAGTCTGGGTCTGCCCGTTTCCAAGACGCTGAATGGCCAGATGAACATCCGGCTCCGCCAGCGTGACGGACAATTTCACCTCCGTCGCTGTGTAAACCAGACTGGGAAACGCTCCTGTGGGAAAATTCGACAGGGTCACCGTGCTGAAAGTTCCCGTGCGCGATGCTCCTCTGAAAAGGGTGAAGTCCCGTGTCGATCCTGAAAGACCAGTGCCGTCAACCGTCAAGGCAGCCCCGGGCAAAATGCTAACTATCCCCGTCGCAACCAGCGACTTGATTGAGCTGGCGCCGTTGAATTCGTAAGCGACTGTGGCGGCATTCCCAATTTCAATAGCGCCGATGTTGGTCAGTGCCCCGCTGTTTCCGACTAGTCGCAACGATACATTGGTGGCCGAGGCGTTCGGCGGATACAAATAAGATCCCACCCGGAACGTGCCGCCCACCGCGCAATAGCCGGCGTAATGCCGCGCATCCACCCATCCCCCGCTACCGCCCAGCACCAGATCGCCCGCCGTGCTCATGGTTCCACCATTCACCAACCATTGACTGGGAGACAGTCCGCCGTTGGTAGCTCCACCAATAATGACCGAGACGTTGGTATTCAGGAATGTGACATTGCAAAATGGATCAATATGCACGCCCCCTTCGCCATTAGTGCCGCCTGCCGTTAGTGTGCCGACATAGCGTGCCGTCCCTGCATTCAGGACCACATAGATGCCCCCGGCAACGGTTGCCGTGTCATACTCGCTAAACAGCCCCGGCACCCTGGCAGGATTCCAGTTGGTCGGGTTCATCCACATATTGTCCCCGCCGGCATTATTATAAAAACAGTCTACTGGCGGCAGCGACGGCTCATGGACCGCAGACAGAACCAATTTGTTGGCGACGGAATGGGTGTCCACGTTAACCGACCATCGCGGCGCGTTGCCGTTCGCAGTGATGAATCCGCTGTTAATCCAGGATTGGATGGCACCCAACAATCCGGGGTTATTGGTGGTGATGAACGTCCCATTGCCGGAAATATCCAGCTTGGCGCCGCTAGCCGAGTTGATCCCAAAATTGCCAGCCGTCACCGTCCCGCCGGAAATATTCACAGATCCGGCATATCCAGCCGCGCCCATGTTCAGATAACCGCCCATGGTCAACTGGCCTCCGGTGATATTGACCGGCAGGCTGTTTCCCCAGACACCGGTCGTCAAATCGCCCGCGATGGTCAGCTGCCCGCCGCTGACCACACTCAACCCTGCGTTGATGCCGAGGTAGAGGTAATGCAAGGTGTAATTGCCCGTATTGGTGACCACGCAAGGGTTGGCTACGGCATTGATGATGACATTAAGGGCGAGGGCGTTGGTTGGAAATCCATTCGCCCAGTTGCCCAGGTTGGACCAATCGCTGCTGACGCTGCCTGTCCAAGTCACATCGCCCTGCGGGGGGACCACTGTATTGGTGGCCGTGAGCACCACCTTACCCGCGAGGGAAGCGGTGTCCACGTTGACCGACCACCCGGCGGCATTGCCATTTGCAATGATGAAACCGTTGGCAACATAATATTCCGCGTTGCCGCCGGCATTGACGACGAATCTCCCATTGCCGGAAAGATCCAGCTTTGCCTTGCCGGTCGTGTGGATTGCAATGTTTCCAGCCGTGACCGTCCCGCCAGAGATATTGAACTGGGCAACATGTCCGGCGGGATAATCGCCGTAACCCATGCTGATATAGCTGCCGACGTTCAGTGCGCCCCCGGTGATGTTGATTGGCAGGCAGTCGCCACCCGCCATATTTCCATACTCCAGATTGCCGGCAATGCTCAGCTGCCCGCCGCTTCCCACACTCATTCCCGCGTTGGGGGTGATAGAGAGAAATGCGGGCACCGTGTTGCTCAAGGTGCTGACCACGGGTAACGGAGTGATCGCATCAATGAACGTGGCGCCGGCCCCCGTGGCCGGTGCCGAGGGGAGCTGCCCATCAAGCCAATTCGCCGCCGTACCCCAATCGCTGTTGACGGTCGCTCGCCATGCCGCAACTCCGGCGGCGCCGAAGGCGGATGTGCTGGCAAGGATCACCATGATGACGGCTAGTTTAGCCACCACTCCTGCTAAGGGGTGTCTATTTGCGTTCATATGGTTTCTTTGGAGTCACCCGCGCTGCCATGCCGGAGTCCGGTTTGTCCCAATGCAAAGGCTGGATCAAAATGCCATGCAGGTCGTTGGCCCCCGGCGTGGCGCTGGGCACCGTGGAAACCATCGAGCACGCCATGTAATCCTTGCCGTGATCGGAAACAATTTCCGGCGCGTGGCCCGGCTGTTCCTCAATCCGGTTTGCAGTGGGGTCACCAAAATTGAAGGGGTCTTCTGAGATGTAGAGCGAGACGCGGCTATAATCAATCCCGCTGACCCAAAGATAGTAGTAGCCATCACGGTAGAGGACCAAAGGCGATTCGGCGCACTGGTATCCGGGCGGCGGCCCCATGACCGTCCTGGGTTCGGACCAATGCAGGAGGTCTTTCGAGGTGCGTACCCGGATGATGGTGTTGAGGCCCGGCAGTCCAGGATAAGTGCCCGCGCAAGCGTAATACATCAGATAGGTTTGAAGCCGGTCGTCCCAGAAAACATCAAAGTCCCGATCATCCTGTTCCCGGAAGACCATGTTCGTCTCCAGTAGATCCGTCCCGCTATAAGGCTTCCAGATCGACAGGTCCGGGGAGTGCGAAACCAGCAGCCGACAGCAGTTCTCTTTGAATTCCGACGATCCCAGGTAATGGAAATAGAACAGGAAAGCGGTGGAGCCATCCCCGTTCCACACGATGGACGGGGCCCACATGAAAGCTTGCGGCGATGCGATCTCGTAGGAAATTTTGTGGGTGATGGCGAGCGGCGCGTTCAGCGAGCTGCCCACCGCGTGGAACAGCGCATAGCCATCGCTCAATTGATAACCGGCGCCGCGGCCAATCGTTTCCGGGCCTTTGCCAAACGTGCCGACGCAATGCCATTGGCCCAACTTGTCCTGGACGAGCCAGAAATCGCTGAACAGGGGATTGCCATCCCCCACCAACTGGAGGGCGTCGCGCCAGGGCTTGGCCACGCGCGGAATCCGCAATTCCTTTTTCGCCACTGACGCTTGATGGGATGTGGTAGTACAGCCAAGAGCCGGCAGCAACAACGTCGCCAAAATCGCCAACATCAAGCCCACCCCCAGCTGGCCGGTCGGCGTGCCGCCGTAGGGTTTTGGCGGCAACAGTTTCATGGCAAATAAATCGCGTCTTGAAGGCGGGCCAGGTCTGCCAGACTTCCCGCCGCGGACACAACACCCACCTGTTCCGCATTCAATGTTTGCCATTTCCAGCGTTCCGTATGGCCGTCGGCAAAAGCGAGGGTGGCTCCTTTTCCATGCCGCCCGGTGGGGGAATTGCGCCACGTGGCGGTTTGATTGCAGTCCAGCATGAATATCCCGTCATCAATCGTTTGAAGGCTTTCATCAATGAAGGTTAAGGCATTCACCGGACCGGGGTTTTGAATGCTGGAGGTTTTGGTGATCATCGGGAAGAAGGACGCAAGCTGGTAGACCGCGCCAAGGCTGCTGCTATTCCCAGCCACCGCGCCGCCCATCCGCGCATTGAGGGATACCGTGCGCACCGGCAGGATAGTGGCGCCCGCCGTCGAGGGCGGCCGGGCGGAGGGGCACTGATAGATTCCGGGGTTGGGGTTGAAGGAATAGAGCGTGCCGTTTTTAATCAAGGTATTATTGGTGGCGTCGGTTGTATATTGCACGCTGCCGCCGACCCAGGATTCCGGGCTGGATTGGATCGTGGAGGTGAGCGACCAGTTGCACACGAGTCGTTCTTCGTTATCCCCGGAATACAGGATCCAACCCAGATTCAATTGCTTGAGGTTATTCACGCACCGGATGCTTTGGGCCCGTTCCTTTGCCTTGGACAACACCGGCAATAGCAGGGCCGCCAGAATTCCAATAATGGCAATCACCACCAGCAGTTCAATCAACGTAAACCCCGGCTGAGATTCTCCAGTGGAAACAGCAGGGCGTTTCCAGTGGAAATAGTGTGCAGTTTTTTTTCTCATCCACCGGGGCGTTGGCATGTCTTTTTTGGCGGCGGCTCAATCCTGCCGCGGCACCCACTTGCTCCAGTCTATCGTGGTCCTGGTTTCGTAATCATGGGGATTGAAATTGGACACCAGCCACGCTTTTGGATCGCGCTGGAATTCGGCAAGCTTTTGCGCCACCGCCGCATTGCCGCCCTGATTTGCCAGATCTTTTTTCAGCAATGCCTCCAGACGCTTCTGAACGATGGGAAATTGTTTTTCATCGTTCTGCACCGTCCGCGCATTCTGCGCCGCCAGCGTCATGAGATAGTGCAGCGACTTCGCCCGCAAGGAGCGGGAAGTCTTCCACACAACCTCCCGCTGGGTGCGGATATCCTCCACCTTGGGACCGCCAGCCGCAATGGCTTGGTCGTAAAAGCCAACCGCCGTGAATCCCAGCGCGGCGGCGTCTTCCAGCCGCAATCCGCAATCTTCAAACAGCCACGGGTGCGCCTTGGGTTCATCGGTCAGCATGAAATTGCCGCGCCGGTTGGCTTTCCAGATGGGGGTCTCCCAAGTGGTGGCGATGATGCTGACGGATTCCCAGTCATGGGAGCCATCCCAACTCCGGTCCAGGCCAATCGGCCCGATCAGGTAAGTCGTATCCCAGGGATACGCTTCCACCGATTGCGCCGTGTATTCCCAGGCCTGCTGAAGCAGCGGCGCGGCCTGCGAGCCGTAGGGCGCGACGATTTCCTGAAGCAAGGTATCGAGCGATGCCTCCGGTGATTTCATCCACGCTTTCAGCATCGCCGCATTCACGGAAAACACGCTGGGCGAGAAGCCGTAATACTCTTTCACGCCGACGATTCCCGGCATCTCCTTCCAGCCGTTCATCTGCTCATAGATGAGGCGCGGGAAAAAATCCTCAATCAGGTAAAGGGGTTTGTAAAACGTGTGGTCGAATTCGCCCAGCACCGGGATGCCGTGCTCCTTCGCCAGTTGGACAAAGCGTTTCACGCCAAGGTCGGATTTGAAGGAACGGTCATTGAACGGATACACCTCGTTGCTGGTGGAGGGATTGAGCGCCAGGCCGAAGCCCGCTGGATTTACCTTGCCGAGGATGGTTACAATCTGGCCCCGGGAAAGTTCCCATGGCTTCCACCAGAGCCGTGTGTTGGGACGGCATTTTTGCATCGTCTCATTGAGCAGATTCAAGAATTGCGGCACCCGTTCATCCAAGGGCACGCCCGTGCAACGCGGACAGGGCCCATACTCGCTGCACAGCCACGCCCGTTGGTCAAACGTATAGACCATGACGTCGTCCACCTCGGGAAATGAAGTCATGAAGTCGGTAAGCAATTCCTGATATTTTTTCTGCACCGTCAGGTCCAGGATGCAAGCGGGCTGCACCGGGCTGTAGTTGATCATCCGCGGAATGCCGAACTGCGCGATGGTTTTCAGCCCGTGCTTCTTCGCCTGCTTGATCCGGAAAGCCCACTTGGCGCGCTGCTCCGCATCCAAATCCTCCAGATTCAACACCTCGTTCGCCGGCTTGCCGCCCCAGGCGATGCTGAGCTGCACCATGTTCACACCCAGCGCCTTGATCTGCTCCAGCTCCTCGTCGCTCCAGCTGATATCAGGCACGGAAGGGTTCCCGACGATCCCGACAAAATATTTAAAGCCACCGGGCTGGACAGCCACCGGCCCTCCGACCGTCGCCGTGGCAGGGGCAGACTCCGCCGCCGACAGTCGCAGCGGCAGGGCCAGGCCAAGGACCAGCACCGCAGTTAATTCGAGGGGTTGCAGGAAATGGAAGAGTGATTGTTTGCTCATAGTGTCATTAATTTTAGTTCATTCGGTTCATTGTTTAAGCTCGCACGAGGCTCAGCCAGTGGGGATTACGAATCAGCATTTGCCGTCCGTCATTCACTGACAAATTCAACCTGGTTTTTTGCACGGTCTATCACCAGCTTCTTGCCCGCTGGGGGCTGGGGCAATGTCTTGCCCCGCAGCGTCGGGAAATTGGTCAGGTCATAGACGTTCACGGGCGGGTGACTTCCGCCCATGGACATGATGGACAAGGCTTGATTGAGGTCATCCATCGTTGCCACCCCGGATTGCTGCGCACTTTTCTTGCCGCAGCCGCACAGCGCCACCGCCAGCACTAACAAAAATAGCCAATTATTTTTCATGGGAACTTCTGATTCGAAGGGGAGTCGCAATGAGGGCTGATCAGGCGTTAATGATTTCTGGCCCACCAGGCGCTTTCTGGCTGAGCCGCGCCAATATTATAATACCCTCGGGTGTAATTCTGATAACCTGCCATGCTGTTTTTTGTATTCTCAGCGTGGCCATCAAAGAATCCAAAGTTGACTCGTTTGCCATGCCGCGGCACCGAGCGGTATCCCACCGCATAAGCGCCCGTATCGCTGGGCGTGCGAAAATAGGTGATCCCCTGACCCAGATATTGATCCGCTGCTAAATCGGTGGCGTAATCCGGCGCCCAGTTGTCGGCGTTCGAATCACTTCGGGTCGAACTGGTGACCGACCCGGCGTCCGCAAAGATAATGAACGTGCTGGGATTCTTGACCATGTTCTCTTTGACCCACGGCACCGATGACTGCCCGGTCACAGCAATCGTGGTCGATTCAGGCCAATTCATTCCAATTCCCAAAGGGTGTAAAAAGTTAAGGCCGCTGCCAATATTTTGAACCTCGGTCGGACAATCAAATAGGGTTGCCGCCGGGCAATACCCTCCCACGCGCAATTGGTCCTGCCACCAGAAGTCGACAGGATCCGGGACCACATAAGAGTTCGTGTTATATTTGAACACCCCCGGCATCAGCGGGCTGCCGCTCTGAAAATAAAGCGGTTGGATGATGCCATCGTTATCGTTCCGATACATGGTTGAACCCAGCGCAATCTGCTTCAGATTGCTCAGGCAATTGATCGCTTTGGCTTTATCTTTGGCTTTGCTCAGCGCCGGCAGCAGCATCGCCGCCAGGATGGCGATAATGGCAATCACCACCAGCAACTCGATCAGCGTGAAGGCTCCCCGGACCGGGGTCGCAGCCCCTTTCCCCCCCATGAAACCCGCGCTCTTATTTTTTAACGTAATCATGTTTTATTTTCCGCCTCGGAATTAATTCCGGGGCGGTATCAATTATTTGATCAGCCGGTAGAAGCGCGCCCCGCTGCTACGCGTGTCATAAACCACGTTCTCGCTGCCCTCCACCGTCACCGTCAAGCTGGGGCTCGCATAGCCGGCGCTCACCGTGGCGGATCGCTGCAGCGCGTATCCCGTAGCGGTCGTCGGCCAGGAGATGCGCACCTGATTCCCGGTCCACAGCTGAATCTTGAGCGCGGGCGGGTTAACCACGGTCACATAGACCAAGTAGGACACGGGCTGCTCGCCCCACCCGGGTCCGGACTGTTCCTGCGGGGTTCCCAGATTAGTCATTGGCCAGCGACAACGCTGGTGCACACGCAGGGGGCTGACTTGCACCGAGACCACGCCATATGGCCAATCCACCGTGCCAGCCGGAAGTTGGAAAATCCCGCTGTTGGTGGGCCCGTCGGGATAGGGAATCGGCGTCAGGCTGAGGTTGAGGTTCGTGACCGGAACATTGAAACAGAGACTGGACGAGGCTTCCCCTGCCTTCGGTTGCAGATAGCCCGCGACCATCATGTTGTCAGCCGGATTGTTGGTGTTGGTCAAGTGCAGCTTGAAAGGATACCGATTGGCGCTGGCAGCCTGCTGCCACGTCGCCCCTCCGGCATTGAGCGTTACCCCCGGATTGGTGACCGTCTGGGTTGCAAAGCTGCTCTGCGGGTCGTAGCAGACCAGTTGGTTGTCCCGGACCAGATCGAGGTAAATTTTCCCATCCGACCCAATCGCGAGGGCATGACAGTAATCAATCCCCGTCAACACGCGGGTGACGACTCCGTTGGTGGCTATCTTCACAAGCATTCCCGAGCTGCCATTGTCCCAGACATTGGCCTCGCAGGTCAGGTACAAGTCGCCATTAGGATGCAGGGCTAAATCGTTGGCGCGCGCAAAACCGGCCGCAATCGGATGGATGACTCCGTTTGTCTCCCGCGCCCAAACCGCTCCGGCGGACAGGCTGGTTCCCGGGCCGGCGCCGCGGCCGTAGGTGCTAAAAAAGATACGGCCGTTGGGAGCCACGGCGATTCCTTCCGCAGTCCAAGGTATCTGGGGCCAAGCCAGCAACGTCGTGGTAATTTGAGTGCTCTTGATCCATTTGAGTATTTGACCCTCCTCTAACACCACATAAAGATTGCCCCCCGTATCCGTCGCGAGCTGCCTCACCCGGGTTAAGTTACTCATAATGGTCGTTTCGCTGCCGCCGGGCGTCCGCCAGATGATTTGACCGACACCGACCTCCGAGTCGAGGGCGTAAAAAAGGTTCCCCGATTTGTCCGCAGCAATCCCGGTGACTTGCGGCCGGCCGGAAACCAGGGTCGTCAGCGCGCCGCTCACCGGGTTGTATTTTTTAATCTGCTGATTTCCCCACTCGGTGAAATACACGTCACCGTTCGTGCCCACCGTGGCACCGTAACTATAATAGACATTCGTGGGGATATTCAGGCCCGGTGGAACCGACGGCATGGATTGATCCAGAATAGGAGGCAGGTTGCTGAAGACTTGCGGATTCCATTGGGTGAAGGTATCCGCCGAGAATCCGGGATTGATGGCCGTGATGACCAGACTTCCGGGGAGGCTGGTCCGGTCGATGTTGAAGCAGTTTGTGTCGCCGGCCACCCCATAGGCCGTAATGGCTCCGTCATTCATCCAGATACCCGCCGCGGTGAGCTGGCTGCTCGGCAAAATCAGGGTTCCACCGGCGAGGTTGAACAGCGCCGCGTGGCTCTCATTGATAGACAGGGCGCCGCTGGACGTCAAAGTTCCCCCCGTAAGATGCAAAATAGAACCCGCCACCGGGTTGGTATCCGCGTTCAAGTTGAAGTAAAGCCCGCCGACGGCGACCGACCCATTCGAGATATTCATAGTGGCCACGCCACCATAGCCGCCCACGTCAAGATGGTTGGAGGCCGAAAGGGTGCCGCCGCTCACGGTGAGCGTGGCGTTCGTGTCCTGGCCCAGCTTCAAATACGTCGTGTTCAAAGAGCCTCCGGCCGCTATCGTCGCGTTCTTGTCCGCGTAAAGCGTGTTCAGGGTCGCATGGCCGCCGTTGTTGATCAGCGGCTCGCTCGCGGCCCACGATGGCAGCCAAACCGTATTGCCGGATTCTGGAACGCCCGGGAGATTGGATCCCTCCGACAGAAAATTGTTGGGATTGGACCAGCTTCGTGAAGCGCTTCCAGTCCAATAACGGGTGGTGATGACCGGGGCTGAAATTCCAGTGAGAATGATGTGGCCCGGGTTGGTATTGGTATCCACATTCACCGTGCCCGTCCCGCCATAGGCAGTGATGTTGTGGCCATAGTTGATCCAATAACTAATATTGCCTAACTGTCCGATAACCGTCACAAACTTGCCAGTCCCGGAAAGATCTAAAACGGAACCTCCCGCAGCAGTTATTGAAAGAGCTCCCGCGGTTACCGTTCCGCCAGAGATGGCGACGTTACCGTTATACCCACCGGCTCCTATGTTCAAATATCCAGCGATATTCAAGGCGCCACCGGTGATCTCAACCGGCAGGCAGTTGCCCCAAATACCTGTTACAAAGGTGGTCGGGATCGTCAATTGCCCGCCCGGAAGAACAGTGAATCCCGCACCAATGGAAACGTAAACCCCATCCACCGTATAATTGCCTGCATTGCTGACCACACACGGATTGTAACTCGAAGGATTAATGATGACGTTGCCGGCTCCGGCGTTGGTTGGAAATCCCTGCGCCCAGTTGTTCGCATCCGCCCAGTCCGTACTATCCCAACCCACCCAAATCACGTCCGCACGCGCAGACGCGCCAAGAATGAGGGACGCCATCAACCCGGCGCTCAATGCCAGACGCCTAAGATTAATCATCAGCATATCCTGTTTTTTCATTTTTTATTTGAGCTGACGTTTTTTAAGGCTTAACGCTTTTTCCGGCTTGGTTCACGCCATTTTATTTTGAATTTTAGGCATCAATCGAGATGGCATGGATTTATTGTTTCGCATCCTAGCACAACACGCCTCCAAAGGTTAGGAAGCTATTGCTATTAATTAGCACAGAATTGATATTTGTATTTACATCCGTCTTGGAGTCACGCAAATTTTGGCCCATGCCACCCACGCCGCCGACAAGCCATGTCGCTTGGAAAAATTATTTTCAATCGACGCGGCGGATTGTTGCCAAATTTGACCGCAACCATGGAAATTATCGCATCCACGATCACGATTTCATTGAAATGGGATTCATCACGGCGGGTACCGGCCTGCATCACACCGTGCTGGGAGATTCGTGGATGACGCGGGGGGATGTGTTTCTGTTCCGCCCTGGGGCTTGGCACGCGTATGCTAAAGTCCAAGGACTGTCCCTCTACAAATGCTGTTTCGACACCGCATTACTGGGAAGAGAGCTCAGTTGGATGGCGGATGAACCCTATCTCGGTCGCTTGCTTTGGGCCATGCCCCTGTCTCCCGAGCAACATGGAATGGTAGCACTTCATTTGGCTCCGGATGAATTTTCCCGGTGCTGCATACTTCTGGAGAATCTCTGCGCCTTAAACAAGGAGACTCCGCTGAATCACTATGGAGATCAACACGGATTGCTGGTGCAGATCCTTAGCTTGCTCGCGCGCAATCTGGCGACCACATCCACAAGTCAAAATCAGGCGACATCCCACCGGGCCATTGCCTCGGCTCTCAAGCTGATTGACGAAACCCCCACCGGGCCGTGGACCCTGACCACCCTCGCCCAGCGCGTATCGATCGCGCCCGAGTATTTTGCCCGTCTTTTCCATGCCAATGTGGGTCTGCCACCCATGGCTTACCTGAATCGCCGGCGTCTGGAACTCGCCACCACTTTGCTGCGCCGCGATGATCTTCCCGTCGGCGAAGTGGGCGCGATGGCGGGATGGGAGGATCAGAATTATTTCAGCCGCTGTTTCCGCAAACATTTCGGCATGACCCCCTCCCGCTATCGCGCCCGTTTCATGGAGGGAAATACGCGTCCGCCCGTTGCGACCAAGGAGGCGGTCAAGGTTTCAAGAAGAGATCTGGCCATGTCCCATTAACCCTTTTCTCCGCACCCGGAGCACTGGGATGGAGGGCGCTATTCACCGAGCTAAGGCTAAGGCTGACGGGGCGTCTACCCAGTTGGCGCCCCAGGCATTGGCCTGGTGTTGCAGCGTCCGGCCCCAATGACCGCTGGCCAAGAAAGCGAAAGGACTATTGCCAATCGCACCGACTGTGATTTTCTGGGGAGCACTCAAAGGACGTCCTAATCGAATATAAAGAACGGCCCCACCGTCAGGTCGAAAAAACGGACTTCACGTCAAGCGGCCCCGTTCGCTGAGCCGGTCGTCCGGATTCCGAGAATTCGCGGTCGCTCGCCTTTGCCTGTTTCAGGCGGAACCCAGCGGCGCTAAGTCACCGCACCTTCTCAAAGGCGAACCCCTTCAAGTATTCCGTCTCCGGAATCATGGGGATAACCGGATGGTCCGGGCTCTGTCCGTAGAGCGCCACGCGGCGCAGGATGTGGCGGGTGTCGTAAGCCGCCGACAGCAGCGAGTCGAGAAAAAGGTCAGCGCTGACGTGATGCGAGCAGCAGAAGCTCGCCAGCGTGCCGCCGGGCTTCAGCAGTTTTAAGGCGCGCAGATGGATTTCCTTGTAGCCGCGCAGCGCGTCCGGCACGGAGGCTCGGTTGCGCGTGAAGGAGGGAGGATCCAGCACGATGAGGTCGAAGCGCGGAATGACGCGCTCGTGCGGCTTGACGGCGGTGTTGTTCTTGAGCCAGTCGAAGACATTGACGGCATCGAAGGAACATTTTTCCGCCAGCCGGTTGGTGGCGGCATTGCGCCGGGAGGCGGCGATGGCCTCGGCGCTCTGATCGAGGAAATGGACGTGCGCCGCACCGGACCGGGCCGCGTGGAGGCCGAAGCCGCCGAGGAAGCTGAAGCAGTCGAGCACCTGCCCGCCTTTGGCAAATTCCGACACGGCCTGATAATTCGCCTGCTGATCGAGATACATGCCAGTCTTATGACCGCCGACCAGATCCGTTTCGAATTTTAATCCGTTCAAATTCACGGAAACCGGCCCGGCCAGTTCGCCCGAGATCACGCCGTTGGATTCAGCGAGCCCCTCGAACTTGCGCGACGACACATCGCTGCGCTCCAGGATGACGCGCGGCGTAAAGATCTTCTGGAGAGCGGCGACAATCATCGCTTTGCGCTGGTCCATGCCTAGGGCGGAGATCTGGACGACCAGCACGTCCTCGTATTTGTCCACGATCAGGCCGCTCAGGAAATCGCTCTCCGCGTTCACCACGCGGAAGGAGGTAGCGCCGGGCATGTGACGCTGGCGGACGGCGAGCGCGGTGCGGATGCGCTCCTCGAAAAACGCTTCGGTCACTTCCACCCGTTCCGGTGCCAGGATGCGGACATTGATCTTGGAGCGGGAATTATAGAACCCCACGCCGAGCAACCGCTGGCGGTGATCCTTGACCTGGACCAGCGCGCCATCCACGACGGGAGCGGTGAGGCGGAGGATTTCGCCGTGATAAATCCACGGATGGCCGGCGACAATGCGGTCGCCCTCACCCGGTTTCAGCAGCACTGTGATCAATGATTCCATGATTTTGGGTTTGTAAACAGTTTGGGTTTCGAACGCCAACCCCACTTTTGCCGGAGGCACAACCGGAGAATGACTGCCCTCATCCAACCACAATTCCCCATGGCCGGAAAGCAAAACCGGCTTTTCATTTTGGATCCTCAATGAAAAAACAGGGAGCTCATCAGTGAGGATCGACGCTGTAGCGCAAATCCAACTAGTCCTAAACCGTTCGTCGGCGATCTGGTGAACGGGATCATCTCCTCCTAGAATTCCGCCCTCGAGCCGATGGAGCACGGCATCACCAGCGGTCAGTGACCCGCCCGGCCACCGCCGGTTGGACGCCTGAGAAACCGTGAGTCCGAACGCGCAGCAGGCTTGTGTCCGGGTGTGAAATGGTCCCTAATTTCAGGTCTATGAGCAAAATGACCTGTCCGATGTGTGAGATGACTGAGATTTTGGACTCCCCTGAAAAGTGGGAATGCGCCACGTGCGGCCACGAATGGCCGCGCGAAGCCCAGCCGGACCAGCCCGAGTCCGCGCGCGTTGTCCGGGACGCCCATGGCACCGTGCTCGCGGACGGCGACTGCGTCATCCTGATCAAGGACCTCAAGCTGGGGGGCACGCAGGTGCTCAAGGGCGGATCTAAATCCAAACCCATCCGGCTGGGGGAAGGCGACCATGAAATCTCCTGCAAAGTGGATGGAATTGCCGTGGGCCTGAAAGCCTGTTTTGTGAAGAAGGCCTGAGATTTTTGTCGGAAAAAACTCCGCATCATCGAGTCGCTTTTTGTCACTGAATTGTCACTTTCTCGTGACTCTATTCCCTTGACCTAGATGCATCCTGATGACAATTCTACGCACCGATTATTTCAGAGTTGTTTTGCCAAATTACAGTGCTGGGGTAATTCCTTGTTATAAAAAAAGCCGTCAATTTAATCCTATTGCCGTGAATTCAAACCAAAACCAATCCTCCGTAACACTGAACCAATTGCCGAAGACGGCTGAAATTCTGGCCCAGATCGGGGAGGAGCTGGCCTTTGTGTCTCCGGATCAGGATTCCGGACTCCTGCCTATCAACCGGTTTATCATGGACTTGGAAGAGCTGGCAGGAAGCACTGCTCCCGCCCCGTGGGCGGCGGCTCTCAGCATGGCCCGCCGCTGGCTGGACGGAATTTTGGATGGGACTGGGAAATTCTCTGCCGAATCCATCGCTCACTTGAACACGTGGCATGGGCACGTCAGCGCGGTGCTGGATTCGCTGGATGGGAGCACGCCGCTGCCCGAATGGCCTGCGGCATGGGATCCCGCATTGAAACCCAAACACAATGCGGCGCCTTCAGCTCCTGCCCCAGCCCCCGCTCCCAAAGCGGCCCCAGCGGCTCCTGCAGCCCCTGCGGCGGACGAGCCGTCCATGCGTCTCAACCTCGCGGAAGACCAGGAGCTTCTCCGGGAATTCCACGGCGAGTCGGTGGAATTGCTGCAGAGCATCGAACAGGGCCTCCTCGTTCTCGAATCCAACCCATCGGATGCCGATACCATCAATTCTATTTTTCGCGCCTTCCATACTTTTAAGGGCGGCGCCGGATTCCTTCATCTGGATGCGCTTCGCGATCTCGCACACGATTTGGAATCGCTGCTCGAGGCGGTGCGCCGCTCCGAATTGAGAATCAACTCGGAAATTATCGACCTGATTCTGGCGGGCTCGGATGCTCTGAAACTATTCACCCAGGAAATTGGTTCCCAGCTCCAAGGCAAAAACGCCGGCGCCCCCATCCAAATTCCTATTTTGCAAATCATCCGGCGCGTCAAATCCACCCTGCGTGGAGAACCCGCTCCCGCTCCCGCCCCTGCCCCCGCGGCGTCGGCGCCACCCCTGCCCGCCGCCGCTCCGGCGATTGTACCCACGGCAGCCCCGGTTCCAGTCTCTCCTCAGGCGACAACTCCGCCCGCCCCGAAACCTGCGGCGCCCCCTGTCGCCGCCCCTGAATCGGCCTCCGCAGCACCGGCACCCGTATCAAAGACTCCCCCGCCTCCGCCTCCGCTTCCGGCTCAGGGCGCTCAGAGTGAAGCGGGCGCCACTCTAGCCAATAGCTTTGTCAAGCTTGACACCGCCAAACTGGATAGCCTGGTGGATCTGGTGGGCGAACTGGTGATTGCCCAATCCATGGTGGTTCAGAACCCCGATGTGCAAAGCATCCAGAGCCTGCCGCTGGCGCGCTGCCTGCGCCAGCTCAGCCGGATCACCACCGAGCTGCAGCGCAATGCCATGTCCCTGCGCATGGTGCCCATCCGCGCGGTCTTTCACAAAATGAACCGCCTCGTGCGCGATCTTGCCGCGCAGCAGCAAAAGCAAGTGCAACTGCTGCTGGACGGCGAAGACACCGAGCTGGACCGCAACATTGTGGAAAAACTGGGGGACCCCTTGATCCACATGATCCGGAACGCGGTCGATCACGGACTGGAATCCTCCGCCACCCGCATCGCCCAAGGCAAGCCCGCCCAGGGCACCATCCGCCTGAGCGCCTCCCACCAGCGCGGCGGCATCGTCATCCGCATTCAGGATGACGGCAAGGGACTCGACCGCGCGCGGATTCGGGCCAAGGCCGTCGAGCGCGGACTCGTGAGTCCCGACGCGGAGCTGAGCGAGTCGGAGATTTTCGGACTGATTTTCCTGCCCGGATTTTCTACGGCCGAGAAGGTGACCGATCTTTCCGGGCGCGGCGTGGGCATGGACGTGGTGCGGCGCAATATTGAGAACCTGCGGGGCAAGATTGAGATTCAATCCGTGCTCGGGCAGGGAACCACTTTCACCATCCTCCTGCCGCTCACGCTGGCCATCATCGACGGATTGCTCGTGGGCGTTGGCACCGACCGTTACATTATCCCCACGCTGTCCATTCGCGAATCGTTCCGCCCCCAACCGGGCATGGTCAAGACCGTGCACGAGCACGGCGAGGTGGTCAACGTGCGCGGCCGCCAGACTCCCCTGCTCCGCCTGGGCCGCCACTTAGGCCGCCCCTCCAAGGCCGTGAACCCTGAGGATGGCATCATCGTCGTGGTGGAATCGGGCGACGCCGCTCGGGGTCTGCTCGTGGATGAGCTGATTGGCAAACAGGAAGTCGTCATCAAAAGCCTGGGCCAGACGTTTCAACACCAGAATCTCCTGGCCGGATCCGCCGTGCTCGGGGACGGCTGGGTGGGCCTGATCTTGGACGTTGATACCCTGGTAAAGATGCCTCACCCGTTGCGCTCTGGCCCGGGTATTGCCGCATAAACCCGGCAACCCTAGCCTGCAAAATCACTCCCAATCAATTTTAATGCCGCCAAACAAAAAAATCCTGACGGTGCCCGTGCGATTCCGCCGCTTGATTGGAGTCTTCCTTGCCCTGACTTTGGTGAGCAGCGTGCTCTCCCTCTACACGCTTAATAGACTCAAGGTGACCGGTCCCATTTATACTGAAATCTCCCAGCAAAAAGATTTGTTGGCCGACATCCTGCCGCCGACCCTGTACGGGATTGAACCCTACATGGTCGCCATCCATTTACTGGAAGAAAGCAACCCTGCCACTGTCCAGGAGGAAATTGCCCAAATCCGGTCACTCCAGCAGGACTACGTTACCCGAAGTGAATTCTGGACCCAGGCGCTAAACGGTTCGGCGACCGGCCGCCTGCTTTCGGAGGACGCACATAAATTCGGCATCGAGTTTTTTGGTGCGTTGGAAAAAGAATTTATCCCCGCAATTCAAGCCCAGGATAAAGCCGCCGCCAGAGCCCTCGCCAACGGCAAATTAAAATCTGCCTACCTCGAACATCGCCAAGCCATTGATCAAGCGGTTCTGCTCGTCGCCAAAAAGAGCGCACACCTTGAGTCAGCTGCGGCCCGCGATGTTCGCCAGAGCGAAATTCTCCTGCTGGTCGTTCTGGCCAGCGGCTTTTTATTCATTATTTTTTACAGCCGCGCCGTGATGTTGTCCCTCATTCAGATCCTGAAAACCGCCGCAGAGCAACTGGCACAGGGATGCGTTCAGGTCTCTAGCGCGGCCAGCCAGATTTCCTCCTCAAGCCACACGCTCTCGTCCGCAAGCAGCGAGCAGGCGTCTTCTGTTGAGGAGACGAGCGCCTCGCTGGAGGAGATGACCAGCATGATCCGTGCGACGGCGGAAAACGCGCAGAAAGCCAAGGCGCTGGCCTTGGAAGCCCGCTCGGTGGTCGCCGCAGGCTGCCAGACCATGGGGGACATGGACCGCACGATGGGGGAAATGAACCAGGCGATGGCGGCGATCGAATCCTCGAGCGGCGAGGTGGCCAAGATTGTCAAGGGCATCGACGAGATTGCGTTCCAGACCAACATTCTGGCGCTCAACGCGGCGGTGGAAGCCGCGCGCGCAGGAGAAGCGGGCGCGGGATTCGCCGTGGTGGCCGACGAGGTGCGCTCGCTGGCCCAGCGCAGCGCCGCTGCCGCCAAGGAGACCGCCGCCAAGATCGAGGCGGCCATCGCCAGCAGCCGCAACGGCTCGACCAGCTGCCGCAATGGATCCACTAGCTCGACCAAGGTCGGGGAATCCCTAAAAAATATCGCGGATAAGATCTCCGCCACCGATGCGCTGGTGGCGGACATCGCCACTGCCGCGCGGGAGCAGGCGCAGGGGATCGAGCAAATCAACGGGGGCATTGCCCAGATGGAGCAGGTGACGCAGAGCAATGCCTCAAGCGCCGAGGAAAGCGCGAGCGCCGCCGAAGAGCTCGCCGCCCAAGCTGAAACCCTCAACGAGCTCGTCAGCAAACTTCGCGAGCTCATCGGCGGAGCCGCCGCAGACTCTGCCCTGCCCGGATCCACACCGGGAGCTGCGCCTGCATCCAAGGCCCGCTCCACCGTGGTGGTGCCGTCCCACAAGACAGCCGCCCGCAAGCCGGCGCCGCCTCTGCCGGCCAAAAGCCGCATCAGCATTCCCATGCCCAAGGAACCCTCGGCTAGCGCGGCGGGCGAAGATCAAAACTTTCGCAATTTTTAAATAAACCGGAAGACACATTCTCTATGACCCTAACCGCTCCCAACGTGACCGCTGTCAAACCGACCCGCTACCTGACCTTCAGCCTGGGGCGCGAGTCCTATGGCCTGCCGGTTCTCAATGTCCGCGAGATCATCCGGCTCTGCCCCATCACACCCGTCCCCAACATGCCGTCCCATATCAAGGGCGTCATCAACCTGCGGGGCACCGTCATCGCCGTCCTCGACCTGCGC
>CAILMI010000017.1 GCA_903835255.1 uncultured Verrucomicrobia subdivision 3 bacterium
GCAGCGTCAGGCGACGGAGAGCGCGTCGCAAGGCGAGCGTCTTTTTTTCGTTCGTTCCGCCCTGTCGGTCGTGGGCATCGCAGCGCGATGCCCTCTACCATGCGGGCGCAAACTCCTATTTCGAAGTTCGGGTGAAATCCAGATCAGGGGACGACCGGCGGAGTCGGATTTGTTTTAGCGGGAAAATGGCGCTGCCGGGGCATCCAAGGGGACTGCTGCAATTCCGGCGTCAGTTTAAATCCGAATTCCTGCAGAAACGGTTCTACCGGGGCAAGGATATTTACCGGGCGGCGTGTGAACGTGTCCTGATAGGCCAGCCGGACGGCCCGCAGCCCCAGCCGGAACCCTTTCTCCACCCGCCCATAAATCTCGTCGCACATGATTGGATAACCGGACTCCGCTAAGTGCACGCGGATCTGATGGGTCCGCCCCGTCAGCGGCCGGGCCTCAATCAGCGAGAATCGCGGACTGCTGAGCAGCACCCGGAAATGGGTCTCGGCCTCCTTGCCCTCCTCCGTGCGGTCCACGCGCATCCGGCCGAATTGCTTGGGATCCGGCCCCAGCGGAAGGGTGCAGGTCCACGCCGGCTCGCGCGGCACGCCCTCGACCACCGCCAGATAGGTTTTCTCCATGCGCCGGGATTCAAACAGATCTCCCAGCGCCCGCATCGACCCCTCACTTTTGGCGAACAGCAGCACCCCGCTTGTGTCCGCATCCAGCCGGTGCACATGCCGGAGATAACGCAGGTTGCGCGAGCGCGCCCAGAAATCATCCGCCCGGATGGACGAGTCGATCGCCGTCTGCAGATTCCAGTTGGTCTTGCGCCAGGAATCCGGCACGAGCATCCAGCCGCGCGACTTATCGATCGCCAGCGCCGACCGGTCCTCAAAGAGGATGGGAATCGGCTCGCAGCCCGGCAGCTCAATGAAAGGGGATTTGGCCATGGGCCCCAGCATAGCAGCCGGCGGGAACGGGCTCAAACATTTCGGAAGTGAAACTGCAGGTGCAGAATCTAGCCGGCGGCGGACACCCGGCAAAGACGGAAGAGCGAACCGGCAGGACTGGCATAATAAACTTTTTTATTGGGAGGGAGGACCCGTCACTGTCCCGCCAGATCGAGCCGAAAAGCGCGGATGGCGTTGAGCATGAACTGGACGGCGACCGCCGCCAAAAGCAGCCCCATCACGCGGATGGCAATGCTCATGGCGATGGGATTGAGCCAGCGCTCGCTGCGCGCTGAAAGTCGCAAAATCAGATAAGTCACCAGCAACACAGCCACGATACAGACGCAGAGGGCAATGCGCTGGGGAATATCCTTGGCTTCATTCTGAAGCAGGATCGTCGTAGAAATCGCGCCAGGCCCGGCCAGCATGGGAATTGCCAGGGGCGTGATGGCGATATCCGTCTTTTCGGTCCCTGCCGCCGTCTCCTCCCGGGTTTCTTGAACGCGCGAGCGCTGGGCGCGCAACATGTCCAGCGCCACGATCAGCAGCATGATGCTCGCCGCGATTTGAAACGCCGGCATGGTGATGCCCATGACCTTGAAAACCAGCGTCCCCGCCACGGAAAAGACCAGCAGAACGCCCGTCGCCACACAGCACGCCAGCCGCGCCGTGCGGAACCTCTGCTCGGCCGTGTCGCGCGCCGTCATGGCCAGAAACGCCGGCACCGTGGCCAGCGGATCCACAATCACGAAAAGCGAGCCGGTCGCCAATAGGATGTATTCCAGAAGAGTAATACCCTGCGAGTAACTCGCAGAGCGGAGCGAAAGTCAAATGGCAAAACCTCAAAGGACAGAAACCCAAGCGCGGCTTTCCCACCGCATCGATCATCGGCCGCAAGTCACAGGACCACCGGAGGTATCCAGACCCGCTTTAGATTCAGCAGCGCTGCCGGGTCGCTTCGTAGAGAAACACCCCTGCGGCAACGGCCACGTTCAGGGAGTTCATGTGAGAGGGCATCGGAATTTCCACGGCCTCATCGCATGCTGCCAGCGCGGCTGGGGTGAGCCCCGGCCCTTCGGCGCCGAACACCAGACAGCAATCGCCGCGCAGCGCGGCGGCGGCCAGCCGGACCGCACCCGGGCGCGGATGCGCCGCCAGACAGCGCACGCCCCGGGCGCGCAGGTCTGTCAGCGTCCCCACCAGATCCGCGACCCGCACCAGCGGCTGATCAAAAATCGTCCCCATGGATCCCGCCACCGCCCTGCGCTGGAAAGGGCTGCCACAGGTCTCGCCCACCACTAAGACATGCGCGCCGAACGCTGCGCAGCACCGCACCACCGCGCCGAGATTCTCCGCGCTAGCGATGCCCTCCACAGCAGCGAGCAGGAGCGGGCGTGAAGATTGATTGAGGAGCGTTTCCAGATCGGGTTGCGGCGGGATTTTAGCCACCGCCAGAGCGCCCTGATGCATTTTATAGCCGGTGATGGTTTCCAGCAGCTTCGGCTCCGCCACGTAAACGGGCAGGCTAGCTTCCGGTCGCGCGCGCAATTCCGGCTCCAGCTTTTCCAGCCAAGCGGGCGTGACCAGAGCGGAGACCACCGGGAACCGGCTTGCCAGCAGGCGCCGCACGGTCTTGATGTTCGCCGCCACTAACACGCCCGCGCGCTCGTGCTCCTCCACGCGCTTGAGGGTCAAATACAACGCCAGCTCCGGCGCATCTAAGATTTGGACGGGTTGGATGTGCAAGAGGGCCACGCCCAAATTAAAACGGGAAGCCGCCCCAATGAAAAGCGCTTAAACTCGGTTTCGGAACTCCGTGAGAATACCCCCTTTTGTTCCGTTCTCCGCATGGGTAGGGGCATCGCACGGCGATGCCCTGGGCCGCATCCAGCGCGGAAGGGACTTTGTGGGCGTCCGTTCCGGCACTCTTCCCGGCGCCCTCTGAACACGGACGAGGTCATCGCAGCGCGATGATGCTACCATTCTGGCGCGAACTCCTGTTTTGGAGTTCGGGTTTAACTCACCGCCCGAAACTGGGGATGGGCCTGCAACCGCTCCCAACTTTCCGGCCGCAGCGGGGCGATCTGGTACACCGGTTCGGTCATCGGTTCGGCGCTGTGCGACCGGCCCGCCCGCTCCAGCCAGCGGCGGTCGAGCGGTTCATCAATTAATTCCAGAGTGTTGGCCGCCAGAGTGGTCTCTTCCTTCTCGCCCGTGGCATGGCCGACCCCGACAAAAAAACCCGCCAGCAGCAGGGTGACCCGGAGAATTGTGCTACGCGAATACGTCGGCAGCGCACAGGGACGCCCAGAATTGAGCCGCTGAAAGAGTTGCGTAAAAAGCGGCAGCGTCCACATGGCCGGATTCCGGGCCGGCGAATAGGCGTCGAATAAAATCACGTGCGGCGCGGCTGCCAGCGTGGGGCTTTGCATCGCCCCCCCCGCCCCGGCGAGCAGGGTTGGAAAATCGCCGTGATGGAATTCCCAGTCCACCTTTTGATCGCCGTTTTGGAACTGGACGCGCTGCGTGCGGATTAATTCCTGCAGCGGAAGTTCGTAGCCGCCGAAATAGCCGAGCTCGGCGGCGTGACGCAGCGCGAACTGAAGGGGTTCCAGCGTGTGGTCAAAGCTTACCAGGCGGATCTGGCAGGCGATATCCTGGGTCGCTCGCAGGACGGTGAGCGCATTCGCCGCGGCCCCGAGCCCGACATCCCAGACCACAAATTCGCCGGTGTGCCGCTGGAGCCGCTCGCGCAGCCGGAGCTGGCGGACATACAGCGCCTCCGCCTCGGCCACCGGCCCCACCACCGGATGAAACGTCTCGCCATCCACAAGGGAGCGCACGGAGCAGATGCCGTTGTTGAGACGGACCAGTTGATAGGCGGAGTCGGTTTGCACGCCGGCAATTTTGACAGCCTCCGCAGGCGCAACCAACACAAAACGTCGGGCACAATTTCCTCCCCGCGCGGCACGCCGCCGGACTGACATCACTCCCATCAATCCCTCATCGCATCCGGCGCCGGAACTCCGCGCACGCCCCGGCCACATCCGGCGCTTCCAGGATGGCGGAGACCACACAGATGCGCCGGGCCCCCGCCGCCAGCACCGCATCCAGAGTGCCCAGATGAATGCCGCCAATGGCAAACCACGGAACAGTCACCCGCTCCGCCGCCCAGCGGACGTATTCCAGGGTCACAGGCTTGGCGGTTGGTTTGGTGCCGGTGGCATATACCGGCCCGATGGCGATGTAGTCCGCTCCGGCCTCAAGCGCGCGCTGCGCCTGATCCGGAGCATGGGTGGACAGCCCCACCCGCACACCGGATCCTTCGCCCCTCACAGCTGAAGCCTGCGTGTGCCCGGCATCGAAGAAATCTTCCTGACCGAGGTGGCACCCCTCCGCGCCCAGCTCGCGCGCAATCTCAGGATGATCGTTGATAATCAGCCCCACGTTGGCGCGCGTGGTGACGGGCAGGATTCTCTCCGCCAGGCGCCGCAGCTCATCGGGAGGCGAGTTCTTCGCGCGCAATTGAATCAGGTCGCTGCCCCCATCGCACAGCTGTTGCGCGATCAGCTCCGGTGCGCGGCCCTTCAGCCAGGCCGTGTCCACAAAGGTATACAGAATGCAGTCCGCAAGCGGTTTCACAGGGACAGCTTAACAAAGCACTTTCCCGAACACACGCACGAGTTCACCCTCAGCGCGTTTTTTCAAACGCCCGCCGCCAAACCCAGTCGCTGCGGGCGGCGAGCGCGGCGAACGGGTTTTGCAGGAGGGGCGTGAGCACGAGGCGTTGCAGCCACCGGGCCCAGACCAGCCGGCCCGCAAAGGCGGCGTCACACTCCTGCACAATTTTGAGGCGTGCATCAGCCCAGGAAGATTCTCCCCGGCTCCACGCGACCAGCGCCGGGACCGCCAGAGCCGAGGCCTCGAACGCCATCGACATGCCATTGCCCGTCACCGGCGGAATCATCGTGATGGCGTCGCCCACGCATATTTCAGGGTGAGAGGCGGCCTGCCGGGGCGATAGGGCCAGGCCGGCGATGGAGCAAAAGGACTCTTGATCGAACGAGGCCCCCGCCAGCCGCTGGCGCAGAGGGGACCCGGGAGGACCGCTCAACTGTTCCCGCCAGTGTTTTGCCCCGCCCTTTTCCTCCGCGCGGCGGCGAAACAGGCCGCAGACGTTCACCCCGCCGTTCTCAATCCGGCACAGGCCGACGTAACCCTCCGACGAAACGTGCATTTCCAAATCAGCGACCAGCGGCACGTTGCGCGCATGAACCTTCAGGCCAAACCAGCGAGCGCCTGCGGGCGACGCCTGCGCCCGCCGGCCCGTGGCTCGGACAAAGCCTTCGCCGGTGAAATCGGCGGGCACCCGCTGGCCCGTTTGCACGTCGCCCCCCAGCGCGCGGAACTTTTCCGCCAGGGCCGCATCCAGCGCAAAGCGGGAGAGACAGAGGGCGGGCGAAGGCAGCGGGCGCGGCGAACTGGAACGAGTTGCCGTAAAAAAAGCGGCTGTCTGCGCGGAAACAGCTCCCGCACCCGTCATCAAACCTTCCAGACCGAGCGCGACCAGCGCGGCCTGACCCCGGCCGCTGATGAATTCGCCGCAGACGCGATGACGCGGATACTGCCCCGCCTCGTGAAGAATCACCGGCACGCCTTGCTGCCGCAGGCCGATGCCCAGGGTCAATCCCGCCAGCCCGCCCCCGACGATTGTGATGGATTGGGGTCCAGCCATAAATCACTTGGTTTTCCGGGCGCTAAAGAGATGACTAAAGCTGCCGGCCGGGCGCTCGGCGAGTTCCCAGCCTGAAGGATCAGGCCAGAGCCCGGAAATCTCGTGGCCGGAGAACCCCGCACGGACACTCACCACGGCGTCGTGCCGGGTCACCGCGTTGCAGCCGATCGCCCCCAGCCAGCGGCTGCAAAATAAAGGCCAGGCCGCGCGACGCGGCTCGAGGGCGACGAAGTATCCGGCCCGCAGCGACACCTGTTGAAGCAGTGCCGCCAGCCGCGCATTCTCAAAGTGATGCAGAAACAAATTGGCGATGACGGCCTCCCCTGCCTGATCCCCCGCCCGATCCGGCCAGTCAAAGACATCCGCGACGACGACCTTTGCGCGCCAGCCGAGATCGGCGAAGGCGTCGAGAGTCCTGCTGGAAACATTTTCATGCAAATCGAGCAGGGTCACTTCCAGCCCAGGCCAGCGCGGGGCGAGAATTTGCGCAAGGCCCAATAGAAAAGTCCCATCGCCCGCGCCCAGTTCCGTGAGATGTCGCGGCGGATCGCCCGGTCCGTCTTTTATCAGCGCCTGCGCCAGAAGGCGCCGGCTGCCCATCCAGGCATTAACCCGGCGCAAATCGCGACGCGAATGAACGGCGCGCGGATCATCGGGCGGCAGCGTATCCAGCCATTCGGGCTGGACGAGTCGTTTCATTTTAGAACAACCCATAAAAAGATTCAGGGTTGTCTCACATCTAAAAACGCCCCGTGACAACTAAATCCCGCGCCGAAGGCGGACATCCACCAGGGGCCGTCGGGAACGGCATCACGCAGGGCGCGTTCGAGGACGAAGTAGACGGTGGGGCTGCTCATGTTGCCGTAGTCGCGGAGGATGGCGGCGCTATGGCGCACGTCGGCGTCGCTCAACTCGAGATGGTCGCGCAGGGAGAGAATCACGTCGCGACCGCCGGTGTGCAGAATCCAGCCGGCCACCTGGTCGCGCCGCACGCCGGTAGCCCGGAGGGAGTCGGTGAATAATTTCCCAGCCACCGCGCCAGCCACCTGCGGCACTTGCGGCAGCAGCCGGTTCCGCAACATTCCGTTCTGATGAGTGAACCGGAGCGTGTCCCGCTCGGCGGTGACGAGGCGCGAGTCGGTGAACGTCCATTCCACGCGGCGCCGGCCCGGCAACGGCTCATCGGACAGCACCGCGGCGCCCGCGCCGTCGGCGAACAGGCAGGCGCTGATTAAAACGCCGGCGTCATCATCGAGAAAAAAAGCCGCGCTGCAAACCTCGACACAGACGGAGAGCACGCGGCGGGCGGAGCCGGCCGCAATCAGCGCTGCGCCGTTCCGCAAGTTGGGCAGCGCGGCTCCGCAGCCCTGCCCCACCAGGTCGAGGGCAAAGACGTCCGGGCGCAGGCCGAGCTCCTCGCTGACGTAGCTGGTGAGACCGGGGCAAAGATAGCCGGTGCAGGTGCTGATGAGCACGGCATCGATCTCCGCCGCCACACACCCGGCATCGCTGAGGGCGCGGCGGGCGGCAGCGGCGGCCAGCGCCGGGGCCTCCCGGGCGAACCGCTCCTGGAGCGTGTCCGGGGTGGGATTAAAAACCTCCGCGAGCGGGTCCAGGGCGAGGTGCCGCGACTCAATGCCATTCTCTCCGCAGAGAACTTTCTTCAGGATGGCGCGGGATCGCGGCTTGAGACCGGGAAAGGACGGACTGTTCTGCAGGGCGGCCCAGGATTCCCGCTGAGAGTAGCGTTTTAATGGAACGGCAGTGCCGAGGCCAATGATAAACATGGCGGTTTTTAACCCAGACTCGCCCCGCATACCACCTTATTCGGCATCCCGAAACAATTGCATTCGCTGCATCACGGCGGGCGCAACTCTCTTTATTTCAACCCGACGAGATAGCCGAAGCGGGCGCGGAATTGTTCCGGCGTCTGGCGGATGACGGCCCCCAGCTTGGCGAGCTGTTTGGGGTCCTCAAAATCATCGCGCTCGAGGCGGATCATATAGGCTTGGGCGCATTCAAAAGCCTCGCCGTCCACGTTGACCTTGCGGTTCTGCATCCGCCCGGTCTTGGGGTCGAGCATGTTGTCGAAGGGCAGCGGGTTCATTTTGCCATCCACGAAGCTGATGATGGCCCCGTACTTTTCAGACTCCGGCGAGCGGAGGAATTTCACCGCGGCATAGCCGAGATCGCGGGTGTATTCGGCGTCAAAGGGAATCGGGTCGGCGCAGCGCAGCTCGTAGCCGAGATCCTTGTCAATGAAAGCCATCTTGATCCCGAGCGTCTCCAGGCGCACAGTCAGCAGCTCCTTCATCAGGCGGCCGAATTCAATTTCCCCCAGGCGGAGATGGCCGTGGTCGTCGCGGATGACTTTGCCGAAACGTTCCAGCTGCCCCTCCGGCAGCGCCTTCACCAACCCGGCTTCGCCCAGGGATTCAATCAGGCCCTCAGCCAGGACCACCAGCCCGTATTGGGAGCCCTCGGCTTTGCGCTTGATAATGGAGCCGATGATGATGTCACACACTTCATCCACGGTCACGGGGCGCCCGCGGAATTCCTCGGAGATGATGGCCAGCGTGGCTGCCGAGGCCTTGGCGATGCCGAGGGCGAGATGCCCGGCCGCCCGCCCCATGCTGATGATGAGGTACCAGCGCGACGTCGTGCGGGCGTCCTCCATCAGGTTGCGGACGATCTGCACGCCGTAGTGACGGGCCGTCTCATAGCCAAAGGTGGGGGCGGTGCCGGGCAGCGGCAGGTCGTTGTCGATGGTCTTGGGCACGTGCGCCACCTTGATCCTGCCGCCGCTCCGTTTGGCAACGTGGCTGGCGGAAAAGGCCGTGTCATCCCCGCCGATGCTGACCAGCGCGGTGATGCCGAGCTTCTCGAACACGGTGAAAATATTGCTCATCTGCTCCTCCGACTTGGTCGGGTTGGTGCGCGCCGTGCCGAGGATGGATCCGCCCCGGAGATGGATGTCCTTCACATCGCGGATCGATAGCGGCTTGATCTGGGTGGTGTCGCCCTGGGCGATGTGCTTGAAGCCGTCCCGGAAGCCGATGACTTCGTAGCCTTGGTTGATGCCCTCGATGGTGGCTGCGGCAATGACGCCGTTCAAGCCGGGCGCCGGCCCGCCGCCGACCAGAATTCCAAGTCTTCCTTTATTCATATGATTGCGCCTTGTGATGGTTGTCTACTGCCTGCGCGGCAGGATGTGCAGGCGGCCGCAAGAATTCAATTCCATTCTTCCCGTAATCCACCCACACTCCTCGCAATGAAACGGGCTGTATTTCTCGATCGCGACGGCACGCTGATTGCCGAAAAAAATTATTTATCCCGCCCCGAAGACGTCGTGATTTTTCCCGGGGTGGCCGGGGCCTTGAAACGACTCCAGGAGGCCGGCTTCCACCTTTTCATCGTCTCCAACCAGTCCGGCGTCGGACGCGGCTACTTCACGCTTGCAGATGTGGACCGCGTGCACGAGCATCTGTGCTGGGAGTTGGCGCGCGACGGAATCCGCTTCGAAAAAGTATACACCGCCCCCGAGGCGCCCGGCCAGCCCAGCCGCGGCCGCAAGCCCTCGCCCCAGTTTTTATTTGATGCGCGGGATGAGTTCGCCCTGGATTTGGCAGAAAGTTTCATGATCGGGGACAAGCGGATCGACTTGGAATGCGGCTGGAACGCCGGAGTTCAGCGGAGCCTCCTCGTCCGCACCGGCTATGGCGCGGCCCTCGAGCAGGAAGCGCCGGCGGAGCTGACCCGCGCCGTGATCGTGGACGGCCTGCCGGAAGCGGCGGAATGGATTTTAAACCGGAACCGTTAGCGCTCCGGCAAAGGATTATATTATATGTGCGGCATCATTGGATACGTTGGAAAAAAAGCGGCCGCGCCCATCCTCCTGGAAGGATTACGTCGGCTAGAATATCGCGGCTACGACAGCGCAGGGATTGCCGTGCTGGACGGCGCGCGGCTGTCCCTGCTGAAAAAAAAGGGCAAGATTGACGAGGGGCTCGCGCCGCTGCTGAAGGCCAGCCCCCTCGCCGGCCGGCTCGGCATCGGCCACACGCGCTGGGCCACCCACGGGGTGCCCTCCGACAAGAACTGCCACCCTCATCTCGACGCGTCCGGCACCCTCGCCGTCGTCCACAACGGCGTCATCGAAAACTATGAAACCCTCAAACAGCGCCTAAAACGGGGAGGGCACCGTTTCAAATCCGACACGGACACCGAAGTGCTGGCGCATCTGATCGGCGAGTGCTACGCGCGGCGGCGCGGACAGACGGGCGCGACGCGTCCCCGGAAGTCAGCGCCTGGGCCGACCCATGGAAACAGCGCCGATCTCCTGACCCAGGCGGTGTGCGATGCCCTCCGGGAAGTTATCGGCACCTACGGCTTGGCGGTGATCTGCGCCGACCAGCCGGAGGTGATTGTGGGCGCGCGGCGCGGCTCGCCCCTGATCATCGGCATCGGCAAGGGCGAAAACTTTCTCGCCAGCGACGCCAACGCCATCGTGGCCCACACGCGAAAGGTTGTTTACCTGAACGACTACGACGTGGCGACCATCACGGCCGAAGGATTTGAGGTGCAGAATCTGGGCACCGCCACCGCCCAGGTGCAGATCAGCAACATCGAGTTTAACCAGGAGGATGCTGCGCGCGGACGGCATGCGCACTTCATGCTCAAGGAAATCCACGAGCAGCCGCAGACGGTCCGGAACGCCCTGCGCGGGCGGATTGATCTGGAGGGGGCGACCGCCCGTTTCGGCGGCCTGAACATGACCCCGGCGCAACTGCGCGGCATCGACCGCATCGTCATCGCCGCCAGCGGGACGAGCTGGCACGCGGCGCTGGTCGGCGAATACCTGATTGAGGAATTCGCGCAGATCCCGGTGGAGGTGGAGTTCGCGCACGAGTTCTGCTACCGCAACGCGCCGCTCGAACCCAATACCGTGCTGCTGGTGCTATCGCAATCCGGGGAGACGGCGGACACACTCGCCGCCCTGCGCGAGGCCAAGCGCCGCAGTCACCGCGCGCTCGCCATCGTCAACGTTGTGGGCAGCACCATCGCGCGCGAAGCCGACGGCGGCATCTACCTGCATGCCGGGCCGGAGATCGGCGTCGCCTCCACCAAGGCTTTTGTATCCACGCTCACGGTGCTGTCCCTGCTGGCCGTGCATTTGGGGCGGATGCGGAATCTGCCCGTGAAGCGGGCGCTGGAAATGCTGCGGGCACTCGAGGCCGTGCCGGAGCAGATCGAGAGACTGCTCGGCCAATCCGCCGCGCTCAAACGAATCGCCCGCAAATACGCGAAGGCCGAGGACTTTTTCTTTCTCAGCCGCGGCTACCTGTTCCCCATCGCGCTCGAGGGCGCGCTCAAACTCAAGGAGATCTCCTATATCCACGCCGAGGGATACTCGGCGGCGGAGATGAAGCACGGCCCGATCGCCCTGATCGATGCCAAGACCCCCGCGGTTTTCCTGGTGCCGCAGGATTCCATGTACGAAAAAACAATGGCGAATCTGGCCATGATCCGGTCGCGCCGGGGGCCGATCATTGCGCTGGCCACAGAGGGAGACCGGCAGATCCGGGCCGTGGCCGACGACGTTTTTTATCTGCCCCGGGCGCTGGAACCTATTTATCCAATTCTTGCCACCGTCCCGCTGCAGCTGCTGGCGTATCACATCGCCGTCGCCCGCGGCTGCGACGTGGACAAACCCCGCAATCTGGCCAAGAGCGTGACGGTGGAGTGAGCGTCCGCCGGGAGCGGCCCTTGAGGACAAACACCCCGGACACCCCCATTAGCGCGGCATCCCGGGCCAGCCCGGGCCGGATCAGCGGTGGCAGAGGGCCGCGAAATTTTCTCGCGCGCGGGACGGTTTGTCGGTTTAATTTCCCCCGCATGAAACATCAAAAGGCCTATGCCGCCGCCGGCGTCGACATCGATCTGGGGAATAAAGTGAAGGCCACCCTGCCCCAACTGCTCGCCCGGACGCACCGCCGCGAGGTGCTCGGAAAGGTCGGAGGCTTCGGCGGCCTGTTCGCGCTGGACGTGAAAAAATATCGCCAGCCCATCCTGGTCAGCAGCGTGGACGGCGTCGGCACCAAGCTCAAGATCGCCTTTGCGCTGGACCAGCATGACACCATCGGCGCGGACCTCGTGAATCATTGCGTCAACGACATCGCCGTGCTGGGTGCGGAACCGCTGTTCTTCCTCGACTACCTCGGCACCGGCACGCTGGAGCCGCATGTTTTCACGGACATCATCAAGGGCTTTGCGCGCGCCTGCGCGGAGAACGGCTGCGCGCTGATCGGCGGCGAGACGGCGCAGATGCCGGGCTTTTATCAAAAGGGGGAATACGACGTGAGCGGCACAATCGTGGGGGTGGTGGAAAAATCCCGGATGCTCAATGGCCAGAAAACCATCCGCCGGGGCGACGTGGCGATTGGTATCGCCTCCAGCGGACTTCATACCAACGGCTATTCGCTCGGCCGAAAAATCTTCTTCGATCAGTTGAAACTCAAGCCGTCCAGCCGGTTGCCCGGCCTCAAGGGCACCCTCGGACAGGCCTTGCTACGGGAGCACGTCAGCTACGGACCGCTGGTGCAAAAACTGCTTAAGCGGTTCAACCCCGTCCGGACGTCCGCAAGCCGGGGGCCGGCCATCAAGGCGTTCGCCCACATCACCGGGGGCGGGTTTGTGGACAATCTCCCGCGCGTGCTGCCCCGGACGCTCGATGTGGTGATCCGCAAAGGTTCTTGGGAAATGCCGCCGCTCTTCAAAATCATTCTGGAGCAAGGCGGCGTTCCGGAGGAGGAGCTGTATCAGGTCTTCAACATGGGCATCGGCATGGTGGGCATCGTGTCTGCGGACCAGGCCAAGGCGGCCCTGAAGTTTATCCGCGCGCAGAAGCATCCGGCCTGGATCATCGGCGAAGTCCTCAAAGGCCGCGGCGAGGCGCGGGTGGAGTAATCCCGCTTAAACCCGAACTCCGAGTTAGATAGGGGTCGGGAGAGCCGCTTCCCTTCCCTGCAAACCGGACAGGCGGGTCTCCCGCATCCGGCTTTTCAGTCAGCGGGTTCGTCACTTTACGATTGTCCGCTGCCAAGCCTATTCAGCTGCCAAGGACAGCTAACCATGTTGGTCAAACCAAGGTCTGCCAGCTCACACGAGGTGAGCCCCCTCAACATGCGATCGGTCTAGACGCAACGCTCCGCTCATGTCCATCGGCGTGCTATCCGGAGATCATCCATAGGGGGATCGGGCGGAGCCGCACGCGAAACGGATCCACGAGCCGAACACCAGTGCGAGCTTGTGCGGCTTGCTCAGGCGGACGGGCTGGGGGCCGAAGACCTGGAAGCGGTGGGCCTCCAGTTTTTGCAGCAGCTGCCAATAGACCGATCCCATCAGTTCGGCGGCCACCATGGATTGACGGTCCCGTGCGGGAAGGGTGTTCCGCGCGCGCTGGTAAAAATGCCGCGCCCGGGCGGCCACGCTGTCGGCCAGGGCGTGAAAATTTTCCGTGTAGCGGAAATGGAGGATATCGTCCTCGGAGACATTGAATTTTTTCAATGCGTCCAGCGGCAGATAAATCCGGCCCCGGGCGGCATCGGCGCGGACGTCCCGCAGGATGTTGGTGAGCTGGAGCGCTTGGCCCAGGTCGATGGCGTAATCGCGGCAGGCGGGATCCTGATAGCCGAAGATTTCAATGCTCAAGAGGCCGACGACGGAGGCGACGCGGTAGCAATAGGATTCCAACTGCTTGGAATCGGCATAGCGGTGGATCTCCAGATCCATTTCGCAGCCCCGGATGAGTTCGTCGAACAAGGCAAAGGGGAGGCGGAAGTTTTGAATGACCGGCATCAATTCCTGATTGACCGGGAATCGGGGGGAGCCGCCCTTGCAGGCGCGGCGGATGTCCTCCCGCCACTCGGCCAGCTGGGCGCGGCGTTGCTCCGGGGGCACGGAATCCTCGTCCGCGACATCGTCCACTTCGCGGCAAAAGGCGTAGAGCGCCGACATGGCGTCGCGTTTGGCCTGGGGCAGCAGGATAAAGGCGAGCGCGAGATTAGAGGCGCTCTTGCGGGTGACGGCGCGGCTGTGTTGCATCACAGGTGGGAGGGCTATGGCCCGTCCGTTTTTCCGGTCGGTCGCACCGGGGGCAGTCCGCCGTTGTCGGCCAGCGTGGGGTTGGCTTTGGGTTTCCCGCGGCCGCTGCGGTGACGGCGGCGGTACTTGCGCTGCCTTTTTTTGCGGAATTTCACCGCCCAGATCAGGACCCCGAAGGCCACCAGCGCAATGGCGCTGACCATGACCAGAAAGTTGAGCCATTGGGGCAACGGCTCATAGACCGCCATCAATGTATTTCCAGCGTTCATTTCAATCAGATTGGTGCGGTTCATTGGGCGGCTGGCGGGTCGCCGCTGTCGCCCTCGCCGATAGCCATTCGCAATCGCTGCATACGATAGCGGAGCGAATGCCGGGTTAGCTTAAGAGATTCAGCGGCGCGTGTCAGGTTGAAATCGTTCTGCTCCATCGCCCCGGTGATCAGTTGGCGTTCCATGCGGGCAAGGATGCCGTCCAAGGATTCCTCCAGGGCCGCATCGCCAGGCGCCGTTTTACTGAGGCGCGACTCCACCCTGAAATCAGGAAGACTGGCGGGCTGGATATCGCGGCCCGTCTCCAGGATCAGGGCGCGTTCGAGGGCATTGCGGAGTTCGCGCACATTTCCCGGCCAGCGATGCGAGAGCAGTTTCTGGCTGGCGGCCGGAGTGAGGCTGTTCACATTTTTGTTCATTCCCGCCCGGAACAGTTTCAAGAAATGGCCGGCCAGCAGGAGCAGGTCCCCGCCGCGCTCGCGCAGGGGAGGGAGGTTGAATTGCACCACGTTGAGCCGGTGGAACAAGTCCTCGCGGAAACGGCCGGCGGCGATAGCCTGCACAATATCGCGGTTGGTCGCGGCGATGAGGCGGACATTGACGCGCAATTCCTGGGTGCCGCCGACACGGGTAAAGGATCCGTCCTCCAAAAACCGGAGCAGTTTGGCCTGGAGCGGCGGGCTCATGTCGGCGATCTCATCCAGAAAAAGCGAGCCTCCGTGGGCCTCCTCCACGCGCCCCGGCTTCTGTTTGATGGCCCCGGTGAAGGCGCCTTTTTCGTGGCCGAACAGTTCACTTTCCAGCAGCGATTCAGGGATGGCGGCGCAGTTGATGCGGAGGTACGGCGCGGTGCGCCGCCGGCTGAGGTGGTGCAGGGCGCCGGCGACCAGCTCCTTGCCGGTGCCGCTTTCACCCAGGATCAGGACCCGCGCTTCCGTGGGCGCCACGGTTTGGATGAGGTGTCGGAGCTCGCGGATGCCCGGGGATTCGCCGATTATCTGGTTCAGGCTAGGGGTTTCGCTGGCGCGCGACCGCAGCGCCGCATTCTCTCGCAGCAGTCGGTAGCGCTCAGCGCAGCGGGCGACGGCGTGGAGTAATTCCTCGGGCGCAAACGGTTTGGCCAGGTAATCCACCGCGCCGGCTTGGATGGCTTCCACGGCGAGCTTGGGGGTGGCATAGGCCGTGAGCATGAGGGTCGGCAGGTCGGGCCAGCGGTGGCGGATCCGCCCCAGTAATTCATATCCGGTCATGCCCCCGAGACGCGCGTCGGTGATAACCATGAGAAATTCCCCGCCCGCCAGGAATGAGAGCGCTTCCTCGGCCGACTCCACGGTTCGCACCTCGTACCCCTCGTCCGCGAGCATCGTCTGAAGCGAGCGGCGCATGTTCTTCTCGTCGTCCACAACGAGCACGGAGGGCAGCGTCGGGTTCATGGGGAGAATGTTTTCACGGTTTTCGCCGGGAAGATTACGGTGAAATTCGCCCCTTTTCCAAGCTCCGATTCCAAACGCACCGTGCCGCCATACAGCTCGACGTTGTGTTTAACAATGGCCAGCCCCATGCCGGTGCCCTTTTCCTTGGTCGTGTAATAGGCCTCAAAAACCCGCCCGATTTTGTCCGGGGCAATTCCCGGGCCGCTGTCGCGCACGGAGATTTCCACTGAATAATCGCGGTGACAGGTGGCGGCCACAAAAACATCCCCGCCCTGAGGGAGGGCTTCCCGGGCGTTTTGGAGGAGGTTGAGCAGGATCTCCGAGAGGTGGCCGCGCTGCATTAGCAGGGGGGGGAACCCGACGCCGTGATCGCAGTGGACCTTGATGCCGGCGGAAATCGCCGGCGGAAACACCTGAAGGAGGGCGCGGTTGAGTTCGTCCATCACGCTGAGCTTTTCCACCCGGCCCTCGCTCAGCTGCGCGTAGCCCATGATCTGGATGATGACCTGATCCGCGCGCGCGACCTCTTCCTGGATGATGTGGATCTGCTCGGTGGCCCCCGGGCTCCCCTCGCGGACGGCGCGCTTCAGCGAGAAGGCGGCGTTGTTGATGATGGCCAGGGGATTTTTGATCTGATGCGCGAATTCGGCGGCCAGCCGCCCGGCGGAGCGCAACTGGCTTTCGCGCGCGGCGAACTCGCCCGCCTCCTCCGCGGCAAGACGGTGCCGCTCCATCAGCAGTTCCAGGCCGGAACAGCAGAAGGTAGTCAACAGCAACACCGTCATCCGCAACACAAATGGCTGGCCCAGACCTTCCCCCAGAGGCGACTCCAGCATCAGCCGGCTAAAATCGTCCTGGACTTGAAATACGGCGATATCCAGCACGGCGGCCAGCGCGTAGCAGGCACAAATGGCAAAATTTAAAATCAACTGCGACCCCCCGGCCGGCACCGTCACGGAGTTGCGGACGATGAGGGCCACCAACAGCCAGAACAGGATGCTGTCCCGCCCCCCGGCCAGCAATGCCATGCTCGCGATGAAGATCCCATCCACCAGACTGGTTGTGAACACCGTCCATTGCACCAAGGCCAGCGGCAGCCGGTCGGCCCCCAGCAAAAGCCCCCCCAGAACCGCGCTGGCCAGGGTGTAAAACCAGAAGAAAATCTGAACCGTTTCTACCACCACATCGGGCGTGCCCGAGGTCAGATTGATCCAGGGCGTCACGTCGAAGGAATAGCTGATGATCCCGATGAAGACGGCCTTGACCGGCAGCATGATGTTGCGCTCCATCATGATGATCCGCTGCCGCAGGCGCGCCGGATCCGGGGCCGGAATCTCAAACAGCCGGGTGACGCGGGTCAGCCACTGGACAAGGCCCGGGGTCATAACGGTGGGGGCCCCCGGAAGAACCCTCCCTGATCCGTGCGGAAAATCATCCGGCCCGGCTGCATTTTAATTCCCGATTTTTAATTGGGACAGCGCGCGCTCCGCGATCTGCGCCACCGGCCACAGGCGCCCCACCCCCTCGTAGCCGCAGGACAGCATCCCTGCGTCCGGCCCGATGAATTCCACCCCGCGCCGCTGCAAGGTCGCCACGTTTTCCTGCGTGGCCGCGTGCAGCCACATTTTCCCGTTCATCGCGGGCGCAATCAGGATTTTTGCGCGCGGATTCAACGCCAGCGCGATGCAGCTCAATGCGTCGTCGGCAATGCCGTGGGCGAGCTTTGCGAGGATGTTCGCGGTGGCCGGGGCGATGAGCAGCAAATCAGCCGAGTCCGCGACCTCGATATGCGTCGGCTTCCAGCCCTCGTCCTCATCGTACAAATCCGTCACCACCGGGTTGCGCGTGAGGGTCTTGAAGGGCAATGGAGTGATAAAGCGCTGCGCGTCGGCTGTCATCACCACGCGCACATCGCAGTTCTGTTTCGAGAGCAGGCTGGCCAGGTCCGCGGCTTTGTACGCAGCGATGGAGCCGGTCACCCCCAGGATGATTTTATTTGGAACGCTCATGGTTCAATCTTAGCTGAAATCTGGAATCGGCAACCTTGAATTTAACGCCCTAAAATGCGGGCGGCTGCGACCGCGCCCCGCGCATCTTTTCCGTCTCCACAATGGCCAGCATCCGCCGCAGATCCTCCTGCTTGCTGGTGCTGATGAGCAGGTAGTTAAAATTCTTCCACTGGGCGATTTCCTGCCGCGCCACGCCCAGGCGTTTTTTAATCGTGGCAGGGTCGTCGGAACCGCGCCGCTTCAAGCGCTGCTCCAGCACTTCGACCGAAGGGGGGGTCAGGAACACCGTCACCAGCGCCCGGCTCAGTTCGGGGTCCTCCAGCGCCTTCTCGCGGAGGGTCGCCGCACCCTGCACGTCCACATTGAGCAAAACGTCCTTGCCCTCCCGCAGCTTGCCCAGCAGCTCGGATTTCAGCAGCCCGTAGCTGTTCCCGTAAACTGTGGCATGCTCCAGAAAATTCCCCGCCTGCAGCCGTTTCAGGAAATTCCCCGCCTCCAGAAAATAGTAGTCTACCCCCTCTGTTTCCCCCGCGCGCGGCGCGCGCGTGGTGCAGGTCACCGCGCGGGTCATGTGCGCGCGCGCCCCCAGCAGCATGTCGCACAGGGTCGTCTTCCCGCCGCCGGACGGCGCGGAGATCAGGATCAGCAGGGGCGCGGAATTATCAGCCGGGCCTCGCGCCGGCGCCGGGGTGCGGCGCCGCGCCGCGGGATTCGGGGCGCGGGATTCGGGGGTGCTTTTTTTCATTCGACGTTCTGTGCCTGTTCGCGGAATTTTTCCAGTTCCGCCTTGAGCGTCACGACCTCGCGGGAGATGACCGCATCGTTCGCCTTTGATCCAATGGTGTTGATCTCCCGGTTCATTTCCTGCGCCAGAAAATCCAGCGTGCGCCCGACCGGCTCCGGCGCGGTCCGGCAATCCTCGAACTGTTGGAAATGACTCTGCAGCCGAGTCAGTTCTTCCGAAATATCCGAGCGGTCAGCGAACAGGACGACCTCCTTCAGGAGCCGGTCGTCTTCCTCCGTGACGGACGCCAGTCCGGCGCCCTGGATGCGGGCCAGCAGGTTCTGCCGATAGTTCCGCGCGGTGGCCGGAGCCTGTTTCTGGATATTCCCGACCGCCGCGCGCATCACGCCGATGCGCGCCGCCAGATCCTTTGACAGATGCGCCCCCTCCCGGACCCGCATCTTCACCAGCGCGCCGAGCGCCTGGTTCAAGGCTTTCTCCATGGCCGGCCACAGGTCCTCGGTTCCGGCCAGCTCCTCGTCCGTCTGGAAAACCCCCGGCGCCCGCAAGACCTGGTCCAGCGTCACTTCCCCGGACAGTTTCAACTGTTTGGCCAGCCGGGCAAATTCGGCGGCGTACTCTCGGGCGAGCGCGGCGTTAATGTGCTTGCGCACGGAAAGCTTGCCGCCGGCGGCGTGGAGCGTGATGCGGGCGTTCACGCGGCCGCGGGCGACGTGGCGGTTGATGGTGTCCCGGACCCGGGTCTCGAGCATCTCCAGTTCGCGCGGCAACGTGACCGACACCTCGGCCTGCTTGCGGTTCACGCTGCTCAACTCAACCGTGATCTTAAAGCCATCCTGAGCGCCGTCGCCCCGGCCGTATCCCGTCATCGATTTCACGCCGCCCACTATGCGGAAATCATCGCCGGCAAGCGAATGAATTTTCTCTGGAATCCCGCCCCCCCAGGCGCCGCCGAACGCGGGCGGAAATCCTTTTGATTCCTGCCGCGGCTCAGCTTTTTACCCGCAGGAAATTGAGCGCCGACAGGAAATCCTCGGGCAGGGGAGCTTCGAACTCCATCGGTTTCTGGTTGAGCGGGTGGCGGAAGGACAGGTGCCAGGCATGCAGCATCACGCGCGGCGCCGCATAGCAGGTGAGTTCCTTGACCCGCGCATTTTGACGGGCGCCGTAGGTCTCGTCGCCCAGCAGGGGGTGGCCGATAAACTGAAAATGAACGCGGACCTGATGGGTGCGCCCGGTGTGGATCTGCGCCGCCATCAAGGTCGCCGCATAGAGCCGTTCCAGAATCGTGTAGCTCGTGTGCGCCGCACGGCCGACGCTGTCGTCGCGCACCGCCATGCGCTTGCGATGGGTGGGATGGCGGGCGATGGCGGCCCGGATTTCCCCGGAGGCGCGCGCCGGCTCGCCGCAGACCAGCGCCTGATAGATTTTCTCGACCTCGCGCGCGGCGAACTGTTCCGCCAGGGCGATGTGGGTCTCGTCGTTTTTGGCGACGACGAGGCAGCCGCTGGTTTCCTTGTCGAGGCGGTGGACAATGCCGGGGCGGGCCACGCCGCCGATGCCGCTAAGCGAGCCCTGGCAGTGGTGCAGAAGGGCGTTGACCAGCGTGTGCTCCTCGTGTCCGGCAGCGGGGTGCACGACGATGCCGGCGGCCTTGTTCAGGACGAGCAAAGATTTGTCCTCGTACAGAATCTCAAGCGGGATTTTTTCCGGCTGGGCCCGGGCGGGTTTGGCCTCCGGCCAGTGGACCTGGATCTGGTCGCCGGCGTGCGGGCTCTGCGTGGGCTTGACCCGCAGGCCGTTGACGAGGATGTGGCCTTCCTCGATGAGCCGCTGCAGCGCGCCGCGCGAAGCGGCGGGGAACCGTTCGCACAGGAATTTGTCCAGCCGCGCGGAGGGCAGGGATTTTTCGACGACGAAGCGTTCCGTGCGCTCGCTCATGCCGTGGTTTGCGCCGGGGAGTGGGGCGAGGTCTCGCTCTTCCAAGTGATCAGAAAAACAAGGGCAACGCCCGTGCAGATGGCGGAATCGGCGACATTAAAGGCGGGGAAGCCGAGCTCCCGGCCGTCCCGTTGCTGCAGGTAGAAATAGAGGAAATCCACCACGGCCTGGCGTCCAGGCAGCAGCCGGTCGGTGAGGTTGCCGAGGATCCCGCCGTAGATCAGGCCCAAAGCGATCTGACCTGGAATCGTGTGGACCTTAAAATGGCGGCGCGCAAAAAACAGGGCCACGAGCGCGATGCCGGCGATGAGGGCGAGCAGCGCGTTGTTGCCGGTGAAGAGGCTCCAGGCGGCGCCGGTATTGTCGCGGTGGACGAGGTTGAAAAAACCGGGGATTACTGGGATCTCCTCGCCCGCCGGGAGGCGGCGCAGCACGAGCCACTTGGTCCACTGGTCGAGGACGAAAACGAATAGCGCGAGCACAAGAATGCGGCGCAGGGACTTTTCTAAAATGGGGCGGGCGGCGGTCATGGTCAACAAATACAGAGACCAGTTTAGACAAAACGCTGGAATTCACCATGAAAATTCGCAGGAAAACGGGGGTGTCGTCAGCGGCCTTTTAGAAAAGAGGTTTTCCCAGGCCGGCGAGCTGCCGGCGCGTTCCAGCGCGGCAAATTGGGCTTCCTTCAGCGGCAGGGGCGACCCCATCGGCTTGCCAGCGCGGGCGTAATCCTGTTGGGTGGACAAACCGCGCCTGACCCGTGATACTCGCCGAATTGGATTATGGCGTTGGTCCGCATATTAATTGACGGGTATTCGCTGCTGCACCAGTGGCCGGAGCTGGCGGAGGGCGCACCCCGCCATTCCGAGGCCGCGCGGGATGCGCTGGTGGAAATGCTCGCACAGTATCAGGACGCGGCGGGCACGCCGGTCACGGTTTTTTTCGACGGATCCGGCTCGCGCCGCCGCAAGCCGAAGAACGCCGCGGCAGGATCGGTGGAAGTGCTCTACTCGCACGCCGGCCAGACCGCCGACGATTTGATTGAGCGCGCGGCGCACCGTTTTCAGGATTATGGCGAGGTCCTGGTGGTGACGGATGATCATGCGGAGCGGGACACCGTTGGGGCGCTGGGTGGTTTGGTGGCGAGCTGCGATCACTTCATCCGCTTAATGAACCAGGCGCGGGTGGAGTTGCGGGAAAACCTGCAGCGCCACAACCGGGCTGAGCAGGATCGTTTTAAACGCCGCCAAACTTGATTTTTTAATGAACATGAAAAGATATCCAGCTGATTTTTTCCGCCGGGCGGCGTTGGTCACCCTGCTCGTGGCAGCGCTCCTGCCGCAGTGGGGATTGAGGTCCCAGCCGTCCCCGGAGACGGCGCCGGGGCGTTATCTGTTTATTTTTGACACGTCGTCGGCCATGAAAAAACGGGCTGCAGCGGTACAGGAAACCGTGGTTTCGATGCTGGCGACATCTCTGGGCGGCCAGCTGAAGGCGGGTGACACGGTGGGGGTGTGGACCTTCGATCAGGAATTGCGTCCTGCGGATGCACCCTTACAAGTATGGGATCCGGACACAGCGGCGATGATCACCGATAACATCACCCAATTCCTCGGGAGCCGGAAATATGAAAACGAAACCCGGTTTGAGGTCCTGCAGCCGCTGTTGAATCGGGTGATGCAGAACTCCCCGCGGCTGACGGTGATTCTTTTCTGTGACGGGATGACTCCCATCTCGGGAACTACTTTTGACCATGGCGTCAACCAGCTTTTTCAGGACAAAGGAGCCGCCCAGAAAAAAGCGCGGCAGCCGTTTGTGGTCGTGCTGCGATCCCAGCGCGGCCAATTCGTCGGCTGCACCCTAAGTTGCCCCCCGCTGCCGGTGAGTTTCCCTCAATTCCCCCCCTGGCCACAACCCGCGCCCGCTCCCCTGCCCTTAGCCTCTGCGGCTCCGTCGCCGGGTGCCCCCGTCCGGGTCGTCCCATCCCTGATTCTCGTTGGCACTAAAACCATCACCAACCGCCCCCCGGCGCTCACTTCGGCTCCGGTCGCTCAGGCCCCGGCCCGGCCCCCAGAAGCCATGGATCTAGCGACCTCCGCGCCCATCTCCAGCAATCCGACGCCCATCGTGGCAGCTCCGATCGATCCTCTGGCGCAGCCACCGGCAAGTGTTCTCCCCCCCGCTGCTGCGGGGACCGTAAATCCCCCGAACGCCCCCTCGATCGCAGCCGAGCTCCCACAGCTCCCAATCCAGGCCGCGCCGCCCCCCGCCGTCGCCCCCTCAAATCAATCCCCAGCCCTCAGTGAAGTGGCGGCGATTCCCCCGCCCGCCTCGGCCACGCCAAACTCCATTCCGGGGTCGGGAGGGACTCCCGTCTCCGGGGCGGCGGCAGACAATCCGGACGCCGTCCAGCAGGGAATCCTTCTCGGCCTGTTGGTGGGGGTTGCAGCCGGAGGCGTGACGATTGGGGCTGTGTTTTATTTCCGGCGACCCTACCGCCGCAGCCTGATTTCCAGTTCGATGAACGACCGGTGATTCGCGCGTGACTTTTTTGCGCCGTTCTGGAAGAGTTTCGGGCGTATGAAAACCATGTCTTTCATCGGTGCGCTCGGCCTGCTTTTGGCCGCAGGCGCCGTATCTGCCCAAGAAACCAAAACCAACACCCCCCCCGCATCCGCCATGAGCACCCCCAACGAAGTTGCTGTCATTAAAACCACCGAAGGCGACATGGTCGTCGAGTTCTGGACCGACGCCGCGCCCAAGACCATTGAGAATTTCAAGGGCCTGGCGAAAAAAGGCTATTACGACGGCACCTGTTTTCATCGCGTCATCAAAGGCTTCATGATCCAGGGCGGCGATCCGCTCACCAAGGATGCGGCCAAGGAAGACGCCTGGGGCACAGGCGGGCCGGGCTATATGATCAAGGCTGAGTTCAATGATCATTCCCACCAACGGGGCGTTCTCTCCATGGCGCGCTCGAACAACCCGGACTCCGCCGGCTCGCAGTTTTTCATCTGCCACGGCACCCCGACCTTCCTCGACCATCAATACACTACGTTTGGCAAGCTGATCAAAGGCGACGACGTGCTCGAAAAAATCGCCACCACGCCCACGCATCCGCAGGACCGCCCCGACAAGCGCATGGGCATCCTCAGCATCACCCTCGTTCCGCGCGATTCGGTGAAGTAATTTTTCAACCACGGATCACCGCGGAGATTGGCGCGGACGCGAGGAATTCCCTCCACGTCAATTTCTGCGGCTCCGGGTGATTCTTTCATGGAAATCGCCCAACTCGCTCAGATTCTGGTCGCCCTCGGCTGCCCGGTTGAAAAGTCAGCCGGGATGGCGGCTCAGCTGGATAAGCGGGCCCGACAGCTCTCTGCTGAGAAGGGACGCACTCACGAGGAGGCGTTGAAGCATCTGTTGACGCTGATGAAGCAGGGCTGGGCGGCGGGCGGGAGAGCGTCGTAAGCCGTCGGCTTTATAACTCGCTTTTCCGGGAGTTCCTCCGGCTTTATCCTGAAGAGCCCTATGACAGGGATTGGCTGGCGAATCCGCCCTGGAAAACGGCGAATTAACTTGCCGCCCCATCGCGTCGCGCCAAACTAATAAATCAGCGGCGGGCCCATAGCTCAGCGGTTAGAGCAGGCGACTCATAATCGCTTGGTCCTCGGTTCAAATCCGAGTGGGCCCACCACCCCACACCCCTGCCAGAGATTCAGGTTCCCCATTATCCATTCCTGACGGACGGCGCCCGCCCATCCAGGCTTTAGCCGTTCTTGGCAACTTTGGGACTGGGGGGGGCATTACTCTGTGCGCCGTCGTGGCAAATCCGCACGTATGGATTGGCAGACGACCGCCCGCCCTACCTGCGGACTTTTTTGCGCAAGCGGATCGATTTGTTATTACCCCGGCTTCAGTAGCAAGAGCAGACCGGATACATTCGGATGGATGAAGGATGCCTGGATCCGGATTGACCAACCCAAGGACCGGCCACCGCCCTCGCTGGATCGCGGTTAGGTAGGGCGCGTCACTCCGTGCGCGCCGTCCCAGGGAATAAGGTGACGTGGGTTGGCAACCGCGGCGGGCAAGGGACTGCCCGCCCTACCTGCGGACTTTTTTGCGCAAGCGGATCGCTTTGTTATTACCCCGGCTTCAGCAGCAAGAGCTGACCGGATACATTCGGGTGGATGAAGGATGCCTGAATCCGGATTGATCGACCCAAGGACCGGCTTCCACCCTCGCAGAATCGCGGTTAGGTAGGGCGCGTCACTCCGTGCGCGCCGCCCCGGGCATCAGGTGACGTGGATTGGCAACCGCGGCATGCAGAGGCTGCCCGCCCTACCTGCAGATGTGCCACGGTTAAGTTGAACTGCCAAAATCTCCGGCTAGGATTCGAGTCAGCGCCACAAACTGGTCCAAGCTCAGTTTTTCTGCGCGTTCCTGGGGCGAAATTTTCAACGTCTCAAAAGCCGCAGCCAAGGCCTCTGCTGACCAGTCCTGCTTCAATAATTTCAGCATCATCTTGCGCCGCTGCGAGAAGGCCCGCTTGACGATTCTCACGAACGCAGGGCGCAGGGCCTCCGGCAGCAGCGGCGTCGCCCGGCGCACCAGGCGGACGCACGCGGAGTCCACATCCGGCGACGGGAAAAAACATTCCGGGGGAATCTTGAACCAGTCGCGCGGCTCGAAATCAATCTGGACCAGCAGGGTTAGCACTCCATAGTTGTCGTCATCCGCCCGCGCCATCAGGCGCTTGGCGACCTCCAGCTGCAGCGTGGCCACAATCATCTCCGGCGCGCGCGCGCCGGCGGCGAGCTCCACTAAAATCGGCGAGGCCACGGAATACGGCAGGTTCGCCACCAGTTTCCAGTCGCTCCAGTCGCGCGGCTCGCGCCGGAGATAGGCCAGCGCATCGTCGTGCACCAAAAATAAATTGTCAGGCGCACCGGCCGCCGCCGCCGGCTCTTCCCCGGGCGCGGAAGCAACCGGATCGGGCGCGGGAAATTCCCCCGGCCGGGTGGCCAGATGAAAACGCTCGCACAGCACCTCCACCAGCCGCGCGTCCATTTCAATCGCCAGCACCTCGCCCGCCTGGGCCGCCAGCAACTCCGTCAGCGGTCCCAGGCCGGGGCCAATTTCGAGCACCTTGTCGGCCGGCTTCAATTGGGCCGCCTCCACGATGCGGCGGAGCTGATTGCCGTCGTGCAGGAAATTCTGGCCGAGCGAGCGGGTCAGCTGGATGTTCCGCTTCGACAGCCACGACCGCATTTCAGTGAGTGTCATAGGCAGATAAAAAGGGAGGGCGGTGGATTGCGCTTTGGCATGAGCGAGAGGGTCATCGGCCCGATCTGCGACGCGCTTCCGGGGGGCGGGTTTCGTTCGGGTCCAAAGCCCGAGCCAGCGCGCAAACGGCCCGGGTGAGTTGCGCCTGGGTAATGGTCAGGGGCGGGGTGAAACCGATGACGTTGCCATGGTCGCCTTCCGGCAGAAACAGGTAACCGTCGCGCAACAGTGTCTTAATGGCCATCAAGGCCTTCCCAGTGTCAGGCCTGCCGTCGGGCGTGCGCAATTCCAAACCGGCCATCAGGCCGAGTCCGCGGGAAAAGGAGCGGGGCGAGGCGAGGGACGACAGGAGCTTCAGAAGGACAGCGCCCAGCGCCGCGCTGCGCTGGACAAGTTTGAGCCGGCGGATTTCTGAAATCTGCGCGAGCGCCATGGCGCAGCCGACGGGATGCCCCAAGAACGTGCTGGTATGGATAGCCTCCCCGGTTGAGGCGGGCCACGCGGCATCCATCACGTCCGCCCGGCCCACGCAGGCGGACAGCGGGAAGCCGCCGGTGAGCGCTTTGCCCAGACAAATCAGATCAGGAATCACGCGGCTGTGTTCACAGGCAAACCATTTTCCCGTGCGACCAAAGCCGGTATAGACCTCGTCAAGGAGGAGCAGTGCGCCGTGTTCATCGCACAGCTTGCGGAGCAGCGGCAGAAAGGCCGGGGGCGGGATCTGGATGCCGCCGCGCGCCTGCACGGGCTCGACCAGGACGGCCCCGATGCGTTCCTGCCAGAACAGGCGCCGGAGGTTTTTTTCGATCCCGGCGAGCTGTTCCGCCCGAGTGGGAAAGGTCACGAAGTGGCTGAAGGCGCGAAGCTGCGGGCGGAACGGACCGCGGAAATGGCGGCGGTGGGTGGCGTTGAGCGCCCCGTAGCCGAGCCCGTGATACCCGCCCTCGAACGCAATCACCCCGGGTTTGCCGGTGGCGAGCAGGGCCGTTTTAAGGGCGGACTCGACGGCCTCAAAACCGGAGTTGCTGAAAATGACTTTTCCAGTTTTCGCATTCCCTTTTTTTTGTTTCCCAGAGGCCCAGCGCCCGAAGGTGAGCCGGCTCAGCTCGCGCGCCAGGCGCGCTTTCAGGGCGTGCGGATGGACGTCGCCCATGGCATGCAGCAGTCGGGCCATCTGCCGCTGGCCGGCCTTGACGACGCGCGGGTTGGCATGACCGGCGGCGGCGACGCCAAACGCGGCGGTCAGGTCCAGATACTGCTTTCCCTCCGCGTCCCAAACCCGGACGCCCCGGGCGCGTTCCCAGACAATCGGCCACGACCCGTCCGGCTCGGTGAACAGGACGTTGCGCGATTCGTAGTCGCGCAGCAGTTGAAGAGTGTGGCGGGTTTGACTCATTTCAAACCCCGCGCTTTTCTGCGGGCCAGATGATTTTATGCTGCTGAATTTGAAAGCGGACCGGCAGGGCGTCGGCGATGATCCGTTCGGCCAGCTCGCGCCGGGTGAGGGGCGTGAGTCCGGCGGGGACTTTTTTCAGCACCGGGCTCTGCTGCTCCGGCGCCAGCGGATGCACCCACGAAAAAAGCAGCGGACAAAGGGAGGCCAGCCGGTGCGTGGCGATCTGCTGCCTGGCCCATTCGTAATCCTCCACAGTGCTGATGACGAACTTGATTTCGTCCGCGGCCGTCAGGTGGGCGAGATTCTCAAACCGGTTGCGAGCGACCTCGCCGCTGGCCGGGCATTTCAAATCCACAATGCGGCGGACCCGCGGATCGATTTTTGAAATGTCGTGCGCGCCGCTGGTTTCGAGCAGGACGGTGTATCCCGCGGCGCAGAGCTGCTGCATCAGCGGGATTGAATTTTTCTGGAGCAGGGGTTCGCCTCCCGTCAGTTCCACGAGCGGCAGCCGGGAAGCATGCCCGGCGCCCGGCGGGGCCGCGTAGGGGCGCGCCAGGCGGTCCACTTCCGAAAGAATTTCCGCGAGCGTCCGCTTTTTACCCTGAGTGAAGGCATAGGCGGTGTCGCAGTAGGAGCAGCGCAGGTCGCAGGCGGTGAGGCGGATGAAAATGCACGGCAGCCCGGCAAAGGTGCTTTCCCCCTGCAGGCTCAGATAGACTTCGTTGACGACGAGCGTGTCACTCACGCCCACAGACTAGCGGGACCGCCGGAAAAATGAAATGCACTTTGCAGTTTGGATTTTTGGCGGGAAATGGATTATTTTACGGCACCAACGACTGCAAGGTTTGATGAAACGATTAATAAGTCATGCCTCCGTGATGGCCATGGTCTGGATGGCCTGCTTTGCCCTGCCGGTACGGGCTCAATACCTGGACCCCATTGGTGCAACAGCTTTAAGGGCGGTCACGACCAATTTGAACGGCGCGAGCATCAAAGTCGGCCAGGTCGAGGCGGGATACGAGTCGGCGACCAATTGGCAGGTGAATCCGGGTGTTATTGGGCAGCCGACAAGCGTGTTCACTTATTATTATGGCACCTCCCCTTATTTCACGGTCGGCAGCGCCAGCACCTATCCCAACTCGCTCGGCGGGCCCTCCGGCCACGCCAATATTGTAGCGGGTGTTTTTTACGGCATAACCAACGGCGTGGCGACCAACCTGGCACATATAAATAATTACGACGCCGATACATTCGTTAATTACTACGTCAATCAACTTCGCCCGATCCCCGAGCGGATCGTGAACCAAAGTTTTACTTTCGGCACCTACAGCACCAATGTGGATCAAATTTATGATAACTATGCGGCTCAATTTGGCGTGCTGCTTATCTCCGGCGCCGGGTTCGGCGGGCAGCCGGTCTACACCCCGGCAACCTGCTACAACGGCGTAGGCGTCGGGTCCTACGTCTGGAACACGCCCGACGGTCCGACGCCCGACGGCCGGAGCAAGCCGGACATCATTGCCGCGGGCTTCTCAGAGACGAGCTACACCACCCCCCAGGTTTCCGGCGCGGCGGCGTTACTGATGCAGGCCGGATTGCGGGGCGACGGCGGCAGCGGGAGTATCACGAATTGGGCCGTGGACATCCGCACCTTGAAGGCGCTGCTGCTGAACGGCGCAGTGAAGCCGCTGGGCTGGACAAATTCCCCTGCCGCGCCGCTGGACGCCCGCTACGGCGCGGGCATGCTGAACGTATTGAACTCTTACCAGCAGCTCGCGGGCGGCAAACGCGGCAGCATCGTCTCCACAACCAACGCTCCCGGCGGCGCCCATCCGCCCACCGGGGCGGCAGGAACTGTGGCCGTTTTGAGCGGCTGGGATTACGGCACCAACACCAGCGGCAAATCGCCGTCCCCGTATGAGGCCGTGAACCATTATTATTTTAATGTGACGAACAAGTGGGCGGGAGCCCGGTTCACCGCCACTGCCACGCTTGTGTGGAACCGGCAGGCCAGTCAAACCGCGATCAATAATCTCGATCTTTTTTTGTATGACACCGCCAACAGCAATCTGGTCCTGTGCAGCACCAGCCGGGTGGACAATGTGGAGCATCTCTACAAGACAAACCTCGCGCAGGGCCGATATGATCTGCAAGTCTGGAAAGCGGGCGGCTCCGGCATTGTTAGCGCGGCGGAGCCCTATGCGCTGGCGTTTGAATTTTTCTCGGACACGCTGAGCCTCAGCCGGTCCGGGACGAATGCGGTGATCTCCTGGCCGGTTTACCCGGACGGATTCCTGGTGGAAAGCGCGACCAATCTGGCGGCGCCGGCCTGGATCACGAACACCCTGCCGGCAGTCATCACGAATGGCAGCAATCGCATTTTGCTGCCGGCGACGAATGGGACCCAATTCTTCCGGCTGCGCCGCCCTGATTTTTGACCCGCACACTTCCCAGGGCAAAATGGCTGCCGACCCGGTAGCTGCGGGCGATGGCGTTCGTGATGAAATTTTTCCCGAGGGTCACCGCGGACGGCAAATCGTGGCCGAGCGCGAGCGCCGCGCAAATCGCCGCGGAATAGGTGCAGCCTGTGCCATGCGTGGATACGCCTCTCACGAACGGGGCGGACAGCAGCAGCTCGGTTTTGCCATCAAAGAAAACGTCCAGCGCCTCGCGGGAATTCTTCAGGTGGCCGCCTTTCAGGAGCACCGCGCCGCCGTAGCGCATATGGATTTCGCGCGCCGCAGCGCGCATTTGCTCCGGGGAGGAGATTTTTGTGCCGGCCAGGATTTCCGCCTCATCGAGGTTGGGGGTGATTAGCGCGGCCAACGGCAGCAGTTTTTCCCTCAGGTTTTTTTCCGCCGACGACTGCAGGAGCCGCGCGCCGCGGGTGGATACCATCAGCGGATCCACGATCACGGGGCATTTCACGCCCCGGAGGATTGCAGCGACAGCGCGGACGTTTTCGGTGGAAAAGAGCATCCCGATTTTTACCGCCGCCGGTTTTAATTCTTCGAAGACGGCTTCGATCTGCTGCCGCAGCATTTTGGCCGAACACGCTTCCACGCCGAGCATTCGCCGGGGATTTTGCGCGGTGAGGCAGGCGATGGCGCTGGCGCCGTGAACGCCGAGTGCGGCGAATGTTTTCAGATCGGCCTGGATTCCGGCTCCGCCGCCGCTGTCGGAGCCGGCAATGGTGAGCGCGACGGGAAGGATGGGGCGCTTAGTTCGCATGGCCCCAGAAATTAGCGGAAAAGCGCCGCTGGAAAAGCACCAAACTCGAGGGGCTCTCCGGGGCTTGGAATTTGAGGCCGGTTGCCTCATAGTGGGCGCATGGACAAAGAGAAGGTAGCGGAAATCCTGGTGGAGATTGGCGTGCTGCTGGAATTGAAGGGGGAAAATCCTTTCAAGACGCGGGCCTACGCGAATGCGGCGCGGACCCTGGAGGGGCTGCAGGAGCCGCTGGAGACGCTCGTCGCGGAAAAACGGCTGGGCGCTGTCAAGGGAATCGGGGCGGCGCTGGAAGAGAAAATCACCGAATTGGTGGAAACAGGAGCCCTGGGTTATTACGAAAAATTGAAGAGTTCGATCCCGCCCGGGTTGATCGAGATGCTGCAGGTGCCGGGGCTGGGGCCCAAAAAAATACGGGCGTTGAACCAGGGGCTGGGGGTGGATTCCATCCCGCTGCTGGAAGCCGCCTGCCAGGCGGGGCGGGTGGCGGCCCTGGCCGGGTTCGGAGAAAAGACGCAGACGAACTTATTGGAGGGGATGGCGCGCCTGCGGACGTATGCCAGCAAGCATATGCTCAGTCGCGCGCTGGCCGCCGCCGAGCCGCTGCTGGAGGAATTGCGCCAGCATCCGGATGTGATCCGCTGCAGCACCGCAGGCAGTTTGCGGAGGTTCAAGGAAGTGGTCGGCGACATCGACCTGCTGGCCTCGTCGTCGCAGCCAGCCGGGGTGATTAGTTTTTTTGTTTCGCAGCCGGGCATTCTAAAGGTGACCGCGCAGGGCGAGACGAAGGCAAGCGTGATTCTGGCCGGGGGAGTTCAGTGTGATTTGCGGGTGGTGAGCGACGCGGAGTTTCCCTTCGCGCTGGCGTACTTCACCGGGAGCAAGGAGCACAACATCGTCATGCGGCAGCGGGCGATCCAGCGCGGCCTGCGCCTCAATGAATACGGGCTCTTCCAGTCGCAGGAGGAGACGCGGGACCCCGCGCTGCGGGTGGCCTGCCTGACGGAGGAGGATATTTTTGCGAAGCTGGACCTGGTCTACGTGCCGCCAGAATTGCGGGAGGATCACGGCGAATTTTCAGCGGCGGAAAAGAACGCGCTGCCAAGGCTGGTGGAATGGACGGACCTGAGGGGAGCTCTGCACAATCATTCGGAATGGAGTGACGGGCACGGCACGCTGCGGGAGATCGCGGAGCACATGGAGGGGCTCGGCTTGGAATATTGGGCGATCACCGACCACTCCCGGGCGTCGTTCCAGGCCAATGGGCTGGATGCCCAACGGGTGCGGGCACAGATGGCGGAGATCCAGCAATTGAATGCGGCGATTTCCGGGCGCGGCGGCGATTTCCGGCTATTGACGGGCAGCGAGGTGGATATTTTGAAGGAAGGGCTGGATTTCGATGATGATCTGCTGGCGGAGATGGATGTGGTCGTGGCCAGCCTGCATGTGCCCAGCAGCAGCGAGGCGGAAAACACCCGGCGCCTCATCCGCGCGGCGGAGAATCCCTGGGTCCACATGCTCGGCCACCTGACGGGGCGGCTGCTTTTAGAGCGCGAACCCTATCCGGTGAATATTCATGCGGTGCTGGATGCCTGCGCGGAAACCGGCACCTGGGTGGAGCTGAACTGCAATCCGCGGCGGTTTGACTTGGACTGGCGGCACTGGCCCTACGCCAAGAGCCGGGGGGTCAAGTGCGTCATCAATCCTGATGCACACCGGAACGAACACGCCGGATTCCTGCGGCTGGGCGCCGGAATCGCCCGAAAAAGCTGGCTGGAAAAAGGGGATGTCATCAATGCCCTGCCCTTAAAATCGCTCCTGAACCAGCTGAAACACAAGCGGGCGAAAAAAGGATCGGTAAAAGCCATTTAACCCGAATTCTGAAATAAGGTAAGGATGGCGCGCTGCGCCGTCCCGGTCGCCGAGCGCAGCGCCAGGCGACGAAGCGAGTGGGGTGGCGCGGGAAACCGGGCACCATTGGTTCCGCCCGCTCCGCGCGGGCGGGGACAGCGCGATGCCCCTCCCCACTTCGACGTTCGGCTTAAATCTGATTGACAGTGGCGGGATGGAAATTAATCTCAATTATTCCCATCCGATCTGACTGGGAAATAATAAAACCTCGTACTCTATGAAAAACAAAAAAATAGTGACCCAATGGACCAGCGGCGCCCTGCTCGCTGGAATAACTCTCCTGAGTCTGCCGGCATCCGCGCAGAATGTGGAGAGCCTGGACAGCGGCGTTTCCACTCCGGCTCCCGTCGAGCAGGTGCAGCCGGCGGATCATTCCGGTCTGCTACCGGTGACGGTGTCTTCAGGGGTATCGGAGCAGTTCAATACCTCCATCAACACGGACGGATCCTTTTCGCTCACCCGCTTCAAAGCCGGCGTGAGGGCCCCGGTCCGCTTGAATGACGATTTCGTGCTCGGCACCACCTTCCGGTACCAGCTGGATTCCTATGATTTCCAGAGCTCCCCGGATTATTCATGGCACAACATCAACACCCTCGCCGTCTCCTCAATCCTGGCCTGGCGGGTGGATGATGTCTGGTCCGTGTACGGCGGCGGATTCGTGCGGCTGTCGGCGGAATCCTCCGCGTCCCTGGGCGATGGCGTCAACGGCGGCGGCGTGGCAGGCTTCAACTACAAGGTGGACGATACCCTGCGAGTGGGCGCCGGCCTGGCGGTCATCAGCGTGCTTGAAGACAGCGCCCGCGTGCTGCCGATCCTCACGGCCAAATGGAAGTTCGATGAAGACTTCCGCCTGGACCTGGGCTTGGCCGATATCGCCACCATGGGCTACGGCGCGGATCTGAAATGGTTTTTCAACCCCGAGCTTGAGTTCACCCTGGGAGTCCAGTACCACCGCTCCCGCTTCCGCGTGGGCCAGGACAACAGCATTGGTCAGGAGCAGGCCACAACCGTATTCGTCGGGCCCACCTGGCACGCCTGTCCTAACATGGATGTCACCGGGTACGTCGGATTGGCCGCTGGCGGCCAGTTGCGCGCGGAGGACAGCGCCGGCCAAAAAACGGCTCAGTCCGACTACAGCACGGCCGCCGTGCTCGGCCTGAACGCCTCGGTCCGGTTTTGAATTGCGCCGGCCGCTCCTACCCGGAGCGGCCGGCGACTTCAGCATCGGAAGAGCCAGCACCGCAGCCCCCCCGCCGGACCAATAAAATTCAAAACGCGCTTGCCATTGACCCTCGCTTGTGAAAAATTTCACGAGGTAATTTTAAAAATTTATGGCACACGTCAAATTGCACATCCCGGGACCGGTCGAAGTCAGCGAAAAAACCTTTCAGGCGTTCCGCTCGCCCATGGTCGGGCATCGTGGGCAGGGCTTCAAAGACCTCTACGCAAAAATTCAGCCGCAGCTCCAGCAGCTGCTTTACACGCGGCAGCTCGTTTATCTCTCTACCTCGTCGGCCTGGGGCGTCATGGAGGGCGCCGTGCGCAATCTCGTCCAGAAAAAAGTCCTCAACTGCATGTGCGGCGCCTTTTCGGACAAGTGGCTGGATGTGTCCAAGAAATGCGGCAAGTCAGCCGAGGCCCTTCAGGTCGAATGGGGCTCCCCCATCCGCGCTGAGGCGATCGACCGCAAGCTCGCCACCGGCGAATTCGACGCGCTCACCCTCATCCACAACGAAACCTCCACCGGCACCATGAGCCCGCTGTCGGAGATTGCGGCGCTCAAGAAAAAGTATCCCGAGGTGATGTTCATCGTGGACGCCGTCAGCTCGCTCACCGCGCTGCCTGTGAAGTTCGACGAGCTGGGCATCGACGTCCTGCTGGCGGGGACGCAGAAGGCGTTTGCCCTGCCGCCGGGGCTGACGGTGTTCACCGCCTCGCCCGCGGCGCTCGCCAAGGCGGCCACCGCCAAGGATCGCGGCTACTATTTCGACTTTGTCGAGTTCCAGAAAAACGCCGAGCAGAGCATGACGCCTAGCACGCCCAGCATCAGCCACATCTACGCCCTCTCCTCCAAGCTCGATGATTTCTTCGCCGAAGGCTTGGAGAACCGTTTTGCGCGCCATGCCAAGACCAACCAGCTCACGCGGGACTGGGCGGCGAAGCACGGCTTCAATCTTTTTCCCGAAAAGGGATACGAGTCCGTCACCCTCACCTGCGTCAGCAACGGCGCGCGTCCGGGCGGGCGCACGGTGGACGTGGCCAAGCTGCAAAAGCTCGTGAAAGACCAGGGATTTCTGATCGATGGCGGCTACGGGAAAATCAAGGGCACCACGTTCCGTCTTTCCAACATGGGCGACGAAACCGAGGCCACGATGAACCATCTCTACGCCGCGCTCGACCGGGCGATGGCGCAACTTTAATATCGGAAGGATTGAGCAGGAACCGGCAATCCGCGTGGGGCGCGGGTTGCCGGTTTTTTGATTCCGGCCTATTTCCGTGGCGGTCCTTTTACCCGGGAGCGCAAGCAGCGCCCTGTTTCAATCCCGAATGCCGAAGTAGGGAGTGGCATCGCGCTGCGATGGCCCCTGCGCCATATTAGGCGCGGAAGGAAATTTGAGGGCGTCCGTATGTGCCACCTCGGTGCGTTATCCTTCCAGGAAAAGCGCCGGGAAAAGATTTGACCGGTCCCATCCCCCGCGCTAGCTTGGCCCCGTGAATCACTCTCTTAATCTGCACTTAATCCTAGCGCTGCCCCGCAGCGCGGCAGTCGGGCTTTGATTCATTCAACCGAATTTAACAAACCCACTGCCGGATTGGCGGTGGGTTTTTTTTTGAAACACGGATGGAACCTAATCGGAAAAGAATCCGGACCTCAGTGGCCGGCGCGAAGTGGAGCGGGTGGCCGGCCGGGGGTTTTCCCGGATAATCCGGCACCCCTTAAAATCCCTAGTTATGTACAAAGATCCGTCTAAGAAATACCGCCCGTTCCCGCAGATTGCCCTGCCCGACCGCCAGTGGCCCAGCCGCGTCCTCACGAAGGCTCCGCGGTGGTGCAGCGTGGATCTGCGCGATGGCAATCAGGCGCTTGCCGTGCCGATGAACATCTCCCAGAAACTGGAGCTGTTCCAGACGCTCCTGAAGGTCGGGTTCAAGGAAATTGAGGTCGGCTTCCCCTCCGCCTCCAACACGGAATTCGCCTTCAACCGCCTGCTCATCGAGAAGGGCCATGTCCCCGATGACGTCTGGCTGCAGGTGCTGGTGCCGGCCCGCGAAGATCTCATCGAGCGCACCATCGAATCCCTCGCCGGCGCCAAGCGAGTGATCATCCACATGTACAACTCCACCTCGCCGGCGCAGCGCCGCGTCGTCTTCGGCAAGTCGAAGAATGAAATCACGGCCATCGCCGTCCAGGGCGCCCGGTGGATCCGGGAGCGGCTGCCCCGCCTTCAGGGCGCCGAGGTGATGCTCCAGTATTCGCCCGAAAGCTTCAGCATGACGGAGGTGGACTATGCCCGGGAAATTTCTGAAGCCGTCATGGACGTGTGGCAGCCGACGCCCCAGCGCCCGATGATTTTAAACCTGCCGGACACGGTGGAGGTGGCCACGCCCAACGTCCACGCCGACCAGATTGAATGGATGTGCCGCCACCTCCGAAACCGGGAGTCGCTCATCATCTCCCTCCACACCCACAATGACCGCAGCACCGGCGTGGCGGCCACGGAACTCGGACTGCTCGCGGGAGCGGACCGCGTGGAGGGCACCCTGTTCGGCAATGGCGAGCGGACCGGCAATCTGGACATCGTCACCGTCGCACTCAACCTCTACATGCAGGGCATTGACCCGCAGCTGGACTTCAGCGACATCGGAAAAATCCGCGATGTGTATGAGCGCTGCACAGGTCTGACCGTGCCGCCGCGCCAGCCGTATGCGGGCGAACTGGTCTTCACCGCCTTCAGCGGCTCGCACCAGGATGCGATCAAAAAGGGCCTGGCCGAGCGCCAAACCGCTGCCCCCGCGTACTGGGACGTGCCCTACTTGACGATTGACCCGGCGGACATCGGGCGGGAATACCGGGAGGTCATCCGCGTTAATTCCCAGTCCGGCAAGGGCGGCGTGGCCTATCTGCTTGAAAGCGAATTCGGCATCCAGCTGCCCAAGGACATGCAGCGCGAGTTCGGACCCATCGCCAACGACGCGGTGGACCGTCTGGGACGGGAGGTCAGCGGCGCCGAACTCAAGGCGATGTTCTGGCGGGAATATGTCGAGCGGAATTCGCCTTGGACGCTGCTGGGGTTTGAGACGGAAAGCAAAAACGGAATGGTGAAATGCCAAGCGCACTTGCTGCAGGACGGACGGAAGGTGCCTCTGTCCGGCGAGGGGAACGGTCCGCTCGCGGCGCTCGTCCAGGGTTTTGGCAGCCTCGGCATTCCCCGTTTTGAAATCACCAATTACAGCGAGCACGCCTTGGATTCGGGCGAGGCCGCGGCCGCGATTTCCTACATCCAGATCAAGACCGCCGCCGGCAAGAGCCTCTGGGGTGCGGGCGTGGACACCAACATTGAGCTCGCCTCGGTGCGCGCCGTCTTAAGCGCCCTGAACCGGTCGTGATCGGCCCGTAAGCCGCCAAAAGTAGCGCCAAAAGTAGCCGTTGCACTTCCCCGCAATTCTGGGGATAGTGGCTCCCATAACTCCCATGAAAATCCTGGTCATTGATGTCGGAGGCACCCACGTGAAAGTCATCGCCACCGGCCGCCGCACCCCGCTCAAAATCCCATCCAGCCCCACCCTGACAGCCCGCCAGATGGTCGAGAGCGTGCGCGCCGCCACGGCCGGCTGGCGCTACGACGCGGTCTCCATCGGCTTTCCCGGCCCGGTGTCCGACCACCGGCCCGCCCGCGAACCGCACAACCTCGGCGGGGGTTGGGTCCGATTCCCCTTCCCCAAGGCCTTTGGCTGCCCAGTAAAAATCATCAACGACGCCGCCATGCAAGCCCTGGGGAGCCATCAGGGGGGGCAGATGCTTTTCCTCGGCCTGGGCACCGGCCTGGGTTCGGCGATGATTCATCACGGGGACGTTGTGCCCCTGGAGCTGGCGCATCTGCCCTATAAAAACGGGCGGTCCTATGAGGACTACGCCGGGCTGGCGGGATTGAAGCGGCTGGGGAAAAAGAAGTGGCGCCGGCACGTGGCGACCATCGTCGCGCAGCTCCGGGCCGCGCTTCAGGCGGACTATGTTGTGCTGGGCGGCGGCAATGCGCGCCTGATGGAAATCCTGCCGCCGGACACGCGGGCTGGGGATAACGCCAACGCCTTTCGCGGCGGGTTCCGGCTTTGGGAAAAAAAATGAACCCCGAAAAACAGCGGCTGCAAGAAGCAGGCGGGAGCCGCAAAAAATGGCGGCGCTGGGGGCCTTACCTGGCCGAACGCCAATGGGGCACGGTACGCGAGGATTATTCCCCGGACGGCACGGCCTGGGACTATTTCCCCCACGACCACGCGCGCAGCCGGGCGTATCGCTGGGGCGAGGACGGGATTGCGGGCCTGTGCGATGACCATCAGCATCTCTGTCTCTCGCTGGCGCTGTGGAACGGCCGGGACCCGATTCTCAAGGAGCGCCTGTTCGGCCTGAACAATGCCGAGGGCAACCACGGCGAGGACGTCAAGGAGTTGTATTATTATCTCGACGCCACGCCGACCCACTCCTACCTGAAAATGCTCTACAAGTATCCGCAGCGGGAGTTTCCCTACGCGGAACTGGTGGCTGAAAACGCCCGGCGCAAGGCCCAGCCAGACGCGCCTGAATTCGAACTGCTGGATTCAGGGGTGTTTGACGAGGACCGCTACTTCGATGTGTTCGTCGAATACGCCAAGGCCGGACCGGACGACCTGCTCATGCGGGTGACCGCGCACAACCGCGGCCCGGAAGCGGCCGAGATCCACCTGCTGCCGCAGCTGTGGTTTCGAAACACCTGGTCCTGGAATTCCGATGCGGCCAAACCGGAGATCTCCCTCACCAACCGCGACGTGGTGGTGGAAAACCATCCGCATCTGGGCACCTACAATCTCTACTCGGACGGCGACCCGGAGCTATTGTTTTGCGATAATGAAACCAACGTGCGCCGCCTGCAGGGCCAGCCGGGGGCGGCCGGCTATTTCAAGGACGCCTTCCACGAATACCTGGTGGATGGCAACACGGCCGCGGTCAATCCGCACTGCATCGGCACCAAAGTCGGCCTTCATCACCGGCGGGTCATCCCCGCCGGCGGCTCCACCCAGATCCGCCTGCGCCTCGCCAAACCGGTTGCCGGCAAACCCTTTGCGGATTTCGACGCCCTGTTCGCCCAGCGCCTCGCGGAGGCCGATGACTTTTACTCCGAATTGCAACACGGCATCCGGTCGGCGGACGCGCGCCTGGTGCAGCGGCAGGCCTTTGCCGGGATGATCTGGAGCAAGCAGTTTTATTACTACGACGTGCGCGAATGGATCAAGGGGGACAAGGCCCAGCCGCCGCCGCCGCCCGGACGCCGGCACGGGCGCAACTTCGAGTGGCTGCACCTCAACAACGCCGACATTCTCTCGATGCCGGACAAGTGGGAGTATCCGTGGTACGCGGCGTGGGATCTGGTGTTCCACTGCATCCCCCTCGCGCTGGTGGATCCGGAGTTTGCCAAGGGGCAGCTCGTGCTGCTCACGCGCGAGTGGTACATGCATCCCAATGGACAGCTGCCGGCCTACGAATGGGCGTTCGGCGATGTGAACCCGCCCGTCCACGCCTGGGCGACCTTCCGCGTCTTTCAAATGGACCGCAAGGAGCGGCGCAAAACCAAGCCGGGCGACAAGGGGGACCTCGCGTTTCTCGAGCGGGTGTTCCACAAGCTCATGCTGAATTTCACCTGGTGGGTGAATCGCAAGGACGCACAGAACCGCAACATTTTCCAGGGAGGCTTCCTCGGCCTGGACAACATCGGCGTGTTCGACCGCAGCGCGCCCCTACCGACCGGCGGCCACATCAACCAGGCCGACGGCACAAGCTGGATGGCGATGTATTGCCTGAACATGCTCCAGATCTCGATCGAGCTCGCACGGCACAACAAGGTCTACGAGGACATTGCCACCAAATTTTTCGAGCATTTCCTAAACATTGCCGTGGCCATCAATGGCGCAGAAAACGGCGCGCTCGGATTGTGGGACAACGAGGACGAATTCTATTACGACCACCTCAGCCTCGCCGACGGACGCAATCTGCCCATGAAGGTGCGGTCCATGGTGGGGCTGATCCCGCTGTTCGCCGTGGAGGTGCTGTGCCCCAACCTGCTCAAGGAGGTGCCGGCTTTCGCCAGCCGCATGGAATGGTATCTCAATCACCGGCCCGATCTGGCCCAGCTCGTTTCGCGCTGGCAGGAACGCGGCACGGGCGAACGCCACCTGCTCTCGCTCCTCCGCGGGCACCGGATGAAATGCCTGCTCCGGCGGATGCTCGATGAGACCGAATTTTTGAGCGACCACGGCGTGCGCGCCCTCTCCAAAATCCACGAGCAAAAACCCTACCGCCTGGAATGCGACGGCACCCTGCACGAGGTGAAATACTGGCCCGCCGAGTCGCTCACCGGACTGTTCGGCGGCAACTCCAACTGGCGCGGCCCGGTCTGGATGCCGGTGAATTATCTGCTGATCGAATCGCTGCAGAAATTTCACCACTATTACGGCAACGATTTCAAGGTCGAATGCCCCGCCGGCTCCGGTCAATTCATGACCCTCAACGACGTCGCCAACGAACTTGCCCACCGCCTGACACGGCTGTTTTTAAAGGGCAAGGACGGCCAGCGGCCGGTGTTGAAATCTCATTCGAAACTCGCAACCGATCCGCACTTCAAAGATTACGTCCTGTTCCACGAATATTTCCATGGCGACACCGGACGCGGCGTCGGCGCCTCCCACCAGACCGGGTGGACCGGCCTGGTGGCTAAACTGCTGCAGCCGCGGCACACCTCTCACCCCACCCCGTCGCCCCACAGCCACGCATCTTCGGACCAGCCGGCCCAGCCCTAAACGGCATCCGTCAGGAAGACCGCCACGACGAATAAGGCGCCTGACCTCATATAATCGTCGGCTGTCCGTTGACGTTGACCGGAGAACGGCCACTTCGGCCACTTACAGGAGGAAGCTTTTAATCATCCAGAGAAAACTGGCTGCCCCGATTCCGGCGGCTAAAACCAGAAAACTTTTCTCCCGCGCGGCGGCAGTTTAGAGCATATGGCAGAACATCGCGTCGCGGAGCTTGGGCTCAAACCAGGTGCTCTTGGGAGGCATGATGCCGCCGGCGTCGGCGATAGTCATCAAATCCTCGATGCTCGTCGGGAACATGCTGAACGCGCAGGCGTACTCGCCGCTGTCCACCAACCTCTCCAGCTCCGCGGTGCCGCGGATGCCGCCGACGAAATTGATCTTCTTGCTGGTGCGCGGATCGTCAATGCCGAACAGCGGCGCGAGGACCTGCTTTTGCAGCAGCGTCACATCCAGCTGCTCGATCGGGTCGTCGCCGGCGATCCGCTTCGGCTTGAACGTGAGGGTGTGCCAGCGGCCATTCATGAAAAAGCCCAGCTCATGCTTGCGCGTCGGGGTGGCGCTCCCGAGCCGGACGATGCTGAAAACTTCCTCCAGCTTTTTCAGCAGTTCCGCGGGCGTCAGGCCGTTCAAATCTTTCAGCACCCGGTTGTAGGGCAGGATCTGCATCTGGTTGTGCGGGAAAATCACGGTGAGAAACTGGCCGCTGTGCCCCCCGCCCTGACGCGACTGAAAGACCCGCGCCGCCGCCGCGCTGCGATGATGCCCGTCGGCAATGTACAGAAACGGGATCTGTGCGAACTGCGCTCCGATGAACTGGATCCCCTCCGCATCGGCCACCGTCCACGCGGTGTGGCGCACGCCATCCTTGCCCGTGAAATCCACGGACGGCGTCCCGGCAGTTTTCCGGGCGACAAATTCATCCAGCGCGGCGCTGGCGCGGTAGGTCAGGAACACCGGGCCGGTCTGGGAATCCAGCGCCTCGATGTGGCGCACGCGGTCGTCCTCCTTGTCCGGGCGGGTGAACTCGTGCTTCTTGATGATGCCGCCCAGGTATTCCGCGCAGCTTGCCGCCGCGACCAGCCCCACCTGCGCATGCCCGCCCATGATTTGGCGGTAAAGATAAAAGGCCGGCGCCGCATCCTGTTTCAGCGCGCCCCGGGCGATCAGCTGTTGGAAGTTTTCCCGGCCCTTGGCATAGACCGCCGGCGAATAAAGGTCCGCGCCCGGGGGCAGGTCAATCTCCGGCTTGCTGACATGCAGGAAGCTCAAGGGATTGCCTTCCGCCATCTGCCGGGCTTCGTCCGACGACATGACGTCGTAGGGCAGCTCGCAGATCTGGGCGGCAAGTTCGGGCTGGGGTCGCAGGGCTTGAAACGGTTGAATGGTAGCCATAAATAAGAGGGACGAGGATACGAATGACGCCGATCAAAGGCACGCACATTTACGGAAATAATGCTTGCAACGCGGCGCGCGACGGCTAGTCTGTGCAGCCTTTTAACAAGGGAAATTTTATGGCACGCATCTGTGAATTGACCGGCAAACGCCCGATGAAAGGCAGCATCATCTGGCGCAGTGGTAAATCGAAAAAAAGCGGCGGTATCGGCACGCACATCACCGCGATCACCAAGCGCAAGTTCCATGTGAACCTGCAACGGGTGAAGGCGCTCCTGCCCAGCGGCGAGGTCCGCTACATCCGCGTGGCCGCCAACGCCCTCAAAAAGGGCCTGGTCGTCAAAGCCCCCAAGCGGACTTGGAAAAAAGGCGACGTGGCCAAGAAGGCCTGACGCCCGGTTAGATTTCAAGAAAAGCGAGGTCCTCAGGACCTCGCTTTTTTCTTTGGCTGGCCGCCCGCCCCGGCCTGTGCCGCGCTGTCCCTCCCCTGAGCGAGGCGCCGCTTTGGCGTTCGGCCTTAAAAGGCTCTAGCCGCCTGCAAACACGGGCTGGAAACGGGCCTCGGTCAAAATACGCGCCACCTCGGCGCGCTTGTCTCCCTGGATTTCAATCTGCCCGTCCTTCACCGTCCCGCCGGTGCCGCAGGCGCGCTGCATCGCCTTGGCCAGCTGCTCCTTTTCCGGCAGACCAATCCCCACAAAATTCTTCACCACCGTCACCGTCTTGCCGCCGCGACCGGCCGTCTGCCGGACGATGTCCACGCGCCCGCGATGCTTCCGCGCCCCCTTCTCCGGCGGCGGCGCGGCCTCCGGCGCGACCGTTTCCGGTGCCGCGGGGAATCCTTCGCTCGAAAGTCCGGCAAAGGGATTGTGGCTCAGGCTTTGTCCGCCCTCCGTGGGAATGCGCTGGGATCCGCTCATGGCCTCGTGACGGGTTTAAAGTTCTCCGATGAACCAATCCTCCACCCGCTTGCGCGCCCAAGGCGTCTTGCGGAGGAAGGTGAGGCTGGATTTCACGGTGGGATTGAATTGGAAACAGCGGACGGGAATGCGCCGCCCCATCTCCCCCCAGCCGTGGCGCTGGACCAGCTGGTTGAGGATATTTTCCAGCGTAATGCCGTGCAACGGGTCGCGGGGCGGTTTTTCAGGGGAAGGCATGATCTCCAAGCGTGGGCTTAATAACTCCCGTGAACCCAGCCGTCCCCAGTCCACTCCACCCACCGGACCTCATCCAAATTGGAAGCCCCCGCCATGTCGGCATCCACCCGGTTTTCCCCGGCGATTGCCTTGTCGGAAAGAAGCTGCTGATAGGCCTGGTACTGTTCCGGGCTGCCCACGTACAGCTGGCGGCGCGCCGGGTCGGGGAAAACGTAGTAGGTCTTTCCATTGCGATGGGCCACGGTCAATTGATCCGCCGGCAGCGCATGGAGCTGCTGCTTCTGGTCGGGCGTCTGGGGCAGCACCCGCTTAAAACCGGCGTCGACCAGCATCTCTTCAGTATTCCGCGTGCTCGCGCACCCGGCAACCAGCAACACAAGAACGCTGAGGAATGAAGCCCAAGCCCGAGTTTTTTTCATGAATGGCATAGGCCTGATTGTCAGCACTCGGCCGGCGGGAGTCAATTATTTGCTGGGCACCCCTGAGCGCATGCAGGCCACGCCCTCACCAGTCCGTAGGCCGATAATCTTTCAGGAATTTCCCCCAGACATGCTCCCCGGTGTTGATGCCCGCGATAATGGGATCCGTGATGCGCGCCGCGCCGTCCACGATGTCCAGCGGCGGATGGAAGCGATGCTCCTTGACCTTGCGCGCCGCGATCTGCACCGGGTCCTCATCCGTCACCCACCCCGTGTCCACGGCGTTCATATGAATGCCGTCGGCGTGATAATCAGCCGCCGAAGTGCGCGTCATCATGTTGAGCGCGGCCTTGGCCATGTTGGTGTGCGGATGGCGCGTGGTCTTGAATTTCCGGTAAAACTGGCCCTCCACTGCTGAGACGTTGACGATGTGCTTGTCGCGTTCCGGCGTCCGGAGCAGGAGCGGTTTCAGGCGCGCATTGAGGAGGAACGGGGCGATGGCGTTGACGAGCTGCACTTCCAGCAGCTCCACCGCCGGCACTTCCGCCATGAGCAGGCGCCAGGAATTGCGCTCGCGCAAATCCACCTGCTGCAAATCCTGGTCCAGCTGGCCCTGGGGGAAAAGCCCCTGCTGCGCGGCGAGCTCCTCAGCGAGGAGGGGCACTTGCGAGAGGGCGGCCGAATGCGTGATTCCCGCGAGCTGGGAAACTTCCTGGAGCTGCCCCGTCCGGACCGGACCTTCCGGCAGCAGATGATAGCCGCGCAGCCCCTCGTAGGCGCCGAGCAACCGGGCCGCTTCCGGGGGCAGGTCGTGCAGGGACCCCTGCTCCCGCTCCATCATGTGCTGATAAAAATCCGGGGGCCGGCGCACCGTCTGGCAGGCGTTGTTGATGATGAAATCCAGTCGGCTCCGCGTCGCAATCAGATGCCGGCAGAATGCCTCCACGCTCGGCGTGTGGCGCAGATCGAGCCCGAAGATCTCGAGGCGATCGCGCCACTCCGTAAAATCCGGTTCCGCCGCATACCGCATCGCCGAGTCGCGCGGAAACCGCGTGCTGACGATGAGATGCGCGCCGGCGCGGAGCAGCTTGATGCCCGCCTGATAGCCGATCTTCACGCGCCCGCCGGTGAGCAGCGCCACGCGCCCGCGCAGGTCCGCCGTCTCCGTGCGCTTGGCAAAATTCACCTCCGCGCACGCCGGACACAGCTGGTCGTAGAAATGATGGAGCTGCGCGTAATCGCGCTTGCAGATGTAGCAGTTCTGCTCCTCCACCACCTCGCGGAATTCCGGGTCGCCCTCGATTTCCTGCTGCTCGAAGCCGGCGGGGGGATGGGCGTTGGGCGTGGTGAAGACCGTCTGCCGGCGCAGCTTGCGGATGCCCGTCTGGTTCAGGGCGCTCTCGGCGCGCTCGGACTTGGAGGCCTTGCGCTGGCGCTGGGTGGCCTTGACCAGCTGCCGCCGGGCGCGGGCATCGGGCCGGGAAACCTGCCCGGCAGCCCGGAGCAGGCGGGTGCGGTCCGCCTCGGGCACCCCGACCAGCAGCTCGCGCTGGGCGGCGATGGATTCCAGCAACTCAGCGGCGGCCTGCAGCCGCTCGGCGAGCGGAAGGGAATTTAATTTTTGATTCATCATGGCCTCGGCCATTCCCAGTTTGGTTTCAGCGCGGCGCCGGCGTCAATGATGCGTTTCCAAAAAATGCCGGGCAACTGCTGGCCGGCGCGATCAGGTTCAGCATGGAGGACAGCAATCGTGAGACGAGACTCTCGCAGCAGAATAAGTCGGATGGGGCAGATACGCAGACTGGAAATGGGTTAATGGAAATGGGTTAAAACGGGTTGAACGGCGCGAAGGATACCGGTTCCAAAGAAAGGGATGGTGGAGCCTAGGAGGCTCGAACTCCTGACCTTCTCATTGCGAACGAGACGCTCTACCAACTGAGCTAAGACCCCATCCCGATGCGGACGCCCCTAGGTGTGTCAGAAAACGGCCCGGGGCGCAACCGAGAAGTGACAGGCTTAAAGGTTTTATTGACGCGCGGCGGCATCGCGGGGAAAATCCGGCATGAGCAAACCTCAAGTTCAAATTGAAAAACTGACAATCGGCCAGGGCGCAGCCCCTAAAAAAGGCGACACAGTGACCGTCCATTATACCGGCCTGTTCACCGACGGCAAAAAATTCGACAGTTCCGTGGACCGCAATGAGCCGTTCGCCTTCGTCTTGGGCGGCGGCCAGGTCATTGCCGGCTGGGATCTGGGCGTGGCCACGATGAAAATTGGCGACAAGGTGAAGATGACCATCCCCCCCGAGCTCGCCTACGGTCGCGACGGCTATCCCGGCGCGATTCCGCCCAACGCCACGCTGGTTTTCGAGGTGGAACTGCTGGGAATTAATTAAAACCCTTCAAAGACCGCGGCGGAGACTTGATGCGGCGGCAATGCGCCACTCAAGGTCACGCCACAAAAAATCAAAAATATGTCAACTGAATCCAAGTGTCCCTTCAATCACGGTGCCGGAACGCCTCCCCCGAACCCGACCTCCGGGGGCGGCACCACGAACCAGAACTGGTGGCCGAACCAGTTAAAGGTTGAACTCCTCCACCAGCATTCATCCCAAGCCGACCCCATGGAGGCGGGCTTCGATTACGCGCGCGAGTTCAAAAGCCTGGACTACGCCGCCTTGAAGCGGGACCTCACCGCGCTGATGACGGATTCGCAGGACTGGTGGCCGGCGGATTTTGGACACTACGGGGGGCTGTTCATCCGCATGGCCTGGCACAGCGCCGGCACCTACCGGACCGGGGACGGGCGCGGCGGGTCGGGCCGGGGCCAGCAGCGCTTTGCTCCGCTCAACAGCTGGCCGGACAATACCAATCTGGACAAGGCCCGCCGCCTGCTGTGGCCGATCAAGCAGAAGTATGGCCGCAAGATTTCCTGGGCGGACCTGATGATTCTCGCCGGCAACGTCGCCCTGGAAAGCATGGGCTTCAAGACGTTCGGTTTTTCCGGCGGGCGGGCGGATGTCTGGGAGCCGGATCAGGATGTTTATTGGGGCGCAGAAAAAACCTGGCTGGCGGACCAGCGCTACTCCGGCGACCGCAACCTGGAAGCCCCGCTTGCCGCCGTGCAGATGGGACTCATTTACGTCAATCCGGAAGGCCCCAACGGCAATCCGGATCCGATTGCATCGGCGCGCGACATCCGTGAAACCTTCGCTCGCATGGCGATGAACGACGAGGAGACCGTGGCGCTCATCGCGGGCGGCCATACCTTTGGCAAGACCCACGGCGCCGCGCCGGCCTCGCATGTGGGCAGCGAGCCTGAGGCAGCCGGCCTCGAACAGCAGGGCACGGGCTGGAAGAACAGTTATGGCAGCGGCAAGGGCGGAGACACCATCACCAGCGGCCTGGAAGTCACCTGGAGCCAGACGCCGACGCAATGGAGCAACAACTATTTCAAGAACCTGTTCAGCCACGAGTGGGAACTGACCAAAAGTCCGGCCGGCGCCCATCAGTGGGTGGCCAAGGGAGCCGAGGCGACCATTCCGGATGCACAAAATCCATCCAAGAAACATCTGCCAACCATGCTGACCACGGATCTGGCGCTGCGCTTCGATCCCGCTTACGAAAAAATCTCCCGGCGTTTCTACGAGCATCCCAACCAGTTTGCGGACGCGTTCGCCCGCGCCTGGTTCAAGCTCACCCACCGCGACATGGGACCTCGGACGCGCCACCTCGGGCCCGAAGTGCCCGCCGAGGAACTCCTCTGGCAGGACCCCATTCCGGCAGCAAATCACAAATTGATTGAGGCGCCGGACATCGCATCGCTGAAAGACAAAATCCGGGCATCCGGGCTGTCCGTCTCCGAACTGGTTTCGACCGCGTGGGCCTCGGCATCCACCTTCCGCGGCTCGGACAAGCGCGGCGGGGCCAACGGCGCGCGCCTTCGTCTGGCACCCCAGCGGTTCTGGGAAGTCAACCAGCCGCCCCAATTGGCGAAGGTGCTCAAAACCTTGGAGGGCCTGCAGTCTGAATTCAACCAGTCGCAGCAAGGCGGGAAGAAAGTTTCCCTGGCCGACCTGATTGTTTTGGCTGGCTGCGCGGGAGTGGAGCAAGCCGCGAAAAATGCCGCCGTCAACGTGACCGTTCCCTTCACCCCGGGACGCATGGACGCCTCGCAGGAACAGACCGATGTGGAGTCCTTCCTGGTACTCGAACCGATTGCCGATGGTTTTCGCAATTATCTCAAGGGCAAATACACCCTGCCCGCCGAAGCGCTGCTGGTGGACCGGGCGCAGCTGCTGACGCTCACGGCACCGGAAATGACGGTGCTCGTCGGCGGCCTGCGCGTGTTGCAGACGAACGCGGACGGCTCTCAGCACGGCGTCCTGACCCGCCGTCCGGGCGCATTGACCAACGACTACTTCATCAACCTGCTCGACATGGGCACGGAATGGAAATCGGTCTCGCCCTGCGGAAACGCCTTTGCCGGCTGCGATCGCAAGACCGGGGAGGTCAAGTGGACCGGCACACGGACCGACCTCGTCTTCGGTTCAAACTCCATTCTCCGCGCCTTGGCGGAAGTCTACGGCAGCTCAGACGCGCAGGGAAAATTCATCCATGACTTTGTTGCGGCCTGGAATAAAGTGATGAATCTGGACCGCTTTGATTTGAAATAAATACCGGCCACGGATTCATTCCCCTGCCAATAACCAACGTTTGAATCGATGCCGCCGGCGAGCTTTCTCAAGGAAATCGTCGGCGGCACTTTGCTTTCAGTGAAGCTCGTGCCGCGCGCCTCCAAAAACGAAATCGGCAAACCCCTGGGCAACGAACTTAAAATCACCGTCACCGCCCCGCCGGTGGATGCGGCGGCCAATCAGGCGCTGGCAGCATTCCTGGCGGAGCAACTGGACTGCCCCCGCGGCCGGGTGGAATTGATCCGCGGTCAGACCTCGCGGCATAAAACGGTGATGCTGCACAGCTTCCAGCCAGAGGAGATTCTCCAGCGCCTTTTCAAAGGGATAGCCCCCGGGAATCCCTGAGCCGGCCAGCGAGTCAGCGAGGCCGGGGAATTTTCTCAGCTAATTCCTCCGCCGGATAGGTCCAGATCTCCGCCAGCGTCGGATGATAGTGCGGCATCCCCGCGAGTTCATGAACGGTCATCCGCTTGGCCATCGCCGCCACGATTTCATGGATCAGCTCGCCCCCGCTGGGACCCACGCAGGATCCGCCGAGGATTTCGCCGGTCTTAGGATCCGCCAGCAGTTTCACAAAGCCGTCCTTGGCCTCCATCAGAAGCGACTTGCCGTGATCGTTGAACGGATAACTGGCGGCGAGAACCTTGCGACCGAGCGCCGCCGCCGTATTTTCTGTCAGCCCCACCGTCGCCACCTGCGGCTCGGTGAAGACCACCGAAATCAGCAGCCGGTAATCCATCCGGCGCGGCGATCGCGCCCGGAGGATGTTGTGTACCGCCGTCTCGCCCTGCTGGATGGCGATGTGGACGATCTCGTGCGGCCCGGTGCAGTCGCCCGCCGCAAAAATATGCGGCGCGCTGGTCTGCATCCGGTCGTTGGTGAGGATGCGGCCGAGGTCGGTTTTCACGCCCGCGTTTTCCAGGCGGAGCGCGGCCGTGTTCGGCACGCGGCCGAGCGCAAACAGGATTTCCTCGGCGGCCAGAGTCCTCTTCTTTCCGTTTTGTTCAAACACGATGGATTTCAACTTCCCCTGCTTCCGCGCATCCAGCAGCCGCGTGCCGGTGAAGATCCGGATGCCCTCGCGCTGAAACACCCGCTCCACCTCGGCCCCGGCGTCGGCATCGGATTCCTTTAACAATTGCTGGCTGCGCTGAAGCAGAGTCACCTGGACCCCAAAACGCGCAAAGATCTGTGCGAACTCGCACGCCACCACCCCGCCGCCGAGCAGGAGAAGCGATTTCGGCAGCCGCTTCAGCGACACCGCCTCGTCGCTGGTGATGTAGCCGACGTCCTGGAGCTGCGGCAGGGGCGACGGGGCGACACGAGAGCCGGTGGCAATGACAAAGTTTTTAGCGGTGAGGGCGGCGACCGGGGCGAGGCTCCGGCGGGAGGCAGAAATGAGCTCGACCGTATGCGCATCCGTAAAACGGGCCTGGGCGCGGATGAACTTGAATTTGCCGGCGTTGAGCTGCTGGATGCGAAAGTCGGCAAAATCTTTCACCTGCGCGCTTTTTCGGGCCATGACCTTGGCAAAGTCGAAGGAGACGCGTCCGGCGCGCACCCCCCAAGTATCCGCCCGCTCGGCGAGATGTTTCACCTCGGCCGCGTACAGCAGGGCTTTGGTAGGCATACAGCCGCGCAAGATGCACAGCCCGCCCACGTCACGTCCGCCCTCGATGAGGACGGTTTTCAATCCTGCCGCCGCCGCCGTGCGCGCCGCCGCGTACCCGCCGCTGCCGCCGCCGAGGATGGCCACGTCATAATCAAATCGTTTCATGTACAGAAGAAGATGGAAGCCCGGGGTTAAAATGCAAATTTCAAATTCAGTGACCAGCGGAGTCTAAGACAGGATTAGGGTGCCCGGTAAATTTCCACCCGTTGCCACCGGGTCGAACCGACCCGCTGCCGGAGGGAAAGTATTCCCGCACGGCGGAGCATTTCGTCGGCAGGTACCTGGCGCGCTCAACCTTCAACGGCGGGATCCGTCGGGGGCGCAAAACGATCAGGAAGTGGCGTTGACAGAGGGGTCGCTGCTCGCCAAGATTGCTGGTAGGCGGGTATTGGGCGTGAATCGTTCCCATCATCAGGCTTTACAGGAACTGGCGTAACCCTTGGTGGCGCGGACGCTGGAAAACTTTGCGGAAGCGATGGAATTGAAGCCGGAACGGCTGGCCAGAAAACGCGTATCCCGCCCTATTCCGCAGTTTGATCCGGGCTTGTATCCGAAAGGCATAAATCATGAAATCCAAAGTGCTGGTTGTGGACGACGACGCGGGGGTGCGGGAATTACTCAGCACCATGCTCGGGGATTATTACGACGTCACGCAGGCGGAGAGCGGCGCGGCGCTGAGAAAAGCCCTGGGAGATACGCCGCCGGATCTGGTTGTGCTGGACGTCAATCTGCAGGACGACAACGGCCTGGACTTGCTGCCGCAGATGAAAAAGCGGTGGCCTGATACCGAGGTGATTGTCCTCACCGGCCAGGCAACCCTAGAAATGGCACTGGAGGCCGGGCGCCTCGGCGCCTACAACTTTCTGACCAAGCCGTTCGAAATTCAGAAACTGATTGCCGACGTCAAATGCGCCATCGATCGTAAGCAGCAGACCGAAGAGAACACCTCCCTCCGCCGGGCGCTGGAAACCATGAGCGGCGCCGCTTCCCCCATTTTCCGCAGCGCTTCCATGCAGCAGGTCGTCCGCACCGTGGAACGCATCGCGCCGAGCGACGCCACCGTGCTCATCACCGGCGAAAGCGGCACCGGCAAGGAAGTCATCTCCGACCTCGTCCACGCCTTGAGCACCCGCAGCAAGGGCCGCCTGCTCAAAATCAATTGCGCCGCCATCCCGCGCGAACTCATCGAGAGCGAATTGTTCGGGTCCGTCAAGGGCGCCTTCACCGGCGCGCACGCCGACCGCGACGGCTATTTCCGCCAAGCCGACGGCGGCACGCTGTTCCTCGATGAAATCTCCGAGATGCCCATCGACGTGCAGAGCAAGCTGCTGCGCGTGCTGCAGGATCAGGAAGTGCGGCCGGTCGGCAGCAAGAACAGCTACAAGACCAACTGCCGCATCATCGCCGCCACCAACCGCAAGCCCGAGGACGCGATCCGCGACGGCAAGCTCCGCGAGGATTTGTTTTACCGGATCAGCGCGCTGTCGGTTCATCTGCCGCCGCTGCGCGAGCGACGCGACGACATCATGCCGCTGGCCAATGCTTTTCTGAAACGTTTCGCCGCGCAGGCCAGCCGGGATGTGCGCGGCTTCAAGCCGGATGCGATCGAACGCCTGACCGCCTTTGACTGGCCGGGCAACATCCGCCAACTGCAGAATGAAGTGCAGCGCGCCGTGCTGTTGAGCGAGGGCGACGAAGTGGCCGCGGCCGACCTGTCCATCGCCGAAAGCCGCATCAGCGCCAGCGCCACTCCGGCCCCGGAGCTGGACCCCAGCTTCACCCTGCTTGAAGGCGTGGAACGCAATGCCATCATCTCGACCCTCAAGGAGACCCACGGCAACAAGCTCGAAACTGCCAAACGCCTGGGCATCGGCCGCCAGACGCTCTACAATAAGATCAAAGCCTACGGCATCGAAACGCCTTAGCACTTGCGGACAGGATCACCCCAGCCCCTTGATGCTTGGCGTTCTGGGTTCCTTGGCGGTTAAAAATGTCCCTTCCGTAATTCGTGTTAATTCGTGAAATTCGCGTCTCAGTCTTTGCCTGCCCAAAAACAATCGCTTCCACCTCATCGCGCCGCGCCCGATCCGCCGACCACGTCGGCGCCGCACCCCCTGCCCCGCCACCAACCGCTTCACCCGCGGACCGGCACCCGCGTCGGCGCCGCCTTTGCCTGAATCTTAAAAAAATAGTGACATTAAAACACTACTGTCCCGTTTAGCTTTTGACGACAGCGATTTTACTATTGTAAAAACTGGATAAAACCGCTGTCCGGTTATTTTTCGATTTCAATTCTGCGACGACTCCCAGAGGGTGTTTCACCGCCAACCAGCGGTTTTTCAC
>CAILMI010000018.1 GCA_903835255.1 uncultured Verrucomicrobia subdivision 3 bacterium
CCTCTCCCCGCCCTCTCCTCCATTTCATGGAAGAGAGGGAGTGAAGGCAGCGGCGCCTTGCCGTTGCATTCCCATCTTAATTTCAGAATGGAGATTTAAAATAAAACGTTCACCCGCCGAATGAGGCGGGCCAAGCTCAGGTCCTCCCCCTCGCCCCGCGAAAGCCTCTCGCGGCCCTTACGGCAACCCTGCGAACCAAGAGCGTCTTCAAGCACCTCCTCTCCCCGGCCCTCTCCTCCATTTCATGGAAGAGAGGGAGCAGGCCGTTGAACCGCGCCGCTTCCTTCCCAGCTCCACTCCAGAATCGAGTTTGAAAGAACCCCTTTCACACGGCGAAAGAGGCATGGGCTTGATCTCGCGCAGGTCCTCCCCCTTGCCCCGCGAAAGCATGAGCGGGGCGAGGGGCACCAAACGAACCCGGCCCTATTTTTAGGCCTCCTCCCATGGGATCGCCCAATGATCAACCCACCCGTGAGGAAATCCTACAGCAATCCAGTAGGATTGAGTTCTGTAAGGAATTCACACATGGATGGGTGTCTTGTTGAATTCGGCCGGCCTTGCCACTCAACTGCAGGGTTCCGTCTCAGACGTTGTAGGTGCTGCTGGAGGTGGTGCCGCCGCGGCCGGTCCAGTTGGTGTGGAAGAATTCGCCGCGGGGCTTGTCCACGCGCTCGTAGGTGTGTGCGCCGAAATAATCGCGCTGCGCCTGCAGCAGGTTGGCGGGCAGCACGGCGCTGCGGTATTGATCGTAAAACGCCAGGGCGGTGCTGAAGGCGGGAACGGGAATGCCCTTTTTGGCCGCCGTCGCCACGATGTTGCGCCAGCCTTTTTGCGAGCGCTTGATTTCGCCTCGGAAATAATCGTCCAGCAGCAGGTTGGAGAGCTTGGGGTTGCTGTCGTAGGCCTCTTTGATCTTGCCCAGAAAACGGGAACGGATGATGCACCCGCCGCGCCACATGAGGGCGATGCCGCCGTAGTTGAGGTTCCACTTGTATTCCGCCGCCGCCGCGCGCATCAGCATGTAGCCCTGGGCGTAACTGACGATTTTCGAGGCGTACAAGGCGTCGCGGATGTCGGCGATGAACTGTTTTTTCCGTTCCGGATTCCCGGCGATGCTGGTGAGCGCGGGCCTCGGGCCCTTCAGCTTGCGCGCGGCCTTCACGCGCTCGTCTTTCAACGCGGAAACGCAGCGGGCATAGACCGCCTCGGCCATCAGGGTGATGGGAATGCCAAGCTCCTGGGAATTAATGACCGTCCATTTGCCGGTGCCCTTCTGGCCGGCCTTGTCGAGAATCTTGTCCACCAGCGGCAGCCCGTCCTCATCTTTCTTGGCTAGAATATCCCGGGAAATCTCGATCAAATAGGAATCCAGTTCGCCCGTGTTCCATTCAGCCAGCACGGCGTGCATCTCGTCGGCGCTCATACCCAGCCCGTTCTTCATGATGTTGTAGGCTTCGCAGATGAGCTGCATGTCGCCGTACTCGATCCCGTTGTGAACCATCTTGACGTAATGTCCCGCGCCGCCCTCGCCCACCCAGTCGCAGCAGGGGACATTGCCCTCCACCTTGGCGGAAACGCCCTGGAAAATGTTTTTGACGTGCGGCCACGCAGCCGGAGATCCGCCGGGCATGATGCTCGGCCCCTTGCGCGCCCCCTCTTCACCGCCGGAAACACCGGTTCCCACAAACAGCAGCCCCTTGGACTCGCAATACTTCACGCGGCGATTGGTGTCATCAAAGAGCGAATTGCCGCCGTCGATGATGATGTCGCCGGGCGACAGATGCGGGACCAGCTGCTCGATGAATTCATCCACGGGCTTGCCGGCCTTGACGAGCATCATGACCCGGCGCGGGGACTTGAGCTTGGCCACCATCTCCTCGATCGAATGAGCCCCGATCACCTGGGTGCCCTTGGCTTCATTCGCGAGAAAGTGATCCACTTTTTCGGTGGTGCGATTGTAGGCCACGACCTTGAAGCCGTGATCGTTCATGTTGAGGATCAGATTCTGGCCCATGACGGCCAGACCGATGAGAGCGATGTCAGCTTGGGGTTCCATAAAATTAATTCGTATGCGGTCAGAATAACAACCGGGCGCGGGAGGGCGAGAGATTTTTCAACCGCTCCGCGGAACCGGGATGCCGGAAGCGCGAACCTCAGGCATGGCCGCCCACCTGCAGACGCGGATCATTTTCAAGCATGCTTTTCAAATTAGACCAGCTGGCTGCATTCATGTCGTTGAAGGCGTTCAAATAGACGGCCACCACTTCGGGCGCATGCCGGGCAATCAACCCTTCCACGGCGGCTTTCAACACCGCATCGTCCACCGACCCGGGCAGGTCGTCCACCACGCCCTCGTTGTGCGGGATGCCAAGAGCGCCCAGGAAATCCACGAGCAAGGCCTTCTGCTTCTTCACGAGCCAGGCGCGAATCAGGCTGCCGGCCACCTGATCCATGCCGGGGCGCGACAGGGTGGCCACCATCAGGAGATGTCGCTGGGGGCGCGACTGGCGCTCAAGAAACACCGGACGCACCTTGCGCGCCTCGGCAATGCCATTGAGCACGGCCTTGTAGGTCGTCTTGTCGGATTCAAATGCGTCGTTCAGGATGTCGTTGGCCAGCGCGGGCGACATGAAACCGAGGAGTTCGTGGGATTTAAGCATGGGGATTGAATTATATCTGGGGTTGGAGAATCAGGAAATAGTGGTGACAGAGATTTTGTTTTGACGGGCGAACTCCGCGCAGGCCTCGCGGTCCAGCAGCAGCGTTTTGCCGGATTCCAGCGCCAGCACCGCAATGCCTGAAGCGGCGCAGGTCTCCAGCGTCTGTAAGCCGATGCACGGAATGTCGAAGCGCAGGTCGTGACCCGGCTTGGCCACCTTCACCACCACCGCGCCGCCATCCTTGCCCGCCAGTTCGCCGCCGCGCCCCAGACATCGGTCCGTGCCTTCAAAGCCTTCCACCGCCAGCACCGTGCCCCTTTTAACGACAACGGTCTGCCCGATTTCGAGACGGGAGATTTCCTTGGCGATGCGAAAGCCGAATTCGACATCGGCGCGCTGCCCCTCGGAAAGAATGGGGCCGAGCTGAAAACCCGTCTGGGGCATGAGCGGAGCCAGCCACGGGGTCGCTTCAATCAATTCCACGCCGTCCTTTTTTAACTCGTCGGCGATGGCCCCGAAAATCGTGTGCGCATTCCTCTCCTTGAGCCGGAACAGAATCCCCATCGCCCGCACGTCCGGGCGGAGATCAAACAGGTTCTTGGGCGCGACCTGCCCGGCCATGACACACTGCGTCACCCCCCGGTCTGTGAACGCCGCAATCATCCGGGACAGCTGCCCGACCTTGAGCCAGACGAGGTCGTCCACCAGGCCGGCTAGGGCGGGATCCGTCTCGCCTTCCACGGCGGTGGCGACGATCCGCTTCACGCCGGCGGCGCGTGCCAGGCGGGCAAAATCCAGCGGCAGCGAACGGCTGCCGGCAATCAGGCCGATGGATTCAAGTGCAAGGTTCATTTCAATAGGAGCGCACAGCATAGCGAACCGGGCCAAAGAATCCAGTCCGGGATTGGGCGGTGATCGGCCCCGCCCAATTCAACAAGCCGAGCGCCCGAGAAGAGCTTGCCCTCCTCTCTATTATCCCCACCGTGCGGTTGTAGATTAAACCCGAACTCCGAAATAGGATTTTTGGGGCCCCCCGGCCCTCTCCCCGCTCACGCTTTCGCGGGGCGAGGGAGAAGGCCCGAGATCGGGGTTAGCGCGGCAGAGCCTGGCCTGCCGCGTTCGGCGGGTAAAAGGGGATTATTTCAAACTCGATTCTGAAGTTGAAATGGGGATGTAACCGCGAGGCGTCGCTGCCTTCGCTCCCTCTCTTCCATGAAAATCGAGGAGAGGGCGGGGAGGTGTCGCTCCAATGAATTCGCGTTAATTCGTGTAATTCGTGTCTCAGTCTTTGTCTTTGTAGTGAGGGTCCAGCGACCCGCTGGCTTGGCATGTTGGTAGGGCGCGACATTCCGTGCGCGCCGTCGGGTTAAACCCGTACGCGTGGGTTGGCAATCGTGGCGTGCAGGGGACTGCCCGCCCTACCCACGTAAATAGGTTAGACCTCGCTTTTGACACATTTCCCTCATTCGTGTTAATTCGTGTAATTCGTGTCTCAGTCTTGGTCTTCATAGTGGGGGTCCAGCGACCCGCTGGCTTGGCGTGATGGTAGGGCGCGTCACTCCGTGCGCGCCGTTGGGTTAAACCCGCACGCGCGGGTTGGCAATCGTGGCGTGCAGGGGACTGCCCGCCCTATCTGGGTAAAAAGGTTAGACCTCGCTTTTGACACATTTCCCTCATTCGCGTTAATTCGTGTAATTCGTGTCTCAGTCTTTGTCTTCGTAGTGGGGGTCCAGCGA
>CAILMI010000019.1 GCA_903835255.1 uncultured Verrucomicrobia subdivision 3 bacterium
CGCCCGCCGCGCCATCGAGGCGAAGGACCTCGGCGGCCAGCTCTTCCTGCGCGAGACGCACCTCAAAGTCCTGCGCGTGCTCGAACAAGCCGAGGCGCTCACCCAGCGGTATCACGTCGTCGTGGCCAATCCGCCGTATCTTGGTAATCGGCTAGTAAATAGTCATCTGGCTATTTTCTCCGAAGCACACTATCCAACTTCTAGGCTCGACACATATTCGATGTTTTTAGAGCGGGGACTCACACTCCTAATACCCGAAGGACAGTTAGCGATGGTGACAATGCAGACATGGATGTTCACATCGGGATTTGAGGAATTCAGGAGGTTTCTGCTCCAAAAAACGAGAATAGCAAATCTGATCCAGATCGGAGCCCGCGGCTTTGACACAATCTCGGGGGAAATTGTCCAGACCTCAGCTCTCTCTCTTAGAAACTCATTTCAAGGAAGCAACGACGCGATATTCATTGATCTAAAAAGTGCCTCTGGTGAATCGGCAAAGAGCGCGCTTCTCACCTCAATTCTCAAGTCGAGAATTGGCTATTATCATCGAAAAAGCTCCTCCTTTCTCTCAATCCCCGGCTGCCCCATTGCATATTGGTTAGGATCAGGCCTACTGGATGCGTTCATCAATGGCGAAAAGATCTCGGATTACGCAAAAACGAAACAAGGCATCGCTACAGGCAGCAACGATAACTTCATGCGTTACTGGCATGAAGTTGCATCTAGTCGAACCGCCCTGGATTCAGACTGTCGCGCAGCGGCAATGAAGACTCATTGCAAGTGGTTTCCTTACAGCAAGGGTGGCCCTGCGCTGAGATGGTATGGCAATCATTATTTCGTGGTTGCGGCGCGTTTTTGAATCAATGACCTCAAGCGCGGTATAATTACGCTACAAGGACGGCGGGCGTTGTTGTTTTGTTTGTTTCTTGTGGGCCGGTTTTTTGCTTTTGGTTTTCTTCCCGACGCCGGCGGCGCTGGGCAAGTTTTTTTACGCGTCGTTGCTCGACGAGGCTTGGCCGCAGGCCATCATGGGCTTGCTGCGGGGTAACGTAGTCGATGCCTGAATGGTAATGCTCGGTGTCATACCAGGTAAAGTAGCGACTGAAGTATTCCTTGGCCCGGGCATCATCCAAAAAACGTCCCGGATACTCCGGGGCGCGTTTGACGGTGCTGAAGGCTGATTCGATGAACGGATTGTCATTGGGGGTGCGGGGGCGAGCAAACAGCTGGGGCATACCGTGATCTTCACACAACCGCTGGATCGGTTTGGCTTTCATCTGTCGGCCGCGATCATTGATGACTTCGGGCCGTTGGTCCTCGGGCAGATCCAGGATATTTTGATCCATCAGGCCACCCTCCAGCAAGTGGCGGGATTCCTCGGCGGTCTGGTGCCAGGCGATGCGCCACTGGATGGCTTTGCGTGACCATTCATCCAGCAGCAGGTAGAGGAAGAGATATTCTCCCTTCTGGAACGTCGGCAGGTAGCTGATGTCCCAGCACCAGCGCTGGTTGGGCCCGGTCAGGTCTTTGCGGACCGGCGGCTTGGAGTGGCCGTTGTGCGCCCGGCTGGGACCCCGTGCGGTCATCAGGTTCCGCGCCTTGAGGACGCGGTAAACGGTGGAGAAGGAGGCCTGAAACAGGCCTTGATCCCCCGCCGTCACCGCCAGGATGCGATGGGACAGGTCCACATATTCCTGACTCTGGGCCAGCGTCACAATCTGGTCGATCTCTTCCGGCAAAACCCGATGCAGCGGGTCTTTGGGGCCGGGGATGAGATTGGCCAGCGGCTGCCCCTGACGGGACTGCTGTTGCCAGCGAACGACGCGCCGGTGTTCAATCGCCAGAAGCGAACAGGTCCGACGCGTCGAAACGCCTTGTTGCCGGGAGGACTCAATCACGGTGAGGATTTCCAGTTTGGTTTGCTCTTTTAGCCAGATGCCAGTTATCGGTCCCACGAACCCCCATTCGTTTTTTTTCGCAGGATCGCCAGTTCAACCGACTGGTCGGCCAGCGCCCGTTCCTTGTCTTGGAGTTCGCGTTTGAGAGCCTCGTGGACTTCGGCACTGACCTGGCTTTGCTTCGGCCCGGGCTTGGCACTGAGGCGCTGGAGCGCACCTTCTTTGACCTGCTGCCGGATGCGGGCCAGATCGGTGGAGAAGAGACCCTCGCGCCGGAGCAGTTCGCCCACGGGCTTGCTGCCGTCTTGCGCTTCCAAATAAATCTGGAACTTCTTCTCGGCGCTCAGATAGCGGCGTTTCTTTTCGGGACTCGGGACTGTGGATGGATTGCTACTGCTCATGTTTGTTTTCCTTTTTGAGCCGCCGGGGGCGGGCATGGTTCCGGTCGCCCTGCGGGCTCCCTTCACCATGCCCGCCCCCTCACCCTTGTAGCGTATTGATTCCCAGCTTTGAGGTCACGAACTCAGAAACGGCGGGGTTGATTGGGAGAATGACGGAGTAGCAATTGTTAATTTCAGAGATGAATCAGGGCGACAGCGATCCCGTCCACAGAATCTCGACTACCAGTTCCGGCCAGCGATCACTTGGAGCCTAACGGCAGGTTCCGAAACGCAGTTTGCTGCACGTTTTAGACCTCATGGGCACATGTTTGACATCAACGGAATGTCTGCATTTCCAGAAGTCGAATCCCACCAGAAAACACTTTTGGGATTACTGAATTCAACGGTTTCTCATCTTTCACTTAAGGCCATCAACCCATCATTGGCTTTTCAGAGTGGCGACATTGGAAGAATACCAGTTCAAGCCTTTCCCGATGTGGCGGAGTTGGATTTGGTCGTTGATGCGTGTATCAAGATCGCCCGCGCCGACTGGGACAACTTCGAGACCTCGTGGGACTTCCGCGACCAGCCGTTGCTGCGTCCGGGGCTGAAGGGCGCGACGCTGGAGGCGAGCTGGCGGAATTGGGAGGCGCAGAGCACCGCCGCCATCCGCCGGATGCAGGAGCTGGAGACGGAGAACAACCGGCTCTTCATAGCCGCCTACAGCCTCGACGGCGAGTTGCAGCCCGAAGTGCCCGAGGAGCAAATCACCCTCGCCCGCGCCGAGGCCCGCCGCGACATGGCCGCCTTCCTCTCCTATGCCGTCGGCTGCATGATGGGCCGCTATTCCCCCGACCACCCCGGCCTCCTCCTCGCCAACGCCGGCGATTCCCTGCGTGAGTTTCTGGAAAAAGTGGGGAAGCCACTGGCCGAACTCACCTTCGCCCCCGACGAGGACGGCATCATCCCCGTGCTCGATGGCGAGTGGTTCGAGGACGACATCGTGGCCCGCACTCGCGATTTCCTCCGCGCCAGCTTCGGCGAATCCACCCTGCGGGAGAACCTCCGCTTCATCGAGGACTCCCTCGGCAAGGACCTGCGGAAGTATTTCCTAAACGACTTCTACAAAGATCATCTCCAGACCTACAAGAAGCGCCCCATTTACTGGCTGGTGCAAAGCCCGAAGAAAGGATTCAGCGTCCTGATTTATTTGCACCGCTATACCCGGGACACGATGAACCTGGTGCTGAACCGCTACCTGCGGGATTACCAGACCAAGCTGCGCCACCGCCTGACCCACCTCACCCAAGTGCAAGCCACCGCCCCCACCGCCCGCGAGAAGACCGAGGCCCGCAAAGAGGCCGACAAGCTCACCAAAACCCTCCACGAGTGCGAGGAGTGGGAACGCCAAACCGTGCTCCCCCTCGCCCAGGCCCGCATCGAGCTCGACCTCGATGACGGCGTGAAGACCAACTACCTGAAACTCGGCGAAGCCCTCGCCACCATCGTAGGATTGGTGAAGGAGGAGGAATAAATTATGGCCGCGAAAAAGAAACCCACGCCAAAAGGCGGCACGAAGCAAGCGCTGCTCAAAACCCCACCCGCCGCCATGGAGGGAGCGTTGTTCGACCGTGTCGTCGGGATACTGGAGCAGGCGCGGGCCAACGTCGTCCGGGCGGTCAATCGCCACATGGTGCTGGCCTACTGGCTGATCGGCCGGGAGATCGTGCAGGAAATCCAAGGCGGGAGAAAACGCGCGGACTACGGCAGGCAGGTCCTGGCGGATTTGTCCCGGAAGCTGGCGGAAAGGTATGGTGGTGGGTTTTCGGAAACGAATCTTAGGCAATTCCGCGCCTTCTATTTGGCCTATGCGGATCGTTTAACTCAAAAGGGTCACCTATTCGCCGCTCCGCTCGCCCCCACGCCAAAAGGTCGCACACCGGGTGACCTTTTGAACGCGCCCGATCCGACGTCGGCAATTCAGCACACAACGGGTGCTGAATCGCTCCCGCCTTCCCTCATTTGCGACCTAGCGGGCAGCGAATCGCCGTCCGGGTTTTCGCCCCAACTCTCGTGGTCGCACTATCGAGCCTTGATGCGGGTGGAGAAAGTCGAGGCCCGGGAGTTTTACGAGCGCGAAGCCGCCGATGGGACGTGGGATGTTCGCACGCTGGAGCGGCAGATTCACTCCTTCTACTACGAGCGCCTGCTGAAGAGTCAGCATCCGAAAAAGATGCTCACGGAGGGCCGTCAAACCCTGGCCAGCCCGGACCCTGCCATCGCCACGCTGAAGAATCCCTACGTGCTGGAGTTTCTCGGGCTGCCGGAGGTGGCGGCGTTGCGGGAGTCGGATTTGGAAAAGGCGATCCTCTCGTATTTGCAGGCGTTTTTGTTGGAGCTGGGCAAAGGGTTCGCCTTTGTCGCCCGACAGAAGCGGCTGCGGATGGGTGCTGATGATCGCTATGTGGATCTGGTGTTCTACCACTGCCAGTTGAAGTTCTACCTGCTCATCGATTTGAAGCTCGGCGAGCTGAGTCACGGGGATGTCGGCCAGATGGATGGCTACGTGCGAATGTTTGACGACCTGGTCGCCACTGACGGCGACAACCCCACCATCGGCCTGATTCTTTGCACGGAAAAGAACGAGACGGTGGCGAAATACTCCGTGTTAAAAGATCGCAAACAAATCTTCGCATCCAAATACATGCTTTACCTGCCCACGGAAGAAGAACTGCGCCGGGAGATCGAGCGCGAGCGGAGGTTGATCGAAGACCGGGCGGAATTCCCCAGCCCCGCCATGAAACGAAAGGAGAAGCTGTGAAACGCATCCACGACAGTCTCCAGCGCGTCTTCCAGCGCCATCGCCTGGTCTTTTGGTATGACGCCACCGGCGAATGGGCTGAGACGTTCAAAGCCTACCCGGATGCCGCCGTGGCGAAACTCTCGGTGGCGGGCAACGAATTCGGCACCAAGGTGCGCGTTGTGCGCGACCCGAACCCGGAGGCGAGGTTCCTGATTTACGTCCCCACGGCCCGCCCATTGGATGCCGATAACTGGCTGCTGGACCTGCTGCTGCAAGGCTACGAATACAAGGCGGACAAGGCGTCCCTCGCCTTGCAGGATGTCGGCCTGCCCCATGATTTTCTCCATCTGGCGGAAGACCATGCGCCTTATTTCATCAGCGCCAAGCGGGTGGAGGCTCTACGGGAGTTGATCCATAAAGACGATCAGAGCCAAGAAATCCGGCTCAAGATGATGGCCGTTCTCGCGGGCACACCGGCGGAGGTGGATGCCATGCTCCTGCAATTTTTAGGCCTTAACCCGCAGGGACAGTTGCTCGATCCCGTGACGGAATGCTTCGGCACCGCTGCCTTGGTGGAGCCGTTTTGGAAAGAAGTGGAACGCTTCTTTGGTTATAATTCAGCCACGCCATCGCTCCGCGATTTCGCTGTGTCCCTCTTCCGCGGAGCAAACCCCTTGGACGGCCAAATCACGCTGCATCCGCACACCAAAGTATTCTTGCAGCGCTGGAAGGATAGCCAAGCGCACAGCGTTTCATTTCGCAAATGGGCGCACCAGATGGAGTCGGAGCTGCAAATCGCCACCGCGCTCGGCGGATTGGATGACCGGAAGTCCCTCGGCGATTGCGACACGTTTGAGATTTTCGAGAAGTTCACCCTGCACCAGCTCTGCCAGTCATTTGCCAGCGGCGCCTCCGCTACGGACTTGAGGGCGGTGGTGCAATCGCGGCGCGCCTCGTTCTGGCAGCCGCAGCATCAGCATGGCTATGCCGCGTTGGAGCAGGCCGTCGAGCTGCGTGAGTTGCTAGACTCCGCCGAACTCACAGTGGATTCTGTGACCGGCGGCTTCAACCGCTACGTCGCCAGTTGGTGGCGGATTGATCAAGCTTACCGGCGTTGCCATTGGAATCTCCGCCGCTACGGCCAGGTAAAGTTGATGGAGCAGATCACGCAATGGGTCGAGAAATCTTACGTAAATAACTTTCTGCTGCCGCTGGGTGACCGGTGGAGCGATCAGGTGCGTGAGCTGGCGGCTTGGGAATGTCCCGGCGTGATGGCCCAACGACAATTTTTCACCCAATACGTGCAGCCGTTTCTGGCCAAGAACCAAAAAGTGTTCGTCATCATTTCTGATGCCTTGCGTTACGAGGCGGCGGCGGATTTCGCGCAGCGGCTGCGTTCCGCCAACCGATGGACGGCCGAGGTGGATGCGGTCTTGGGCGTGCTCCCCTCCTACACCCAGCTCGGCATGGCGGCGCTCTTGCCCGGTAAGCAGTTGGCCGTGGACGCCTCGACGGCGACCGTCACGGTGGATGGTCAAAGCGCCACCGGCACCGAAAACCGGGCCAAGATTTTAAGTCTAGCCTGCGGCGGCAAGGGCACTGCAATTCAGGCCGAGGATTTTCTGGAGCTGAACACCAAAACCGATGGCCGCGCCCTTATGCGCGATCACGAAGTCATTTACATTTTCCACAACGTCATTGATAAAACCGGCGACGCGCCTGGCACGGAAGGCAAAACGTTTGATGCCGTAGAACAGGCGTTTGAAGAGTTGGACCTCATCATCAAAAAGGTGGCGAACATCAACGGGAGCAACATGCTGCTCACGGCGGATCACGGATTTCTTTTCCAGCAGGACGATGTCGCCGCCGACGATGCCACGACGATGCCCGCCGCCCGCGAATGGACGGTCCGTAACCGGCGGTTCTCATTCGGTCGCGGCATTCCGGCCGCCGCCAAGGTCAAGGTCTTTGACAGCACCGCGCTTGGGGTGAGCGGTGACTGGTCGGCGGCATTTCCGCTCTCACTCGGTCGCTTTCCGCTCCAGGGTTCAGGAATGCGCTACGTTCACGGTGGCATCAGTCTTCAGGAAGTGGTCGTGCCCGTGGTGAAAATCCACAAGGCCCGCACGGATGATACCGGCCGCGTGGAAGTGGAGTTACTCCGCGTGCCGGCCAAGATTACCACGGGTCAATTATCCATCGCGCTCTTCCAGGACCGGCCGGCGCTAGACAAGGTTCTGCCCCGGACACTCCGCGCGGGCGTTTTTGCGAAGGACGGCACCAGTCTATCCGAAATCAAGACAATGACCTTTGATTCCAAAGAGACCGAAGCGCGTCAGCGCGAAACCACGGTGCTCATCGTGCTGTCTTCGGCTGCCGATGCGTTCAACAACCGTGAGGTGGATCTTCGCCTCGAAGAAATAGTGCCCGGCACTAGCCAGATCGTCACCTACAAGACAGATAGCCTGAAACTCCAGAAACCATTCACCACGGATTTTGAATGAACAACGATGCCCAAACTGAACCAGCACCGGAGCCCGCGCTTGTCGAAAGCCCGGCTGAAACCGCGGAGCCATTTGTCGCTGCGCCCCGCCAGTTGAGTCCGCTGGATCAGAAAATCCTCAAGCACTTTCCCGGACTCGTCGTGCGCAAAGACCTGACCAAGGGACTCAAGCAAAACGCGGTCGTCCCGACTTATGTGCTGGAATACCTCCTCGGCCAGCACTGCGCCACCGATGACAACGACGTCATCAAGGCCGGGCTGGAATCGGTTCAGAAAATTCTCGCCAAGCATTACGTCCACCGCAATCAGGCGCAGTTGGTCAAATCCACCATCAAGGAAAAGGGCCGCCACAAGGTCATTGATAAACTCACGGTGGAATTGAACGACAAGGGCGGATTCTACGAAGCCGAGTTCACCAACCTGGGCATTAAGAAAGTGCCGGTGTCCGATGATTTCGTGCGGCGGTTTCCCAAGCTCTTGGTCGGGGGCATCTGGTGCATTACGGATGTGACCTACGAGGTGGCCGAAGACCAAAAAGTCAGCCCGTGGCAGATTGACACGTTGAAACCCATCCAGGTGGCCGGCGTGGATTACGAACAGTTTCTTAAAGCGCGCGCGGAGTTCACCACCGAGGAATGGATGGACGTGCTGATGCAGAGCATGGGCTTCAATCCCGAAATGTTCGGGCGACGCGCCAAGCTGCTGACGTTGATTCGCCTCATTCCGTATTGCGAGCGCAATTACAACCTGCTCGAACTCGGACCCAAGGGCACCGGCAAATCCCACATCTACGCCGAGTTCTCGCCGCATGGGATGCTCATCTCTGGCTCGGAAGTGACCGCGCCCAAATTGTTCGTCAGCAATACCTCCAACAGCAAAATCGGACTCGTCGGTTTCTGGGATTGTGTCTGCTTCGACGAGTTCGCCGGCAAAGACAAGAAGGTGGATAAGACGCTGGTGGACATCATGAAAAATTACATGGCCAACCGGACATTCTCGCGGGGCATCGAGCAGCACCCCGCCGAGGCGTCCATGGTCTTCATGGGCAACACCAAGAAGTCGGTGGCCTACATGCTCAAGCATTCGCATTTCTTTGAGCCGCTGCCGGACAAATACATTGATTCCGCCTTTCTGGACCGACTCCACGCCTACAATCCCGGCTGGGAAGTCGCGCCCATTCGCCACGAACTATTCACCAACGGCTACGGTTTCGTCGTGGATTACATCGCCGAAGTGTTAAAGCATCTGCGGACGGAGGATTTCACCAGTGCCTACAAGCAGAATTTTGAGATTACGTCCGAAGTTTCCACCCGCGACCAGACCGGTTTTGAAAAAACTTTCTCCGGCCTGATGAAAATTCTATTTCCCGACGGCAAGGCCACGCCGAAGGAAATGGAAGAGCTGCTCGCCTTTGCGATGGAATCTCGTCGCCGCGTGCGCGAACACATCCTGCGGATTGACGATACCTTCAAACGTCACGATTTTATTTACCAGCCGATCGGTGGTGGCAAGCCCGTTACGGTGCTTACGCCCGAGGAACTCCAGTATCCCACCTTTGCCGGACCACGCATTCAGCCCGCCGCCGAAGGTGAAACGTCCCACGAAGCGCCCGCCGAGCCGGCAGTAGTCAAACCTGCGGAAGTGAAACCGGATCACCCGCAGACAGGCCACGTGGTGATTCCAGAGAACACCAAGGGCTGGAGCTATCATCGGCTGTTTGCGAGACATCTTACCGGCGCACGCACTATCACCATCCATGATCCCTACGTTCGGATGTTTTTTCAGGCCCGGAACGTCATGGAACTTCTCCAGATGATCCATGACTTGGTACCGGAAGGCGATGAAGTTGCCGTCCACCTGAAAACCCAGTCCGACCCGGATAGCTGCGTCAAACAGGCAGAGAATCTGAATCAGATTGCTGAATCATTTACTGGTTCACGCGTAGCTTTTACCTGGGAGGATGACCAAAGCCCCAATTTCCATGCCCGGAACCTCACCACGGACACCGGCTGGAAAATCACAATCGACCGCGGCTTGGACATATTCCAGAAATACGAATCCGGCCCGTTTTCCTTGGAGCAGGCTATCCAGGAAGCCCGCCTGACGCGAGGCGCCGAAATCACTTATCTAAAAATTAGTTAACTGCGCGATGCCAATGCCAAAGCTCATTGGAAAACTTAAACTCAGAAATGAAAGGTTGGTCTATTGGGACGAAGGAAATTACCTGGTGGCTGAAATTGACCCGAATGGAACGGAATATCGGTCTCCCATTCCCGCCGCCGCTGTTGAAAAACTTTATGAAACTTGCAAGGGGCAGACCTTAACCTCAGCCGATGCCAGTGAAAGGATTGCAATCTTTGCCAAAGCCATGCGATTGCCATATTACTACGGACACAAACTGGAACACTACGCCCTGAACATGCTCGTCGTCTTGGTGGTGACAGACAAAGCCCGTTATTGGAAAGAAGGTCGCAGCTATCAATTCGCTCTAACCACATAATCAAGAGAAACAAAATGACACCAGAAATTGAAGCGTTAAAAAAGCTGGCCGCTGGAACCATCAACAAGGGAAAGCTCCCGGCAATCACCGCCGCACTGAAAGCAGCACAAGACCTCGTGGCCAAACTTGAGCCAAAGTCGGATTCCGAGGATGACACTACGGAGTTTGAAGATGACGAATCCGATTTGGAAAGTGCGCTGGACGACCTAGAAAGCGCTTGTGATGAACTTGAAATGGCCGAGGAAAAGGATGAGCGCGATGAGGCTATTGAAGGAATTGAGATTGCGTTGGGTGAAGTGATTGCCAACCTGGAAACCCTTATGAAAGTGGCAATCATCGGCGAGGTGGATTGGAAATCAATAAATCTAGAACTCGGAGCCAAGCTCAAGGAGATCACCATACAGCCGGGGGCTGACTTGCACGCGGCGCTGACGCCTTGGGTTGACGATTCCCCGACCGATGTGATTAAGCGGGCTCGAAAAAAAGCTGTTCAAAAGCTTCAGGAAATGATGCTGCAGGTTATGGCTTCTAAATCTAAAAATTGAAACCTGTGGGTCGCATTGGGTTGCGCAGCTATCGGCACATCAAACCTACGCTAGAGAAAATGAAGAATATCTCTCCCGTCAAAATGGTATTGGCTGCCAGCAATCAACCATTGACATCCAATCGCATCTTATCCGAGTTGTCCAAGCAAGGATTCGGAACTATTTCTATCACCGACATCGAAAGCTACCTAAATATGGGAGCCAGCAACGGCACAGTTCGCCGGGAAAAGATTGATGGAATAAAGGCCACGGGTTGGGTTTTGTCAGATTCTTCCAAACAGTTGATGAATTTGGCGCCTAAACCGGTTACGTCCCCCAAGGCACCTCAAGGCGAGGCGGTGTTAGAGTTTCCCCTTTATCCTTGGCAAACTAAGGCCCTAGCCGCCTGGAAAAAAAATCAATGTCAGGGTATGGTTGAAGCCGTTACTGGGTCCGGAAAAACCAGGCTGGCCTTGGCGGCATGGCATCAATTAAGGCACCAGTTAAAACTGCAAACCAAACCGCTCAACACGCTAGTCGTGGTGCCAACCATCCCCCTGATGAACCAGTGGTATGAAAATTTTTTGGCGCTGTTTCCGGATCGAAAGATCGGCCGCATTGGCGACAACCACCATGATGATTTTTCAAAGGCCAGCATCTGCGTGGCGGTCATCAATACGGCTGCAAAGCATGTGGATCGCCTGCTGAAGCATTGCCGGATGGGGCCGACCCGAAGCCTTCTCATTGCCGACGAATGCCACCGATACATCGACGCCCCGGAGCATGGCAAAATCCGTCACTTTCCCTTTAACCATGTGATGGCGATATCCGCGACAATTAATGACTTTGTGGTGCAGGGTTTTGGGCGGATCATTTTTTCCTATTCATTCGGCGATGCCGTGCGCGACGGCTTGGTGCCGCGCTTTGATCTGATCAATGTGGCTATTTCACTAACCGCGGGTGAGCGGGCAAACTACGACGATCTTACCAAGAAAATCGGTGACCAGATTGAGCACGTAAAGTTGTTATTTGAGCATGAATTGCGCGGCACTCCGAAAGAGTGGCTTTTCCGGAAATTGAAGCAGTTGCTTCATCGGCCAGATGGAACCGAGGAACAATCTATCAAACGATTATTCGGTTTGATTTTCCGGCGTACAAAAATCGCCTACACCGCCGAGCGCAAGTTACGGCTGGCCAAAGAAATCTCTCAATTACTGCTGGGGCAGGGCCGCAAAAAAATGATTATTTTCTTTGAGCGGATCCAATCAGCCGAGGATGTGCAGGAAGATTTGACGGTTGAAACAGCTGAACAATTAAGGCACATGCTAATTGCAGCATCGCCGATATGGTGCCGGGTCTTGCACAGCGGAATGGATCCGGATGAGCGCAAGACTGTCCTCAAAGAATTTCGTGAAAATGGTGTTTCGGCTTTGCTAACCTGTCGTATATTGGACGAAGGGTTAGACGTGCCCGCAATCGATGCTGCCTTACTGGTGGCTTCCACTCAGTCAAAACGGCAACGTATCCAGCGCATCGGTCGGGCGTTGCGAAAAGGCGATGGAAATAAGCGCCCGATGGTCATCACTCTGCATGTGCCGGGGACCACGGATGCAAACGTCACGGCTGACGACCATGAGCTATTTGGTGACGCGGCCACGATTCATTTTGTTTCCGATCACGACTGCATTTCTAAAATAAAAAACGTATTGCAACATTTTCATCCATAAAGGCATCGCAATAAAAGAAAGGGATCAATAGTAACGTGTCATCGCCGATTTTTTCCTTACCTGGCTGCCCCAATGGTGTCCAGCGTCACGCTGGCCAGTGATGGACATTGGAAAACGAATGCCTATCCTGCCCCCTGTTTTGAAACCCAAATCACAGCGGTGCCCGGTCGCTCGTCTGCCATGAATCTCCTCGTCATCGCCGACGACGAATTTGTCGGGAACCGCGTCCCGGATGAACCCGTAGATCTGCTGGTTTCCTTGGGCGACCTGCCGGATGCGGTTATTCTCAGCATAGCCGAACGCTGTGGATGCCGCGGCATCTTGGCCGTAAAGGGCAATCACGATGCCGCCTCCGCTTTTCCTGAACCAATCCGAGATCTCCACCTCGTCACCCATGAATTTGAGGGGGTCACTTTCGGCGGCTTTGCCGGCTCATGGAAATACAAGCCCCGGGGCCATTTCATGTACGAACAGGAGGAGGTGGAGGCGCAGCTGGCATCGTTCCCGGCCGTGGACGTCTTCCTGGCACACAATTCGCCCCGGCTCATCCATGATCGCGATGACGAGGTGCATCTGGGTTTTATCGCGTTTAACCATTACATCCAGCGCGCCGCGCCCCGGCTGTTTCTGCATGGTCACCAGCATCACGACGATGTCACCCTCATCGGACGGACCAATGTCATCGGCACCTTCGGCCATCGCTTAATCCGCATCCTCCCCTGAAGTGAACCTCTAAAGGGGGTTAGCAGGGTGTTTTATGACACAGACGGTGTTTGCCAAATACCGCACCGCCTGTTTTACTGGTTCCAGCATCAGGAGTGACTGGCGTGGTCCAGTCCGGCAACCGAGCGCGAAAGCGTCGCGGTGCCAGAAATCAGAACAGGCGTTCTGGTTCGATGTGCGGAACTTGTAGTTCCGACAACATCTGTGATTCGAATACCGCCCTGATGCCTTGTCGGGCGGTTTTTTGTTTGCAGATCTTCTGATGCGTTGAAAGCAAAACAACGCATGAACATAATA
>CAILMI010000020.1 GCA_903835255.1 uncultured Verrucomicrobia subdivision 3 bacterium
GTGCGCTTCCGCAACATGTATTTTCGGGAACTCAACCTCACCTCACGCACCACCTTGCCGTTCAATTATCCAGTCAGCGAAATCAATGACCACCTGTTACCGATGTCTTGACAACTCTACAGCAGCGCGCCATCCCTACCCTCTAGCAGTTTCTGGCAACTTTGGGACAGGTAGGGCGCGTCACTCCGTGCGCGCCGTCGTGGTCAATCAGGACGCGTGGGTTGGCAATCGTGGCGGGCAGAGGACTGCCCGCCCTACCCGCCGATGTTACAAGGTTAAGTTTAATGCCCATAGCGTTGTGTTCGTTTTGTGAGCGGATTTCCTTCCGTGACTCTATGAATTTCGGCTCAGGTCTTACCCCTTAGCGGTTCATTCGGACTGCAGGGTTCCGGCTTAGAGCCTGGCGGAGTGGGTCTTGGCCCGGGACGTGGAGCCCGTAATGGTCCCCGAAGTGGCCAGCGCTTCCGTCACCGCTTCCCGCAGCGCCCCCACCATCCGCCGCAGCTGCTCCGGCGTGGTGCAATAGGGCGGCATCAGTGCGATCACATTGCCTATGGGGCGGGTCAGCACGCCGCGGCGGGCCATCGCCTCGCAGACGCGGATGCCGGCGCGTTCGCGCAATTCGAACGGCGCGCGGGTGCGCCAGTCCTTCACCAGCTCAATCCCCGCGACCAGCCCGACCTGCCGGATGTCGCCGACCTGGGGCAGGGGCCAGAGGGTCTGTAATTCCTGGAGCAGGCATTTCTGGAGCAGGGCGCGCTGGAGCACGGATTGTTTCGTCTGCAAAAGATCCAGGCTCGCCAGCGCCGCCGCCGCGCCCAGCTGGTTGCCGGTGAAGCTGTGGCCGTGAAAGAAGGTCTTGAATTCCTCGTACCGGCCCAGAAAAGCGTCAAAGATCTTTTGCGATGTCAGCGTCGCCGCCATCGGGAGATAGCCGCCGGTCAGCCCCTTGGCCACGCAGAGGAAATCGGGCGTGACCCCGGCGCGTCCGGTGGCAAACAGCGGGGCGGCGACCGGGAGCGGAGCGGTTTTGGGTATCGCCGATTCCTCGTCCTGCCCGGTCACGCCGGTGCGGCCAAAGCCGGTCATCACTTCGTCCGCGATGAGGAGCGCGCCGTGATGGCGGGCGATGTCGGTGACCTGGCGCAGCCAGCCGGCCGGCTGGGGAATCATTCCCGCTGCCCCCTGCATCAGGGGTTCAAAAACGAAGGCGGCGTAAGGGTTGCCGCGCTTTTTCTGCGCCGAGAATTTCTTTTCCACCTGGCCGACGCATTCCCACTGGCACTTGCGGTAATGCCGGGCATCCGCGCGCTCGGGCTTGGCGCGGTTGAAGGGGCAGCGGTAGCAATACGGCGCCATCGCCTTGCGGGTCGGGAACAGCAACCCGCCATAGGCCCGGTGAAACAGGTCGATGTGGCCGAGCGAGACGGCCCCGATCGTGTCGCCATGATAGGCGCCCTGGAGGGAGAGAAATTGGGGACGGGATTTCGGGCCGCGGGTGCGCCGGGTGAATTCATAGGCGAGTTTCAGGGCCACTTCCAGGGCAGTCGATCCGTCATCCGAATAAAATACTTTTTCCAGCCGGAGCGATTTTTTTTTCGTCGCGGGGCGGGCGGCGGCTACCAATCGTCCCGCCAGCACGCTGGCCGGCTCGTTGGCAAATCCCAGGGCAGAGCTATGGGCGATTTTTCCCAGCTGCCGCTGGATTGCGGCATTGATCTTGGGATGGCGGTGGCCGTGCAGGTTGGTCCAGATGGAGGCGTTGGCGTCCAGATAGTCGCGCCCTGTGACATCCCGCACCGTCGCCCCCCGGCCGGAGACGATGAGGATGGGCTTCTGCTTGAGCCAGTCGCGCATCTGAGTGAAGGGATGCCAGACGAACTGCCGGTCGAGACGAATGAGGGGGTTCATGGAGTCAGGAGATTCAGAGCCGCAACCAGTTTAACCACGTCGTCGGGCGTGTGAGCGGCCGTCAGGGTCACCCGCAGCCGCGCGGCGCCGCGGGCCACGCTGGGATAACGGATGGCCGTGACATACAAGTGCTGGCCGCGGAGTGTGTCCGCCGCCTGCAGCGCCCGGGTTTCATCGCCGAAAACGATGGGGAGAATCATACTGGGCGGGGCAGGGGACAAATGGGGGGCGGCGGCCGAGAATTCAGCCACGCGCGCCCAGAGTCGCTCTTGAAGCTCGCGGCCGGTGTCTGATTGTACGAGGTGGATCGCGGCGGTACCTGCCGCCGCGGCGGCGGGGACCGGTGCGGTGCTGAAGATAAAGCTCCGGGCCTGGTTGATGAGCAAATCCACCAGTGCGCGGGAACCGCAGATATAGCCGCCGCTGGCGCCCAGCGCTTTGCCGAGTGTGCCCATCTGGATTTCGATCCCGCGGCTCACGCCCAGAGTATCCGCCAGACCGCGGCGCCGTGGGCCGTAAAGTCCTGTCGCGTGGGCCTCATCCACCATCAGCCAGGCGCCATAGCGCTCTTTCAGCGCCACCAGATCGCGCAGCGGAGCCGCATCGCCATCCATGCTGAACACGCTTTCCGTGACAATCAGGATCCGGGACGTCGCCTGCGGCCGATTTTTCGTGGCCCACTTTAATTTTTCTTCCAGATCATTCAGATCGTTGTGGCGGTAGATGCGGAGCGTGGCGCCGCACAGACGGGCGCCGTCCACGATGCAGGCATGAACCAGCTTGTCCAGAATGAGGATGTCTTCCTTGCCGACCAGCGCGGTGAGGGTCCCGAGCGCGGCCGCGTACCCGGTGGAAAAAGTGAGCGCCGCCTCGGTGCCCTTGAATGCGGCGAGGGTTTCCTCCAGCTCATGGAACGGCGCCAGGGACCCGGAGATGAGCCGCGACGCGCCGGCGCCGGCGCCAAACTGTTCCACCGCCCGGATGGCGGCCTCTTTGAGGGCGGGATGATTGGCGAGGCCGAGATAATCGTTGGACGAAAAATTGAGGTGCGTGCGGCCGTCGATCGTGATGCGCGCCGCGGCCGGGGAATCCACCCGGCGCAGTTCCCGGCGCAGACCCTGCTCCCGCAAGGCTTCCAGCCGGCGCTGTAATTCTGCATCGAACGGATTCATGTCGCCACAGCTAACCATAGACGGCTCCGGATGGAAAGCCGGTCATCGGCGGGAAAATGGGTGGACGCGGGTGGACGCGGGTGGCCAGCGGGGTTAGGTGCGGGCTCAAAGGGCCGGAGAAATGGCCCAGCGCCCTCCGATCAGGCTCGCCAGCACCGGTCCGGTGTGCGCCAGCACGGTGTCGTAGGGATTGGACAAGCCTGTCCCGGCAGGGATGGCGATCACATCGGCGGCGGTGTTGTTTGAAAGTTCCCCGGTCCGGCCCGCCAGGCCCAGCGCGCGGGCGCCCTGGAGGGTGGCCATGCGGAGGATTTCCCGGGGCGAAATGGACTTGTCCGACGCCGCAAGCTGCCGCATTTCCTCGAACAGATTGAGTTCGGGTTTTTGTTTTCCATAGCGCCGCTGGCTGGCCAAGCTGTCTGTGCCCAGGCAGAGATTGGCGCCCGCGCTGGCCAATCGCGCGCGCGGAAAGGCGGCGTGCCGGAAATAGTCGTGGCTGCGCGGGCAATGCACGACGCTGACCCGGTGCCGGCCCAGCAGCGCGGCGTCGCCGCGCGCAAGGTAGTTGAGGTGGACGGCGAGGAGGTTTTCGCCCAGCAGACCATGCCGCGCGGCGTGTTTCACGGGGGAGCCCAGCCCGCAGTCGCTCATATCGCGCCGGTGCCGCTGCAGCCAGTCAAACATCCCGCCGCTCGCATTCTGGAACATTTCAAATTCCTCGGCGGATTCGGACAGGTGGGTGCAGAGGCGCACCTTTTTTTTCCGCGCCAGCGCCGCGCTCAGGCGCAGCAGCCCGGGCGGGGTGGAGTAGGGGGCATGGGGCGACAGACCGGCCGAACACCGCGAGTGAGACAGCCCGGACAGGGTCGCTGCTGTCTCCTCCAAGATCTCCCGGGGCGCCCGGCCGGCGCGGACGCCCGTCATCTCCAGAAAGGACACCACTCGCAGGGGCGTGGCGTCCCAGCTCTCCGGCAGAAGCTCGGGGCGGGCTTCGATATCCCCCACAGTGGTCGTGCCGGAATGGAGCAGCATGTGCGCTCCCCGCTGCCAGGACCGGGCATAATCTGAGTGGTTCCACCCGTCTTTGGCAGCGGTGATTTGCCCAATCCAGTCCGTGAATTTTTTCGGCGGCGGCAACTGCCCCGCCATGTCCGTGTAATCCAGATGGCAGTGGGCATTGATGAGCCCGGGCAACAGAATGACATCGCCAAGATCGCACACCGGGTCGCCCGCCGACGGGCGCAGTTCTCGCCACGAGCCCACGGCCCGGATCCGGCCGCCCGAGATTTGGATGGCTCCATTTTCAATCGGCGGGCGCGAGACGGGCAGGAGAATGCGGGCGCGGAGAATCACGTCAGGTCAGGGAAAGGAGGGCGCAGCGGGTCGGTCTTGTGAGGGGAGGTGAGCTTTGTGATACCGTCCCCGGGTCGCGGTTTAAACATCGGCATCGCGGCGGACTTTTTTGAGCTTGGCGGCATCCTGATGCTTGTGGGTCTTGTACCGGCTGTGCTGCTTGCGGATCTGCTGCTCAATTTTCTTGGTCACCGAATCAATCGCCGCGTACAGGTCGCTTTCCACCGACTTGGCAAACAGGTCCGGGCCGCGGACCGCCAGCCGCATGGAGCAGTTGAACTGCTTTTCCGGCACGCGGGTGTGGTCGTGCTCCAACGTGACGCGCGCGTCGATCGCTCGCGGATCGAAGTGATCCAGCTTTTTAATGCACTTCACCACATGCGCTTCAATGGCTTTGGTGAGGGTGAGATTATGAATGGAAAGGATCAGTTTCATGAAGCCAAGATGTCCCTCGTGCCTGGGTAAATCCAGTTTTCTTACTAAGAATTTTTCAGGGATGCAGCGAGACTCGTGCCAATTCTCCTTGTTTTTTTTTAGATGTGATTTACTGTGCTATAAATGGTTCAGGGTTTGCAACTTTCTACGCGCCTGACGCAGTCCATGGTGCTCGCTCCCCAGCTCCAGCAGTCGCTGGCGCTGCTTCAGGCGCCTACCCTGGAGCTCAAGGCCTTGGTGGAGCAGGAGCTGCAGCAGAACCCGGTTCTTGAAGAGGTTGAAGGGTCCGAAGTGGAGCTCCCTGAAAAGCCCTCCGGGGAGACGGGGGAGAACAGCGATGCCACCGCCGCGGCGGATCCCGCAGAACGGGCCGTCGAGGCGCCGGAGGAGTCCGGAGAGGTCTTGGGTGAGACCCCCGGAGAGGCGCCCGCGGATGATTTTCAAGAGGAGTTTGACAAGCTGGTGCAGCTCGACCAGGAATGGCGCGATCAGTTTTCCCCATCGAACGCCCCTGTCCGCGCATCCGCTGAGGATGAGGAGCGGCGGCAATTCATGTTCGATTCCCTGACGGCGGGGACTTCCTTCACCCAGATGCTGATGGATCAGGCGCGGGAATCCAACCTGACGGCGGAGCAGCTGAGCATCGCTGAACTCATCATCGGCAACATCGACGAGTACGGCTATCTCAAGGCGACGGTGGAGGAGATTTCTGCGGCCAGCCAGTTGCCGGCCGGGCCTATTTCCGAGGTGCTCGGCGTCATCAAGACGTTTGATCCCGCGGGCACCGGTGCCTGCGACTTGCGGGAATGCCTCCTGCTGCAGCTCGAGCGGGCCGGCAAGCAGGACGGCCTCGAGTACCGCATCATCCGCGATCACATGGAGGCGCTCGGCAAGCGGCGCATCCCTGAAATCGCCCGCGCCACCAGCCGCACCCTGGAGGAAGTCCAGGAATCGCTCGCCCGCATCGCCCATCTGGAGCCGCGCCCGGGTCGCGCCTTCCTGCCGGATACGGACCAGTTCGTTTCCCCCGAAGTCTTCGTCACCCGCGCCGGCGAGGGGTTCACGGTCACCACCAACAGCGACAACGTCCCCCACCTCCGCATCAGCAACGTCTATAAAGATCTCATGGCGCAGGGCGGCAATAACCCGGAGGTGAAGAATTACATCCGCGAAAAAATCCGCGCCGGAAAGTTTTTAATTAAAAGCCTGCACCAGCGTCAGCAGACCATCGGCAACATCGGGCGCGAAATCGTCAAGCGTCAGCAGGATTTCATGGCCAAGGGCGTGGCGCATCTGAAGCCGATGACGATGGCGCAGGTGGCCGAGGTGGTTGGGGTGCATGAAACCACTGTGAGCCGCGCCGTTTCCGGCAAGTACATGGAGACCCCGCAGGGCATGTTTGAGATGAAGTTCTTCTTCACGGCCGGATTGCAGTCCGCGGCGGGCGGCGAAGCCGTCTCCAACACCAGCGTCAAGGACATGGTCGCTGAAATCTTCAAGGGCGAAAACCCCAGCAAGCCGCTGTCCGACCAGGAGGTTGTCAAAAGGGTCGGTGAAAAGGGCGTCACCATTGCCCGCCGCACCGTCGCCAAATACCGCGACGAACTGAACATCCTCCCCTCCAATCTGCGCAAGGTCTATTGATCCCCGCCGCCCCGGTTGAAATGGGGAGGCCCGGGATAGACAAAGCGCTTCAGGACCCTTAACTCGCGGGATGACAGGCATTGGGGGAAAGGCGTCCATTCCACAAGGCCGCCCGGACACCCCGCCCCCGGTCAGTAAGTAGCCTGAGGCTGGCACAGGTCCGTGATGTCGCCTGACCTTTAAACCCGAAGTAGGTAGGGGCATTCGCGCTGCGATGCTCCTTTCCCCTCACCGCCTCGGCCAGGGGTTTGGTATTGCTGAGGGCATCATCAACAACGTCCGTAAGACGATCATCCGTGACCAACTCACTGACCCACGATTTTATGCGGAAATGTCGAAGCTGCTGGGTGACCTCATCCAGCAGAACCGCGCTGACGCCAACGCCTACGAGGCATTCCTAAAAAAGGCGGAGGAACTGGTAAAGCGCATGGCCAAAAAAGACACTGTTACCGGGGTTCCTATCGTCCTGCACGGCAAACCCGAAGCCATCGTGCTCTACAATAACCTGCCCGACATCCTTGCCGGAGGAGTATCCATGCTTCGCGAGGAAAGCCCGCAAGAGCTAGAAAAGCGCGCAGCGCTTGCGCTCCAGCTTGAGCAGGCCATGCGCGAGCACGCGCCGGCGGGCTGGAAGGGCGATGACATCCGCGAGAAACAGGTTCTAAATGCACTATTCCCCATCATGTCGCGGGACAGACAGGCGACACTGGCTATTTTCGAGATCATCAAGAATCAGCCCGGCTATTGAAAACGGAAACCATCCAACTCGGTGAACTTTCGATCCAGGTGACCCGGAAGGCCATCAAGAACGTCCACCTTTCCGTTCATCCGCCCGATGGCCATGTCACCTTGAGCGCGCCCACCGCCACGCGCTTGGAAGTAGCTCGTACCTATGCCATCTCCAAACTCGGCTGGATACGGAGTCAGCAGGAAAAGCTAAAGCATCAAGCTCGTGAAACCCCCCGCCGGCTTATCGAACGCGAGAGCCATTCTCTCTGGGGGCGGCATCATCTGCTGACGGTCGTTCGACTGGATGGCAAGCCATTTGTCTCACTCGACCACAAACGCATTACTCTCACCGTGCGGCCGGATAGCGACGCCTCAAAACGCGCCGAGGTGATTCACGAGTGGCATAAATCCCTACTGCACCAAGTTATTCCCGGTTTGATTGCGAAATGGAATCCCAAGCTCGGGGTAAACGTATCCGGGTATTTTCTGCAACGAATGAAAACCAAATGGGGCAGCTGCAACCACCGCGCCAGACGAATCCGCCTCAACACTGAACTCGTAAAAAAGCCGAAGGATTTACTCGAGTACGTTATTGTCCACGAAATGGCGCACTTGCTGGAGCCAACGCACAATGAGCGGTTCATCTCGATACTGAACAAACATTGGCCCTTCTGGCGCGAAGCCAGAGCTGAACTCAACGAATTACCACTGTCCGCCAGCAGTGGAATCAAACTTTCATCAGCCTCCATCACCAATCGCCAAAAATGAAATTCGCTGTAAACGGGGTCAAAACGGGGTCAGGGAATAGTAACGTGTCATTGTCGCCATTTTCCTGACCTTTTAGGGGTCTTGATTTTGATCATTCCACCCCTCCCGCCTGCAAAACCATCCCCAATTCGTGTTCATTCGTGTCTCGGATTCACTAGGCGAGGGGAAGAGCCTTCGCGAGGAGCGTGGCCCGCTTCGGAGTTGCGTTTAAAAGAGGGTGCCTTGGGCGGGGTGGGCGGGGTCGGGGGCGCCCCAGAGTTGGGTGATCATTTCCCGCTGCGGCGTGAATGGGCACTTGGCTTTGGGTTGTTTCTGGGATGGGTCGCTGTGCTGCAATGCGAATTGGGCCCCGGTCATCAACGCAGTTTTGCCCAGCTTCTGATTCAATTCATGTGTCGCGTCGTCCAGCGCACCCCAGCGCTCCTCCGGGGTCCGGCTCCAGAGGGTGGGATGCGTGTCCAGTTTCTCCAGATTGAACAGGGCGAGGCGGATCTGGCGCACGGGACGATCCCGGCCGGCCATGATTTCGCGGAACATCTGCTCCAGAACCGTGTTAATGACGGAGTTGAGAAACTGCGGATGCCGGAACCGGTGGCAGGCGGCAACCTCGGTAAAATCGTTGAACCGCACGGCCAGGCTGAACTCGCGCGCCTGCATGCACTCCCGCCGCAGCTGGCCGGTGAGCCGGGTGGCTTCGCTCAGCAGGAAGGTGAGCGCGGCTTCGGGGTCGGGCTCATCCTGCGGGAGCGTGGTGCTGCTGGAAAGGGTCGTGCGATCCTTGATCTCCAGCGCCAGCGGCTCGTTCCATTGCCCGTTCGCAAACAGCCACAGTTGCTGTCCCCAGATGCCGAATTTTTGTTTCAGCAGCATCGAGGGCAGCCGCGCGACGTGGCCGAAGGTGAGGGCTCCCAGCGCGGCCAGGGAGCGCTGCCGGTTCCTGCCGATGCCGGATAATTCCTGCACCGGCCGGTCTTTTAGGAAATCTTTTTCCCTGCCGGCGGGCACCTCGAGAAAACCGGTGCCCTTGGCGGCATCGGTCGCGAGCTTGGCCAGCTGGGCGGAGTTGCCCAGCCCGGCAGTGACCGGCAGGCGCGTCTCGCGCAGGACCCGCTGGCGAAGGCCCTGGACATAGTCGGCGGCCGTGGTGTCGCGCCACACGTGGGCTTCCATGGTTGAGAAATCCAAAAACCCCTCGTCAATCGAATAGGGGACGAGGGTGGGGGCGTATGCCTCCAGAATCAGAAACATCCGCCGGGACAAGTCGCGGTAGGCCTCGTAGTGCGGTTTGCAGAGGACGCCTCCGGGGCAGAGGCGCTTGGCCTCGAAGCAGGCGGTGCCGGTCTGAATCCCATGTTTTTTGGCAAGCCGGTTGGCGGCAATGACAATTCCGTCGCCGCGCCGCCCGCCTCCGACCCAGACGGGGCGCCCCTCCAGTCGGGGATCAAGCGCGATCTCGCAGCTGGCGAAGAAGGAATCCCCGTCCACGTGCAAAATTCTATTTTGAGATGCTGGCTTCACAAATGAACCCTCGCCGGAAGCCCACACGGTACCGTGTCGGCCGCCGCCGTCCATGACGAGTTGTTCACAGGGGACAGCGCGCTGCGCTGTCCCCGTCGCCGAGTGCAGCGTCAGGCGACGGAAAGCAATCAGGCGAGGCGCGGTGCCTTGCCTCAATCGTTCCGCCCTCCCGGGCGGGGGCATCGCAGCGCGATGCCCCTACCTGCTACTGAAGCGAGCTTTTGAGGATAATGGTAGGCACAGAGCGCTGCGCTGTCCCCGCCCGCGCGGAGCGGGCGAAATAAACTGTGCCAGGTTTCACGCGCCACCCCACGCGAATCGTCGCCTGGCGCTGCGCTCGGCGACTCGGAGGACGGCGCAGCGCGCCATCCCTACCCTATTTTGGAATCCGGGTTTAAGACAGGTAGGAAATTTAGATGCGTCTGTCCTACGGCGGATCAAGCAAGGCCTCGACAGACCGATGGGGAAGGGGCAGGGTGTCCCCGAGGGTGGTGAAAGTCATTATTAACGATGATGCAAAAAAACTTCAGCGGCACGATCGATCTGCATGAGGCGGCGGCGTTGGAGGGGGAGGAGGTTCTCCGGTGGCTCGGCACGCAGCGGGAGGGTTTGAGTGAATCCGCCGCGGCGGAACGACGGCTGCTGTTCGGCTCCAATGAAATCACTCCGGGGCGGAAGCGCGAATGGCTCCAGCGCCTCTGGATGGCCGTGCGCAATCCCCTGGTCCTCCTGCTGACGGTGCTGGCCACTGTGGCGTATGCCACGGAGGATTTCCGCTCAGGAACAATGATGCTGCTAATGGTGGCCTTGGGTGTGTCGTTGCGTTTCGTGCAGGAAACCAAGGCTGACAATGCCGCCGCCAAACTTAAGGCCATGATTAAAGTCACGGCCACTGTGGTGCGGGAGGGCCAGACTTTAAAAATCCCTCTGCCGCAGCTCGTCCCCGGCGATATCGTGAAACTTTCCGCGGGCGATATGATTCCCGGCGATGTGCGGCTGCTGGCGGCCAAAGACTTGTTCCTCATCCAGGCAACACTCACCGGCGAATCGTTGCCGGTCGAAAAAAACGATGCGTGCGACCGGCGGGGCGGGGTCTCTTCGATAGAGCGCGCCAACCTCTGTTTCCTGGGCACCAGTGTCGAAAGCGGTGCGGCCACGGGCGTTCTGATTGCGACCGGAGCGCAAACCTACTTTGGCAAGATGGCGGGCAGTCTTGCGGCTCAGCAGCCCGAGACAGCCTTTGACAGGGGGGTGAAAAAATATGTCTGGCTGATGCTGTCGTTCATGCTGGCGATGGTGCCAGCCGTTTTTTTCATCAACGGCCTGATGAAACATCAATGGAAGAGCGCTTTTTTCTTCGCCATGGCGGTGGCCGTCGGCCTGACGCCCGAAATGCTGCCCATGATTATTTCCGTCTGCCTCTCGCGAGGGGCCATAGCGATGGCCCGAAAAAAAGTCATCGTCAAAAAATTGAATGCCATCCAGAACTTCGGAGCCATGGATGTGCTCTGCACTGACAAGACCGGCACGCTGACGATGGACCAGGTCATTCTCGAATTGCACTGCGACGTGTTTAAAAATGACAGCAAGGCGGTTTTGCGGGACGCGTATCTCATCAGCCACTTTCAGACCGGATTGAAAAACATCCTGGATCGTGCGGTGCTGAAGCACCAGCAATTGCACCAGGAACTTGGCTTGGAACATCACCGGATGATCGATGAGATCCCCTTCGACTTTTCGCGGCGTATGATGTCGGTGATCATCGAGGGGCCGGACGGGGAGCATCGGCTGCTCACCAAGGGCGCCCCCGAGGCGGTGTTCGCCCAATGCACGCACTTCGAAAGCGAGGGGGAGATTTTTGAAATGGAGCCGATCCTCGTGGGGAATCTCATCGAACAGGTTAATTCTTTGAGCGAGGACGGCTTCCGCGTGTTGGCCGTCGCTTCCAAAAAACTGGGAACCCAGGCCGCCTTCACCCAGGCGGATGAAAAAGAGCTGGTGCTCACCGGCTACCTGGCCTTCCTGGACCCCCCCAAAGACTCCGCTGCCAAAGCCATCACGGCACTCCGGCAAAACGGGGTGACCGTAAAAGTGCTGACCGGCGATAACGACCTCGTCACCCGTAAAGTGTGCAGCGAGGTGGGGATTCATGCGGACAAAATACTGCTGGGAGTCCAGGTGGAAAAGCTGTCGGATGCCGAGCTGGGGAGGGAGGTTGAAGCCACGGATATTTTTGCCCGCCTTTCGCCTGCGCATAAAAAACGCATCGTCCAGGCCTTGCAGCGCAATCGCCATGTTGTCGGCTTTATGGGGGACGGCATCAACGACGCCCCCGCCCTGCGCTCTGCGGATGTGGGGTTGTCTGTGGAGAACGCCGTGGACATCGCCAAGGAATCGGCTGCCATTATTCTTCTGGAAAAAGACCTGATGGTTCTGCAGGAGGGTGTGCTGGAAGGCCGCAAGGTGTTCGTGAATATTGTGAAATACATCCGCATGGGGGCGAGCTCCAGCTTCGGGAATATGTTCAGCGTGCTGGGCGCAAGCGCGTGGCTGCCGTTTCTGCCCATGCAGCCGATTCAGGTGCTGACGAACAACCTGCTCTATGATTTCTCTCAGGTCGCAATCCCCGCGGACAACGTCGGCACCGCGGTCATTTCCAAACCGCGACCGTGGAACCTGGGTGAGCTGTCCCGGTTTATTCTTTTCATAGGGCCGATCAGTTCACTTTTTGACTACACGACCTACGCGTTCCTATGGTTCATCCTCAAATGCAGCCACCTCACCTTGGCGGCGCCGGGCGAACTGGCCGCCCGCTTTGCTCATCCGGTGGACGCGGATCACACCTATGCGGCAGCGTTATTTAGCACGGGCTGGTTTGTCGAATCGCTAATGACGCAGACCCTCATCATTCACGTCATCCGCACCAACCAGGTTCCCTTCATCCAGTCCCGCGCGAGCTGGCAGCTGACGATGACGACCATTGCCGTCATGGGCATCGGGGTGATTCTGCCGTATTCACCCCTGGCGCAGCCGCTCGGCTTCGTTCCCTTGCCGTGGCAGTTCTGGCCCTGGCTGGGAGCGACGCTGCTGTGCTACGTCGCCTTGGCGCAGCTCGTCAAGACGTGGCTTGCCCGGAAAGGATGGATTTGAAAATCCGGAAAGTGAGTTTCCTGAGCGGCCGCCAAGCTTCCGGCGGAATTCATTGCAGAACCGTTCCGGTCACTGGGCGAGGCGGGTGACCTTGACGGTTGCTAGGAGATTTTTTCGATCCGGCGCCTGATACAGCCGGAACTCGTAAGTGGCCCCAGCGCTGATCCAGGGGATATCCCTGACGCTTTGATTGCTTCGGGTGAAAAGGATTTCGGGCCCCCCGTTTTCGGAAAGATAGACTTCCCCCAGGCTGCCGTCGCCGGTATTCCAATCCAGCCACGTGGTGCCGGCGCCCGGGCCCGGCGGCACCGGGTTTGGCGCGGCGGAAATATAGGCATGCAGCTGCTTTCCCAGGTCTGTCTGGGCCACCGTTACTGGGGCCACTGTTGTCGATGTTGCTGATTCAGCAACCTTGACGGTTGCTAGGAGATTTTTTCGATCCGGTGCCAGATACAATCGGAACTCATAAATGGGCCCAGCAGCAACCCAGGGCACGATTGTCATCATTCGGCTGCTCCGGGTAACAAGAATTTCGGGGCCTCCGTTTTCGGATAGGTAAACTTCCCCCAGGCTGCCGTCGCCCGTGTCCCAATCGAGCAAGGTGACGCCGCTGCCGTCACCGGATGGCGCGGGCTTCGGCGTTGCTAAAATGGACGCATTGATCTTTTTCCCAAGCTCTGTCTGGGTAGCTGTCACCAGGGGAGCAATTGTAGGCGTCGTTCGTCCGGTGATCTCCAGCAGCTCATAGGGGCCTTCAGAAAATAAAACTGCGGTGATCTTGCCCTCTGCCATATTTTCTATATTGGCGCGCTCGTCAACCGGATGCTCGGCCCGGAACGACGCGCCCCAGCGGCGATTGATGAGCACCACGTTTTTTTCAGGCAGTTCATGCTGAACCGGCTGGCGCGTTATCCTTTGCTTGAGGAACTCGAGGTTATGAAAATTCATTATACCGTCGAGATTGTATTCGATGTCGGCAAGCTCCATCCACGGGCGCGTCGCAAGGATTATCGGTCCCTGTTGCTTCAGATGCTGAAGGGTGGCGATCAGTTTGCTTCGTGCCAGACGCTCGTTGGAGGGATGAAAGAGTCCGTTTTCAAGTTGTGTAACCCTCGGCCAAAACAGGGCAAGCCCGCTGCTCAAAAAAATTAAAAGAAGAACCGAATACAGTAGTTTTTTCCACAGCTGCGGGAGTCCGTAAATCGGCACGCTTAAGGCAAAGCAGCTCAGACCCGCGGCGATCGTCAGGTAGCGAATCCAGCCCACGGAGCTGAACATCCAGTAGCCCGAAGAAAAAAGAATGGAGAGGACGAGCCCGGCAAAGAGGCTTGACCACGATTTGAAGCGACGGAGTGGGAGGAGACAGGCAGCCAACGCCACCAACGCCAGCAGAAAGATCAGGTGAATCATAAAAGTTTGTTCCACGAGTGCGATGCGTTGTTGAATCAGCCCCAGGGTGATCTGAGGAGGTTTTTCAACAGTCATTTCGTGTAGCGCTTCGAGAAACTGCTGCCAATTGATCAGCCAGCCGTGAAATCCCAGCACCGTCAGCTTCCAGGTCTCAAACAGGAAAGTGGGCAGCCCGCATCCCAGTGAGAAAAAAGCCGCGAGCTGAAAACATTTTTTCAGCTCGCTTCTCGCCGCGTATAATCGAGCCGCCACAATGCAGACGGCGCCAATACATGCCAGAACTGCCAATAACTTGGTTTGAACCGCCAGCCCTAGAAATAAACCGGAAAAAAACAGCGTTCGGCGCGCTAGTTTTCCCAGGGCTGTCAGCCAGTGTCCTATTGCCAGAAAAGCAACTGCTGGAATTTCGCCCATGAAGGTGCTCCAAATCGGAGAATTACAGAACAGCGAAACAATGGTCAGGCAAAATAGTCCGACCCCCAATGGCAGGGACCAGTCGGTCACCTCGCGCGCGATCAAAATCAGCAGCAGGGTAAAAACACTGCCCCATACGAGGATCGCCGCAATGCCGGGAACCACGTCCGAGATGCCGGTGATTTTCAGGAGCGCGGCGCAGGGAACTATCAGGGTCGGTCCCGTTCCGGTCCAAGGATCAAAGACAACGGGTTCATTACTGCGGTCCCCGAAGGTGGTGGCGTATCCGAGACCTTGGGACAGCGACTTGGCAACCACTGCAAACCAACCATCGTCAGCGCAGCAGAGACCGTGATTCACCGCCTTGCCAAGGCACAGAAGAATAAAAGCCCCCCAAATACCGGCCGCAACCCAGCGCGGAAACCACCGGGGCGCGCTGTTTTTTTCAGGATCGCCGAAAGACATGATGTTGATGTTACAGTCAGGCCGGAGCGATGGCGAACTCAGAATTAAAAGCAGACCCAAAGCCTGACGCCCCGTTCAATCGCCGCCTTGATTTGGGTATATCCTGGTGGTTGTGTCGAAAGGAAAAGCGCCGACTTGGGAAGCCATCGGCGAATGACACCCTCAAATTCCTCTGCTACCCGACACGGCCGAATGGCCGGCGACTTTCTTGCGGACATAATTAAGATGATACTCGTCGGTCTCCAGTGACCGGCGTAGCCGTTTCATTTCCAGCCGACCTACCACATAAGCTATTTGCCGCTCATCCAAAAGCGGCTCGCGCCGCTGCTCAATGAAATCCAATAGCTGGTTGAGTTGAATCACGTTCGGTCCCGCGTTCGTTTTGATTTCGGCATCGCCCGTGAACACCACCACGCCAATAAACGCGCCCTCGGGAAGTTTGAACAGGGATTGCACTGTTTTAAGGTGTCCGTAGTTTTGCATCAGCGGATTGCGGAACCGGCTTTTCTTGCGGTAAATCACCTGCGTCCAATAGTCGTCATATGGCTGCCCTAGAATCCAGCCGGTGTAATGCTTGGTTTCGATGACGAACAATCCCGCTTCCGTCACGAGAATATGGTCAATTTGAGTGGTCCCGGTTTCGGTTTTCAGTGTGACGTTGTTCAGCAGCACATTCAACCGTGTCAGCCGCTGAAGCCTATTAGCGACCAATGCTTCGCCCCGGTTCTCGTTTATCAGCAATTTGCGGCCGGCAGAGATGCCGACAATTAATCCGACCATGCCCGCCAGCAAAATGTAGACGATACTCACGTGCCGAAATGATGCCACTCGAGCGTGGGCATACAAGCACGCATCCGTTTTACAAAAGTTCTTATCGTGCTACTAATACGGCTTTGACCTGACTCTTAACAGAGGAATGTGACAGAAAGAAAGTGCTGCTGGGATAAGAAAGGCGCAGAATTATAAAAAGAGGAAATCCAGTGAAGATCTGATCTTTGGGGTTTTCCAGGTGATCGAAGGGGGGGTCTTTTTAAAGCCTAGGGGCGATATTACAATTGGGAACGGCGGCAGCATTCGTTGGGCTTGCAAACACCGGCGGCATTTGTGAAGAATAATCTAGGTAAGATTCCGGTTCCCTGTGGGCTGCGGCCCGCTTCCCCCCGGAACCGTGAGTGGAAGCATAATAACAAACTAAAACTGCCGGTAACTCTCACATCAAAAGTCGTATGTCTTGTAAGGCCAATCCGGTTTGAAAAAGTGCGCTACAAACGATTTGCCTGGCCGCCCCCGCCGCTTGGTGCTCATTCTCGGCGACCAGTTGGATGCCAATTCCGCTGCGTTCGACGGGTTTGATCCGAAGCTCGATGCCGTCTGGATGGCCGAAGTGGCCGAAGAATCAACCCACGTCTGGACGCACCAGATGCGCATCGCGCTATTCCTCGCCGCCATGCGCCACTTCCGTGATGATTTGCGAAAGCGTGGTTTCAATGTGTATTACCAGGCCCTGGATGACACGCCCAGCGCGGGAAGTCTCGGCGAAGCATTGCGCGCGGCAATCAGCCATTTGGCCCCGCAAAAGCTCATCATCGTCCAACCTGGCGAATGGCGGGTGGAGCAAAGTTTGCGCGCCGCCGCCCGCCCGCTTGGTTTGGAGCTGGAGATTCGCCCCGACCGCCATTTTCTGTCATCGCGCGAGGATTTTGCCGCCCATGCGAAAGGGCGCAAGCAGCTCCGTATGGAATTCTTCTACCGGGAGAGCCGCCGGAAGCACCAGGTGCTGATGGATGGCGACCAGCCGGTGGGGGGGGCGTGGAACTTCGACGCGGACAATCGCGAGAGTTTCGGCAAGTCGGGCCCGGGCAAAGTGCCGCAGCCCATGCAATTTCGACCCGACGAAGTCACGCGCGACGTCTTGGAACTCGTGGCCAAACGTTTTGCCAAGCATCCCGGCAGTCTGGAGCACTTCGATTGGCCGGTGACACCGGAGCAGTCCCAAGCGGCGCTGCGCGATTTCATCCAGCACCGGCTTCCTAATTTCGGAAAGTATGAGGACGCCATGTGGGGTTCAGGTGACGGTCGGTTCGCACAGCCGTATCTGTTTCACTCGCGACTGAGCGCCGCAATGAATTTGAAATTGCTCGATCCGCGCGCCGTCATCGCGGCCGCCGAGGAGGCCTATCGCAAAGGCCAAGCGCCGCTGGCGAGTGTCGAGGGTTTTATACGCCAGATTCTTGGCTGGCGCGAATTCGTGCGCGGCATTTACTGGCATTTCATGCCGGGCTACCGGGAGTTGAACGCCCTGAACGCGCATCAGCCGCTGCCGGATTTTTATTGGACGGGTAAAACTGAGATGAACTGTCTGCGCGAAGCCATCGGCCAGACGCTCGAATTCGGTTACGCGCACCATATCCAGCGGCTCATGGTCACCGGACTTTTCTCGCTGCTGCTCGGGGTCAAACCGCAGGCGGTTCACGAGTGGTATCTCGCTATGTATGTGGACGCGGTCGAGTGGGTGGAACTGCCTAACACGCTCGGCATGTCGCAGCATGGCGATGGCGGTTTGATGGCCAGCAAGCCTTACGTCGCTTCCGGGAAATACATCGAGCGCATGAGCAACTACTGCGCGGGCTGCCGCTTCGACCCCGCGAAGTCCACGGGCGACGCCGCCTGCCCCTACACGACGCTCTACTGGGACTTTCTGCTGCGGCACGAGCCGTTCCTTGCCAAGAATCAGCGCATGGCGATGCAGCTGAAAAACCTCGCCCGCCTGGACGCGCCCAAGCGAAAAGCCATTCAGCAGCAAGCAGCCCAAGTCCGCGCCGCCTGTTGCTGCCCCGCGGCTGCGATATAAAATTTATGACGCCCCAACAATTAAAACTCGCTCACCGCCGGCTTTTGCTCGGCATCACAAATGTCGGCTTCTGGGTGCTGCTGTCTGCCGTCGGCCTGCTTTGGCTGGTTTGCGGAGATACCCGCGAGTTCGATATGACACGCCTGGGTTTCGCTTTTTTGGCCGCAGTCGCCGCGCAGTCAGTGTTCGATTTTATTGGCGGCGCGTGGCTGATGCCCTCGCCTCGGCCCTCGTTGACACAGTTTCTCCGCTGTTGGTCCCGCGGCGCGCTGGTGCACACGCTGGTGCTGACCGGCGTGGGGATTCTAAGCTACGCCAGCTTCCGGCTCACCGGCGGGTTTTGTTTTGCCATTCTGTTCGCGACGGCCGGGTTGGCATTCGGCCGACGGCACCTGCTCCGCGCACTGGCGGGTGTTCCAACGGATGAAGTTTCAAGCGCTGGAAAAAAACTTCTGGCCGCCGACGTAACGGACCCAGCCTTCACCGGCGGGATTGTCGGGTTTGGTCCGTCCGCCAGGAGCCTGATTCCTGTGCGGTGGCTGACAAGTTTGTCCCCGGAGGAACTCGCCGTGGAATCGGTTCGGCGTCAGTGGCAGATGGAAAACGGCCTGCCCATCCGTACGTCTCTTTTGATATTGGGCTGGAATCTTCTGGGCGGTTTCGTCGGAGCGCTTGCCTTCAATCTGGCTGAGCGCACACCGCCCGAAGCATTGCTCGGCTATGCGTGTGGGATGACACTCTGGACGTTTGGCGGGCTGCTTGTATTACCCGCGTTGAGTCGCAAAGCCGTGTGCGCAGCCGATCGTGCCGCCGCCGATTCTGGCCAGGATCCGCGCCGTTGGATCACGCACTTCCCGGAGTTGGCTGGCGAGGACGGCAGTTCAAGCTCCAAGGTGCAAACCATCTTCTATCCGATTCCTTCTGCGGCGCTGCGGCTGCGGCAGTTGGATCAACCTCTGTCGGGACCTGTGCTCGGCAATCTTGCGCGCACCAACCTCTATTACTCTTGGGCCTCGCTCACGCTGTTGGGGCGCGCCGTGCATTGCAACGTTGGCCGCCCGTGCCTCTGGGTTTTTCCGCCTTCCGCTTGAAGTCAGTTTAAGCAGATTGCGGCTTGCGCGGATCGGGGTGCTGGTTAGTTTGGGGCGTGATCTGTAACCCATCTCGTACCGCCGCGCTGGGTCAGCTGGACGCGTTCACGTCCATCGCCGGACTCTATGCCCGCGACCGTAATCAAGTACAACCCCATCATTCGTCCGTGTCCCGACTGAGCCCCGCAATCCGCCACCGACTGATCAGCGAAGAGGAGGTGGTGACCGCTGCTTTGCGAGTCCACCCGTTTGAGCGAGTGGAGAAATTCGTCCAAGAAGTTTATTGGCGGCGTTACTGGAAATCGTGGCTGTCGCTGCGTCCACAAGTCTGGAGCGATTTCCTGAGAGACCTGAGAGATGTCCCGGATCATCCCCGGGTCCAATGCGTCGAGCAGGCTCAATCCGGGAATGCCGTGATTGATTATTTAGCAAGTGAATTGGTGAGCACCGGATATCTCCATAATCACGCGCGGATGTGGTTCGCTGCGTGGTGGGTGCATGAAGCCCGATTGCCCTGGCAGCGCGGAGCGGCATTTTTTTACCGGCATTTACTCGATGGCGATCCGGCTTCCAACACCCTGTCCTGGCGCTGGGTGGCGGGTTTGCAAACCCCCGGAAAAACCTATCTCGCCCGCCGCAGCAATCTTGAAAAATTCCTGGCGCCCACACTGCTTGAGTCGCTCTCCGACGGCCTGGCCGCTTTCGAAAATCCAAACGCCCTGCTGCCCGAACCCGTTTCTAAACCACCCATCACCCAAAGCGATTGGCCGCTGGAAAATCTGACCCCCTCCTTGGCGACCGGGCTTTGGATTCATGAAGAGGATCTTTCCGTGGAAAATTCGTCCCTGGGACGGCAATCCTTCTCATCTATCATCGTCACCGGTGATGCGGCGACCTGGGATCGCTACCAATTTCCAACTGTAAAACGACAATGGCTCGCCGCCGCCCTCCACGATGCCGCCACGCGCTCGGAGCTGCGATGGGAAGTTCCTGTTTCCCTCGAGATCCAAGAAGCCAACGAAGAGGCTGTGGTGCGCTGGGCGAAGGCGAATGCGCTCGATCAAGTCGCTGCGATGCGCCCGGAAATAGGACCCTTGCATGACTCCCTGCCGGGGCTCCGGGATCGCCTTGCCCAAGCTGGCGTCCGTCTCATCCTCCTCGACCGCCCGGAGGACCGACGCATCCGTCACTTCGCCAGCGGCGGGTTCTTCCAGTTTTGGGAGCGACTGAGGAAGACGCTCGTTGAGGGCTCCGGCAAGAAGGCTTTATCGCGGTGTTAAAACTCTGATCAATTTCCGAGCATGAAAGGCGTAAAAAAACAAAACCTGCCAGAAAAAATCTGCCTGCACTGTCAACGCCCATTTGCCTGGCGTAAAAAGTGGTCGCGCGATTGGGAGAACGTCCGGTATTGCAGCGATGCTTGCCGCAGGGGCAAGGCCATCCTTAAAACAAAATGATATTACTCGTCATTCATACTGCGATCACCTGGGCACTGGTGGGGCTGATCTGGACGGTACAAGGGGCGCTCTACCCCTTGTTCCAGAACGTGGGCGATCGCGAATTCGTCGCCTACCATGGACGGCACATGGCGATGATCACTTGGGTTGTGGGGCCTCTCATGTTGTTGGAGGCAGGCAGCGCGGGCCTGCTTTTTTATTTCGGTGAGCGCTCTCTGATCTTCGGCGTCAGCGTAGGTGCGCTTGGCTTGGTCTGGGCTTCCACTGCTTTGAGCCAGATCCCGCTTCATCAAAAACTGACGCACGGATATCATAGAGCCACCATTGACCGGCTCATCCGTACAAACTGGTGGCGCACGCTTGCCTGGACAGTTCGCGGTCTCTGCCTGGTTGCCCTCCTCATCCAAAAATTTTGTTAGCCCGCTAGGCCTTCGCTTTCCATGCCCGCACGCCACCCGGCGCGAGTGCGAAAAGCCTGTCTGGATTTTACAGCGATTTTTACGGTTTCAAGATGCGGATTTTATGATTGCCGCCGCCGCCCAGCCGGAGAGGGCTGCGCCTTCGACGCGCGGACCCCCGAAGGCGTCGCCCGCCAGCACCAGCGGGGGTGACTGACTCACGAGCAGGCAGGATTCGGGGTCAACGCGCATCGGCTTGCTGTAGCGCCAGCCGTGGACTTGGAATGTCCGGATTCCCGCGCCGAGCCAAGTTGCCGCCGCGTCAAGCAGGGCGCGCCCGCTTTCTAGCCGGTCACCCTCCCAATGCTTCAAGCTGAACGCATGGGTGGCGTGAATCGTCACGGCCGGCTCCGCGGAGATGCCCTTCAATTGATTGTCCGCAATCCACGCGATCGGTCCGTCGCTGGGCGCGAAGCCGCCGTGAGGTGGGATGCGCGATGGACCCTCGAGCGCCGCCAGGACGGCGAGACAGCGCTCGTATTCGATGGCGGCCAGACGCGTCCGTGTTTCCGGCGGGAGGACAAGCCCGCCTGCGTCCAAGATGGCCAGCGCCTGCGGTACGGGTGGCGTCAGCACGACCGCTCCGGCGGTGAACGTGTGGCCACTGGCTGTGTCTGCATGCCATTGACACCCGTCGCGGCGCAGGGCGGCCACCTGATTTTCCAAATGGAGATCGAGTTCCAGCGCAAGATGCTTGGCCACGGCTGACATGCTCGGTTTTCCGCGCCAGCGCAGGTGACCGTCCATGCCGCCCCCAAAGCCGCGGCACCATTCCTCTACCGCCCCGTTCTGGCGCGCCTGCTCCAGCACGGCGCCGAAGCGCGGATCGCGCGTCGTCATGAATTGCGCCCCGTGGTCAAACGTCGCGCCATCCATGCGCCGGCTCGCGAGTCGGCCGCCGACGCCGCGCCCTTTGTCGAGCACCCGCACGCGGTAGCCGGCGCGTTGCAATTCCCGCGCTGCAATCAAGCCGGCCATGCCGGCGCCGATAACCAGCACATCTGTGGTTTGTTGGGTGGCTTCCATTCAGCGTTTCACGCTACCGCCCGGTAGCGCGGGAAGCAATTCCCGTGTCACACATTTGCGTGCTTCGCGAGGATGGCTCATGCCCGCTAGTCTGGTTTATCCGCACAATGATCCGTGCGCGGGATGACTCATTTTTCAGTATCCACCCGAGTAGGGATGCACTATTTTAAAGCGGTTGAATTCAGTTCTTATTTTTTTCTCCGCCATTTCCTTTATCGGATTCGGCTCAGCCTGTTTTTTTTCCCTCTATATGAAGCGGGAGTTTGAGCGCTACGGGCTGGGGTCGCAGCGCCCTCTGATTGGCGGGCTGCAGTTGTGTGGGGCCGTCGGTGTGCTGGCCGGCCTGAGTCAGCCGTGGATAGGGTGTGCGGCGTCGGCGGGGCTGGCGCTGATGATGCTGACCGGAGTCGGCGTCCGCATTAAAATTAAAGATTCCCTGCTGCGGATGTTGCCGGCGCTCTTTTATATGGCGCTGAATGCCTACTTGAGTTTAGCCGTGTTCTGACTGAGCCCGTCGTCTACAGGAGCGCGATGGCGGCGCACATCGCCAGCACCCCAAGGGCCGGCAGGGATTTCTTGATCGGGTCTTTCACTTTGAGGTGCATAAAGAATGCGCCTAGCATGAGCAATCCCATGCCCATCGCCGCCGGTGCTGCCATGGTGTGAAACCTAATGGCGGCAAGGAGCGCGAGGGCAAAGCCGACCTTGAGCGCGCCGACCACGCACATGAACCAGAACGGCAGTCCATAGGCGGCGAATTCCTCCCGAAGGCTCTTGGCGTCACCACCGCGAAACGGGGTCGCTCGGCGGGAGCGGAAAATCCAGACGTTTAGGATGCCGACGGCCACTATGAGCTGGAGAGCAATACGGAAATTTTCCATGGTGTTATAAGATGATTTTTTGACCCAGTGATTGAGGACGGTTTGAGAATGCCCCGCCGCACCAGACGCATCAAGTGAATTTCTCCATCACACAAAAGCATAAATGCCATCGACTTGGGGCGGAAAGCAAACTGCCCATAATGTGCGATAGCCAATACTCAACATAGCCTGCAAATAAAATAGGCTTTCCGGCTTTTGGAAAAATGACAAATACCAAAAAAGGGAAAGTATGAAGTGGTGCCGGTGGTGGGACTCGAACCCACACGACTTTTTATGGTCCCAGGATTTTAAGTCCTGTGCGTCTGCCATTTCGCCACACCGGCAACCTCATGTTTGCTGTTTTATCTGTGAGTTTAAACGACGGTTCCGTTGACGTTGTGCTCCTATTGCAGCATGCAAACCAGTTCAACTTTAAGCAGCTGGACCAACCGCGTTAAACATCATGCGAACCAGCGAATAGTTTCGCAAAGGTTCTCGACGGGCGCAAGCAACCGATTCATCTTACCGATTCGCCATTCAGGCTGACTCTGAAAAGTGGTCAGCCGCTTCCATACGAGCCGTATTCTCCCCATTTAGACGGGTTTTTTGTCGGGACCAATCCGGGGATCCGGAGTGGCTTTCGCCCGTTCGATTTTTCAACAGTAATTGAGCCGGCTTTTGAACGGATTGGGGGGCACGAGCAACGGGCATGACAACGATGGCCTAGACCCTTACCGATGGGCCCGCGTTGGCATGATCGGGTTGGTGGCAAAACAATCTTGTGCGGGCGCGCTGGGATCCAGATAAGAAAGAGGACGAAGTAACCATTGGGCGAAGGGGGATCAAGGCACGGCGTCGCTTCAAAAGACGCGTGATGAAATGCCGTCGAACTCCGCACTGCGGGCGAATCGGCGGGTTTTTGGAGTTTTGACAAAAAGCGGATTGTGCCACATAATGTGCCACATGAAGACAGCCTCCATCCGGGACATGCGGCAGGATTTTAACCGCGTTCTGGCGTGGGTTAGTAATGGCGAGGAAGTCGCGATCACGAAACACCGTCGCACCGTGGCCCGGCTGGTGCCGGCGCACGCCCCAAAGACGGCTGTCGCGCCAATGCCGGACATAGCCCGCCGGTTGCAAAAAGTTTACGGGCAGAAAATCATTTCTGACAAAGCAATGGCGGCGGTTCTGGACGAAAGCCGGGGTGCTTGTTGAAAGCCTACGCGGATTCCAGTTTCATTGTTGCGCTCTATCTCCAGCAGCAAAGCTCAACCGGTGCCATTGCCTTCCTGCAGCGTCACGGGGAGCCATTGCCTTTCACTCCCTGGCATCGGTTGGAAGTGCGTAATGCGATCCGGCTGGCAGTGTTTTACAAGCTGATTGCCGTGCCCCAGAGCATAATTCAGCTCAAACAAATGGATTTGGACTTGCAGGATGAAACCTTGCTTGTGCATACGCCGGTGGATTGGGTGGCCGTGTTGCGTGAAGCCGAAAAGCTGGGCGCGGCTCACGCCGAAGATTTGGGATGTCGCAGTGGCGATCTGTTTCACATCGCGGCAGCGGTGGAACTCGGTTTTGATCTCTTTCTGACCTTCGATGAACGCCAAAGAAAAGCGGCGAAGGCGGCTGGGCTTTCGGTAAAATTTTAAGCGGCAAAAGGAGTGCAAATTTACACAACTTTTTAGACGCACCGAACCTGATAAAGCCAAACCACGATTGGGTCAGGTGACTAGGCGCTGGCAAAAACTGGAAGAGAGCGCGTCGCCGGGGTTTCCTATTGATTTGTGAAAGGGTCGTGAAAGGATCGGTTTTTGATATTGGTAAATCCACCTTTCCCGCCTGCCAATCCGGCCTCCAATTTGGGTTAAATTGGGACAATCGTGTCTGACCCTGATAATGGGGGTCAGAGTCATGCTGGTATTCACGCTGGATGCGTGAGCAACTCTAATAATCGGGTCCGATCTGCCGATCACGTCTTCGCCGTGACCTATCCACAATCCGCCGCAGTAGCGCATCCGGTTTTTCTGCTGGTTGCAGCTGCCATCCCGCGCGGTCCGGGACGGGAAATCCCATTCCGATTCTGCCTGTATTGGGCGTCGAATCCGTTTTATTTTCGTGGGCATTTCTGGTTTATTAAATCCATGGACGCCCCACTGCCGCCGCTCACGCCCAGCACGCTGTACCTGGTTGCCACGCCGATTGGCAATCTCGAGGACATCACGCTCCGCGCTCTCCGCGTGCTGCGGGAGTGCGATGTGGTCGCTGCCGAGGACACGCGGCATTCGGGGCAATTGCTCAAGCATTTCGGCATCGCCCGGCCGCTGCTGAGCTATTTTCAATTTAATGAAGCCCGCCGGAGCGAGGAAATCATCGAGCGTCTCCGGCGCGGGGAGAAGGTGGCGCTGGTCACCGACGCCGGCAGCCCCGGTATCAGCGATCCCGGCGAGCGCGTGGTGAAAGCTGCCATAGCTGCCGGGTTCCGGGTGGAGGCGGTGGCCGGGCCGTGCGCGCTGGTGGCCGGTCTCACGGCAAGCGGCCTGCCCACAGATGAGTTTTATTTTGTGGGTTTCTTGCCGCACAAATCCGGTCAGCGCCGCAATAAATTGGAGTCGCTCAGCTCCATCGAAGGGACGCTGGTCTTTTACGAATCACCCTATCGGATTGAGAAGTTGTTGGGGGAATTGAACGCGGTGTATCCGGAGCGCGAGGTGGTGCTGGCGCGCGAATTGACCAAGAAGTTCGAGGAGTTTTTGCGCGGCAAGCCGGCGGCGCTGCTGGAGATGGCCCAGCAGCGAAAGCTTAAGGGGGAGTTTGTGGTGCTGGTCGGCGGCGCCCCGGCTTGATCCGGATCCCTGCAGTCTTAATAAACCGCCAAGGCGCTAAGAATGCCAAGGGCCAAGACCTGGGCCGGATTCACACCGTCATTGAACCCGAACCCTAAAATAGGTAGGGGCCATCGCGCTGCGATGCCCCCCCGCCCGGGAGGTCGAACGAACGGAGTCAGACACCCCGCCTTGCCGCATTGATTTCCGGCGCCTGACGCTGCGCTCGGCGCCGGGGACGCCGCAGCGCGGCGGTCCCTACCGGTTAAAAACTATCGCGGAAGAGATTTATCCAGGCGTCCATTCCGCACTCTTACTAATGCCCGCTGAACGCGGGAGAGGTCAGCGCAGTGCGATAACCCAACCCCGCGGCGCGAACTCCTATTTCGGAGTTCGGCATTGAACCCGAACCCTGAAATAGGTAGAGGGCATCGCGCTGCGATGCCCCCGCCCGGGAGGGCGGAACGAACGGGTAGGACATCCGCCTTGCCGCATTGATTTCCGTCGCCTGACGCTGCGCTCGGCGCCGGGGACGCCGCAGCGCGGCGGTCCCTACCAGTCAAAAACTATCGCGGAAGAGATTTGTGCAGGCGTCCATTCCGCACTCTTACTGACGCCCGCTGAACGCGGGCGAGGACAGCGCAGCGCGCTGACCTCGCCGCGCGCGCGAACTCCTATTTCGGAGTTCGGATTTGCTTCTGCAGGGGGGTTGCACATTAATAGTGGTCTTGCTGAATTCAGCAGGTGTTGCAACTCAACTGCCGGGTTCCGGGCTAAACGAACTTGCCGGGATTGAGGATGCCGTTGGGGTCGAGCGCGGCTTTGACGGTGCGGTGCAGCGCGCGGGCTTCCCGGGAGACGGCGAGCGGCCACCAGCGTTTCTTGGCCAGGCCGATGCCGTGCTCGCCGGTGATGGCGCCGCCAGAGGCGATCACCCAGCGGAACAAGTCGTCCAGGCATTTCCCAGAACGCTGCCGGGCGCCCGGCAGCGTGAGGTCCACCATGACGTTGGTGTGGATGTTGCCATCGCCGGCATGGCCGAAACAGGCGATCTGCAGTCCGTGTTTCTTCTGCAGCGAGGCGGCGTACCCGAACAGTGCCTCCAGTTTTCCGCGCGGCACCACGATGTCCTCGTTCAGCTTGGTAAGCCCGGTGTCGCGGAGGGCATAGGAAAATTCCCGGCGAATCTGCCAGACGGCTTCGCACTGCTTTGCGCCGAACCCGCGATCTACGAACAGCGGCTTATGTTTTCGAAGGCGCTTTTCGACGGCGGCAACCTCCCGGCGCACGGAATCCTCCTGTCCGTCCAGTTCGACAATCAGGTGCGCCCGGCATCCGAGCAGCCGCCGGCTTCCGGTGCGGCGGGCGGCGGCGGCGAGGGTGAAGGCGTCCGCCAGTTCGGCGGCACTGGGCAGGTGGCCACCGGCGAAGAGGGAGTGGAGAGCGCGGACAGCGGCGCTCATGGAAGGGAATCCGACGGCGAGGGTGGCTCGGAACGGCGGAAGCGGGAGCAGCTTCAATGTGGCCTCGGTGACAATACCGAGCAATCCCTCTGAGCCGACGAACAGCCGGTGCAGGTCGAAGCCGGTCTTGTTTTTGTGGGTGCGCCCGCCGAGCCTCACGATGTCGCCGTTTGCCAGGACGACTTCCAGGCCGAGGACATAGTCGCGGGTGACGCCGTATTTGAGGCAGCGCGGGCCGCCGGCATTGGTGGCGATGTTGCCGCCCAGGGAATTGTTGGCGCGGCTGGCGGGGTCGGGCGGATAGAAGCGGCCGAGTTTTTCCACGGCGGCCTGAAATGCGGCGGTGTTGACGGCGGGCTGGACGACGGCGACGAAATCGGCCGGCTGTATTTCCAGGATCCGGTTCATCCGCTCGGTGGAGAGGACGATGCCGCCGCGCATGGGGACGCAGCCGCCGACATAGCCGTGGCCCGCGCCGCGCGGGGTGACGGGAATTTTATGGCGGTTTGCGAACCGGAGGATGGCCGAGACAGCTCGGGTGGTGCGGGGCAGGGCGACGGCATCGGGCTGGCGGGCGGCGAACCATTTATCGCCGGCATAATCCGCGAGCCGGCGCGGGTCGAGAAGGATTTCTCCCGGGAGGCTTTTTTTCAGGCGGCGAAGCAGTTGGGAACGGTCCGGGCTCATGCGGGGGGCGGCGGGGGGGATGCGAGGAATTCCCGGGCATCGGCCGCCTCGGAGGCGGGGACCTGGACGCGGATGCCGCCGGCGGCGAGCGCGTAGCCGTCGATGCTCAGCGCCGAGAGTTCATCGGCGACGAAGGGGTGGAATCCGGCGGCCTCGAGTTGGGACCGGACCAGTTGCGCCTCGGCCGGATTGAAGGCTCTATAAATGGTGGTGGGGCTCATGAGGAGAGGGTTTTTGGGGCTGCAGGGGCGCTGCGCAATTCGGCGAAGACAATGACGCCGGCGCCGGTTTGGAGGAGGCTTTGAACCTGGGCTTCGACCGATTGGCCGACGCAGGACTGGGCATTGGTGACGACCACCATGGTGCCATCGGGCAGGTAGCCGATGCCCTGGCCCTTGTCCTTGCCTTCGCGGACGATTTTCAACTGCAGCGGTTCGCCGGGCAGGAGGACGGCTTTGAGGCATTTGGCGACCTCATGGAGGTTGCAGCAGTTAACCTGCTGCAGTTCGGCGATCCGGGTCAGATTGTAATCGTTGGTGTAGAGCCGGGCATTGAGGTTGCGCGCGAGGTGCACCAGCTTGGTGTCTACTTCCTTTTCTTCCGGGAAATCGGCTTCATGGATGTGGACTTCCATGCGCGGGTTGCGCTGGATGCGGTTGAGCATTTCCAGACCGCGCCGGCCGCGCGCCCGCTTGATGGGGTCGGCGGAGTCGGCGACCTGCTGGAGCTCCTTGAGCACGAAGCGCGGCACGATGATGCGGCCCTCGAGAAAACGGATGTCGATCAGGTCGGCGATGCGTCCGTCGATGATGACGCTGGTGTCGAGCAGCAGCAGGTTATCGGGCTTATTCTGGGGGGAGAAGCGGACGTAGGGGATGATGAGGGAAAAGTCCTCCTTGTTGCTGCGCATGGCGAGGATGATGCCGATGTAGCCGAAGCTCAGGAAGAGGCAGAGCCGGACCAGCCAGCGGACCTTGGGATCGGTATCCTCAAAAAGGCCGGAGTGGTCGACCAGCAGGGCGACGCTCATGCCCAGCAGCAGCCCGAAGGTGGTGGCCGAAAAAGCGCGCAGGGAAAAGCCCTTGAGCATTTCGTCCACGGCAATGAGCAGTCCGCCAAAGCCGAAGCCGATGACCATGGCGATCCAGCCCCCGTGGCTCTCGTCGATGATTTCCGGGCGCACCTGGCTGACGGCGTAGCCAGCCATGACGCACAGGCTGAGGAAGAAGAGGCGGATGGCCCAGAGCGATGTCATGATTCAGCGGGTGAGTTGGCGCGGCGTGCCCATCTTTGCGGGGAGAGTTGCGGCGGGGGTGTTGGTGGCCGGCGGTTTGTGCGACCAGAGGATGCCCCACACGCCGAGGCGGTTCAGGTTGCTGGTGGTGACGGACAGGTTGCCGGCGATGTTTTGGACGTTGGTCGCGAGCTGGTCGTTCTGCAGGAGGGTTCCGGCCAGGCCCCGGCCCGCTTGGATATCTTCCATCAGTTTTTTGAGGGTCTCGGTGGACGCCTTCACATTGCCCACGGCGGCGGCGATTTCCACGCCATTGGTGGCGAGCAAGGTTTGGGCGGACTCGGCCAGCTGCGTGAGCTCCTGTGAAAAGAGCACCGCGTTGCTCACGGCCAGGCCCACCTGGCCCGACTGGGTGCTGACCAGAGAGTTGATGCCGTGGACGGTTTCGAGAGCCGACTCAGAAAAGGCGCGGGTGTTGTTGATGGTGGCGGCGAAATTCGTGAGGACTTCTCCGTTCAGCACCACCCGCCGCAAATCTGCGACGGAAGCTTCGAGCTGCTGGGCGGTCTGGTCGATCCGCTGGACGAAGCCCGCGGTGGAGCGGGCGACCTCCTGCAGGTTGAACGGCTCCTGGCAGGGGACATCCGCATTGTTGGTCAGCCAGGGCAGGTTGTTGGTGGTGGGGATGACGGAAACAAACTGGTCCCCCAGGAACCCCGCCTGCTCGATGACGAAGCGGGCGTCGTGGTAGATTTTGCAATCGTTGTAGATGCGCAGCCGGATCAGCACGCTCTTGCCGTCGTCGGCCAGCTTGATCTCGGAGACGCTGCCCACTTCCACGCCCGCCAGTAGGACGCCGGCGTGCGGCTTGATGCCGCCGACGTTGACGGCGTGCAGCCGGAGTTCATAGGTGCCGCGAAACAGGCTGGTGCCCTTGCTGAACTGGATGAGCACGACGGCCAGCAGAACCAGGCCGATCAGTACAAACAAACCCACTTTGATTTCCGTCCGTGATTTTTCCATGTTTCAAATGACTATTTCTTTTATGTCTGCCACGCCGTCCACAAACTGGCGGACCACCGGGTCCGTGGAGGTGAAGAACTCTTCCGGGGCGGCGCTGGCGTACATTTTGCGCTGGTGCAACATCATCACCCGGTTCCCCACGCGCCGGGCGCTCCGCATGTCGTGGGTGACTACGATCGAGGTCACCTTCAATTGGTCGCGCACCCGGATGATGAGCTTGTCGATGCTATCGGACACGATCGGATCCAGCCCGGTGGTGGGCTCATCATAGAGGAGGATCTCCGGCTCGTAAATGATGGCGCGCGCGAGGCCGACGCGTTTGCGCATGCCGCCGGACAGCTCCGCCGGCTTTTTGTTCTGGGTGCCCGGCAGATCCACCATTTCGAGAGCTGCGGCCACGCGCCGGGCGATTTCCCCGGCGGTCTGATGCTTTTGGTTTCGGAAGGCAAAGGCCACGTTTTCGGCCACAGTCATCGAGTCGAACAGCGCTGCGCCTTGAAACACCATGCCGAACTTGCGCCGCACGCGCAGCAGCTGACGCTCGTTCAAGGGGCCGATGTTTTCGCCATCGACCAGCACCTCGCCTGCGTCCGGTTGGAGCAGGCCGACCAGGTGTTTGAGCAGGACGCTCTTGCCGCCGCCGGAGCGCCCGATGATGGCGACGGATTCGCCGCTTTCGATCCGGAAGTTGACGGCTTCCAGGACCGGATGCGCTCCAAAACTTTTCGCCAGATTGCGGACCTCGATCATAGCAGGCCCACCAGTTTACCCATGACCAGGGTGAGGAAAAAGTTTGAGATCAGGATCGTGATGGAGGCGAATACCACGGCCTCGGTAGTCGCGTGGCCGACGCCCTCGGCGCCCAGGCCGCAGGTCAGGCCCTTGTAACAGCCAATCAGCGCAATGATGCCGCCGAAGATGAATGCCTTGACCAGGCCAATGAAGATATCCACATCATGGGTATAGCGCAGCATATTTTCCCAGAGATAAACCGGCTCGATGCCGAGGATTTGGGTGCAGACCATGTAGCTGGCGCCGATGCCGACCACGATGCATTCCACCGCCAGCAGCGGCAGGGCGACATGCGCTGCCAGCATCCGCGGCAACACCAGATAATCCACGGGATGGGTTGCCAGGGTGCGCAGGGCGTCGATCTGCTCGGTCACGCGCATGGTGCCGATTTCAGCGGCGATGGAGGCGCCCACGCGCCCGGCCACCATCAGGGCCGTGAGCACCGGGCCGAGTTCGTCGCACAGGGAGACGCTCACCACCGCCAGGGTGGCCGTGTCCATCTTGACCTTGTGGAATTGGAAGTAGGTCTGCGCCCCCAGCACCATGCCCGTGAAGGCCCCGGTGACCAGGACCACCGACTGCGATTTCACGCCGATGGAATAAATCTGATAAACGAAGTCGCGCCAGACGACTTTGAAGGTGAGCGCGGAGACGAAGATGTCCCTGGCCAGGAGGGCGATCTGACCCAGTTCGGAGAGGACATAGCGGGCGCGTTGGTTCAGGAACACATTCATCAGCGCGCCCAAGCTACCAAGCGCGCTGGCATTTGACCAGCATCGGGTGCGGTTGCGGGCAGGACGCCCGGTTCCACGACAGGCAAGGAGGCCCGCCGCTCTAATTTTAGACAGGCTCTGAGGAAATTTAGATGCGCCTGCCCTGAGACAGCAAGGCTTGCCCGCCGGCCCTATTTGTATTAATTAAGCCCCACTCTTTGGATACTGGACAGTTTTAAAAATGCCCTTCCTCAATTTTTTCAGACTCAGTTGGCTGGCGTCCTCCCTTGTCTGTTCGCCACTGATTTGCGTCGCGTCGCAAAAAACCGTTTTGGCTGACTGCAATAACTGCAATACCGCCATGCCCCAAGCGAAGTGGCACAGCGTGCCCATGCCCGTGCGCACCAACCTGCCTTCCATCCATTTTTACAATAAAATCAATCCCGTGTGGTGGTTTGGCAATGCCGATGAACCCCGCGCACCGGACTGGTACCGACCCGGGTCCCGTTTCAGGAATGTCGCCTGGTATGTTCGCAATCCCCTGGCAAACTTCAGCAACTACGTCATTGGCATCGGCGACAAAGCCTCCGTGCGGAGCGGTCGCTATCCCACAAAAATCTCTAATCCCAACGGCGGCTGGAATTATGCCGTGTCCCGGCGCCATATTCTGTACCTGCCATTGATCGACTACAAACGCGGCCGATTTGAGTTCTATTTTGGCTGGCGCGAACGCGGCAACTTCGGCATCAAACTCAACTTCCGACAGGCCCCGCCCCGCCCCAAAAAGCAAGCAGCACCAGCCCCCGCTCCCCCCGGTTCCGATGCCCAGAATACCCGGACACCTCTTGCAATCTCTCAATCAGGGCTTATGGTGAAGGAGGCCGATGAGACTCAGGCGGGAAGTAAGATCAACCCACCAAGTTCGGATGCCCGATAGCCTCACCGGCCAATTTTATTAATCATATCAGTGTCTCCCCCCTCCCGTTTTTTTCGTTCTGGATGGTTCAATGGGGGAGTCTGTTGAATGGTTTATTTTTCGGTAATTTCACATTCCTACCCTTGACAGGATTGAGAACGGGACGAGCTTAACAGTGGCTGGTGTGGACGTAGTTGTTGGTTAAGGTTGGCAGGCAGAGTGAGTGACAGTGTCTGAGTCAGTCTGGTTGGTAAGCACGCCCACGCCAGCCATCCTCTTTAAACCCCAGTTGATATCAGGCTTAAAATTTGGCGTACTTACACCAGGATGGGCACCGCTAGGCCCGAGGAAGATTCTTCCCTCCATTCCAGACCGATGCATTCCACCTTTGTTGGCAAGATAGCCGCAAGGGTGATTAGCACTGAGATTCGGGGAAAGCAAAAAACAGTCAAAACCCTTGCCAGCCCTATTAGATTAAAGATAATCAAGCTGTCCTGAACCAGATGCGAAAGCAATTTGCCCTTAAACTGTCCAGTGGCAAATCGAATCTCTGAAGGCCCCCATTTTAAAAAATTACATAGTCTTAACACGAACGAGCGCTAGCAGGTCAACCATCAACGCGGTGATGAGCATTTTGCGTTCGGACGACATCTAAAAGAAAAGCTGTTTCGCCTGCCATGAAGCTACAACACATCTCGGTCGTAATTCCAGTGTATCAGGGAGAGAACTCGATTAAGCCCCTGGTTCAGGAAATCTCAGCTTACTTCCAGCCTTACAGGACGGGGGGCGGGGTTGAAATAGTCGTGTCCGAGGTTTTACTGGTTCATGATTGCGGATCGGACCGCTCCGACATGGCTATCGACCAGCTAGCGCAGCACTTTGCACAGGTAAAGCCGATCTGGTTGACCCGAAATTTCGGTCAGCACGCGGCGACACTTGCTGGCATGAGTTCCGCCACCGGCGATTGGATTGTTACTATGGATGAGGATGGTCAGCATGACCCTAGGGACATTGGCAACCTGTTGGACCATGCGCTGTCGATGGATCTACAGGTCGTATATGCTCAGCCGATGAATAAGCGGCCGCATGGGTTCCTACGAAATCTGACGAGCAGGCTATCCAAACATATTGGACGGGTAATGATGGGGCACGATGCCGTGGAATATTTCCATAGTTACCGTCTGATTCGCGGCGAAATCGCACGCAGCCTCGCCGCTTATTGCGGACAGGGTGTATTCCTGGATGTGGGGCTGCTCTGGGTTGCTGGACGAGTGGGCTGGCGTCCTGTGAAAATGCGAGCCGAAGACGGCAGACCTTCTGGCTACAGCTACGGCAGGCTACTAGCCCACTTTTGGACCATGCTATTGACGACGGGAACGCGGCCGCTGAGGCTTATCACGTTGCTCGGCATTTTTTCCGTGGGGGTCGCGCTGCTCATCGGGATCTATGCCCTGTTCCAAAAAGTCACCGGCGAAGTCCAGGTCCAGGGGTGGACGTCGCTTGTGATCGTCGTCTCATTTTTTTCCGGCTGCATCCTAATTTCCTTGGGGATGATTGCCGAGTATCTTGCGGTTACCATGGGAATTGCCATGGGCAAGCCCTTATATGTGATTGGAAACCGTAGCAGTAGGGGGCATTGAATGAAGCGCGTTTGGGTTCTTGGCGCAGGCGGCATGCTGGGATCGGCCTTAACGAAGAAATTAGGCCACCTGGGTACAACTCTCCACCAATGCAATTATACGTTTGATTGGAGAAACCCAGTGCGTATTGCAGCCCAGTTCAGTGGGGCGGTGCAGGAATTCACGGCTGGGCTTTCCGGGGCGGACAACTGGGAGATTTACTGGGCGGCGGGCGTGAGCTCCATGGGCAGCAATAAGGCGGATATGGATACTGAAACAGCCGTCTTGGAAACTTTCTTAGCCTTGCTACGGGACCCTATACAAGCGAGCAAGGCCTCAGGCGTGATCGGTTTTGCCAGCTCGGCCGGCGCGCTTTATGCGGGCTGCCCGGATTTTGAGATCACAGAAGACTCCGTGACGACTGCCGCAAACGACTACGCCAGGACCAAGTTAGAGCAGGAGCAGATGCTCGAAGGCTTCATATCGGCGGTCGACAGAGCCCAGCTGCTGATTGCCCGCTTTTCAACCCTGTACGGACCCGGGCAGGCGTCCGGCAAACGGCAGGGTTTACTGTCCCATATTGCCCGGTGCGCAATCAGGCATCAGCCCGTCGAGATTTTCGTGCCTCTGGATACGTCGAGAGATTACCTGTATGTCGATGACGCGGCCATTGACTTCATTGCATCGGGAAGGAGTTTATCAGGCCAAGGCGGAAGGCGGCTCATAAAGATTATCGCGGCTGAGCGCAGCGTCACGATTTCCGAGATCGTCTCGACGTTCAACAGACTAAGTAAGAAGAGGCTGCGGATCGTGTCCACCCGAAATACCTTGTCAAATCTGTATGCAGGAAGAGTGAGCTATCGATCCAAGGTGCCCCTCGCTACTGGCGCCGAATTCAAAAAACACACACTGGTCGAAGGGGCGGCGATACTCTTGCGCGCTGAGCTCATGGATTATATTGCGAACCCACAAAAAAGCTCATGAGGACACAACAGGAATTCGATGCGCACGCCAAGGAATACACCGAAGTGCTGGATGGGAGCCTTGGCTTTTCCGGGGAGGACTCAGCCTACTTTGCGGAATACAAGATCCGGGATCTGCACCGCGAATTGACAGAACAAGGTGCGGACACCAGCGCACGCCTGCGACTTCTTGATTTTGGTTGCGGGGTGGGAACCTCCATGCCCTATGCACGCCGGCACTTTGCCAGAGCCGAGCTGCTGGGCGTGGACGTCTCCGAACAGAGTCTGGATCTGGCCCGCTCGCGGCATGGCAATCTCGCCAGGTTTCTCCTGATGACCGGGGATGCACTGCCCGCAGAGGCCGCCGCTGTTGATGCGGCATATGCTATGTGCGTCTTCCACCACGTGGACGAATCAAGGCATGTCGACCTTTTGTCCAAAGTGCGGACCCGTCTTAATCCGGGCGGCATGCTGATAGTGTATGAGCACAACCCATTTAACCCGCTGACCCGGCGCGTTGTAAACCACTGTCCGTTCGATGAGAATGCAAAGTTGATCCGTGCATCAGTCATGGCCAAACGCTATCGAGATTCAGGATTCAAGGATGTGAAGGTTAAATATCGGGTCTTCTTCCCCCGGTTCCTGAAGGCGCTGCGCTTTGCCGAAGGCCTGCTGTCAGGACTGCCTCTGGGAGGTCAGTATTATGTTCGCGGTGTTGCCTAATGTAAGAAATTCTTTTCTTTTTCTCAATAGGCAGGCTCCGGTGGTCACTGGGAGGGCAAAAATAGGGGCGCCCTGGTTCCTACACACTGTTGTATTCCGCCGCCAGCAGCCCCTGTTTAGAGACCACCCAGCGTGCCGCACCGCGGATTGACTGCTTCGTTGTTGAGTATTAATATTTTTTTCTTTTAATCTGACAGGCCTGCGCCGTAACATCACCAATCAATGTTCCATCCTATTTAGATGCAACATATGATGTCAAAATGCGCAAACGAAACCTGTCCGCCCACCAAAAGAAAATCCGGAATTTCACCGTTTTTTTTGTCGTGCTGGCGATGGTTTCAACGGCGCTGCTTTTATGGGTCGTCAATTTGCTGGGAAATCATAGGCGCTGACCCTCAGGGCACGCCCCCAGTCTCCGGCGTCCGGCCCTAATCAGTCAGGGCGGTGGCGTGCGCCAAACCCATTAATCCAATGGGGTTGAACGCGTGGCAAGTGTGGAAGCGGTGCGGCTGAATGATCCGCCGGCGCAAGAGGGCGGCAACCCCTCGCGCCGCCGAGGCCAACCCATCGCGGCGTCCCCGGTTGATCGCCCCCCGGCACCCATCGCAAAAAAACCGGAGACCCGATTGGGCGCTCCGGTTTGGGGACTGGATCCAGAATGGGATCCTGACTTTGACGGGCTATTGCTTGTCCAACGACACCGGCCGGTAGCCGCCCCGGGATTTAAAATAGAATATCAGCGCCAGAAAGCAGGCGAGCATGGCTGCGGGGAAAAGGGCCATCTTGCCCAGCGCACTGAACTGTCCGGTGACGGTCGCCGTCTTGATCGCCGCCTGCGCCGCATCCTCCGTCACCGCCGCGCTTTTAACCGGATCAATCGCTTGGTAGGCTCCCAGCAGATAATTTTTCTGCACGGTCACCGACTGATAGATGGCCGGATGGCTCGCCTGCAATTGATGCGTGGCGGAGGTCTCCTGCAAATAGCCGATGAAGGGAAATCCCAAAATGCCGACCGCCAGCATCCCGATGCCGCCCATGGCGTTGAGCGTCAGCGCACCGCCTTTCGGACATTGCTCGCTGGTAAGGCCCAGCATTGTCGGCCAGAAAAACGTCTTGCCCACGGCGTAGAGCGTGGCAGCGGCGAAGATGACGCCCATGCCGGCGCCGTTAGTTTTGGAGAGGGCGGCCAGGCCGACCGCCGCCAGCGCGGCGCAGGTGGCAAGTAATCCCAGCGGCGACAGCCGGTGGATGATCGGGCCGGCGCAAAACCGCAGCCCCATCATAATGGCCGAGGTGTAAACCAGCACCCAGGCCGGATTATTCCCCGCCGCCTTCATCGGCTCCTCCATCAGCGAACTGATCCAGCCGTCCGTGCCGATTTCAGTCGTCGCCAGCGGCATCATGATCAGGATGAGAACCCCGAGAATGCCGCGTCCCAATGATTTGGTAAGGAGCAGAAAGATCACCACCACGGCCCCCGTCAGGCCCCAGACGACCGTGGAACTCCAGGCGAACACCTGTCCGAGTTGGGCGAATACCAGCCCGAAGCCCACCAGCGCGCCAAAGGCGCCCAGCTCCTTGAGCATGGCCAGATAACCGATCCCGGCCTGCTCCCGCTCGCTTTTCGGGAATTTCAAACCGATCAACAGGAACACAAAAATGAATGCCGGGATTAAAATCAGACCGAGCGAGAGGCGCCAGTCGGTGCAGGTCGCCAGCGCGATGGTGCACAGCCCGCCCAGCACCAGCCCGGCCGGCCAGCCCGCATGCAGAATGTTCAGCCACTTGGTCTTGTCCTTGTGGAATAGGGTGGCCACCACCGGATTGATGTAGGCCTCCACCGTGCCATTGCCCAGGCCCAGAATGATGCTGCCCCAGTAGAGCAGCTGATAGCCGCGGTGCTGCCCCGCAATCAGAGCGTCGCCGGTCACCCCGTGAATCGCGCCGTAAGCGGCAAACGCCATCGCCGCATAAATGAGATAGCACACGAAGGAAAACATCATGGCCACCTTGTAGCCGATGCGGTCGATAAAAAGGCTGAAGAGGATGATGCTCGCGCCAAAGGGCCAGATGCCCGCCCCCTGGAGCTCGCCCACTGAAACTTTGTCCAGCCCGAAGTCGGTGACGAACTGGCCGCCGCAGAGAATCATGCGGCTGATGAAGGCATAGCTGGTGGTGATCAGGGCGATAAAACAGCCCCAGAATAATATCTTGTCGTTTCGGTTGTTCATGTAGAGAACTCCATACTCTCGAGGAATAAAAATCTGTCAACGGCAAAACTCGAGAGAATCGGTGCCTCTGTGAGCCTTTTTAAAAATGGGGCGGCACGCCTCTTTGCCTGCCGATCGAGGGCGGTATCATCTTGCCGCCTGGCCCCCCGGGGGGCGATTTCGAGAGCTCACGAATGCATCGAGTGCGCTCGATTGGCACGCGGGTTTTCCAACGGGCGAGCCGCACCGGTTTCACAGCGGGCCGGGCGCCTGCCGCTACAAAGACCGGGCAAGATTTGTGCCGCTCCGTAGCGTCCCTTGGCAGTTCATTCTGATGGCCGGGTTCCGGTTCAAACGTCCGCTGGAATAATCTTGGTCGCCGGGGGAGAGCGTTCTAGCATGAGCGCATGGTACATGTTGGCATTGGCTATGACGTTCATCAATTGGTCGCCGGGCGTAAGCTCGTCTTGGGCGGCGTCGAGATTCCGCACGCGAAGGGCTTGGACGGCCATTCGGATGCCGACGCGCTCATGCACGCCATCTGCGATGCCGTGCTCGGGGCGATCGGCGAGGAGGACATCGGCCATTTTTTCCCGAACACCGATCCGCGCTGGAAGGGCGTGCCGAGCCGGATTTTTCTTGAGGAAGCGGCAAAGCAAGTGGCTCGCCGCGGCGGAAAGATTGTGAACGTGGACGCCACGCTCATCGCGCAGGAGCCCAAGATTTACCCGCACATTGCCGAGATGAAAAAGTGCATCGCCGCCGCACTCGGCGTCACCGAAAAACAAATTGGCGTCAAGGCCACCACCAACGAGCTGATGGGATTCATTGGCCGTGAAGAAGGCATTGCCGCCATGGCCGTGGCAGGAGTCCACCTCCCGGATTAAGTTCCGCTCCACGGACCGAGGCCTTCAGAAGTTCCCGCACAACGAGCCCGGCTGCCGGACTCACAATACCGCATCCACTAAAAATATGGCCGCCAAAGCAGAAATCAGCTGGAAACGGGTGACCGAGGACGGCGCCAAGCTGCAGGTTTACGTTCAGCGCGTGAAGCGCGAGTGGAAATTCTTCCACCGCGCCAAGCGTTTTGACAACTGGATGCCAGTCGCCGAGCCGCCGCTGGAGGACTGGCTGGAATTGCTGGATGCCGTTCAGCGGCTCATCACGCGCCGCCGCTACATGCCCGACGACGAGGAGTTTCTGCGTCGCCAGATCCGCGAACGCTTTCCCGACGCGGGCGTTTAAGCCGGTACCCTGCAGTCCGAATAAACGCCAAGGCGCTAGGACGCCAAGGGGATCAACCAATCACGAGGAGATTCTGCTGCAATGCCTCGGATTTTAGCCGGCTTTTCAACTCCACTGGAGGGTTCCGATTGAGCGCCGCACCCTTCATACTGCAGGGAATAGCACTGCTCCAGAGGTGGGTGGGGCGTCGTCGATTTCGCAGGTTCAAAAAAAGCAAAAAACTTGTGGAAAACCCCCTGCGGTGGTAGCATCTCCCAATCTAAAATGAGAATTTATTCGCATCGACGGGCCATTTTTTTGCCAATCCTGGCCGCTTTAATCCATTTTACAATCCTTCCCCTTGGGGCCGCCCCTTACCATCTGACGGACTTGGGGGTTCTTAATGAGGTGGCGGGTGCCACCAATGCAACCCTCAGCGGTATCAACCTCGGCGGTCAGGTGGTAGGCATCTCTGCCAGCAATCAGTTTTATCGGTCCTTCGTTTATAACGGCACCCGGACGGATCTGGGCAGTCTTGGCGGGACGAACTGTTACGCCCAGGGCATTAATCTCTCGAACATCATCTGCGGGACATCGATAAACTCCAACGGATTTGACCGTGCTTTTCGGTGGCAAACCAACGGGATGACCGACTTGGGTGTGCTGGGCGCTGGCCATTACAGCGAAGCCTTTGATATCAATACCGCCGGCCAGATCACGGGTGACTCCTCAACCGATGCTAATGATAGCATTTTTCACGCTGTGCGGTTTGAGTCCGGCAGCACCAATAAAACGGATATCGGCAAGCTCCTGCCCACCGGTTGGGACTACAGCGTCGGCTTCGGCATCAATGCATCCGGTCAGGTGGTGGGGCTGGCCATCGATTATAATTTGGAGTTTTACTATGCATTTTTTTATACTAACGGGCCAAACATTACTATTCTCGGAGATTTCACCAGCAGTGGCACCGCCGGGAATTATGGATCCGAGGCCAATTCCATCAATTCAAACGGACAGATTGTGGGAGATGCGAATGACATAAACTATATTACTCACGCCTTCCGCTGGGTGCCGGGTGCCACCAATGGAGTGTCGGTCAATCGGCAGATGATTGATCTGGGCACGCTCGGGGGCACCTATAGCAAGGCCAGCTGCATTAATAACAGCAATGTGGTGGTGGGGACGGCCTCCATTGCTGGCGACGTGGCAAACCACGCCTTTGTGGCCGTCAGCAATACCCTGGTGGACTTGAACACGCAGTTGGATGATGGCAGCAGCAACAGCTGGGTCCTGGTTGCAGCCGAGTCGATCAATGACTATGGCCAGATTGTTGGCACAGGAACGACCAATGGGGTGCTCCACGGTTTTCTGCTGACCCCGGACCAGCCCGTGATCACCAGCCCTCCGTCGGGTCTCATGGTGGTTGCCGGCAGCAATGCTACTTTGAATGTGGGCGTGATCGGCAGCACTCCGGCCTATCAATGGCGCTTCAACGGCACCAATCTCAGCGGGTCCACTGCAAGCTTTCTGACCATCTCCAACTTTCAATCCGCCAATGCGGGCAACTATGACGTGGTCATCACCAACGTCTATGGCGCGGTCACGAGCTCGGTCGCGATAGTGGGGCTGGCGGGGCCGCCCAGCATCCTGACCCAGCCGGCTGGCACCAATCTCACGGCGTTTGGAACCAGTGCGAGTTTCACGGTCGGAGCCAGCGGCTCGTCGCCGCTGGCGTATCAGTGGCGCTTTAATGGCACCAACCTCAGCGGGGCCATCACCAACCCCTTCGTGATTCGCAGCGCCCAAGCCACCAATGCGGGCAACTACGACGTCGTGATCACCAATGCGTACGGCAGTATCACCAGCGCGGTGGCCGTCCTGACCTTGAATTTTCTGCCGAGCATTACCAATCAGCCGGTCTCCACCAACATGACGAGCCTGCCTGGGAACGCGGTTTTCAGGGTGGGCGCCACTGGCACGGCGGTCTTGGCCTATCAATGGCGCTTTAACAGCAATGAAATTACCGGTGCAATCTCAAACGTGCTGACCCTCATCAATGCGCGGGCGACCAATGTGGGCTTTTATGACGTGATCGTGACCAATAATTTTGGTGCCGTGACCAGTGCCGTGGCTTCGCTGACCGGCAACTTCCCGCCGAGCATCACCAATCAGCCATCGAGCGCAGTAGTGCTTCTTTCCAACAGCGCCACGTTCGTTGTGGGTGCCAGCGGCAATGCGCTGGGTTACCGTTGGCGGTTCAACGGGGCCAATATCAGCGGGGCCAACACCAACCCCCTGGTGATTCCGATCGCCCAGGCCAGTAATGCCGGGAACTATGATGTCGTGGTGACTAATACTTATGGGAGCATCACCAGCGCGGTGGTCTCTCTGACCGTGAACGTGCCGGTCCAGATCACCAACCAACCCGTTGCCGCCGCGGTGGTGGTTTCCAGCAATGCCACGTTCACGGTGGGCGTCAGCGGCACGGCGCCGATTCTCTATCAATGGCGCTTCAATGGCGGCGCAATTTCAGGGGCGACCTCGAACGTGTTCGCGGTGATTGCCGCCCAAGGCACCAATGCCGGCAACTATGACGTGATCGTGACCAATAACTTCGGTGCGGTGACCAGCTCCATCGCCACCCTGACCGTGAACTTCCCGCCGAGCATCACCAACCAACCGGTCAGCACCAACATGACGGTCCTGCCCGGAAACGCGGAGTTCAGGGTGGGGGCCAGCGGCACGGCGACGCTGGCCTATCAATGGCGCTTCAATAGCAATGCGATTGCCGGCGCGGTTTCAAATGTGCTGATCATCCCCAACGCCCAAGTGACGAATGCCGGCTCCTATGATGTCATTGTAACGAACAATTACGGCGCCGTGACCAGTGTGGTCGCCACTTTGACCGGGAACTTCCCGCCGAGTATCACGACCAATCCGGCCAGCACGAATCTCACGTCGTTTGGCAGTCGGGCGGCTTTCTCGGTGGGCGCCACCGGTCCGGCGCCGCTGGCGTATCAATGGCGGTTCAATGGGTCCAGCCTCAGCGGGGGCACCACCAATCCCCTGGTCATTCCGAGCGCGCAGGCCACCAATGCCGGCGACTATGATGTTGTTATCATCAACAACTTTGGAGCGGTGACCAGTTCGGTCGCCGCCCTGACCTTGAACTTCAAACCGGTGATCACCAATCCACCCGTCAGCGTCACGGTCGCCAACGTGGGCGCCAGCACGAATTTCTCGGTGGGCGCTAGCGGCACGGCGCCGCTCGTCTACCAATGGCGCTTCAAAAGCAATGTCATCGCCGGTGCCACCGCAAACGTGCTGGCTATCTCCAGCGTCCAGTACAGCAATGTTGGCTCTTATGATGTGATTATAACAAACAACTTCGGCGCGGTGACCAGTGCGGTCGTTTCCCTGAACGGGAACTTCCCGCCGCAGATCACAAACAATCCCGCCGATGTCGCCGTGATCGTTTCCAACAGCGCCCCGTTCACCGTGGGCGCCAACGGCAGCTCCCTGAGTTATCGGTGGCGCTTCAATGGGACCAATATTACCGGGGCCACCACCAACCCATTTGTCATCCCCATCGCCCGGTCCACCAATGCCGGCAATTACGATGTCGTGGTCACGAACACGTTTGGTGCGGTGACCAGCTTGGTTGCCACCCTCACGGTGTATTTCCCGCCGAGCATCACCAACCAGCCGGTCAGCACCAACATGGCGAGCCTGTCCGGGAACGCGGTCTTCAGGGTGGGTGCCAGCGGCACGGCGGTCTTGGCCTATCAATGGCGCTTCAACAGCAATGCCATCGCGGGCGCGATCACAAACCTGCTCACGATCACTAACCCCGTGGCGACGAATGCGGGATCTTATGACGTCATCGTGACTAATAATTATGGCTCGGTGACCAGTGCGGTCGTCTCTCTGACCGGAAATTTCGCGCCGATCATCACCAATCAGCCCGTCAGCTTGGGCGTCCCGACCGGCAGCAATGCGACCTTCCGCGTGGGTGTCAGCGGCAGCGCCACGCTGAGGTACAACTGGCGCTTTTTCGGAACCAATCTGCCGTCGGGAACCAATGCGCTGCTGACGATCACCAATGTGCAATCGGCGAAGACCGGTAACTACTATGTGATTGTGACCAATGCTTACGGAAGAGCCACGAGCGAGGTGGCCGTGTTGACCTTGGGCCAGCCGGTGAGCATCACCAATCAGCCCTCCAGCGTCACGGTTTTGGTCGGCGCGGATGCGTCGTTTACCGTGGGGGCCAGCGGCGGGGCTCCGCTGGCGTATCAGTGGCGCCTCAACGGCGCCAGCCTGGGAGCGGCCAATGTCAGTCTGCTGACCGTTACCAATGCGCAATCCACCAACGCGGGCAATTACACCGTGGTCGTCACCAACAGTTTCAGCTCGGTGACCAGCGCCATCGCCGCGCTCACCATTGTCGGTAAGCCCGTCATCACCGGAATCAGCACGCAGGGGACCAATGCCCTCGTCAGCTTCACCACCGCCGCCGGGGCAACCTATTATCTGGAAGGCAACACGAACCTCGCCTCCGTAAAATGGGTCAATGTCGTCACCAACATTCCAGGCACTGGCGCCACCCGCACTGCCACCAACTACGGTATCGGCGCGTCCCCGTCCCAATGGTACCGCGTCCGCGTCACAGTGCCGTGAGTGGGGCCGTGGCGAAGGACGCTAGCTGGATGGCCTCTGCCTCAATCGTGGAAAGGACTCCCGGATCTGACAGGGCGGCGTACTCCCATTCGCGCTCCGCCCGATAGATCGAATCCAGCGTGGCGTCCAGTCCCGGGTGGCAGCAAAGCTCGGTGATGCCGGGAGTCAGTCCGCGTAAAATCCTCACCAAGGCTGCCGCTGAAATTCCCTCAGGATAAGCATGCCCCTTGTCAGATTGCCCATAAAAATCCCCGCAATAACGCACGCGCGGATCCGTCTGTCGCAGCACGACGCCGAGTTCTTTTGCGTGCTGGACTAAAAAGGATCGGGCCGGTTCCTCATTGTGCACGTGCTGGTGTGAATTCAAGTGATCGGGGTCGCGCCCCATCAGCTCCCGAAACCGGGTGAGTTGCCGGTCGATTTCGGCGGCCACCGCCCGCTCGTCCGCCAGCGGCACGACCTCATAGGCCAGCGTCCAGACGTCGTTCACGCAGCGCCATTCGCACAAGTCCACATGCAGGCCTACCCCGAGCCGCGGATGCTCCTTCGCCTGGGCCGCGGCCGCCGCGGCCGCCGCACCGCGCACCATCAGGCTAGCGCTCGTCACGATGCCGTGCCGGTGCGCTTGAAGGATGCCCCGGTTCACGCCCTCGCTCAGGCCGAAGTCGTCCGCGTTCACGATCAGAAATTTTTGCATCTCCTTAAATCCCCAGTTTGTCCGCCAGCCTCAGGGCCGTGCCCAGCCAGTTCTGGGTGTGATTATCCGGGGGCGACCAGTCCTCCGCCCAGCCCAGCATCTGAACGCTTAAATGCAGCTGGCACAGCTCCACCGCCTCTAGTAAATCCTCCACCGATCCGGGGTCGCGTGAATTCAATGCCCCGTGATACGCCGTCACAAAACGGCGCTTCTCACTTTCGCTCCATTGGCCGGCCGTCAGCGCCGCTAGATCGAGTGCGCCCGGCCCAATTCCCGCCACTTCCCAGTCCACCGCACAGATAGTTTGAGCCGCCGCGCCCGGGCGCACGATGACGTTGCTGGGATAAAATTCGCCGTGGATCAGGGTCGTCGGCATGGCGGCCAGCCGGGCAACCACGCGGTCATAGCGGCTCGCGAGCCGGGTGAACTTCTTCAAATTTGTCACCCGGAGGTTTTTTAAAAACTTTTCCGCGCGCTCCATCCACACCGCAAAGAAGTCGGCGTCATATTTCAGCAGGTTTTCAGACCGGTGGCCTTTGCGGCCGGCATGCTCGGTGTGGAAGGCGGCGAGCCAGCGGGCGGCGGCGTCCCATTGGGCGAGATCTCCCACCTGCCACAGGAGGAATCCATCCACCCGCTCCAGAAAAATCCAGTGCCACTCCAGATGCGGCGAATTGACCGCGCCCACGCATCGCGCCGTGCCATGCCGTGCCGGGTTCAGCAGGGTCTGGTAAACCTCCGACTCCCGCGCTGGGTTGTACAGAAATCGCGGGCGGACCTGCTGCGCCGTGGTCAGCACCGAGGGCGGGCTGACGTCCTTGAGCACCAGTCGCAGTTTCTGCCCGCGGGCGAGCGTCACGTCGATGTTTTCCAAGGTGTAGGACGAGGAGTAAGCACAGAACCGTCGTTGCAGCGTCTGGACGGGTTTCCCCAGAAGACCCTCCAGCGCGGTGCGCAAGGCGTCGCCAGAAATGCGGTGTCGTGCTTCGGTGTTCATAATCCCACTAATCCTAGCAGCCGGGTCAAGACCCTGTCGGAGTCGAAAATCTCTGCGGCAATTTCCCGCGCCCGCCGGGCATGCCGCAGATAGTCGGCGTTCAGGGAATCGATCGCATTCAGCACCTCCGCAGGCGTGGTGAACGTCAGCAGCCCCTCGCCGACCGGCAGCAGCCCGCCCAGCCCGCAATCCTGTGCGATCACCGGCCGGCCGCTGGCGAGGTAGCAAAGGCTGCGGTCGCTGAACCAGGCGCACCGGGAGTGGACATAGCCGCTTTTGGCGATGCCAAATTCGGCTTTGGAACCCTGGACAAATTCCTGGTAGCGCGCGGGCGTGTTGGCCACGCTGGCCGGATCAAGCAGGCGCCAGCGGTGGGCGGCCAGCGCGGCGAGGTCCTTGGTCTCGCCGGGGTGGATGGCGAGCGCGAGACAAAACGGTTCCGCGGTGAGGGTGGGCAGCGTCATGAACTGCCGCAGCGAATGCACCTTCTGGCCGTAAGTCACACCCTGGAAATCAATCGAGCCGTACCCGCGCCAATGAGCGATGGTGGTGAGCGCATCGTGCTGGATGGGCTGCGCCACTGGCCAGCGTTCCAGTACCACGGGCTGCCACGTTTTCAGCCAGTTCAATCCGCACGCGGGAATCACGCAGTCGGCCGTGCCAATCTTCTGGCCAATGGTGACGTGGTGCGTGTGGCCCCCGAACCGCATGTCGATCTTCTGGACATCGTTCCAAAGCTGGTTGAACGCGGGGTCGAGGTCCAGATAGGCCCGCACCGGAATTTTCGAGATAAGCCTCTGGTCTGCGAGCAGGCCTGAAATATTGATAAGCGCATCCGCCCGTTCTGCGACCCGTCGCAAGTGGTCGTAACTCAGGCCGACGGTCTCGCGGGTGCCCGTCAGGAGCAACGCTGCGGAATCGCCCAGGTCAAACTCGTTACAGACGGATTTGAAGTAGCGGCTATTTTCAGAATCCGCCAGAGCGATGCCGGCGGGGCTCAGGCGGTCCGAGGGGATTTCCTCGATGAAAAAAACTTCGTGCCCCAATCTGCGGAGGCCAAGGATGTATTGGAGCACAGCCCAAGTGGCGCCTCCCTGCCAGGGGTCGCCGGCAATCATGCCGCTTACGATCAGAGTGCGCCGCGGTTTCATGGCAGTTTCAAATCCACTGCGGCCGCCAGCGTCGCAATCACGATGTCCGAGTCGAAAAAATCTTCAGCCACCCGCCGCGCGGCCTGACAGTGCTCGGGATAATCGCGGAGGATGGTTTCTGCGCCGGCGATGGCCTCGTCCAAAGTGCGAAATGACAGCAGGCCGGCGCCGGTCCGGATATGTCGGCTGAAGCCGGTCTCCTGCACCAGGGCAGGGCGCCCGCTCGCCAGATAGCGGACCGTGCGGTCGCTGAACCAGCCGCTGTTCGTCCCCACATAGACGCCCTGGGCGGGGGAGAATTCGGCGGCGGAATTTTGGATGTAGCGGCGGAAGGCGTCGGGCGAACCGGCCACGGTGTGCGGTTCGATCACCTGCCAGCCGTGGGCGAGCAACGCGTCCCGATCTTTTTTGTCCGCAGGATGAATCTGCAGGGCGACCTCGCAGGCCGCGGGGGTGCGCTGGGGCAGGGTGAAAAACTTCCTGAACTCGTGACATTTGAGCCCGTAGGTTTTTCCCCCGTATTCAATTGGGCCATAGGCGCCCCGCCAGCTGGCGATGGTGGTGAAACGGTCGAAGGGTTTCGGCGGACAGACGGGCCAGTCCGCCAGCACCACGGGCGGGCGGGTGTGCCGCCATTGAATCCCATCGGTGGGAATGGGGCAGTCCGGATCCCCTATGTTTTCGCCGAGGGTGAAATAAAAATCATGGCCAGCCAGGCCCGGGTTATTGCCCGCCGCATGCCAAAACTGGGTGAAACCGGGATCGTCATCGTAATAAATCCGGCGGGCCGGAGCTTGCTTGAGTTCGAGCTGCGTCAAGTGGCCGCCGAAGTTGAACAGAAGATCGGACTGGCGCGCCCACCGGGTTGCTTCCTCCAATGGCAAGCCCCACACCTGCCCATCATCGCACAGGAGCGTCGAGGTGTGTTCCAGCCCGAACTGTTTCATGACCGCCTGGAAATAGGCCAAATTGGCCGAACTGCTAAAGCCCGTGGGGTGGCCGTGGGCATCGACACACTGCTGGGCCTTGATCTGTTCGACAAAAAGAACCTGAAAGCCCAGCCGCCGGAAACCCTGGATCCAGCTCAGCCGGCTCCAGGCATTTCCGCCGTTCAGCGGTTTGTGCGCCAGTGCGCCGCTTATCATTAATTTCTTCATCCAAGGGGGGACCTGAACACCGCCGCAGGTTATCTCATATTCGCCCCGGGTCAAACCGGACTTCACGTCGGCCGTTGCCCTTCGGCGGTTGATGAAAACCCGCGGGGTGATCCGCACGCCCGTTCCTCCGCGCGTCCCGGTTTCGGGCCGATCTCCGTGTCATTGAGCGCACACCTAAAAAACCGGGAGTTGAAACCGGGGGAGATAAAAAGTCAGCGCCATCGATTGAATGCGCGCTTGAAAGTCGCGGCGGGTGATTTAAGCTGACGTCACATCATGATTCAACTCGATGCTCCGTTCCGCGAAGAAAAAATCCGCGCTCTCAAGGTGGGCGACGAGGTGCTGATTTCCGGCGTCGTGTACACCGGCCGCGATGCCGTTCACAAATACATCCACGAAGGCGGGGTGCTGCCGCCGGAAGTGCAGTTGAAGGACGGCATTATTTATCATTGCGGCCCGGTGATGATGCCGCAGGCGGATGGCACCTGGAAATGCACCGCCGCCGGCCCCACCACCTCCATCCGCGAGGAGCCCTATCAGTGGCAGGTGATCCGCGACTGCGGTTTGCGCGGGGTCATCGGCAAGGGCGGGATGGGGGACCGGACCCTGGCGGCCTGCCGGGAACATGGCTGTGTCTATCTGCATGCGGTCGGGGGGGCCGCCCAGGTGCTGGCCCAGTGCGTGAAGCAGGTGCGCGCCGTTTATATGATGAAGGAGTTCGGCGCCCCGGAAGCCATCTGGGAACTGGAACTGGCGGATTTTCCCGCCGTGGTGACGATGGATTCCCACGGCCGCTCGCTGCATCAGGAAGTCTTCGCCGCCAGTCAGGCGGCCCTCGCCGCCCGTCTTTAATTCCGGGTCAGAGCTTTCGTCACGGCCGCCTCCAGGGCCTCGCCGCGTAAATCCTGTCCAATGATCCTGCCTTCCCCGTCCAGCAGGAAGGTGGCGGGGATGCTCTGAATGCCGTATTGAGCCGCCAGCTTGTTTCCCCAGCCCAGTCCGTCAAAATATTGCGGCCAGGGCATCTTCATGGATTGGGTGTACTCGGTCAGCTTTGCCAAGTCCTTGTCCAGGCTGACGCCGACGACTTCAAAGCCCTGCGCATGGTGTTTTTGATAGGTGGCAATCACGTTGGGCAGTTCGCTGCGACAGGGGCCGCACCACGTCGCCCAGAAGTCGATCAGCACCGTCTTGCCCTTGAAGGCGGCGAGCGAGAGCGGCCTACCGTCCGTGTCGGTGACGCTGAAGTCGGGGAAGCGGCTTCCCAGAACCATCGAGCTTTTTAACGGCAAGGCCGCTGCCGCTTTCTCCGCCCGGTCCGCCACCCGGTCGGCCTCTGAAGCCCATTTTGTGGCGGGATAGTCGGTCTTCACCTGCTTCAGCAGGGCTAGGCCCTTTTGCTCCTGTTTCAGCACCTCAAGATAAAGCACCGCTTTCATGAACAGAACTTGGGCGACGGCATCGGTCTTTTCGCCGGCATGTTCCGCCAGGAGTGCATCAAACTGTTTGAGGTCCCCAGCCAGCGCCGCTTCGGTCCGTTTGCCGGCGCGGATGTCGTCCCCAGTCTGGCTGATGAGTTGCTCCAGCTGGTGGGTGACATCGTCGGCGGTGGCAGCGGAGACGGAGAGCAGCCCCGCGGCGGCGAGAAAAGTGAAAAAGAGTTTCATCGGGGTGGAGCAAACCAGCCCCGACTGCGGTCCGCAAGGGAATTTAAACCCAAATTAAAAAGGCCCCGGCCGAGGTCGGCGCCTCGGCTCCCAGCCCGGGTCTGCAGCAAGTGTGTCTGGCTGGGTATGGCTGAATCTGTGGGCGGCACAGCGAGTTTCACGGCCGCTAAAAAGGCGCCGAATGAAAAGCAACCCGACGGCAGTGGCGGTAACCAAAAAGAAAATTCCCATTCGCGTCAAAGTCCGCTTCTACTTTTTAAAATGGGTTAAGCGTCACGATGGCCTCGAGAGATGTCGGTTGAGGGTTCATGCACATCCTCCAGGATTAGCTGATCCAGCGGGCGATGCCAAACGCCGCTGCTGCCGCCAGCCCGCCAATGATGCTCGTCTGAAGAGCGCTGCGGATGACCGGCACGCCAGTGAACCGGCCCTTGATCCCGCCAAAGACTGCCAGAGCCGCTAGGGTCACCGCCACCGAAAGCTTCAACGCGCTAGAGGCATCCGGAAAAATTAAGTAGGCGCTTAATGGAATCACTCCGCCGATGCTATAAGCGAGCGCGATCGTCAGCGCGCTTTTCCATGCGCGGCTCGGCTCAGGTTTCTCCAGCCCCAGTTCGAAGCGCATCATGAAGGCCACCCAATCGTTGGGTCGTTTCCTCAGAGATTCCACCACCGTGGCGGATTCCTCATCGGACAGGCCATAGGTCTGGAATATTTCCCGCACTTCTTGCGCTTCCCGCTCGGGCAGGCGGAGGATTTCCTCCTCCTCGCGGGCCCGTTCGTGCGCGTAATGTTCCGCATCCCCCCGCGCTGCCAGGTAGCCGCCCAGACCCATCGCAATGGATCCGGCGGCTATCTCCGCGAAACCCGCCGTGACAATCAAATGGGTCTGCGAAATAGCTCCAGTCAGTCCCGCCGCGAGCGCGAACGGCACCGTCAGCCCATCCGACATGCCAATGACGACATCCCGAACGGCTTCGCCGGCGGTAAAATGTTTTTCAATATGCGGGGTGTTGGGCATATATTTTAATTCCTTACAATGGGATGTTAATGCTTTCCGAGTTGGCGCGTCCAAAGTTTTCACTGCGGGAGTTAGAATCCAATGGCGGCTAGTAAAGTTCTCCTAGAACCTATCGTTTCGGGCTGGATCCGGCGTCGCCCATCTTCCGGCGGCTCCGCAGATTGCCAAGGATTTGCCACCCCCTGACCGCGCACTTGACATCGTCAGGTGCGCATTTCAAAATTTTGAATAAGCAATGGCTATTTTATCCATCCCTTTTTCTTTAACCGTGTCCGCCTGCCTTCTTCGGGCCATCCAGCGGATGGCAGACGACAGCAACAACGCCTCTATTGCTCCGGACGCGGGGCGATGACCCCGAGCGTGGCGAATGGTTGTTTACGGATCCCGTAAGACAGGAGCCGGTTGAAAAATTGACCCATCCGCGCCGGCACAATGAATGAATGAGCCATACGCCCATCGTCCGGCCGACATAAATTCCCGCTTTTAATTTCATTCACATCTAATAAATTTATCTTACCAATGAAGCCGATCATCAAACTCATCGCCGCCGCTTCAATTAGCAGGCCTGGCCTTTTTTTCATCAATCTGATTCTGCTGATCGTGACCTTGTTTCTGGTATACGATATTTCAGCGATGATTTTCGGCCGCAACGGAACGATCGAAGAAATTGATGATTTGACGGACAATGTCGCGACCATCATGGTCGCCTTTGGGGTGTTGATTGAAGAGCGGCACGAGATTTTAAAATTGATTGGATCCGGCAAGAAAAATCAAACCCCGGACAATTTTTCAGATATCACCACCCGCTACGGTGTCTATTTTATCGTTGTCGGACTTTTCATCGAAGTTTCCGTTGAAGCCATGAAAATCCCCATCCGATTCTCAAAAGGGGGGCTGCTCGAAGAGGTGCTGATTGCCGGAAGCGTATTGCTCTCCCTCGGCGGATTGTTAGCGAGCATCCTGTTTGCGCGTGATCTTCTTTTCCGCATCAAACCAAAACCGGCAGACATCTCATTGTCCGGAATGGAAAACAAGTGATGCGCTCTTGATGATCTATCCCTCAGAATCCGGACCTGCCGGGCTGATTCCGCCGCCCTGCATCCTATAGGTCCCATTGAGCTTTCTAAGCCGCAGAATGAGCGCCCGCCCCACGGCCGCTCCCGCTTCGCCTGGGCTATGGCGCAGGAACGCTAGAACAGTTCTTGGCAACTGTGGGACAGGTAGGGCGCGTTTATCCGTGCGCGCGGTCGTGGTCAACCAGCACGCGTGGATTGGCAACGGCGGCGGGCAGGGGGCGGCCCTGAGATTTTAACCCTCAGATTAACCGTGAACCGATTTCATAGCGGCCATCCCCAACGACCGGCTCAGCCGGGCTGGGCAGCCCGTGCGCGGCGTCTGCGGCGTTGCAAAATAATTAAATAAGATCTCTGCGGCTAGGGTTTGCCCGCCTGCTTGGCCCAGGTGTCTTTCAAGGTGATGGTGCGGTTGAAGACCGGTTTTCCGGGCGCGCTGTCCTTGTCGAGGGTGAAGAAGGCTAGGCGCTCAAACTGATAGCGCTCCTCCGGCGCGGCGCCGGCAAGGCTCGGCTCGCATTTGGCCGTGATCACTTCCAGCGAGTGCGGGTTCAGGACTGTTTTGTAGTCGCGCCCGTCCAGCTCCGGCTCGGCTTCGGTGAAAAGGCGGTCATACAAGCGCACCTCCGCATCAATGGCGTGCGCGGCGCTCACCCAGTGGATCGTCCCCTTGATCTTGCGGCCGGCGGTCGCCCCGCCGCTCTTGCTCTCCAGGTCGGCGGTGCAGCGCAATTCGGTGACGTTTCCGGCCGCGTCCTTGATGACCTCGTCGCACCGGATGATGTAGGCGTACTTGAGCCGGACCTCGCCGCCCGGCTTGAGCCGGAAAAATTTCGGGGGCGGCACCTCGGCGAAATCCTCGCGCTCGATGTACAGTTCGCGGCTGAAGGGGAGGTTCCGTTTGCCCGCGCTTTCGTCGGCGGGATGATTGACCGCCTCGAGCTCCTCGGTCTGGCCTGCGGGATAATTCGTGAGCACCACCCGGATCGGGCGCAGCACGGCGAGTCGGCGGAGGGCCCGCTGGTTAAGGTCGTCGCGGATGGCGTGTTCATAGACGGACACGTCGGTGAGGCTGATGTATTTGGTGACGCCGATGTGGTAGGCGAAGGCGCGCAGGGCCTGGGCGGTCACGCCGCGACGGCGGATGCCGCTGAGGGTGGGAAGCCGCGGATCGTCCCAGCCGGTGACCACTTTGTCATTCACCAGCTGGATGAGCTTGCGCTTGGAAACGATGGTGTGGCTGGGGATGAGCTTGGCGAATTCATATTGCCGGGGCAGGGCGCGCGGCAGGGCGAGGCTTTCCAGGATCCAGTCGTAAAGCGGGCGGTGGACTTCAAACTCCAGCGTGCAGATGCTGTGCGTGATGCCCTCGATGTAATCGCTCAGGCAATGGGCGAAATCGTACATCGGATACAGGCACCAGCGGGTGCCGGTGTGATGGTGGGCGGCGTGCTTGATGCGGTAGAGGATCGGGTCGCGCAGCCAGAGGTTGGGCGAGGCCATGTCGATCTTGGCGCGCAGGGTGCGGGCGCCGTCAGGGAACTCGCCCGCTTTCATGCGGGCGAACAGATCAAGGTTCTCAGCCACGGTGCGATGGCGGAAGGGGGATTCGGTGCCAGGTCGGTCCGGCGCGCCGCGGTATCCTTCCATGTCGGCGGCGGACAGGTCGCAGATAAAAGCGCGTCCTTTTTCGATCAGCTGCTGCGCGTAGGCATAGATCTGATCGAAATAATCCGAGGCATAAAACGGTTCCACGGCGGGGGAGGGGGTCCCGGTGACTGCTGGCAGATAAAAATCCGGGCTGCCTTTGGCGATGACTGTTTCCGGCGTTTTACCTTTTGGCTTCAAACCCAGTTGATCATCCGCCCAGCCGGCGATGAGCCAGTTCACGTCCGTGCGGATGGCCTCCACATATTCGGCCTCTTCCTGGGTCGGGTTTGTGTCATCCAGCCGGAGATTGCAGGCCCCGCCGAACTCGCGGGCGATGCCGAAGTTTAGGCAGATGCTTTTGGCATGGCCGAGATGGAGATAGCCGTTGGGCTCCGGCGGAAAGCGGGTGTGAATCTTGGGATATTTCCCCTCAGCCACGTGCGCGGCCACCAGATCGCGGATGAAATCGGAAGGCACAACGGGTTCCGGCGCGGGCGTGTTAGCATTCAAATTGCTCATTTGTGGCCGCAGACTACCAAAAGGACGAGGCGATGGCAAACGGAGTGCGCATCCGTTGCAGCCGGAACGCTCCCGCCGTAAAACCCGCAACTTCAGAGGGGTACCTAATTAACAGACAAGGAAATGGCCTGCATCAGTTTGAGCGTGGGAGTCGAGGGAATGAGAGTGTGAGGGGTTTGATTTTTAGCCCGTATTGAGATCGGTCGGGTCGGGTTATACGGAAGCGACGCGAACGCCGCTCTCCTGTTCGCGAAGGACTTCGGCCGCTCTCATTTGCGAGCCTTCATCCGTGCCTAGTAACCCGAATTCCGAAATGGGGTAGGAATGGCGCGCAGCGCTGCGCTGTCCTACCATTTTTAGCAAAGGTTCGCTTTGGAATTCGGGATTAACCCTGCCGACCCTGTTTCATCTGTTTCGCCGCTTGTGGTGGCGCCGCGTCTCTTGTAAATTTTGGCCGTCACGTTGCCAGTTATGGCTTTTCGGTTTTTGCTGCGCGCCGGTAGTTTTATGTCGCAAATTGTCGGCAAGTTGTCAGCAAGTGTCAGACGCAGGCTTTTTTAGCCGGGCTGAATAAACGTCTAAGCCAATAGCATCAGCAGTTTTTAGCCAGTTTAGCTCAGTGGTAGAGCAACGGTTTTGTAAACCGTCGGTCGTCGGTTCAAATCCGACAACTGGCTCCATTTTTTCGCGCGGTTTCGCTCCATTCCGAATCGCAATGGGGGGCGCTTTCCGGCCTCGGCTGCCCACCGACTTTGTCTCTTCCCTCTTTCTAGGTGAGGATCTCAGTCAGCTCCCGTCGTGCTGAGGGCTGTGTTTCTTCCGTTGCAGGATTGCGCTGGGGGGCGCTTGGTTTAAAGTGGCCTCATGGAAATATGCGAGTCCATTCCCTGTCCCTTCTGCGGGCAAACCTCCGGGGTGATGATTGACAGCAGCGTTGCGGATCAGCGATTCACAACGGACTGCGAAGTGTGCTGCCGCCCGTTTGAAGTGACTGTGAGCTGCGAGCCGGGCGAGATTCTGAGCTTGGACGTTTCTGGCAATTAAGGCAGGCTGTCCCCATGAATGATTTCATTACTCGGATCCTGTGGCTTTATATCCTGTTGTTGCTCGTCGGAGGATTCGTTGGATTCCTCAAGGCTAGGAGCAAGATTTCGCTGATCATGTCGGCGATCTGCGCCGGGCTGCTGGCCCTGACCACGCTGCGCGGGATTTTGGATACGGCGTTTGCCTTCAAGCTGGCCAACGTCGTCCTGGTAGTGCTGGTGCTGACCTTTACGGTGCGTCTGGCCCGGACGCGGAAATTCATGCCCAGCGGCCTGGTGCTGGCGGCGACCGTGGCGGTGCTGGCGGTGGTGAATCTAAGCCGGTAATCACGGATTTCATTCCCGGGGCCTAAAAATCAGTCTGCTCGGTCGGGGAAAATTCTTGCATGCGGGCTTTTGGGAGGTATGATGAACGTCCTTTTGTTGCACCCATAGCTCAATTGGATAGAGCGGCTGACTACGGATCAGCAGGTTATAGGTTCAACTCCTATTGGGTGCACCACTTCAACAAAGGACTGATCCATTCACCTTCCGGAAAACTTTTCAAGCCCATTTTTATTCATCTGTGACACCACTGTATTATTTCGGATAAGAACAGCCGGACGGCTTCCCAACCCCGAAATAGGTAGAGGGTATCGCGCTGCGATGCCCCCGCCCAGCAGGGCGGAACGAATGGGAATAAGACACTCGCCTTGCGATTCGATTTCCGTCGCCTGACGCTGCGCTCGGCGACGGGGACGCCGCAGCGCGGCGATCCCTACCGGTCAAAAACCGGCGCGAAAGGAACGTGTGCGGGCGTTCGTTCTGGCTGCCTTCCTGACGCCCGCTGAACCTGGGCGAGGTCAGCGCAGCGGGATAATCCTGCCCCGCAGCGCGAACTCCTGTTTCGGAGTTCGGCATTAAGCACCATGGGCCTTCTCCGGTTTTCGGGGAGTCGCCAGAGGGACGGCAACAGGGAAGTCTGGGGTCGGGGCAGGGTAACTAGTGATTCCCCTAGGGGTGCGGTATCAGCGCCGCAAAAATTTGGCGACGGCTTCCGTGCGGGTGCGGACCTGGAGTTTTTCGTAGATGCGCCGGATGTAGGTATGGACGGTTTCGTAGCTGATGCCGAGTTTTTCCGCGATCTCCTTGTACATGAGGCCGTGGCTCAGGTGGTCGAGCACCTGCTGTTCGCGTTCGGAGAGGTTTTCCGTGGGGTTGGCCGTCGCGGCCGTCTGCTGCAGGGACTGCACGACTTTACGGGCGATGTGCATGGTCATGGGCGAGCCGCCCCGATGCACTTCGGTGATGGCCTCGAGCAGTTCCTTGGTGGGCGTGCGCTTAAGCATGTACCCATTGGCGCCGGCCGTGAGCGCGCTGAAGATGTTTTCCGTATCCTCGTACACGGTGAGCATCATGATCTGGGTCTGCGGCAGGATCTGTTTCAATTGGCGGACACATTCAACGCCGTTCATCCCCGGCAGGTTGATGTCCATGAGGACAACATCGGGTCGCGCATCCGGGAGGTCCTTGACGGCGTCCTCGCCATTGGCGTAGGTGCTCACGCAGCTGAACCCTTCCGCGCGGTTGAGCACCCGGGCGAGGGTGGCGCGGAGCGGGTCGTTGTCTTCGACGATGGAGACGGAAATGGGCATAGATTAATGGGTTTTAAGGGGAATGGTCAGGCGCACCCGGGTGCCTCCCTGGGAGCCGGGTTCGATGGAGAAGCGGCCGCTAATTTCCTCCATGCGTTTTTTCATGTTGCGCAGTCCGTTCCGGTTTTGCGGGGCGGGGGAGCTGGCCAGGCCGCGGCCATTGTCCTCGATTTCAAACGTGAAGCCGGCCGGATCCAGGTACAGCCGGATCCAGGCTTCGGAGGCCTGCGCGTGTTTGACGACATTGTTCACGGCTTCCTTGAAGGCCAGGAAGGCATGGTGGCGGACCTCCGGCGGAAGGGGGGTGGCGGGCAGTTGGGCGGGTACTTCCGCGCGATATCGCAGACCGGCCAGCGCGAGGTATTCCTGAGCATATTTACAGGCGTAGGTGGTCAGGCCCTCCAGCGTGTCGTTGGAGGGATTGACGGCCCAGACGATTTCGTCGAGCGCGCGGGTGGTCTGCCGTGCGGTCTGGGAGATTTGCTGGGCGTGCGCCTCGATCTCGGCGGGCTGATGTTTATCGGCCTCCGCCATTTCGCCGAGCAGGGCCACCTGGGTGAGGTTGGCGCCGAGCTGATCATGCAAATCGCGCGCGATGCGGGCACGTTCCTTTTCCAGCGCCTCCTGTTCCTCGTGCAGCTGGAGTTCGCGTCTCAGTTTTTGGGTGGAGAGATAGCGGACGCCCGCGGCCACAAGCCCTGCCAGGCCTAGAAGGATTCCTGTGCGAAACCACCCCGTCTGCCAGAATTGAGGCCTGACAGTGATTTTTAGCACGCTCCCGTTTTCGTCGGACAGGCCGTCCTCATTATAGGCAACCACATGAAAGCGGTAACGGCCGGGCTCGATCCTACCGTAGTGGGCGACGCGCGAATCGCCGGCTTCGGTCCAGGCGGTTTCGCGACCTTCCAGTCGGTATTGAAAGCGCACCTTGTCCGGTGCGGAAAAATTCAGGCCGGTATAATGGATGTCCAGTTGCTCGCCGCCCGGCGGAATGACCACGGATTGGCGCCAGAACGAATTGAGCAGGTTGGTCTTTTGTTCGCGGCCCCCGATCAGGACGGACTCGATCCGAACGGTCGGCGGCTGGGAGTTGGGTTTCAGATCTGCCGGATTGACCGAGACCAGTCCCTTGGTGGTGGAAAACCAGAGGCGGCCGTCGCCCGTGCGGCAGGCGGCGGGCTGCGAGCCGGCGGTGCATTCCCGCGTGGGCAATCCGTCGGTTTCCACAAAGGTCCGGCAGGAGAGGGTACGTACCTTTCCTTCCGCGAAATCGTTCAGCGATTGCCTGGGGATGCGCATCAGGCCCAGGTTGGAGCCCAGCCACAAATTCCCGGCCGTGTCATCGATGAGATAGCTGATAAAGTTGCTGGCCAGGCCGTGCTCGGTGGAATAACGGCTGCCCTTGCCATTGATAAAACGCCCCAGTCCGTGCCCGGCGGTGCCCACCCATAAAACGCCCTCCGAGTCCACGCACAGGCAGGCAATATCATCGCCGGGCAGCCCGTTTTTTTGGGCCGGATAGCCGGTGAATTTCCCGTCCCGGAACCGGTTCAGTCCGCCGTTTTCAGTGCCCACCCAGAGAGAGCCATCGGAATCCTCGGCGATGGCGCGGACGTTTTTATCCGAAAGACCGTCGCGAGGTGTGAACAGTTTCCAGTCGCGGCCGTTCTCCCGGCAGGCGAGCCCGTTTTGGGTGCCCGCCCACAGCCGCCCGCGGCGATCCTGATAGAGGGCATAAATCCACGGGCCGAGAATCTGCGAGCCCGGGGCGGATTCAAAATGGTCGTAGAGGTTGGTCCGCAATTGGAACAAGCCCTCATCGCGCGTGCCGGCCCAGACCTGCTGCTGACGGTCGGCCAACACGGTCCACGCGTTCGATCCGCGCCCCACGCCGAAATCCTGAGCGCTCCCCGGCGTCTGGCGAGTGAGGCCCTGCGCGTTGAAGGCGGTCCACAAACGGCCCTGATCATCGGCGGAGACGGATTGCGCGGACCGGGGGCTCTGTTCGCTGGCGGCGGTGAATGTTTTGCGCTTGATGCGGTTCACGCCCTCCCCATCCGTCCCCACCCAGAGGTTGCCGCTCCGGTCCATGCACAGGGATAAGACAAAATCGGAGGAGAGGCCCTGAGCCTTGGAAATCTGCCGGCAATGGCCGTCCGGCTCAAACCAGAACACCCCGCCCCCAAGTGTGCCGACAATCAGGTTGCCCTCCGGATCTTCCACGGCCGAAGTGACGGGGCTGGAGCCCCACGGCGAGGGGCCGAAATTTTTTTCCAGCGTGGTCGTATTCCATTTCTGGACCAGGCCGTCCATCAGGCGCCAGGTGCCGCCCTCGCGCTGGCGGGCCAGGATGAAATCAATCTCACGGGCGGGAAGACTCTGATCAATGGCCAGTGAAGGCGGGTGAAAATTGGCTGGGCGAAAGGCGAACAGCCCGGTGGTCCGGCCCGGCTGATATTCGCTGATCCAGAGAGGTCCGTCTTTTTCAACCGCAATCCTCCGTGCTGCGGCGGGAGAGGGCAGGTGCAGGTCAAGCACCTCCATTTTTCCGTTTTGAAAACGGCCAAGGCGGGCGTCCGCCGAGTACAGCCACACGGCGCCGGTGGCGTCCTCGCCGGCCGAGGTCAGCCGTCCCTCGTGGCTGCCCTGTCCGAGGGTGAAGTTCTGGATCGCGCCCTCCGCCACCCGAGCCACGCCGCCTGAGTCGGTGCCGACCCACAAATTGGTATGGCTGTCTTCAAATAGGTGGACGATCCGGCCGCTGCCCAGGCCCGGCGCGTTGTTGTCGTCGAAACTGGAAAACCGGCTGCCGTCGAACCGCACCAATCCGTAGAGGGTCCCCATCCAGAGATAGCCGTCTCGCGTCTGGATCAGGGAAATCACCGAGCTGCCGGGCAAGCCCTCTTTGTTGCTCCACGCATGGATAATCAACCCCGGGCTGGATTCCGCCTCTGCGGCGGCACTTCCGGGCGCCAGGGCTAACGCCCCCCAACCCAGCAGTAGCAGCAGCAGGCGGGCAGGGCGGTTGCAGATCTGGGAATGCGTTGGCATGGTTCGCGTGGTTTGTTATCCACATGGTCCGGCGGCAATGTAGCGAGCTCCCGAAAAAAATGCAGCCATAATGCGAGTGGAAATTATTTTTAAAAAATCGATTGCCGCCCTGGTCGGGTTGGCTAGGGTTGCCGTGCCCAATGAGAATTGGGCGCTGGGCGGGTGCGGCGATAAATAAAACCGTGTGTCGTCGCCGCATCCGCCATCTTCTTTTCAGGGTCCCCTTTGCGATTTCACGATTCATTTCATCAGTTTCAACTTGCGCCCGGCAGTCGGGTTGTTAGAGTTCGTCCGATATTTCATCCGCCGACTGCGGCGGTTTTTCCATTTCAACCTGAAGCAATCGAATCCACTGACGCGTGAAAATTTTTACCGGCACCGCGAATCAACCCCTGGCCAAGGCGATCTGCAAATCCATCGGCATAGAGCTGGGGCGTTGCACCATCAAGCCGTTTCCCGACGGAGAGACGTTTGTGAAAATCGAGGAGAATGTGCGGGGAGAGGAAGTCTTCATCGTCCAGCCCACCTCGCCGCCCACCAATCATCATCTGATGGAATTATTCATCATGATGGACGCGCTGCGCCGGTCCAGCGCGGCCCGCATCACCGCCGTGCTGCCGTTTTACGGGTACGCCCGGCAGGATCGCAAGGACCAGCCGCGCGTGCCCATCACCGCCAAGCTCGTGGCGAATCTGCTGGTGGCGTCGGGCGCGGATCGGATCCTGACGGTGGATCTTCATGCGCAGCAGATCCAGGGGTTCTTTGACATCCCGGTGGATCATCTCTACGCCGCCCCGGTGATGTATGACTATCTCAAGAAGAAGCGGTTGACCGATCTGGTGGTGGTCAGTCCGGACACAGGCGGATTAAAGATGGCGCACGCGTATTCGCAGGTGCTTAAATCCGGTCTGGCCATTGTGGCCAAGCGCCGCAAGAGCCCCACGGAGGTGGAGTCCATGGCGGTCATCGGCGACATCGAGGGGAAAAACGTGCTGCTGGTGGATGACCTGACAGAGACCGCTGGGACGATCACCGCTGCGGCGGCGTTGCTCAAGGAAAAAGGGGCCCGCCAAATCATTGCCTGCGTTTCGCACGCGATCTTGAACGACACCGGCATCGAAAGATTGCGCAAATCTATGATTGACGAATTGATCACGACTGATACAGTCCAACGCCCTGCGATTGACGGGGTGAAGATCACCACGTTGTCGGTGGCGGGGCTCTTGGGCGAGGCCATTAAACGGATTAATAGTAATTCTTCCGTGACTTCGCTGTTTGAATTCAAAGGCGGCCGCACCAGTTAGCGGTCGCAAACAAAATAATTTTAAGAAAAATGAAATCTGTCGCATTAAAAGCCTATCCGCGTTCGCAGGTGCAGCGCGCCGAAGTCAAAAAGCTCCGCGCCTCCGGCCGGGTGCCCGCCACCATCTACGGCCGCCAAGCCGGACCGCAAAACCTGGAGCTCAACTCCAAGGAATTCGCCGACCTGCTCAACCACGCCGCCTCGGAGAACGTGCTGGTGGACCTGACGGTGGACAGCGACGTCCGCGCCAAGCGCCTGGCGCTGGTGCAGGAAATCCAGCATCATCCCCTCGACGGCAAGGTGCTGCACGTGGATTTTCATGAGGTCGCCGAAAACGAGAAGGTGACCGTGCAGGTGCCGGTGGAAACATCGGGAGAAGCCGCGGGAGTAAAAACCGGTGGCGGCACGTTGGAGCACATTCTCTTCAAGCTCAAAGTCCGTTCGCTGCCCAAAGATTTGCCGGAGCAGATTGTTCTCGACGTGACCGCCCTTGAAATCGGCAAGTCCATTCATGTGGGGGATATTCAGGCGCCCTCCGGAGTTGAAATTCTGGGTGACAAGCATCTCACGGTGGTTGCGGTTTCCGCACCTCGCGCCGAGGAAGAAGTGGCCGGAGCGGCAGCCGCTACGGCAGCGGGCGATGTCGAGATGACCAAGGAGAAGAAGGACGAAGCGGGCGGGGCCCCTGCGGCCAAGGGCGATGCGAAAGCGGCTGCCGGCGACAAAAAAGCCGATGCCAAGCCCGAAGCCAAGGCGGAAAAGAAGAAGTGATTTTAGCGGCGGACGCCGCCTATCCCGCGCATGGAGTCAGTGCATCTCATCGTGGGGTTGGGGAATCCGGGCGCGGCTTACGCGCAAACGCGGCACAATGCCGGTTTTTTGCTGGCGGAAAGGCTGGCTCAGCGTTGGAAGTGGAATTGGGCCGAAGAGCGCAAGTTCAAGGCGCGCGTTGCCAAAGGGCAGCAGGCCGGAAGGCGCGTGTTGATCTGCCAGCCGCAGACCTTCATGAATTTGAGCGGCGAGACGGTCGGTGCGGTGGCGGGTTTTTACCAGGTCACCCCGGACCGGGTTTTAGTGGCGGTGGATGATGCGGATCTGCCCTTGGGGGAAATCCGGTTGCGCGCCAGCGGGAGCAGCGGCGGCCATCACGGGTTGGAGTCCATTGAGCAGCATCTGGCCTCCCGGACGTTTCCGCGATTGCGGATTGGGATTGGTCGCCGGGAGGGAGCGCGCGAGATCACGGATTTTGTGCTGGGCAGATTTGAAGAGGCTGAGAGCGTCAGCATGGGAAAAGTTTTGGACCGCGCGTCCGACCAGGTGGAATGCTGGGTGGACGGCGGGATTGAAAAGGCAATGAACCGGTTTAACGGAGTCATAGACTCCACGAACGAAAAGAAAAAATAGTGAAACGATACGAAGGTCTGTTCATTTTGAACACAGCGGGCAAGGAAGAGGGCGTCAAAGACGCACTGGACAAGATTTCTGCCGACATCACCGCCGCGGGCGGCACGGTCGAAACGGTTCAGAAAATGGACCGGAAAAGCTTTTCCCGTATTGCGGACAAGAAGCACACCGCGGGTTTTTACGCGAACATCATTTTCGCTGGAACCCCCTCCATCATTGCGCAGCTTCAATCCCGGTTCAGCCTCAACGAAGAGGTGTTCCGCGTGCTGTTCACCGAATCGCCGGAGATTAAAGCGGCGGCATAAACCCTCCCTCCTATGGCCAGTTTCAACAAAGTCATCCTGATGGGGAATCTCACGCGCGATCCGGAATTGCGCTATACCCCCAAGGGAACTGCCATCGCCAAAGTGGGCCTGGCGGTCAACCGCGTCTGGACCAATGAAGCGGGCGAGAAGAAGGAAGAGGTGACGTTTGTGGACGTGGATATTTTCGGCCGCACGGCGGAAAACGTGGGCCAGTACATGCGCAAGGGGCGGCCCATGCTGGTTGAAGGCCGGCTCAAGCTGGACCAGTGGGACGACAAGCAGACCGGCCAGAAGAAGAGCAAGCTGGGCGTGGTGGCGGAAACTGTTCAGTTTCTTGGGAGCGCCCCCGGCGCGGGAGAAGGCAGCGCCCCCGGCGCACCGGCGGCACCGCGGGCCCAGCGCCCTCCGGCGGCCTCATCGGCCCCAGCCCCGGAAGCGGGCGATTCTGAACCGCCGCACGACGACGACGTCCCTTTTTGAACTGAAACACGGGGAGGGCTGCATTCCCCATCCAACTCCAACTCTATTTTCTTATGGCAAAAACTGAAGTTATTCTCACTCACAACATCATCGGTCTCGGCGGTGAATCCGACCAGGTCAAAGTCGCCGCCGGCTACGCGCGCAACTTTTTGTTTCCGCAGGGATTCGCCATCCCGCTGACCGGTGCCAATAAGCGCCGCATTGAGGTGCTCAAGCAGCGTCGCGCCGAGCGCGAAGCGCATGAGTTCAACGCGATGAGCGAACTGTCCAAGAGCGTCTCCAAATTGATCTGCGTCATCAAGGTCAAGGCGGGCGACGACGGCAAGATGTTCGGCTCGGTCACCTCCGGCATGATTGCCGACGAGATGAAGCATCAATTCGACATCACGCTCGACAAAAAGAAGATTCACCTCGAGACCGCCATCCGCGCCCTGGGCGAGCATGAAGTGACCCTGCTGTTGCACTCGGAAGTCAAAAGCAGCTTGAAGGTGCGTGTGGAAAGCCTGACTCCGATTCTTGCTCCTGCCGTGGAAGCGGCGCCGGTGGATGCGAAAACTGAAAAGCGCGGCAAGCGGGCTGAAAAACCGGAAGCTGCCGTGGAAAAGCCCAAGGCTGCCAAAGCGGCTAAGGCTGAAAAAAAAGCCTAGGCCAGTCATTTTAAATTCCTCTCTTCAAAGGCCGCGGAATATTTCCGCGGCCTTTTAATTTTTAGAGATATCCCACCCAAACGGGTCGCCGGACCGGTTCTTTTTCAGCCCAACGCGGATAGTGGCTAGAGGACATCTCGCTGCGATGCCCCGATGGCAGTTAACCCCGAACACCGAAGCGCAAGCCGTTAATGAATGCTTCGGAATTCGGGATCAATGGTCTTGGAAGTCACAACACACCAGGTAGAGATGCCGTGCTGCGGCGTTCCCGTCGCTAGCGCGCTGACCCGGCTAGGAATCGGCACCTGGTTGTACGGAGCGTCTGTAAAAATCAGAGTGGACGCGTGGGGGAGGTGCGAAAACGATGGGGGCTTTCAGAATTCATCGGGGATGACGTGATTGGGGGGCCAAAGGTTGAGGAGGGGTGGGGCTGTTGTAATCTGGGCAAACCATCGGTTTTGGGACAGGGTAGTTCCCAATTGGGGCCTGCGATGACGACGGCGGAGAATCAGCAGGTTGCCGTCTAATTGTGAATGGGTGTGAAGCTGGTTGTTTTGGGCGGCGGAACAGCCCAAGCAAACCGAATGGTCAGTAAAATAGTAGGAATGCCCGGAGGCACCTTGGTGAAATCGAGGAAATTCTGGTCGAATGAGTAGTGGCGTGTGGGGGGATTGTAATAGGGATTCACTGGAGAAGGGCTAAAACCTTGCGGATTTCTGAATTGGGTGTTGGCCATAGTGCTGTCATAAAGCCTTAAAATGGAAGTATTAAGCCACAAATTTTTCCCAGACCAATCTTCGAGCAAACGAGGAAGATTATGAACGCCGCCGCTGAAGGTGGTGGCGCTGGTTCCGGTGGAGGGGACGGTGCCGGTGACGATGGCGGCATTGACTGTGGTGTCAGCTGCGTCATTAGCTCCGGAAGTATTGTTATAAGCCGTGTTGCCCTCCGCGTCCTGCCAGTTTGCGGAGAGGATAGTGAGCGCATCAGAAAAAATCGCCGCGGGATATTTATTGGCGGGATTGTTTGTTGTGAGGGATTGGGAGCCCCCGCTATTGGTTTGGACGTTGTAGTTACCCCAGATATAAATCGGGTTCATGGTGGCCACTGAAAAACCCAAGCCGTTATTGCTGGGAATCTGTGTGGCGTTCGCCAAACGGACGACGGGCAATTGCTTGGCATTGACAGCGCGCCGATCTGCAACATAGAGGATGGTGGGATAAAGGCCTGAGGAATAGGGCAGTTTATTCTGGACTAGGGAATTTGTTTTAGACCAGGTGTTGAATCGACCCACATCAATCTGGGTGACCAGATTTGTCTTTTTCTCACGTTGGTCATAGAAGGAATTCGACAAAGTTAAAAAGGGCAGATTGGTATTTAAAAATTCCGGCGACGCGTTGGTGTATGTGACGATGGATTTTGCAGGGTCATTGCCGGGGACTTCGCCATTGGAGCTGTTCTGAATAATCAGTTGCACCGTGGGGTTTGCGGCGCTGGGAGTGTCGGACACCAATAAAACCATTTGCGCCTGATTGTAGAGCCGTTGCTTGCCCGTCATTGAGGTTGGGTCTTCGCCGCTATCAGGAAGGTTGATCAAGAAATGCGAGTTGGTCATGCTGAGGGAAACATTCACGGAAGTGATATTGGTCAAAAACCCGGGGCTGGCGTTAAAGGTGGTGTTCCAAGTGTTAAATGTGCCCGGGGTCCATAAACCAGACAAGCCGTCCACCAGCGGGGCCGTGAGGGTGTCGGTAGTGCTCACCGCACTGTTGAAAGTGAGGGACGCGCTGGTACCCACATAAATGGGACCGTTGGCATGAACCCGTCCGTTGACTGACATCGTGGCGCACTGGCTAAACTCGAGAAGGCCGTTGTAGAAGACCGCCCAGGTGGTCAGCGGTACCAGGGCCAGCAAAATATCTTCCTGGGAAGTGCCAATGACATCAAAATTGGATGATTTGAGTTTCGCGTTGGAGACGATACGGTAAACCGGCGCATTCAATGTGGACAAGCCTGTGTACTGCGAGGGCAGGGGGCCGGAGTAGGTATAGGCTTGATTCACATACGTATTTCCTGAATTTCCTTGGGCGTCAGAAAATTCAAAGTTGGACCAGAAGGGGTTTTCCACTGCGGCTGGAACGGTTCCTCTGTATAAATTCAGATTGGCGCTGACGGCCGCCACACCGTACGCTTGAAAGTCATAGGACATTCGCGCGTAAACTTTTTCGACGGCCGCCTCGGCCGCGCTGCAGGTAGCGATATGGTCGTTGTTTCGCTGATTGAGTATGGCAACGGACTGGCTCCGGTTCATGACCCCCGCCAGAATCATGATGCTCACGCCCACAATGATCAATGTGAGGATGAGCGCAAACCCCCCTGATTTCCCCCTGGCACGCTTTTGAAATTTCATAGTGGCTATTCGGGCAGATGTGGGGTGGCTTTAATATCCTGCCGATAATAGTCATACAGGCAGTTGCTTCCGACCTGGGTGGTTGGATATTGAAACTGGCAAAATTGGAGCGTCGTATGAATGACATTTTTAAAAGCAGCGCTGTCACCTTGAGTTGTCGCCGGCGTTCCATCGTAGTTTTCCGCCGTAAAAAATAGGGTTTCTATCAGGTTTGAAGCCAGAGTCGCCGGAATCCAATTCGTATTGACGGTCCGCATTAATTTACCGTTCTTGTTATTGGTTTCGCTGAGGTCGAAATAATAAAGGATGTAGGGAGTGCTGTAGTTGGTGGTTTGAAACAACTGGAGGGCCGTCCCTTGCTGGATGGACCCATTGGCTAATTTTACGAAATTGGTGCCCGAAAGGTTTCCAATCAGCCAGCGTTTTGAGGATCGAATGTCTGTTGTGAGTTGGCTCAGTGATCTGCGGGAGTCATCGTTGGCTCCGGCTTTGCTCTCCACTAATTGGTTCAAGCGCAGACCCAGCAGGTGGGCGCTCAGCAAGGCGATGATGAACATGGCCAGAATGGCCGAGGTGAACATGGCCTCAATTAAAGTATGCCCCGACAGGGATATCGTCTTGAAATGCGTCGAGCTAATTCCTTTGTGAGGTGGGCCCTGCGTCAGGGCGCTGCTGCTCAGGATGTCTTGGTCTAAAACGGAACCGCGATTCCCATGGGGAATCTCTGATGCCCTCGCCAAGCTGAATCCCTCGTTTTTCATTTTTATGGCGCACGCGCTTCAATGTCTGGCTGTTATGTTTTTCAGCGCGATGGTTTAAGCTTGTGTCAGATACCATGATTGTCAGGGGCCAGAAAAGTGCAAACGGTATTCGTGTAATATTGAACTTTAAATTTGCCCCACCCCATGAACGGCCAGACGGTATCCACTTGCACCATTTGCAGGTGAACGGGTGGGTTGGCCACTAAATTTTCACAGATATCTTGAATGGTGACATAATTAGTTGCCATCACATAATTCGTCCCTTTCCAGGGGATATCCATGATGTTGGTGGTATATCCCGTCAATGTCATCGTGCTGGAATTATAAGATTTTGCCATGAGCGTCAGGTTGGTTACCTCATTCTTGTTGATGGATATATCCCAGACGGCTGCTTTCGTTTGTTCAATGATTTGCGTTCCCAACGATTGCGCCGCCAGGGAGCACCCGGACCATTCCGTCCGTTTTGCCGATGTAAGATTTCCGTCAATAATCGTCCCAAAAGTGATTGCCACAACCACCATGGATATCAGGGATTCCGGCAATGACAGGGTAAATCCCGCTTCGCTGCGCCTGTGGGTCTTCCGGCGCAACAGGTTCGGGTTTATTTTAAACCCGTTTTTTTTTAAAGGCAGTTTCATGGGAGTTGATCTTGTTTTATTTCAAGAGCTTTCAGCATTTTATATGCCGGAACGTCTTTCCGGGCCGGATTTTTACAATTCCAAGTGCCGCCCCGTCGTTTCAATTGTTCTTTTCCCAATTTTCAATCCTTTTGAGGTCGCAGGGTTTCAAATACGGTGCCCTTCAAATTCTCTCTGGGCACGGGGAGTGAGGATTTGTGTCTTGAAATGTGACAAGGGGTGGGACAGAACTCTTACGAGAGGGATGGATTTAACCGCATTCCTGAGCACTTGAATCCTATGAATGGGGATTCTTCCTGTTTTGGAGGGCTAAAAAGAAGGTCCAGTGCGGACTCGCTGGGTGGGTTATATACGCCTTCTCGGTAACTTGGATCGACGTTTTTACAACAGGCTTGCTGTCTCGGGGGCCTTGGACGGGGTGGCAGATTCCCATTCGAGTCATAATTCCCTTGATCGAGGGCTAATCAACGCCCGAAATAACACATAAAAACCGACAAATTGGATTTGACCCGTCCGGGATGATTTCATAAATTTGAAGCGTAATGTTGAAAAGCACTTCACAAGTTGTCATGCTGGGGGTCGTTGCAGTAGGCGACATCGTGGGCGCTTGTTGAACTGAGAAGACTTTGACAAGAACCCACGGCTAAAAAGTCGTGGGTTTTTTGTTTCATCCGTGAGGCTTGCCGCAACTGAAAAAAACATGAGCAGAAAAACTGGAATCGCCAAAAAGAAATCCGCAACCACCACCCCTAAGGCCCGCGCCGAGGTCGGCCCGGCCATGTTTGGGCGGGATATTTTCGTCCAAGCCCTGGAGCGGGAAGGGGTGGAGGTGATTTTCGCCTATCCGGGCGGGGCGAGCATGGAGATCCATCAGGCGCTCACGTCCTCCAAAATCCGCACCATTCTCCCGCGCCACGAGCAGGGAGGCAGTTTTGCGGCCGAGGGATACGCCCGCGCGACCGGCAAGGCCGGCGTGTGCATGGGCACCAGCGGCCCCGGGGCCACCAACTTGGTTACGGCCATTGCGGACGCCTACATGGATTCCTGTCCGCTCATCGCCATCACCGGGCAGGTGAACCAAAACATGATCGGGCGCGGCGCGTTTCAGGAAACCGACATCATCGGCGTGACGCTGCCCATCGTGAAGCATTCCTATCTGGTCACGGATATCAAGGACATCCCGCGCATCGTCAAGGAGGCTTTTTACATTGCGCAGTCCGGCCGGCCCGGACCGGTGGTGATTGATCTGCCCAAAAACATCCAGCAGGCCAAGGCCCAGCCGGTGTGGCCGACGTTCGAGGAGGTCAAAAAAGGTCTTCCCGGCTACACCCAGCCGGATTTGAAGGCCGACGACCTAGCGCTCAACGAAATCATCGGCCTGATCGAAAAGGCGGAGCGGCCGGTGCTTTATTGCGGGGGCGGCATTATCACGAGCGGAGCGGCGGCGGAGCTGAAGAAATTCGCGGAGGCCACCAACATCCCCGTCACCACCACCCTCATGGGGGTTGGCGGCTTTCCCGAAACCCATCCTCTCTCCCTGCGCTGGCTGGGGATGCACGGTTCGGCCTCGGCCAACTGGGCAGTCAACGGCGAATATGAGCTGCGCAAGTCCTTCAACGATCCGATGGTGAAACTGAAGGACGGTGCGGATCTACTGCTCGCGTTCGGCGTGCGCTTTGACGACCGAGTGACCGGCAAATTTGAGGAGTTTTGCAAGAACGGCACGATTGTCCATGTGGACATTGACGCTTCGGAATTGAATAAAAACCGCAAGGCGCACCTGCCCGTGGTGGGCGATATCAAGGACGCTCTCACGCGCCTGAACGCCATGGTCGCCCGGCGCCCAATTTTCCAGAAGCGTCCTGCCTGGCTGGCGCAAATTGCCGAGTGGCAGAAGAAAGGGCCTTTCGCCTATCGCATCACCCCGGAAATTGCGAACAGCGACCATATGAAAGACCATCTCGGCGGCCAGGAAAATCAGGTCATCCTGCAGCAGATGGTCATCGAGATGCTCTACGAAATGACCCAGGGCGAGGCCTACATCACCACCGGCGTGGGCCAGCATCAGATGTGGGCCGGCCAATGGTATAAATACAAATACCCCCGCCAACTCATCACCAGCGCCGGACTGGGATCGATGGGCTACGGCTATCCCGCCGCCCTAGGCGTCAAGGTGGCCTTGCCGGACAAGCAGGTCGTCGATATCGATGGCGATGGATCGTTTCTGATGAACATCCAGGAATTGGCCACCGCGCACATTGAGAAAATCGCTGCCAAGGCTATCATCCTCAACAACCAGCATCTGGGCATGGTGGTGCAGTGGGAGGACAACTTTTATGAGGGCAATCGCGGTCACACCTACTTGGGCGACCCCGAACATCGGGCGCATATTTATCCCGACTATGTGCGCGTGTGCAATTCGTTCAACGTCAAATGCGAACGGGTGATGTACAAAAAAGATTTGAGGGCGGCGCTCCAGCGCATGCTCGACGCCGACGAGCCCTATGTCTTGGATGTGGTGACCCCTTACAGCACGCACGTGATTCCCTTCATTCCCGCCGGACGCACTGTGGCGGACATGATTTGGAAGCCGTAATAACCTGGGGGGCGGTTCTCCAGAGCCGTTAGGTTTGGGTTGAGTGCCGGTTTGTTCCGAGGGGTAAAGCCCGGCGGGATGGATGGGTGGCTTGACCCCAATGCTGGGGTTGGAGGAGGCGGGATTCAATGGCTGTTTAATTACAGCTTGCAATTCAACAACTTAAATCTTAATAAGGGTAAGAAATGGTTTTTCCGTTCTCATTCGGGTCCAAAAGAAAACAGCATGGTAACGTCATTGCTGTCGATTTGGGCGCGCGCACCACTAAGGCGGTGCTGCTGCAGCCGCAGGGAGAGGTTTGGGCCCTGTGCCGCTATGCGTTGTTGGATGCCCCGATTTTCGACAAGCACATATCCCCGGAATTGCTGGCCGACCATTTGAAATCCGTGGTGAAAGCGCTCGCTACGGATGCCAAGTACGTGACGTTGTCGGTGGGGTTGGATGCGACAGTGGTCCGTCAGCTGGAATTGCCGAATATACCCATCGAAGAAATGCGGATGGTCTTGAAAAACAATACTCGGGGTTATTTGCAGCAGGATCTTCCGCATCATGTGTTTGATTGCCATGTTTTTCCGCCCCGCCCGGGCGTGGCCGGCAAGGCGGTTGAAAATTTAAAATATCCCAGTGTTGCAAAGTCAAAGGTCTTGGTGGTGGCAGCCCGCCAGAAGTTGGTGGATGACTATCAGTCGGCGGTCAAGGCTGCGGGGTTGACGGTGGATTACATCGTTCCCGGGCTCATCGGCCCCATCAATGCCTTTGAAATGGCTCTGCCCGAGGTTTACGCCAATGAATCGGTGGCACTGGTGGATATCGGGTTCCGGCACACCGTCGTCTGTGTGCTGGACCGCGGCGAGTTGGTGTTGACCCGCGTGGTCAATGTGGGAGGAGACCACCTGACGGCAGGGTTGGCTGAGGCGATGAGAATTAGTTATGCCGAAGCCGAGGGCATCAAGATTGCAATGGCTCCAGAATCCCAGTCCATCCTCGAATTGCAGGTCCTTCCATTGGGTCAGGAATTGCGCGCCTCGCTGAATTTTTTCGAGCATCAGCACGATCGCCCGGTAACCCAAGTCTATGTGAGTGGCGGCTCGGCCCGTTCGGAGATGATTCTGGATATTCTCCGCCCCATACTGATGGTGGATTGCACGCGTTGGAATCCAACCCGTTTTCTCCAAATCTCATTGCCGGAGCATCAGGCCAAGGAATTGGAGCAGGTGGGCTCTCAGCTGGGGGTGGCGGTCGGCGCGGCCTTGGTGGCCCTTTGAATTGAATCAGGCATGATCATACGCATCAATTTGTTGGCCGAGTCGAGGGCGGCGGAGAAATCGCGCCGCCACGACCCGGTCAAGCGGTCTATTTTTATCGGGGTCTTTCTGGTGGTGTTCGCCCTGGTTTGGAGCAGTTCGGTGCAGTTGGAACTCTTTATTGCGCAAAGCAACCTGTCCCAGACCCGAAGCCAGATAGACTACCACTCCAACCTTTTTCAAACCGTCACCTCCAAACAAAAACAGATTGCCAGCATCAAGGTCAAACTGGAGCAGCTTCAGAAGTTAAACCAAGCCCGCTTCCTCCATGGCAATTATCTGAATGCATTGCAGTTGACCACTCTGGAAGGGGTCCAGTTGATGCGGATCCGGTTTAATCAGACTTATGTCAACACCCCCGCCGTTCCGAGTCAGACCAAGTCCGGCAAGGTGATCCCGGGTTCTCCCGCGACCTCCCTCGAGTCCAAAGTTTTGGGGATTGAAGCGAAAGATTTCAGCGCCAACCCGGGGGACGCCGTCAACCGGTTCAAGGAGCTCATTGCCGGTCAGCCTTATTTCAAAACCATGTTAAACCCGACCAATGCAATTAAGCTCACGGGCCTGTCGGCGCCGCAAAGCGGGCCGGACGGGCACCCCTATGTGCTGTTCAATCTGGAATGTTATTTCCCGGACACTCTCCAATGAAATGGTTGCCTGAAGAAAAGCGGAAGCCCTTCCTCGCCGTCGTGGTCGTCACGCTGGCCCTTCTGGGGCTCATCTCGGTCGGCCTGATTCGTTCCCAGTACGCCCAGTTAAGCGGCGTTAAGGCCACCCTTCAAACAGCCACCCAGCAGCTGCAGACGATGCAGAAAAATATCCAGACCGGAGAGGTCACGACCAAACAGCTGGAGGCCGCCACCGCTTTGCTGGCACAGGCGGAGGAAAACATGGCATCGGGGGATCTCTATTCCTGGGCTTACAACCTTTTGCGCCTCTTTAAGCAGCAATATAAGGTGGAAATCCCGGAGATGGGCCATCCGGTGGAGGGGGAAGTTTATTTGATCCCGGGTTTCCCGTATCGACAGATGCGCCTGATTATCGCCGGCAAGGCCTATTATCATGATATTGGAAAATTTGTGGCTGGTATTGAAAATAATTATCCCTATCTTCGCCTCACGGATGTGAAAATCGAACCGGCGGAAGGGGAAAAGTTGTCCTTTAAAATGGATCTTTTGGCTCTGATCAAACCGGACGTCCGCTAAAGTTCAATGAGATCTCTGATTTTTCATACTAAAATCTGGCGCGGGGCTCTCTTGGCATCGCTTCTGATGGCGGGTGGGACCGTCGAAGCCGAATCCGCCGCGCCGGTTCCCGCTGCCGGTCGCCGCGCCCTTTCGGTTTTTATTCTTCCATCCAATCCCGCAGAAGGGCGCGACCCCTTCTTCCCCACCTCCCCGCGTCCGTACGAGGGGCAGCTGGTGCCCGGAACAAAATCCCAGGAGATGGATTCGGGTCTCCTGGTTTTGCAGGGCATTTCGGGCCTGCCGTCGCGCCGCTTTGTGATCATCAATAAACACACGTTTGCGGCCGGAGATGAATCGGATGTGTTGACGTCGCGGGGACGGCTCAGCGTGAAATGTCTTGAGATCAAGTCGGATTCGGTTGTAGTTGAGGTCAGCGGTCAACGGCATGAATTGCGTTACAAGGAAAAACAATGAACCCCCATCCTCACACCAGACAGTCTGCCGGCTTTCAAATAGGAGGGCCGCTGCCTCAGTTCGTCCCCATGTCTTCAAACCATTGTCCCCTTGAACACGTATTTATTTCCGGAATAATAAATCGTTCCGTCCCCCATTCAAAAGGTATGAAATTAAAAAGTCTGCTCGCCACAGGGTTGGGAGTGTTTCTGCTCCATCATGCGGCGCTTTGTCAGACCAATGACGTCAAGCCAGATTCATCCGTCGTGCCGAATATCGCTGGCGTGCCGCTGGTGGGTTCTGTCGACCCCAAATCCGCCCCAACTAACGAGCCTGCGCCAGAAAATGTCCAGCCTTCGCAGGACAATCCAGCCCAAGCCGCCGCGCGCAAACTGTTGATGGCGCAGAGCGACCAGTCGGGTTCGTCGGTCGTGACGAACGCTGCTGCCGTGTCGCCGGTCATCTCCACGACGAATGTTGCTGCCGATCTTGAAACCAATGTTGCGCCAGCGGCTCTGGTTTCACCCTCAGTGGTTGTGCCTCCCCCCGCAATTCCGGTGCCTGCCGTTGCGCTGGAACCCGCCCCAACCAATCCAGCGGTCGCTGAAATTGCCGTTATTCCCCTGATCCAGTTTCAGGAGGTGCCGATTACAACCGCGATTGAGAATCTGGCGCGCCAGGCGGGCATCAACTACCTGCTGGACCCTAAAATCGGTTACGGTCAGCCGGATCAGAATGGTCAGATCAAGCCCGAGCCCACCCTGTCCATCCGCTGGGAATACATCACAGCACAGCAGGCCCTCATCGCGCTGCTGGACAACTACGGCCTTCAGATGACGGGGGATTCCAGGTCCAAGATTATCCGGATCACCACCAAAGATCCGGCCGCGCCGCCGCCCCTCTACACCCGGGTCATCCAGCTGAAATACACCAGCGTTTCCAACATGATGGATGCCTCTTTGAGCGCCCTGACCGATAAGCGCAGCCGGGTGGTGCCCGATGTTCGCACGAGTCAGATTATCGTTTCGGCCACGGAGCCGGAGCAGATTTCCGTGGATATGCTGGTGAGCCAGCTCGACAAACCCACCCGCCAGGTTTTAATCGAAACCCGTTTGGTCGAAATCGCCAGCAATCCCAGTACCAGAAAGGGCATTGACTGGTCCGGCACGCTGAAGGCGCAAAACATCACCTTTGGAAATGGAAATATCAACGGGAGTTCTGTGACCACAACCCCGGGCAACGGCACAGGCGTCCCCAATCCCAATGGCTCGGCGACTTCCGGCGGGGGCGGGTCCAGCACTAAAAGTGTCTATACTACCTTCGTCGGGAACGGCGGTATGGCTTTGAGCACTTCTTCCGGCCTCATGCCCAATGTTGGTTTTCTCAATGCCGATGGCTTGAAGGCGGTGTTATCCTTCATCAATTCCTCCATCGACGCCCAGATTGTGTCCACGCCGCGAGTGGTCACCCTGGATAATGAAATGGCGATGATCGAAGTGACCCACTTGTATCCCGTCTTTAACGTCTCCGCCGGATCAGCTAACAACGCCGGCGGGTCCCAAGTCAATTACACCAACGTCGGTACCAAACTCAAGGTGACACCCCGGATTTCCGCCAATGATAACATCTGGCTCAAGGTGGTCCCGGAAGTCTCGAATTTCGCGGGCGACGTCAGCCAGAGCGTCGGCGGCGGGCCGATCACCGCCGATGGGCAGTCCACCTCCCAGCTCCTGACGGCTCCGACCTTTGACATCCGGACTATTACTACCCAGGTCATCATTCCCAACACGGACACGCTTGTCATGGGCGGCTTGGTTGCAGATAACCCGGTATCCACCGCCACCAAGGTTCCGCTCTTGGGAGACCTTCCTTACCTGGGATACGCCTTCCGCAGCGAAAGCAAAACCAAGGACAAAAAAGACCTCGTGATTTTCATCACGCCCACCATCATCAAGGATTCTGATTTCCAGAATTATCCCAATAATTTCCTCGCCACCCAGCCGGATGCCAAGCGCCCGGTGCTCATTAATCCCGAGTCTATGTGGGATAGCACCAAGCCCTATGACTGGAGTAATCCCCAGAAGGCAGAGGCGTCGGGAATGTCCAATCCCTGAATGTCAATGGGGACGCCTATTGATCAATTGCTATGAAAACACTTTTTTCCAGTCGCCCAAGACGGAGGTTGGGATGGGGGGTAACCGGGTTGAGTCTTGTCGTGGGCGCTCTCGGGTTGCTGGCTGCTGACAGCCTGTTGGCCGCCAGCGTGACCACCATTGGCGGCGGTAGTAACCTCAGTAAAAACCCGAAGTATCTCGGCTATCAGGACGGGGTGACCTTTAATCAGGCTCTCTTCTATACTCCCTGCGGGTTGGCCATGGATCCTTCCGGTAATTATTTATTCGTGGCCGACCGCGACAACAACGCCATCCGCTACCTTGACCTCGCGGCCGGCCAGACTTGGACCCTGTCCGTTTCCTCCACCAATTTGATCAATAAACCGGTGGGTGTGGTGTTGGATTCCTCTTACAATGTTTATGTCCTGAATCGCGGTACCGGGAAAAACGGCACGGTGGTCACCTTCGACGAATATGGAGAAATAATGGCGACCAACGCCACCAGCTTGACCAATGCCTGCGGTATCACCCTGGATTCCGTCGGGAATCTTTTTGTCACCGTGCAGAGCAACACGATTATCAAAATCAACCCGGCCGGTGTCAGGTCCACCGTGGCGACCCTCCCGATGACGGGGACTTCGTTGCAGGGGATTGTCACCAAACACAACGGATTGCTGGCCGTTTGCGATGCCGGCCGGAATGGGATTTATCTCGTCAATCCCACCAATGGCATCGTAACCACCAATGCCGGCTTTCATGGGGCGGGTGATTTTTTAACCAACGGCAACAATGTCGCCTCGAGCAATACCGCCAAATTCTATCAGCCCATGAACATCGCGGAAGCGGGCGATGGCACCCTGATCGTCTCGGATTACGGCAATCACCGCGTCAAGGTGGTCCGGACCGATGGGACGGTCACCAATCTCTATGGGGTGACTTCCGGCTACTGGACATCGTCCTACTATCCCGGTTGGTCGGACGGGACGCCCAAGGTGCCTGACTCCACGGGCACCAATGTCCAGTCGCGCATGCCCTATGGCGTCGCCTTTGCCCCGGATGGGTCGGTTTATACCAGTGAAGATTATTATCACCTGATCCGCCATGTCACCGGAGCCGGATTTGTTCTCCCGCCGCCCCTCCCGCCCGACGCCCCGGTCATTACGAGCGTCCTCACCAACTACAACCAGATTGCCCTGTCCTGGACGGCCGCAGCACGGGCCACCACTTACAACGTCAAGCGCTCCCCCTCCAGCGGCGGACCGTTTAGTACCCTCGCCACTGTCACGGGGACAAGCTATACCGACAGCACCGTTCAAAACGGGGTCGTTTATTATTATGTGGTTTCAGGGCTCAACTCCGGGGTGGAAGGACCCGATTCAGTCGCTGTGATGGCTCAGGCGCCTTACCCGCCAGTTCCGGATCCGCAGATCGGCTATGTCGATTTTCCCGCGACGACTATCCCGGAATATACTTCGGTGTTTCATTCGGTTTCCGATTATAGCTTCTATAATGACGCCTTTATCGTGATCAAGGGCACCCCGGGCAGCGGCACCTATTACACTGTGGACGGATCCAATCCCTCCCCGACCAATTCCTCGGTTTTATCGGATTATCAGGATGGGAAAACTCCGTCTCAAGTGCTGCCGTATAAAGTGAACCAGGTCGCGCCGTCTCTGACCATCAAGGCGATCGGGGCGCAGACCAATCATCCCAATAGCGCCGTGGTCCAAGCGACATTCCAGTTCATCGCCGGTAATCCCACCATCATCGGTAACAACGCGGCGCAATTTTACATCAGCGACATCACCGCCAATGCGCACCTGTATTACACCCTCGATGGGTCAGATCCCTCGAGCACCAACGCCGCGGCGAAAGACTTGGGAACCGTCGCATCGCCCGCATCCCTTTGGACCGTGAGTTTGCAGATCACCACCAACACCCTGTTTAAGGTGCGCGCCTATCGCGATAATTATCAGCCCAGTGCCGTGGTCAGCGTTACGTTTTCGCCCACCAATTTTCAGGCCAACGCCATCAGCTTCGGTTTCGATTCGGGCGAGGCTTCCAGCGCCTTTATCGCCTCGCCCGGTCAGAATTTTTACGCTCCGGTCACGCTCTCCCTGCTGCCCAATAGCAGAGTTTATAGCCTTCAATTTAACCTGACCGTTACTAATGGATCCGCCCTGACGCCTCCGGGTGCCTACAGTTTCACGTCCATGCTGGTGAAGCCCCTGCCGGTGACTCCGGTAACGTACGTTCCCATCCCGCCGGCCATATTTAATTCCACCGATTTCACGAGCTTGTTAATCACCAATAGTGCGCTGAATCTGCTGGGCGTGGGCTGGGTGGAACGCGCCGGCAGTACCAATCTCTACGACACGGTGAATCAGGACTTGCTCCAGTACTCCATCGCCCACGACACGATGTTCCTGCAGAGTGCCGGAAAGGTTATTTTGGGCGGATACACTTTTCAGGTTCCAGTGACTGCGCTCAGTAACGAGACGTATCGCATTCAGATTGCCCGCCCCACCGCCACCTCCGATGGCATCGGTGCCCCAGGCTCCGATGTCTATATTTCCGCGCCCACCAACGGCACATTGGGCAGCGGCGCTATTAATGCCATCAAGAATGTTACCATCGGCCAGCGCAAATACATCGCTGGCAGCGTCTACCCCTTCCGCTGGTTCAATGCCGGCGATTTCGGCTCCAGTAACTTGGTCAATGCCGATGTTATTCAGGTGTTCCAATCGGCCATCTATAGCCTCGATACTCCACCCCTGGGCAGCGATTTTTTTGATGCCATGGATTCCTGCGGCAATCTGGGTGCGCTCAATACGGATAGCGGCGATCCCAATTTTGGCTACTTCACTAATAGTTTTTTAAGTTTCGATACCAACGGCCTTTTTGGTGACACCACCACGATTAATCAAGCCGTTTTTGGCGATGAGCAGTTGGATGTCAGTGATGTCTATGTCACCTACCGGCGTTCGCTGGATCCCTCGCTGACGTGGTACCGCCGCTTCTGGAACAACGGTCAGCGGGTGGCGGAGGTTATTCCCAACGTGGCGCCTCTTGTTTTAAAGAGCCAGTCGTTTGCAGCGGTGCAGCCTAAGGTGTCGGCGTCCTCGGGATCTCCCCAAGTCAACTTTGCGGCTGGGGATATTCAAGGGACTTCGGGTCAAGTGCTGCAGGTTCCCATCACCGCCACTGTTTTTGGGAATTATCCGCTCCGGACGTTAATGCTCAATCTGACCGTTGTGCCGCTCGATGGATCGCCGGCGTTGACGACCCCGGTTCAATTCAATCAGGTTGCCGCTATCGGTGCCCCCTATAACAAGGACTCTATCGGCAATGGGAATTACTCCGCCGTCTGGCTCAACCTCGCCAGCACCAGCCTGACGGGAACCATCACGCTCGGTACCTTGACCGTCACCGTGCCGGCAGGCGCTCCCGCCAATGCCTCTTATGCCATTCATTTTGATCACGCCTCGGCGTCTCCCAATGGAATCGCTTCTTTCCCGAAACAGACGTTCACCGGTCTGGTCACGTTGTCCAGCCGCACCAACTCCAGCTACAACGACGGGATCCCCGATTCCTGGCGGCTGCGCTGGTTTGGAACTACGAACAATCAACTTTCCGCTTCCAATGCCTGTCCTACAGGCGACGGAATCAGCAACTACAAGAAATACGTCGCCGGGGTGGATCCCATGGTTTCCGGCAATTTCCCCAGCGTTAACTCGAAGTCGACAGTTCCGCCCGGTTACACGGCCGCCTTTCATTGGCCGACGGTCACCGGGAAGAAGTACGCCATTGAACGTTCCTCCAGCCTCTTTCCGGGGAGCTGGTCCAGCATCGCCACCAACACGGGCACCGGTGCGGACATGGAATTCAATGACAATGCCGCCGGGTCAAGCCGTTACTATCGGGTGCGCATACTCCCTTGAGAAGGTTTGATGTGCCTCCTGCGACCTGTCGTTCTAGTGACTGAATGCTCGTCCATTAAAAACTTGGGAGCGCGCTATGCCTTTCAGCTTCGTATCCGCTCGACTTCTGCACCTGTGCCGCACATCGTTTATTGAATCAACCTGTCGCATTCAAAAGAATCCTGGGTTTTCTGAATAGGGGCAAGGCAGGCGGCCGTATGCCCCGGGCAACCGATTGGGTCCTAAAACCAATTTAAAATATGAATTTATTCGCAACCATACGCCCCGTCGTGATCGCAGTGTTGCTGATGGCGACCGCCGGATGCGCGTCGGTCCGGTGGACCCGGTGCGTCGAGCCGCAGGTCACCGGCCGGGTGCTGGCGGCTGATACGCACCGTCCGATCGTCGGGGCCAGCGTCCGGCGCAGCGGGTCGGAACATTTCCAGCCCTTTGGGCCGCCCAAGGGCGGACAGCTGATGCAGGAAAGCAGGGGGGTGGTCACGGATGCGGACGGGCGTTTTAAGCTTTCGGGCGAATATGTGGTGGGGGTGTTTTGGAAGCCGACCCGGTGGTCGGTGCCGCTGGTGGTGGAAGCACCGGGCTATCGCTCGCTGGAAACCAACTACGCGGGCGCTCCTACTCCCGATTCGTCCGCTGCAGCTGAGCCGTTGGTGGATGCGGGCGACCTGCTGCTCCAGCCCGTCGCCCGGTAATCCGTTCATCCTGCCAACGGATGGGTCGGATAAATGGCGCGGATACGGCGCGGATAAAACTTGCCGGCACCCGGGTTCCCGGGATACACTCCACTCCCTTTCGCTTCCTAGCGAAGGGTCTGAAATTTGGTTGCCTCGGTAGCTCAGTTGGTAGAGCAGTTGACTCTTAATCAATTGGTCGTGGGTTCGAATCCCCCCCGGGGCACCATTTTTAAATCCTCATGAACTCACTGGTCCCACTGGGTATTGGGACTTTTTCTTTTCAGGCATGACGTCCATGAGGGGTCGATTGACCGCATTGCGTCGCCCCCTTGACCTAATATTTTTTCCGGCGGGTCCTGTCTTTGACGGCACAAGAAGTAAACCCTATGGAATAGAGCTGGATGCTTCCGCTGGTCGGATCGGCAACATCAGGAGCCCACTTTCCAAATCTGTAAACCAAGCCTGTAAACCAAACCTGTAAACCTTGCAAAGAAAGGTTGGCCAAGGCAAAATGTTTCCCACAACGATTATGGCTCTATTTGCATTCGACCTCACGAAACAGGCACCCCGTAGTCCGCGGGTGCGGCTGGGCGGCTATGTCATTCTTGCCCGCTGCCTGGACAAGGGGCGCGCCACTCTTGTCGGTAAGAACGGGGAATACCATTTTGATTGCCCGTTGGATCACCGGTTTCTGGATTTTGTCGGTATCAAAGCCGCCGCCCTCAAAAAGCAGCTGGCTACCGGCAAAGGCGACGGGGCGATGCTGGACTGGGTAAATGCCAATGCAAAATACAAGCGCACGGAGACGGAGATTGCGGCTTGGTCGGCGTTTGCAGAAGCACGCGTGCCGGCTGATCCTGCCTCCCGCGATTATCTCAATACCCAGCACACGAAGTACGGACCCAAGCGGGAAGACATCGCCACTTGGTTTGACCTGCTCGATTTGGACGATTACGTCAGCTTCGGCGGCAAGGCCTGAGCTGGCGGAGGGACGCCGGCGGTTTGGATGAGAGCGAGGGATCGAGTGGAACCTTTCGCCTTGAAAAATTTCCGCTGAACCCCGGCCCTGTTCCTGCCAGCCCGCTCATCGCGATTTTTCTTACCCGTTCACCCGGCGCTGCGAGATACGATTTTATTCATATAACTTGGGTGCCAAATGGTGCCACATTTTTCGGTTTCACTTCCGCTTGAGTTCAGACGGGTTGGCGATGAGTTGGGAAAAGGGAGCATTAAAATCCGCTAATGTTTTCAATGCTTTTGTGAGGAAACCCTTATGGAGATTGAATGGCGACCCTACCGGGAATCGAACCCGGGCTACCTCCGTGAAAGGGAGGTGTCCTAACCGCTAGACCATAGGGTCGCAAAAGGGATTCGAATATAAACAACATTTTTTCGCTGTCACGCAAAATCCAGCCAAAATTGCGCGCGCCAAAGCTTCTTTTTCATTGGAAGGGCGGCGGGCTGACGTTAAGAATTTCCCCCTCTTCCAGTTCGTTCTCTCAGTGCACTGGCTTTTCTGGCGGGCGCAGTGACCGTGCTTGCGGACACGAAATTGTTTTTGGCGCCCCTTCGGCGGCAACCGTCCATTTTTGAGGTGGAATCGCAGGGGGGGTCCTGTAATCTGTTCGCGCCTAAAAGCCCACCCGACAGGAGACGTCCGTCGGTTGATTTGTTGGCATAAATAATGCCATCAATGATTTGAACATGTTGAATGTCACCCTTGCAATTCATGAAGCAGAGCGCCGGACGGCTGCGGTAGTTGGCCTCCCGATCGAGCCGTTGCCTGAAGAGATTCCTATCGCTTTTCAGGAGCGAACCCTTTCGCTTTGGCCCATTCCCATGGGCAAACATCGCACCGAATCCGCAAGTGCTGCCGGTTTTCAAGCTCCCAAATCCACCAGGAATTTATCTTTTCACGCGCGTGCCCACCGAGGAACTCTTCCGATTCACTTGGCGGAGACGCTGGCGGATGTCCGTTTTCGAGACAGTGGGGTTTGGATGCCGGATGACCTCGGCATGGGGGACGGAAGCCTTCGGGGAGGTGCGAGGAGTCCGCTGGGCAGTCCTTTGATTCATAGGGCGTTTCAGCGCCGCCTGTGAGTTGACCATGAATAATCAACAAACCATTTCCATTTTACGGGTCGGGGAGGACCACCCGGATGCACGGGCTCTGCACCGGTTGGTGGCGGCCCAAGGGCTCCCTTGGAATTGCGAACGGGCAGACGGTGTGGCGGCGGCGAGGAAGCGCCTGACGGCGAGCCATTTTGACCTCGTGCTTGCCGATGAAGCGCTCAAAGACGGGACCGCGTTCGATTTGTTGGATGGCATGGGGGACCGGATGATGATTCTGGTGGCGGAGGTTGGCCGCGAAGAGTCGGCCGCCAAGGCGCTCCGCTCGGGTGTGGCAGATTATCTGATCAAAGATGCGGCAGGCCTTTATCTGGAATCGCTGCCAACCCGCGTGGAGATCGCCCTGCGCCAGCGCGATCACAAGGCCACTCAGCTTAGGAGGGGGGGGCAGGCGCGTGATCTCTTGGATGCTGCGAGCGACCTGATTCAAAGCTTGGCCCCCGATGGAACACTTTTGTATGTCAATCGGGCCTGGCGCGAGATGCTGGGCTATCCGGAGGAGGAAGTCCCATCCCTGAATTTCTTTCGGATTCTCCATGCAGAATCCGCGGACCGGACGAAAGCGCTTTTTAAAAAAATTCTTGCGGGGGAAGCGGCGGACTGGGTGCAGTTGAGTTATGTCGCCAAAGACGGCCGCAGGATTTGCGCGGAGGGCCGGGTAAGCGTGAGGAAAGAGAACGGGGTGACGGTATCCGTCGACGGCATTTTCAGGGAAGCTTCAGAGAAAACCCAGCAGGAGTCCCGGCTCCGGCTGCTGGATACCTGTCTCTCCAAGATTGACGACATTGTGATGATCACAGAGGTCGCGCCCCAGCGTGATTCCGGACCGCGCATTGTCTATGTGAATGACGCTTTCGAAAAGATCACCGGCTATACGCGGGCTGAAGCGCTCGGGCAGTCGCCCCGGTTTCTTCAGGGACCCGAGACGGACATGGATGAAATGAGCCGGGTGCGGCAGCGGCTGGAGCGCAGGGAGCCGATCACCACCACGCTGGCACACTACAAAAAAAACGGCGAAAAATTTTACAACGAAATGGCCATCGTTCCGGTTGACGATGACAGCGGGCGCCACACGAATTGGGTCTCCATCCAACGCGATGTCACTGAGCGCCATCGCACGGAGGCCAAGCTTAAGCAGTTTTCCGAAAACCTCGAAAGTCTGGTCGTCGAGCGGTCGGGGGCCCTGGCCGAAAGCGAGGCCCGCTTCCGACAGATGGCGGAGGCGATGGAAGAGGTGTTCTGGCTCTACGATTTAAACCTGAAGCGGTGGATTTACGTTTCACCCGCCTATGAAAAAATCTGGAATCAAACCGTCCAGTCGCTGCAGGAGAAGCCTGGCTCCTGGTTGGAATCCATCCATCCGGAGGACCGGCACCGAGTTGAAAAAACCATGTTTTCCGGTGGGGGTGGGGCGGAAAAGTTTCAGATCGAATTCCGGATCACCCGGCCGGACCAGGGCACCCGGTGGGTGCGCCTGACCGGCTATGGGGTGAAAAACAAGGCTCCGGATTCGGGTCGAATCGCCGGCAGCGCGGTGGATGTCACCGCCCAAAAGGACATCTTGAATCAGCTGAATCGCACGCAGCGGCTGGAAAGCATCGGGCATCTGGCCAGCGGAATCGCGCACGATCTGAACAATGCGCTCGCGCCCATGATGCTGGCCAACGAGTTGATCCGGGCGGAATATCCCAAGGCCGAGAAATACGTAAGCATGATCGAGTCCAGCGCCAAGCGCAGCGCCGACATGGTCCGGCAACTGCTGACGTTTGCCCGGGGTTATGGGGGTGAAAAAAAGCCCCTAAAGCCTGGCAAGCTGCTCAAGGAAATGGCCACCATCCTCAGCGGCACCTTTCCCAAAAACATCCAGCTGGTGTATCAGTTTAAACCGGATTCGAATATGATCGAGGGGGATGCCACGCAGCTGCATCAGGTGCTGCTCAATCTGTGCGTCAACGCGCGCGATGCCATGCCCAACGGGGGGGTGTTGACCCTCAAGTCCGACATCATGGAAGTCGATGCCGTCTATGCTGCGGCCTACACGGATGCCAAACCCGGCCGCTATGTGACGTGGCGGGTCAAGGACACGGGCGTGGGAATCCCGGCAGACGTCATCGACCGCATCTTTGATCCGTTCTTTTCCACCAAGGGGCCCGACCAGGGAACGGGCCTGGGCCTTGCCACAGTGCAGGGCATTGTCCGCAGCCACGGCGGATTTCTCAGGGTGTATTCGACTCCCGGGCAGGGATCCCTCTTTACCATTTATCTGCCCGTGATGGATATGTCCGCCACGGACACCGAATTCCTGTCTAAAAAAGTCCCGGCGGTTTTTCTGGGCAACGGCGAACTGATCCTCATTGTGGATGATGAGGCGAACGTGCGCCAAATCTCCAAGGCCGTGCTCGAGAGCATGAATTTCAAGGTCATTACCGCCAACGACGGCACGGAGGGCTTGTTGCAAGTCGTCGCCCACCGGAATGACTTAAGGTTGATCATTACGGATCAGCACATGCCCCATTTGGACGGCATGGGATTCGTGCGAGTCGTCAAGCACTTGCTGCCAGAGGCGGCGGTCGTGGTCACCAGTGGTCGGATGGATGAGGGATTGGACGTGGAATTCCAGAAGCTCGGGGTCAAAATCTTTCTGAACAAGCCATTCACCCATGACAAGCTGGCGGCAGCGTTGAAAACGGTTTTTGCGCCCGCAATCGCCGAATCCCGGGCGGCGCCTTGAATTTAAAAAACACCCTCTCTCTCGTCCACCCCAATTCAAATTTGATGAGTCCATGAATAGCCACTCCAAAAAAAATACAGTCTTCATTGTCGAAGATGAGCTGGTGGTGGCCCGCGATATCCAGCAGCAATTGGAATCCCTGGGCTATGAGGTGGTCGGCAACTCCCGGAAGGGGGAGGACGCCATCGCATTAGTCGGCCAGCTCCAGCCGGACTTGGTGCTGATGGATATCCATCTGGCCGGGCCGATGAAGGGCACGGAGGCCGCCCAAGCGATCAAGGACCGGTTTAATCTGCCGATTGTTTTTCTGACCGCTTTTTCAGATTCGGAGACGTTGAGTGCCGCCAAGGGATCCAAGCCTCAGGGCTATATCATCAAGCCCTTCACCGAGCGGATTCTGGAGACCACCGTTCAAATCGCCCTTCATAATCACCATCTGGAAACTCAGCTGCAGCGGTCTGAGGCGCGGCTGGCCCTGATCATTGAGGCCACCCGGGACGGCATCTGGGAGCGGGATCTGATTCACGGGGAGTCGTACTATTCCCCCCGCTGGTTTGAGATGCTGGGATGGCGGCCGGAAGATCACGCGCTGTCCCCGGACTTGTGGCTGTCGTTTGTGCACCCGGATGACTTGAAAGAAAACGGCCGCTTGATGGCGGAAGCCCTTTCCGGGTCCGGCCGATTTTTCTCGCTGACCTATCGTTTGCGCCATAAGGACGGCCATTTTCTGCCGATTCTTTCAACCGGCGTCATCACCCGGGACGTCCGGGGCGTGGCAATGCGGGTGGCGGGCATTGATCGGGATCTGACCGCCGAGAAAAAAGCGGTGCATGCGGACCGGCTGGAGAGTTTGGTGACGATGTCCGGCGGGGTGGCTCACGATTTAAATGACGCGCTGATACCCATTCTGACCGGATTGAAACAGCTGCGACGCAATCCCTCCCCGGAAGAAGACCTCCTTTCCCGCATGGAAGCCAGTGCCTTGAAAGGGGCGGAAATGGTCCGGCAACTGTTTGCCCTAGCCAAAGGATTGGAAGGCGAATTCGTCGCCCTCCAGCCCATCAAGGTGTTGAATGAGGTGGTCCAGATCATTCAATCCACCTATCCTAAAAATATTCGTTTGGCCACCCGCTTGGCAACGGATATGCCCGATCTCCAGGGCGATCCGCTCCAACTCCGCCAGGTGCTCATGATTCTGTGCGCTAACGGGCGCGACGCCATGCCGGATGGCGGCCTGCTGACCCTCGAGGCGGAGTTCGTCCGTATTCCCGCCGGAGATGAGGAGGGCGTGGCGCCGGGGGACTACCTCTGTTGGAGGGTTTCCGATACTGGCACCGGCATTGCCCCGCAAATTTCCGACCGTATTTTTGAGCCGTTCTTCACGACCAAAAGCCGGGAGACCGCCACCGGCCTGGGGCTTTCCATGGCCCGCAGCATTGTGCTGACCCATGGCGGAGGAATCAAAGTTCGTTCCAGCCTTCATCTGGGTTCCGCTTTCGAGGTGTATCTGCCGCTCGCCGGCGCTTCCAACGGCCGGACCCCGCGGATGGATAAAAAGAAGCCGGCGCTGTCCGGAGTGCGTCCACGCGTGCTCTTGGTGGATGAGGACTTGGGATCGCTCGGATTTTTTACCAGTGCCCTGAACGGGCTCGATTATGAAACGACTCGGGCCAACGGTCCGATTGAGGCCCTTGCCCGGGTGGCGGAATATGGAAAGGATTTGGATTTGGTCATCACCCGCCAGGACCTGCCCACCACGGATGGTCTTAGCTTCCTGCGGGTGCTGAAACATATGTTGCCGAACGTCGGCGTGATCGCCACCAGTGGCGAGGCGAATGAAGTCCCTAAGAATGAATTTCATTCACCGGGCGGGACGGTGTTGCTCTGCAAACCCTTCACTCAAGACGCCCTTCTCAAGGCCATTCAGCAGGTGTCCGAAAAAAGAAACTATGGCAGTTCCACTGAACCGTGGCGCGTCAGCGGGTAGGGTGGTCCGTCCTCTGCCCGCCGCCGTTGCCCATTCACGCGTGCGGATTTGCCCGACGGCGCGAACGGAGCAACGCGCCCTATTGCAATGCATCGTAGGGTCCGCAAACCAATAGCCGAGAACCGATAAGGAGAGCTTGTCGCCGACCGATGGGTTCAGGATTGCCGGATAGGGCAGGCGGGCTCTTAGATTTTCACTTCACGATTCGCTCCGCGGAGCCAGATCTGCTCTGCGCGGGGCGGGTGGGCTGCCGGCCACTCGATCGCCTCTTCCACGGCCTCGCGCATTCTGGCAAACCACCAGGCGGCGCGTGCCACCCGTCCCGTGTGGCGTTGGAAATTCTGCTGCGGCGGCCGCCCGCTGAACCCCAATTCAAGTTGCCCGCTCTTTTCGTTGTTGGTTTTTATCTTGTTCTCTTTCATGCGCACCATCATGACAGGGGGGGTGGGACAAAGGCTGTCCCACTAGAAAAATAATTTCAGGCGGGAAACCCGTCGGGACACAGCAGGTTTACTAAAACTCGTGTGGCGAGAGCGGTGCCGTGATGGGGATCGCTGCCAGAGGAGCCAGCGGCGGCGCGAACCGGGTCAGGAATCGGCGGGCTGAAGACTTTTTTTCCATGCGGCCACCGCGGTCTGGATCTCCGCTGCGCTGTTCAGCCTAGGTTTTACAAAGCGCGGGGTGAACCAGGGAAAGGCGCCGATTAAATCGTGCGTCACCAGGATTTGGCCGCTGCAATCCGGACCGCTTCCGATGCCGATGGTGGGGATGGGGATCTGTTGCGAAATCTCGCGGGCGACCGGCGGCGTCACCAGTTCCAGGACCACCGCGAACGCGCCTGCCTCCGCCAGCGCCCGCGCGTCGGCGAGGAGTTTCTGGTGTTCCTCTTCCTTCCGTCCTTTGATGTGGTAGCCGCCTTCCTCCAAAACGTGCTGGGGCAGCATTCCCAGATGGCCGCAGAACGGGATGCCCGCCGCGACGATGGCCTGGATCTGCGGCAAAATTTCACGGCCGCCCTCCGCCTTCACAAATTCGGCCCCGGCGGCAACCAGCCGGCGGGCATGGGTCACCGCCGCCTCAACCGTTTCGTAACTCCGATAAGGCAGGTCTGCGCCCAGCAGCGCCGTCGGTCGGGCCCGGGCCGCGGCCCGGACATGATGTTCCATCTCCGGCATCGTCACCTGGGTGGTGTCCGGATACCCGAGCACCACCATGCCGAGCGAATCGCCGACCAGCAGCAGCGTCACGCCCGCCTCGTCCAGCAGTTTCGCCATCGGATAATCATAGGCGGTGAGCGCGGCGATGGGTTCGCCCCGCTCCTTCATGGCGCGGAGGGTTGCGGCGGTGATTTTTGGATTCATTTCTGTCCGTGAAGGATGCGGCTCCGGCAGGCCTGCGGCGATACTCTTATGGATTAAAACTCTTGAGCAATTCCCCGGGCGTGGTCGTGGCGGTGCCGACCTTGCCGACGACGATGCCGGCGGCGTGGTTGGAGAGGATGGCCGCTTCCACGGGCGATGCGCCAGCCGCTACCGCGAGGGTGAACGTGGCGATCACCGTGTCGCCGGCGCCGGAAACGTCGAACACCTCCTGCGCCACCGTGGGGATGTGGAACGGCTTCTGCCCGCGCTGGCAGAGCAGCATGCCCAGTTCGCCGAGCGTGATGAGCAGGAGCGCCGGACGCAATTCGTTGAGGAGCCGTTCCGCCACGAGCATGAGGTTCTTGTCAGATAGCGGGTGGGAATGGCGGGTGGTGTCGGGCAGGGCGGCCAGATCAAACGCCTCCTTGCGGTTGGGGGTGATGAGCGAAAGGTTGCTCAAGTTGAGGTGATGCACCGGCTTGGGGTCGAGGCTCAGCCAGACGCCGCGCCGCCGGCACAGCGCTTTGATTTCATTCAGCAAGGACTGCGTGACCACGCCTTTGCCGTAATCTCCCACAATCACGGCATCGGCCCGGGACAGTCGGGTTTTTAGCCCTGCCAAGAGACGGTCCGTCCCCTTGCCGGCCATATCCGCGCGCGTCTCGCGGTCGATGCGGACCACCTGCTGCTGGTGGGCGACAATACGGGTTTTGATGCTTGTGTGACGGCCGGGGCAGGGGATGAGGCCGCCGCAGCCGATGGTTTGTCCGGCTAAAATTTCCTTCAGCTGGCGGCCGGCATCGTCCTGGCCGATGGCCCCGAACAGTTCCGCCGACGCTGCCAGGGACACCAGATTACGCGCCACGTTTGCCGCGCCCCCGGGCATGAAGCTCTCGCGCTGGAAATCCACCACCGGCACCGGCGCCTCAGGCGAGATGCGCGACACGCCGCCCCAGATGAACTGGTCCAGCATCACATCGCCGACCACGAGAACGCGGGTCTTTTGTGCGGCGGACAGGATCTGTCGGGCCCGCGAAGCGGACAGGAGGGGGGCGCTCATAGTTTTAAAGGCACGATTGTTCAACGTTTAATCCTGAAATAAACGGGGGCATTTGCGTCCATGTTTATGTTGAATGGGAACTTTAATCTAAAAACGCCGTCAAGGGGCTTGTGGCGCTGGCCGTTTCACTTTGTGCGCCCAACCCGCTTTCAAAGGCGCTGCGCCCGGCCTCCACGGCCAACTTGAACGCGATGCCCATGCGGTCCGGATCCTGGGCCACGGCAATGGCGGTGTTGACCAGCACGGCGTCGGCGCCCAATTCCATCGCCTCGGCCGCGTGGCTGGGCGCGCCGATGCCCGCGTCCACGATCACCGGGACGGTTGCCTGTTCGATGATGATCCGGATCTGGTCGCGCGTTTGAAGGCCGCGATTGGAGCCGATGGGCGAACCGAGCGGCATCACCGTTGCGCAGCCCACCTCCTGCAACCGCTTCGCCAGCACCGGATCGGCGTTGATGTAGGGCAGCACGATGAATCCCTCCTTCACGAGTATTTCCGCCGCCTTGAACGTCTCGATCGGATCGGGCAGCAGGTAGCGGGGGTCGGGATGAATTTCCAGTTTCACCCACTTGGGGAGCCCGGCGGCCACAGCCAGGCGGGCGAGGCGGACGGCTTCCTCGGCATTCATCGCCCCGCTGGTGTTGGGCAGGAGCAGGTATTTTTGCGGGTCGATGAATTCAAGGATGTTGGCGAAGGGATCCTTCTTGCCGGTCAAATCCGCGCGGCGCAGGGCGACGGTGACCATACCCGTGCCGCTGGCGGCGAGCGCCGAGCGCATGGCTTCCGGGGATGAAAATTTTCCGGTGCCCAGAATGAGGCGGGAAGAGAAAGCCCGTCCGGCAATAAGAAGCGGCTGGTTGGCAAAAGACATCGCCGATACTTTAGAAAATCGTTCAGATTTGTCGAGCAGCGAAGGCGGCAGCGGCGGGTCACCCCTGGAGCGCCCGGTGGAGCAGGGCCTGTTCGCGCTCGCCGTAGGTCAGCTTCAGGGCCTCCGCGCGCGCGGCGTCGGTCATCTTTCCCCAGCTCTTTTGAAGCGCGTTGATGGTTTTCTCCTCGTCGGTCTTGGCGGCGAGGGCGGCAAACTGGAATTCCAAGAATACCAGGCAGAGGGCGTCCTCAATCGTTCGCGTCTCAGGGTCGGCGGGGAAATTTTTCTTGAGGTTCAACTCCTGCACGCGGCAGATGGTTTCCGGGTCGTAGCCGGTTTCGCGGAGAATCGCGCCGGATTTTTCCGCGTGAAATTTTTTGAGGTCCGCGCGCCAGCGCAGGTAGCCCGCGCGGGTCATGGGATAGGAGGAGCGGGGGCTTTCCCAGCGGCAGAGATGCTGACAGCGCGCGGCCAGGCGCAGGGCTTCCGAGGCATCGGGCGCCAGCCGCAGCACCCAGGCGGTGAGGCGCTGCGCATACAGCCATTCCCGAGGATGGTCCTGCCCCGCGTCGGTTTCCCGGTTCGGGTCGCGCGCGTTCTCGGCGTCGAACCGGCTCAGGGCGGCGGCGAATTTCTGCGGGTCGCGCGGTTGGAATGGGTTCGGGACGTCTTGCACAGCCGGATTTTTACGGATGCCCGCCGGAGCGCAAGCCAATTAGAGCGGCCGCGGCCGGCGTCTCTAGCGCCCCCGGGATTCGCGGAATTTTTTGGCCGTCAGGCCGGTGACGCGCTTGAAGGCGATGCAGAAGCTGTTGGCGCTCTGGTAACCCACCGTTTCGGCGAGGGCTTCGATTTTGAGAGTGGTTTCAGTGAGCAGTTTTCGGGCGTGCTCAATCCGGACCCGTTGCAGTTCCTGTCCGGGTGTCCGGCGGAGGTGCTCCAGGAACGCCTTGTGCAGCCCGCGTCGCGACATGGACGCGACCTCCACCAGGGCCTTGACACCGATGGGCTCGTGGCTGTGATCCTGGATGAATCGGACACTGCGAGCCACACCGGGGTGGGGCACCGCCAGGAGGTCGCTGCTCTTGCGCACCCGCACGCCGGCGGCGGGGATGCGGACCGGTTTTTTGGAGGCTCGTTTACCGGCCATCAAGGTGTCGAGAAGCTGGGCTCCGCGATAGCCGAGGGCCTCCAGATTGGTGTCCACGCTGGAGATTGGCGTGCGCATGGTGTCGGGCGCCAGGAGGTGGTTTTCCGCGCCGACAATGGCGACCTGCTCAGGAACGGCGATGCCCGCGCTCTCGCAGGATTCCAGCACGTCCAGGGCCTGCTGATCGTTGGCGGCAAACACGGCGAGCGGCTTGGCGGCCTGGCTCATCTGGGCCGCCAGCCAGCGTCGTTTTGTCTTCCATTCCTCGCGGCCGGGCGAGAAGGCGCTCGAGGTATGCCAGCGCAGCCAGCGGCACGGGTGCCCGACCCGCTGCAGGGCCTGTTCAAAGCCCCGGCCGCGCTCTTCATAGGACCAATTGTCGGCGTCGCTGTAATAGAGGAAGTTCGCAAAGCCGCGCGAAAGAAAATGATCGGCCACCAGGTGTGCCGCGTGGGCGTGGTCCTCGAGCACCCGATGAAATTTCAGCTCCGGGCGGCGCAGGCTGAAATCCACCGTCGGCTTTTTCATGCCCTGCACCATCTCGGCCAGATCGTCGCCGGCCCCCAGCCAGGCCAGAATGCCATCGCCCTCCCAGCCCCAGGGAATCACCCGTTCCCGCGCCAGATCCGAGTAGACATGCCAGTCATGCTCCCGGGCATATTTCTCAATGCCCTGATGCAAATGGTAATCGTACCATCCAAGGGCGAGCAGCACGCGCTTTTGCTTTTTGGACATGCGGTGACGAAAATCTAAAACAAAACCGCGCCCGGTTCAAACGAATTGAACCGGGGCGCGGTTGAAACCGGCCAGAGGCAGACGGATCAGTGGCAGCCGCAGCCGCTGCCGCAGGAACCCTCTTCGAGGTCCGCCGCCACCGGCACGCGGCCCAGTTCAATCGTCTTGGAAATCTGTTTCTGAATGGAGCCCTGGAGGGCGTGCAGTTCCTCCTGGGCGTCCAGGAAGCCGCGCGCCACGGGGTTGCCCAGCAGCGCCTCGCGTTTGGCTTCGAACTCGGAGATCTCCGACGGTTCGAGCTTCTGGCCGTGGTGCTGTTTTTCCTGCAGGGCCTGGCCCTGGCTCATCAGCGAATCATACGCCCCCCGGGCGCTGTCGTTGGCCATGAAGGTGTCGATGCGCTGGCGCAGGGCGATCATCTCCGGCTGGGTGAGCAGGGCGTTGCAGAGTTCCTGAGTTTTTTCCTGAATGAGGGTGTTCATAAAAATAATTTGCGCCGACAGTAAATCACAGCCGTCGGTCCATAGCAATTAGTTTGACACGCTCCGCAGTAAATCTTTAAGGTCAACATCAACCTATGCAACCCATTCAACTCGCTTGGATCGATTACACCATTCTGCTGGCTTATGTGGCATTTGTTATCGGCATCGGCTGGATGCTGTCGCGCTACATGAAGACCTCGGCGGACTTTCTGACCTCCGCCCGTTCCATCCCGACCTGGGTGACCGGTCTGGCCTTTATCTCGGCCAATCTGGGGGCGCTGGAGCTGGTGGGCATGGCGGCGAGCGGCGCTAAATACGGCATCTCCACCGCCCACTTCTACTGGGTGGGGGCGATTCCGGCGATGATCTTCCTGGCGGTGTTCATGATGCCGTTCTACTACGGCTCCAAGGCCCGCTCCGTGCCGGAATACCTGAAGATGCGCTTTGACGAGCGCGTCCGGGCGTTGAACTCCATCGCCTTTGCGGTGATGACTATTTTCGCCTCCGGCATTTCGATGAACGCGCTGGCGAAGCTGCTCAACCAGCTGCTCGGCTGGAATTACAACGCGGCCTTGTTCATCTGCTCAGGAGTCGTGCTCCTCTACGTTTTAAAGGGCGGTCTGACCTCCGCCATCTACACGGAGGTCCTGCAATTCTTCATGATCGTCCTCGGCTTCGCGCCGGTCGTCTATCTGGGATTGAAAGACGTCGGCGGCTGGCACGCGATGAACAGTTCGCTTCAAACGGTCGCCACCAATCCCGCCGCTCTCTATCTCAAGGAGGCGGGTGTCACCTACGCCCCGGACGCTTGGATGAGCGCGTGGAAGCCGGTGCTGGCCGGGCCGGCGAACAACCCGATGGGCGTGGATTGGTTTGCGATGATCTTCGGCCTGGGCTTTGTGCTCTCCTTTGGCTACTGGTGCACGAACTTCCTCGTGGTGCAACGGGCGATGGCGGCCAAGAACATGACCGCGGCCCGCAACACGCCGCTCGTGGCCGCCGTCCCCAAGATGTTCTTCCCGTTCCTCGTGATCGTGCCCGGCATGATCGCGGCCGCCCTCTGCACGCTGCCCGACAAGAATTATCGCATCCCGCCGCCGATCCTGTCCGCAGCGGCTTATGCCAGCGCGCTGGATGCGGTGAAAGCGGCCAGCCCGTCCGATTCCGCCGCCGCGGTCCAGGCCGTGGGTGCGGCGCTCGGCAAGCCGGTGGCCGCCGACAAAATTGCCTCCCTGGTCGCCGCCAATGCCGCGACTCCCTTATCGGATGAGCAGATCCGGAAGGGTCTTTACAACAGCATCGCCGAAAATGACTACGACAGCGTCATCCTGTCGCTGGTGAAGAAATATTGTCCCGCCGGCCTGCTGGGTCTGGCGCTCACCGCCTTGCTGGCTTCCTTCATGTCCGGTATGGCGGGCAATGTGACGGCCTTCAACACAGTTTTCACCTATGATTTGTATCAGGCCTACTTTGCCAAGGGGAAAAGCGACCACCACTATTTCCTGGCGGGCAAGGTGGTCACCGTGGTGGGCATCGCCTTGAGCATTCTGGCGGCCTATTTCGCCTCGATGTACAACAACTGCATGGACATCATCCAGCTGGTGTTCGGATTCGTGAACGCGCCGCTGTTCGCCACCTTCCTGCTGGGCATGTTCTGGAAGCGCACCACCGCCACCGGCGCCTTCCTGGGCCTGTTCGGCGGCATCGGCAGCTCGGCGCTGTTCCACGCGATGACTCTGGCTCAGGGCAACGCGCCCGGCGTCAAAGGCGGGTACCTGTCGGTGGTCCATGTGTTCCCCAGTGAGATGGCGCAGAACTTCTGGCTCGCCTCCTTCGCCTTCACCGCCTGCTTTGTCCTCACCCTGGTGATTTCTCTCACGACCGCGCGCACCAAGTCCGACGCGGAATTGAAAGGCCTGGTCTATTCGCTCACGCCCAAAATCAAGTCCGACGCCCTGCCGTTCTTCCTGCAGCCGGGTGTGGTGGGGGTCGTGCTGTTGATCGCCTGCGTCATTCTTAACGTGCTCTTCTGGTGAACCAAACCACACAATAAAAATTATGGGACTCGATATCCGCTGGCCGATTGGCCTCATGTTCACCCTCATCGGGGCGCTGCTCACGGTTTTTGGCGCGCTCAACCGTTCCGGCTCGCTCTCGCTGGACATCAACATCAACCTGATCTGGGGCGTCATCCTCTTGGCCTTCGGCGTGCTGATGCTGGCTGGCGCCGTGCGCGGCGGGAAGAAGCCGCCGACGGCCTGAGGTGGGCCGGAAGGGTGCGGAGGGGAATGGTCCCGGCCGTGGCACCTTCCCGCGCCTGCGCCCTTTTCTGGGTCCCGTTTTCGTCCCCGCTCCAACCCTTTCCCTTAATTGAATTATTTCATGACCTCACTTCAAAAAGTTGCCGCTGAAACCTCCGAGGCATTCCTGAAATCCTACGGCCGGCCGCCCCGCTGGATGGTGGCCGCGCCCGGCCGGGTGAACGTGATCGGCGAACACACCGATTACAATGACGGCTTCGTCCTGCCCATGGCCATTGAGCATTACGCCGTCATGGCCGCGGATCGCCCTGCCGATGGCCAGGCAGTCATCCAGATTCGCGCCACCTCCGGTAGTGAGCCGCTGCGGGTGGATCTGTCCGCGCCGGTCACGCCCGGCGAGCCCAGCTGGGGAAATTATCCGCGCGGCGTCATCGCCGGTTGCCTGGCGCGCGGCCTCAATCCGGGCGGACTCGACGTGCTGTTGCATTCCACCGTGCCGATCGGCGGCGGCCTGTCCAGCAGCGCGGCGTTGGAAGTGGCCACGGCAACCCTGATGGAGACGGTGACCGGTCAGACAATGGATCCGGTCGAGAAAGCCCTGCTGTGTCAGAAGGCGGAGCATGATTTCGCCGGGATGCCCTGCGGCATCATGGATCAATTCATCTCAGTGATGGGGCGTCCGGATCATCTGCTGCTGCTCGACTGCCGTTCGCGCCAGACCGAGCTGGTGCCCATGAGCGACCCCTCCGTTTCATTGCTCATCATCAACACCAATGTGAAGCATGCCCTGACCGGGGGCGGCTATGCCCAGCGCCGCCTTCAGTGCGAAACCGCTTCCAAAAATCTGGACCTTCCCTCGCTGCGCGATGCCACGATGAATATTCTGGAACAGGCTCGCGGGCGGATGGACGAGGTTGTTTTCCGGCGTGCCCGCCATGTCATTGGCGAAATCAGCCGCACGCTCCAAGCGGCTGCGGCCGTCCGCGCCTCGGATTGGCCCCGGGTCGGCACCCTCATGGGCGCGAGCCATGCCTCCCTGCGCGACGATTACGACGTGAGCTGCGTGGAGCTGGACGCCGTGGTGGATATTGCCCGGGGCATCGGCCAGGCCGGTGGCATTTATGGCTGCCGCATGACCGGCGGCGGGTTCGGCGGCTGCGCTGTGGCGCTGGTGAAGACTGGACAGGTGGAGGCGGTCTCCCGTCAGATAGCCGCCGACTACAAGGCCCGGACCGGAATAGAAGCGACGATTTTCGTCTCGCGCCCGGCGGCCGGCGCCACGGTACTTCAGGCTTGAATCTTTCCCGGTCGGAGCGACATCCGGCTTCGTAAGATTAATCCGAACGCCGAAATGGGGTAGAAAAGGCGCGCTGCGCCGTCCCTCCCATTTTCTACAAAGGCTCGCTTCAGAATTCGGGATTAATCCCCTAGGCAGGTGCCGACGTGGCGGGCAGTGGCGATCCAGGAATGTTCTGCCGGCACCCCGCGGCGTTTGCCGGCGACTTTTTCCAGCGGCACAGGTTCGGTTCGATCCCCGCGCGCGGCCACCATCACTCCGAAAATGCCCTGATGGATCAGATCCGCGCAAGCGCCGCCGAGACGGCTGGCCAGCAGCCGGTCAGCCGGGGAGGGGGTGCCGCCGCGCTGCACATAGCCGAGAATGGTGACGCGCGATTCCAGATGGGTGAGTTCTTCCAGTTGCCGGGCCAGCCGGAGGGTGTTGCCGGTGTGACGCGATTCCAGGGTGGCCAGTTCTGCCTTGGCCTCTTTTTTATCTTGGACAGTGCGGGCGCGTTCGCGCTTGGCTTCCGCAGCGGCAAAGACGCGCGCGTCCTCCACGCTCATCGCCCCCTCGGCCACGGCCACGATGCTGAAATTGGTTCCCACCCGGCTGCGGCGGCGGATGGCTTCGGCGATTTTCTCGACGCGGTAGGGGATTTCGGGAATTAAAATCACATCGGCACCGCCCGCAATGCCCGCGCCCAAGGTCAGCCAGCCGGCGCGGTGGCCCATGATTTCGGCAATGATGATGCGGTGATGGCTGTGCGCTGTGCTGTGCAGCCGATCGATCGCCTCGGTGGCAATGTCCAGAGCCGTGGCGAAACCGAAGGTGGAATCCGTCATCGCCACGTCGTTGTCGATGGTCTTGGGAAGGGTGATCACGTTGAGCCCGGCCTGGTGGAGCCGCAGGGCGCTCTTCTGGGTGCCGCCGCCCCCGAGGCAGACCAAGCAGTCGAGCTTGTGCTTGCGATAATTTTTGACGATGACGTCCGTCATGTCGCGCGTGCGGCCGTCAATCAGCATCCGGTGGGGCTTGTCGCGGCTGGTGCCCAGAATGGTGCCGCCCACGGTCAGAATCCCGGCCAGCGTGGTCTTGTCCAGCTTGAGGCGGCGGTCCTCCACCAGGCCGCGAAAGCCGTCGCGGAAGCCGATGATCTCCATGCCGTAAAAGCCGAGTGCGGTCTTGCCCACGCCCCGGATGGCCGCGTTGAGCCCGGGGCTGTCGCCGCCGGCGGTTAAAATTCCGATGCGCTTGGTCTTGGGTTTTGCCATAAAGAGCCTCTATTTGAAGGGAGACGATAATTTTGTCGAGTTTTTCTTTGTCACTTTTTTATCGCGACCCGCGACGCCAAACTCATAGCGGAAACTGGAAGGGAGGCCGTCCCTCTCCAGTCTTCTCTCCTCTAGGGTTGGCGAGGAAAAAATGCCGATGGTGTTAAGCGGCGCCCTGCGCTCCGGCGGACGGATATTCCGCTTTTGCACGCGGCCTAACAGGGTTAGTTTTCCCCTATGCCCGTTCCGGTCATCACCCTCGACGCCCTTCGCGATTGGGAGCGCGCCACCTGGGCCGCCGGCCAGACCGAGGCCGAGGTCATCCGGCGCGTCGGCCTGCAGTTGGCCCGGCGGGCCCGCGACCTCACCGCCGTCGGCGACCGAATTTTAATCCTCTCCGGGAAAGGCCATAACGGGGATGACGCCCGCGCCGCCGCGCCGCATCTCAGCGATCGCGCTGTCACAATTCTGGAACGGATCCAACCCGATGCCGATCTGCTCCGGGTGGAGCAGGCGCTCCAGGAAAAACCGGCGCTGGTCCTCGATGGGATTTTCGGTGTCGGCCTCAACCGGCCGCTTTCCGCGGCCTGGCGGAAAATTATCGACGCCGTCAACGCGGCCGGGCGCCCCGTTTTGGCCGTGGATGTGCCGTCCGGCCTCAATGGCGACACCGGGGACCATTTCGGCGCCGCGATCCGGGCCGCTGTCACCCTGACGGTGGGTGCGCCCAAAACGGGTCTGCTGGTGCCCGCCGCGCTGCCATTTGTCGGACGGCTGGAGGTCGCCGACGATGTGGGTCTGATTCCCTGTCCGCACCGATCGGATTTGAACTGGACGCTGCCCGCGGATTTTCAAGATTTCCCCCCGGCGCGGGCGGTGGCAACGCACAAGGGCGACTACGGGCATCTGGCGATTGTTGCGGGGAGTCGCGGGTATCACGGGGCGGCCGTTTTGGCCGCACGCGCCGCGCAACGGGCCCAGCCCGGACGCATCACCCTGTACACCGCGGCCACTGTGTATGCGCCCGTCGCTGCACAATTGCAGTCGGTGATGGTCGATGTCTGGAAAGCGAAGTGGAACCTGCCGGATTCCGCCAGCGCTCTTTTGTTCGGTCCCGGGCTCGCCGCGCCGGGCCTCGCTTCCAAAATCCGACCGGTCCTGCAGCGGCACTGGCGCCATTCCCGGCTGCCGATGATTGTGGATGCCAGTGCGCTGGACTGGTTGCCGCCGGGCGATTTTTCAAGGGGTGCGATCCGGGTGATCACGCCCCATCCCGGCGAGGCGGCCCGGCTATTGAAGGTCACCGTGTCCCGGATCCAGGCGAACCGCGTGGACTCCTTGCGGGCCCTGTCGCGCCGGTTGGGCGGTTGCTGGGTTGTGTTGAAGGGCCATGAGACACTCATCGGCCGGAGCGAGGGGGACCTCTTTGTGAATTCCACAGGCAACCCCCACCTGGCGCAGGGCGGCAGCGGCGATCTATTGGCCGGCTATCTGGCAGGGTTGCTGGCACAGCCGCGACTGCAGGCGAATGCGGGGAACGTCCTGCGCTATGCCGTCTGGCGCCACGGCGCGGCCGCCGATGCTCTGCAGGCGCAATCGACCCGCTGGATCATCGAGGAGTTGGTGGAAAAAATGGGAAGTGCGGGGCTCTGACAAGGTGCTCGAAATTTGCGGAGAGAGTGAGACTTGAAATGAAAAGGTTTTACGCGTTTTCGGCTGGATGCACTTCAATGCGGCAAAACCTCTTTTGGATGAGAGAGAAAACATAGGAAATACTTCCTCCCGCGTCCCGTCCTCGCCCCATCCATCCCCATCTCACAGTGCCGTCAATCGAATGGGGGCCAAACGGCGATGGCGTGCCATCAGGGGTTTCCTTGGCGCTGCGGATGCGGGGTTTTAACGATGCGGATGGCGATTCAAAAAGTGGATAGCAAGGGCAGTGATTCCGGCAGTGCCAATGCTCGCGAGGATCACAGCGGCGATTAAAACCAATTTCTGATAACGGTGATAGGGGGCCAGGCGTGGAAATAATAATGCCCCCAGACTTTTATTTATAAAAGTAGCGATGGAGCTCATTGGAGCGAGTAGCAGAAAGCCAGCGCAGCAAATAAAAATCGGGGCCACGGTGAAAATGATGATGCGTGACATTGCCGAATGATAGACAGGATGGTGCCAGCGGTCAAACGTGGATGGCAGTTTCTCGCGCCTGAAATCCATCATTCATGACAATCATCATGCCCTGCATCGAATGTTAAAACGTTCGCCGGGTGGTCGGTTGGGGGGGATACTTATCGGCTGCCGTGCTTCAATCCCTTGACGGTGAGAAGGCTGTCCCATGAATCATCATGGATTCCGTTCGCTGTCTGGCCATTGTGTCTTTGATTTGTTCCCAATGCGAGATGATTCCATCAAAGAAAATTGGCGGAGAGAGTGAAGTTTGACTTGATCCACTGGTTTTCAGCCATTTTTTTATTGATAGAAACGTGTTTTTTTTGAAAGTGTTTTATTATTAAAATTGACATTTTTAATAAAAAAACTTCACTACTGTCCCGTTTAGCTTTTGACGACAGCGATTTTACTATTGTAAAAACTGGATAAAACCGCTGTCCGGTTATTTTTCGATTTCAATTCTGCGACGACTCCCAGAGGGTGTTTCACCGCCAACCAGCGGTTTTTCA
>CAILMI010000021.1 GCA_903835255.1 uncultured Verrucomicrobia subdivision 3 bacterium
AAAATTATTTTTATGAAAAGTTGGTTGGCATCAGGATTCTTGCTGGCGGCTACCATGCTAAATGGCAGCGCGCAGAATTTGATTAACATAAAACCATACAACAGTTCATTGTCCGGCATCAGTGGCGCGGCGGTCGTTGGCACCGCCGGCGATGCCTGGAACCTCTTCGGCAATCTGCAAACGAATAGCACCGGCTTCCTCACCAACGCAGCGACGATCAAAGATTCTTCAGGCGCAACGTTGAGCGGCGTTTCCATGACACTGGCGATCGCCACCACCACGCAGCCGTTATCTGGCTTCAGCTCCACGGCCTTCAATCCGCTTCCGCTGGCGATCATGCAGAATTACATCTACGACGGGAACGGCGATTATTACACCGTCGTTTTTTCCGGGCTCCCCGCGAACAAGCCATACCTGATTTGCGGCATGGGCACCGGCAACGCGCAGGGACAAGGGACTACCTGGTGGGCCGACACCGCGAACGGTCACGCCAGCGCCACTTGCACGGCGAACTTCACCAGCGGCACGCCGCTCGGCACCCGCGACGCCACGGCGGCGACCAATGAAAGCGTTTGCTTCGTGAAAGTTCCCGCTACCACCACGGCAGCGGGTGTGTTGACGTTTCGTGTTTGCAAACTGGGCGCGACGGAATCCGGCGGAGTGGTCACTGGCGGCAGCGGCCGCGCTTACTTGAATGCTTTCCAATTGCAACCGGCCTCGGCTCCGGTCATCAGCAATCTCACAAATCAAACAGTGATCGCCGGCAGCAACACGGTGCTGAATCCCGCCATCACGGGCGTGCCGACTCCCTCCTATCAATGGCGCTCCAACAGCGTTGCCATCGCGGGAGCAACGAATTCTGCTTTCACGTTGAACAACGTCCAGTCGGCGCAAAATGGCACCGTCTATTCGCTGGTCGCCAGCAATTGGGTTGGCTCGGTGACGAACTCAATGACGCTCACGGTCATCGTTCCACCCAACATCTCGGGATTGAATAATCAAGCCGTCGCCGTCGGCGCGAACGTAACTATTGCTCCGTCGGTGTCCGGCGTTCCCGCGCCCGCGTTGCGCTGGCAATTCAACGGCGGGAATATATCCGATGGCGCGACCGGCCACGGCTCCACGCTTTCCGGCAGCGCGACGAGCACGCTGGCGTTGCTCAACTCGCAGGTTGCTGATAGCGGTTCTTACTCGCTCATCGCCAGCAACAGCGCGGGCATTGTGACCAACAGCATGACGCTCACGGTTTCGTCCGGCAATGTCGCGCCGCAAATCACCGGCCCTTCAGATCAGACCGTGGTGCAAAGCAACAACGCCACATTCACCGCCTCCGTATCGGGACTGCCCGTGCCGACGTTGCAATGGCGCGTGAATGGAACCGATATTCCCGGCGCCACCGGTTCGTCGCTGACCGTTACGAACGTGCAATTTGCCCAGAACGGCTTTGTCTATTCGCTCGTGGCCAGCAACAGCGTTGGGTCGGCGACGAATAGTGCGACGTTGTTCGTGTTGGTGCCGCCGTCCATCTCGCAGCAGCCGACGAATGTTTCAACTTACGTCGGCAGTGCTGCGGTGTTCAGCGTCACGGCGAGCGGTGTGCCGTCGGTAAAATATCAATGGCGCAAGAATGGCAGCCCGATTGCCAATGCCACCAACGCCAGCTACACCACGCCGAACGTGACCGGCGCCGACAATGGCGCGGTATTTTCAGTCGTGGTCAGCAACAGCGTCAGTTCCGTCACCAGCAGCAATGCCGTGCTCACCGTGCTTTCCACGATGACCGGCGTGTTTCTGCCGACCAACAACGCCACCGGCATTGCCCCGGATCAGCAATTGCGACTGGTTTTCCCGAGTCCTATAAAATTGTTCACCAACGGCATTATCCAGTTGCGCGATTTGGCAAATAACTCTGTCGTGGCCACCATTGACGCGTCGCAGTTCGTGACGTTTGTTCCGGGCAACGCATCCGCCACCATCCCCAATGCTGCCGTCCGCACCGTCCAAGGCGCAAATTATTACTACATGCCGATTGCTATTTACGGCAACGAGGCGTGGATCACGTTCACCAACCGGCTTGCCTACAACAAAACTTACTATGTGACGATGGATGCCGGTTTGTTGCGCGACACCAACAACGCTTCCATTGCCGCCGTGACCGGCACGAGCGCTTGGAGATTTTCGACCAAGAGTTCCGGCCTCGCGACGCCGACTACGGCCACCGGTCCGACCAATATTTTCGTCGGCCAGGATGGCAGCGGCGACTTTGCCACCTTCCAAGGCGCGTTCGACTGGATTCCGCAGAACAACACGCTGGCGCGCACCATTCGCGTGAAAGCTGGCATCTATCGTGACAACGCCACGCTCGCGCAGAACCGCAACTTTGTGACGATCGTGGGCGACGGCACGAGCCGGACGAATGCCCAGCTCATTTATCCGTTCGCGTATTTTACCACGCCGTTCACCGCCGGTTCGCTGCGCATCGAGAGTTCGGATGTCACGGTGTTGAACCTCACGCTCGACAACATCATCTATCAGGAATATCACCCCACCGGTGATCCATCGAGCGGCGCGGTGGGTGCGTTTGCCGGCGCGATTAACACACTGGCCACCACCGGACGGCGTATCGTGTTGGACAATGTTTTGATCAAGGGCGGTCAGGACACGATCTACCACGACAGCACCACGGGTGTGGTTTACTTCCGTAACTGCGAAGTCTGGGGCAGCGTAGATTACATTTACGGCACCAGCTTGGCAGTGTATGACCAGTGCAACATTGTCGAGATCCGTTCCACTGGCGGCCCGATCACTGCGCCCAATACGGCCTATGCCCAGCCGTATGGACTCGTGTTTCTGAATTGCACCTTTCCGCGCGCGCTGATTGCCAACGGTTATCCCTACGATGTGGGCACGAGCACCACAACGTTCCAGCGCCCATGGCAGCAAGACGGCGCGACAGCCATCATCAATTGCCAGCTCGGTTCGCAACTATCTACCAAAGGCTGGAGCGAATGGGTCGGAGCCGAAGGCGCGAAGGAAGTCACTTGTCGCGCCCGCGAATATGGTTCGACGTTGATCGGGGGCGGGGCCGCGCCGACGCCCGCGCAACGTCAGACGGCGGGAGCCTATTGGCTCAATACGATTGACCCTGATTACACTGGTCCGCCGATGCAGCCGCTCGATCCGTTGGTCGCGCCCGACACCGGCACCGGCAATCGCGTGGCCGTCACCGTGAATCCCGCTGACTACACGCTCGATGCGATTTTCGGCAACGCCTATTTCAGTCTCGGCACCTGGCGACCAGCTTATTTGCCGGTGATTCTCGCGCAGCCCACCAATCTGACTGTCAACGCCACGGATACGGCGACGTTCAGCGTGACCGCGATGGGACTGCCCGCGCCGACCTATCAATGGCAGCACGTCGGGACAAATCTCCTGAACCAAACCAACGCCACCCTGACGCTGACCAACGTGTCCTTGGCTGACGTGGGTGCGTATTCCGTTATTGTTTCCAACAGCGCCGGTGCGGTTGCCAGCAGCACCGCTACGCTTGCGGCCATTGGATTTACCGCGCCACAAATCACAACGCAGCCGACCAATACAACGGCCGCCTATGGATCGAATGCTACGTTTACGGTCGCTGCTTCCGGCGTTCCCGCGCCGGTCTATCAGTGGCGCAAAAACAGCACCGTCATTTCCGGCGCGACGAATACCTCGCTCACATTGACGAACGCGCAGGTCACAGACATCGGCACCTACAGCGTGGTGGTGTCCAACAGTATCGGCAGCGTCACCAGCAGCAACGCCACGTTCAATCTCACCGGCGCGAATGGTTTCGCGATGGTCAACGGCACCACAATCGGCGGGACGGGTGGCACCGTGGTGACGGTGACCAACGGCACGGATTTCAACACGCAAATCAACATCGTCGGCCCGCGCATTATTCAAGTGCTGGGCGTCATCAGCATCAGCGAGGGAACCGGTGACGGACGCGCATTCACCACCGCCAACAAAACCATCGTCGGTTTGGGCACCAACGCCATGATTTACGGCAACCTCAATATTTCCGACTCCCATAGTGCCACGAATGTCATCATTCAAAACCTGCGCATTTCCTGTCCGGGAGCAGACGGCTTGACGATCTGGGGCGCGACCAATGTCTGGGTGGATCATTGCACGTTTTACGATTGCAGCGACGGCTCGGTGGACATGAATAACGGTTCGCAATACATCACGGTGTCGTGGTGCAAATTTTTTTACACCAACCAGCTCGAGCATCGTTTCGTGTCCATCGCCGACGGCTACACCAACACCGCGACGCATGTTGTCACCTACGGCTACTACACCTTTCATCACAACTGGTTTGCCACCCGTTGCGACCAGCGTCAGGGTTCCTCAAGCTACGGGCGGTTGCACTACTACAACAATTTTTGGAATTGCACGAACAACTCCTACGCCTCGCTGGCGCGCGTGGACACGCAGATTCTTTCCCAAAACAATTACTATTCCGGCGTGAACAATCCGCTCTACAAGAATACCGGCAACCCAGATGAATTGATCCAATCCAGCGGCAATATTTATTCCGGTTGCACGGGTTCGATTGATGACGGCAACGACACGGTTTTCACTCCGCCCTACGGTTACTTGCTGGATGCCACTGCGGATGTGCCCGCAATCGTGATGGCTGGCGCGGGGGCTGCGGGGCCGGACATGTTGCCGGTTCCGCCGAAGATCTGGGACGGTGGCGGGGCCAACAATAATTTGTCCACGAGCGGGAACTGGGGGTTCAATGAAATCCCGAAATACTGGGACACGCTGGTCTTTGCCGGCAGCACGCGTTTGGCGCCGAACAACAATCTCGCCGTCGGTGCGGAATTCGACAGCCTTGTCTTCAGCAACAATGCCGGGGCGTTCGTGCTGGGGGGCAGCCTCCTCAACTTTGGCGGGAGCATCACGGACGACAGCTCGTCGGTTCAAACCATCAATGCCAATTTGGATTTTATTTACGGTTTGTTTCATTACTCGAGTAACCGCTATGTGAATGTCAGTTCGCCGTCTGGTTCGCTGGTCATCAATGGCAATCTCACCGGCACCAACAGCCCCACCTATTTTTCCGAGTATTGCCTGATCAAGCAGGGAGCGGGTTTGCTCACGCTAAATGGCACCAATCCGTTTACCGGCTGGCTCAAACTTGACGGTGGAATGGTGCAATTCAAATCGCTCGCCACCAACCAACCCGGCAGCATCGGCGACGGAGACAGGATCGAATTCAATGGCGGCGGCCTGCGCTGGGCGGCGGGCAACACTGCTGATATTTCACCACGCACCGTCACCATCCAGAGCAACGGCGCGACGTTCGACGTGGGCGCGAATAATGTCACGTTCGCCAACCGCATCGGAAATAACGGCACAGGCAGTCTGGTCAAACTGGGCTCCGGCACATTGCAGTTCAACACCACTAACAATTACAAAGGCAACACGATCATCGGCGACGGCGTGCTCGCTTTGGGAACTGCCGGTCTGTTGACCAATAGTCCGCAAATTATCTTAAGCAACAATGCCGTATTGGATGTGTCTGGCCGTGCGGACGGCACGCAGTTGCTGCCTTCGGGAAAGTCGCTCATCGGCAGCGGAACCGTGCGCGGCAGTGTCACGGCGGCGAGCGGGGCGACCATTTCTCCCGGATTTTCTATCGGCACGCTGCTCATCACCAACGCGCTGACGTTCCAGTCTGGCAGCACCAATTTCATGGAGATCAATGCCGCGACTCATACCAACGATCTGGTCACCGGCATGAACAGTGTGAGCTACGGCGGCAAATTGATCGTGACCAATTTAGGCGGCACGCTGGCGGCGGGCGACAGCTTCAAATTATTTAGTGCTGGCAGTTACGCGAATTCATTTTCAAGCCTTACCCTGCCTGCGTTGACCGGAAATCTGTTTTGGACCAACAAGCTCTCGCTGAATGGCACGCTTGCCGTGATTTCGCCGGTGAACCCTTCGCCTACCAATCTGGTTTACGCTGTCGTAGGTGGTCAGCTTCAACTTTCTTGGCCGAACGATCACACCGGTTGGCGGCTGGAAACGCAGACCAATTCAGCGGGGATAGGTCTTGGCACGAACTGGGCCACCGTCGCTAGTTCGGCACTGACCAACCAAGTTATCATCCCCATCAGCCCGGATAACGGCAGCGTGTTTTTCCGGCTGGCTTATCCGTAGGCAATTGGGATGTGAGCATTTGGCTCACGGCGTCAATCATTGGTGAATCATGAGGCATAGCACGACAAAGAGAATCATGTTGGCTTTGATTTGGATTGTCTTTCAAGGCGACCAGATTTTACAGGCCGGGTTCTCGGTCAATACTTCCGTCAACGCGTCCGATTTCGACGACGAGATTGCCCCGGGCGACAACAATCTGGTTCGGGCGATGTCCGGTGGGCGAGTCGGCTACATCAAAAATGGTTCCTGGGTGCGATACGCGGGATTCGATTGCGGAGCCGGAGCGACTAATTTCATGATCGAGACTGCCGCCGCCGGTGCCGGGGGAACCATCGAGGTCCGGCTCGGCGCGACGAATGGCACGCTGATTGGCTCCGTTACGGTGACCAACACCGGATCGAATACCAACTTCCAGTGGTGTGCCGCCACGCTTTCGCCCCAGCCAAGCAACACCAACCATCTCTTCCTGATGTTTCTCGGCAACGGCAGCGGTTTTCTGTTCGACATCAGAAACTTTTTGTTGAGCGGTCCCGCCAGTGTCGTTCCCAAGGCCGCAGGAAATCCCATACGTTCCGTTGATTTTGATCTGGAACCTTCTCCTGGAGGCGCTCCCATACTGGCCAATGAAGAGGTGCTCGAATCCATCGTTGATCAATCTTGGGTCGCTTACACGAACTTCAATTTTGGCGAAGACGCCAACCGGTTTGCCATCGAAGCCGCCACGCTGCTTGCGGGCGGACGGATTGAAGTGCGTCTCGGTTCCCCGACCGGTTCGCTGGTGGGGACGGTGGCGGTTCGTCATACCGGCAGCGATGTGCATTATCAGGATTTCGATTGCGTTTTGTCTCCATCGGTCGGTGGAACCAATGACCTTTACCTGAAGTTTGTTGGCGGTCCGGGCGGTAATCTGTTCAAGACGAAACGATTTCTCGTTTGGCGCGAGATTCCCGGCTTGGGGAACTCGTTGGTTTCGGATGAGGATTTGGATGGCGTTCCCGCGCTGCTGGAATATGCCAGCGGGATGCATCCGGTATCCAAGGATGCGCTGCCGTTTGATTTGAAGAAGAAAACAAACGCTCTGGGCGTTGACTTCCAACTCCGGGTGCGCGCGGAATCTGGGCTGGCGACACAAGTGCTCGTCACGGCCAGTCTGACCGGTGCGTCTTGGCAGCCGGTCACGCTTCTTTTCACTAATGGAAGCTGGCAGACCGACAACGCAGAGATTGTGGTCAGCGAAGTGATTTCCAAAGGCGATGGGCTATCCGCTGTCCGGTTGGCAAACGGGCGCACCGAACAACGACTCTTTGCGCGCCTGGCCGCCAGCAAAGCCGAGGGGCGTCTGCATGTTTATCCACCTGTTCCGGGTTTTGGCATGACGAACAATTGGGGGCAGATGACGAAGGATCAATGGACCGAGTCGCCATACTACGCCTACGGGGTGCAAAAGGTGAGCGAGCTGAACCATACCAACTTTGCGCTGGCGACGAACTGGGAGACGCCGTTTGCCTTCTTTACCCGCTGTGTTGATTACGATCCCAATAAAGCTTCGGCATACTTCGATGAATACGTCGGCGGTTGGTCGCACACCTATTGCAATTTTGAGATGGATCCGCACACGCCCATCGTCATCAAGATCCATCGGCGCACGCAGGCGGAGATGAACACCTTGGGCATCGTGAGCCAGGCCCCCAAAGGCCCCATCACCAACGCCGTCGCCTACCCGACGCGCAAGGTGGATTCCTGCCAGATCATCAATGGCGATGTGTATGTCACCATGAGCAATCCGGCGTTGATCGCTGTGGATATTGACATGCAGATGGACGGGCGGGATGCCCCGAGAAACCTGCCGACGGGTTGGGGTGAAGCGGCGTTTCCGTTTCGCTACGAGAGCAATGCCACCCATGCTGTGACCATTTTTGCCAACCCGTTCATCGAGGACAAACCAGATACCAACGACACGGCCAATGTCCATGTGGTGTATCCCGGACAAAAACCTCCGACAAATTTCACCGAGTCCGTCCTCTATTTCGCGCCCGGCGTCCACAAGCTGTCCGTGGACACCAGCGGCAACGAGCGCGAGTGGATGGATGCGGACAGGATCATTCCAATCAGTGGCAAGAGTTATTATCTTCCGGGCGACGCCATCGTTTATGGGAATTTCAGTGATGGTGCGGATCAGGCTTCCAGCCAGAGCATCCGGATTTTCGGACATGGAACACTCAGCGGGGCAAAAATTCCCCACGAACACGACTTCGCCATTCCCAACTCCGTGGAGGGAAAGCGGCTCTGGATGCTGGGCTGTGATGAGGCGGAGAATGTGGTTTACGAGGGGCTGACACTGGCCAATCCACCGGGCCATACCGTGGCGGTCGTTGCCGACAAAGACCGTGTCTATCCGCCCAACTACATCAAGTGGTGCAAGTCCATCTCCTGGCGCGTCAACAATGACGGGATGACAGCACAAGGTAACAGTTATCTGGAGGATTGTTTCATCCGACATCAGGATGATGGAACCTATATCCGGGGGATGGGCATCCGCCGCACCACCTACTGGACCGATGTGAATGGCCATCCATTTCGCGGCAGCTTCATCAACAGCGACCGAGACGCGAGCTACCCTGCAAACTTGCCGAAACATCTCGTCGTTGAAGATTGCGACGTTCTTTATGCTCGGGCCGTTTTTACCACCACCGGAACTGCCGGGGCGGATCGGAATGGCATCATCGCCCAGTGGCAGGGCGCGAACGCCACCTACGCGGACGGAACGGAAAACACCGGGCAACATATTATTTTCCGCAATTTCACAGTTTCCGATTCCAAGCCCCAGAAGTTGCTGCTCTCATTTCACGGTTCATTTCCGTCAGAAAACGAGAACAAGGTCGGCGACTGGCGCGGGCTGCGTTTTGAGAATGTGAATTACCTACACGCAAATACTTGGGGCTGGCCCAACAAACTGATGGGCGACGCCGACACACAGTTCAAATACTGGACGTTCAAGAATGTTCGCATCAATGGCGCTCCGTTGGACGCCGCGTTGCTTGCTGACCCGACCGTGTTCACTACCAATAACGTATCGGACATGATCTTTGAGCCGTAATAAAATTTTACAGACACAAATATGAAACTCACATTTACACTCTTTAGGTTGTTGCTGCTTACTCTGTTGATTGGCCGCACGTCTGGCGTGGTCCGAGCAGAATCCTTGTCCGCCCAGCGTGCTGATTTGTCGGCAGATCACGCCATCCGCATCATTCTCGTAGGCGATTCCACCGTGACGGACAACGCCGGCTGGGGACTGGGCTTCAAGCAGTTTTTGAACACCAATGCCGAGTGCATCAACACCGCGCAAGGTGGACGCAGCTCCGAAAGTTTTCGCCGCGAAGGTCGCTGGACCAATGCGCTGGCGTTGAAGGGCGATTATTATCTGATCCAGTTCGGCCACAACAACGAGCCGGGCAAACCGGGCCGCTCGACCGATATGCCGACGTTCGTCAGCAATATGGTCAGCTACGTCGAGGAAGCGCGAGCTGCTGGCGCAACGCCTGTGCTCGTGACGCCGCTCACGCGCCGCCAGTGGGATAAGGCGAATCCGGGCAAAATCAAATCCAGTCTCGCGCCTTACGCGGAAGAAGTCCGCAAGATTGCCGCCGCGAAAAATGTTCCGCTCGTAGATTTGCAGGCCTGCAGCATCGCCCTGTGCGAATCGCTGGGGCCGGAGAAATGTCTGGAGTTCAGTCCGCCGAAAGTGGTGGATGGAACGAACACCGGCGGTTACGACGGCACGCATTTGAAAGGCAGCGGCTATGTGCTGTTTGCCCGCCTCGTCGTGGAAGATCTGCGCAAAGCTGTGTCCGCGCTCGCTCCCGTGTTGCGCAACGAGCCGTTGAACGCCCAGCCGGTGGCCAAGGAATCAAAGTATGACGCCGTGGTTTCGGCGGATGGCTCTGGCACGCACAAAACCGTGCAAGCCGCAGTGGATAGCGCGCCCGCCAACCCGACCAACCCATTTGTCATTCTCATCAAGGCGGGCGTTTACCGCGAACATCTGGTCGTATCCAAGGAGCGTCCGAATCTGAAATTGCTCGGTGAGCCGACGGAAGTCGAACGCACCGTCATCACGGGTGGTTTGAATGTGAAAACGCCGACACCGGATGGCAAAACCGTGAGCACGCGCGACAGCAGCACCGTGCTGGTGCAGGCCACAAATTTCACCGCTGAAAATATCACCTTTGAGAACACCACCACCCGCGAAGATCGCGTGCAGGCGCTGGCCATGTATGTGGAGGCTGACCGCGCGGTGTTCCGCAACTGCCGCTTTCTCGGCTGGCAGGACACACTCCGTGCCGATGCGCCGAAAGGCGGGGTGGGACGACACTATTTTCGCGATTGTTATATCGAAGGCCACGTGGACTTCATCTACGCGGCCGGCACATCTGTGTTCGAACGTTGCCACATCCATGTGAAAGCCGATGGCTACATCACCGCCGCTTCCACGCCGGAAAGCACGGCCTTCGGCTATGTGTTCCTTGATTGCAGAGTGACCGCTGGCCCGGCGGTGGTGAAAGGATTTTATCTCGGCCGCCCTTGGCGACCGTTTGCCGCCACGGCGTTCATCCGGTGCGAATTGCCCGCCCAAGTCCGGCCTGAAGGTTGGGAAAATTGGGGGAAAGTCGAAAACGAAAGCACGGCTCGATATGCGGAATACCAAAGCACCGGGCCCGGAGCCAACAGGGCGGCTCGAGTGAAATGGGCACGCCAATTGACCGATGAAGCAGCGGCGGCAATGACCGTTGAAAGTATTTTGCGCGGAGCAGATGGCTGGAATCCCCAACTTCAACTCGCCTCCATCAAAAAACCATGAGCGGATGGGTATGTTTAGAAAATATCCATCAAAAAAAGTAAGAAGCGATGTGGTTTGGCCGCGCTTCATGTCTGTTGACCGGCCTATGCCACATCGTGGAGTGGCGCGTAGTCTGAAATTCATGGCCACGCATTTTCAGACTCCGGTTCAGTTGCAGGATCTGGTCGTAGAATCCGGCATGTCTCGGCGGGGATTAATCAAAGCGTTCCACAAGCATGTTGGCCGCCCGCCCGCCGCTGTATTACGTCAGATGCGGATCGAAAAGGCTCGGCATTTGTTGGTAACCGAGGATTTGTCTTTGAAGGAATTGGCCGAACGCGTTGGCTTTCGCAGTGCTAATACCTTTTGCGTGGCGTTTCAGCGCTCCGTCGGCATCGCCCCCAAACAATACCAGCGCAAAATCTGGTTGGCTGAACGACGCAACCAGCAAAAGTTTGGTAATCCACTTCTCAAATTATCTGCAGCACATCAGAGCGACCGTTTGCATTCATTTGTCCTAGTATAATGGACATTGCCTAGTTGCCGTCTTGAACTTGCGATAAATCAGTCGGTATAGATTTTTGCTCTAGTGCGTCTGCCAAGCAGCCATCAGCCAACGGAATTCGCTATATGCTTTCAATAAAACGCCTTGCAATTTTATGCATTATGGAGAAACTACTCTGGCTTTAAGCGAGCGCTTACATTTGAAAACACAGCGTTTTATTGCACACGGGGTCCAATGGCGGGGTGCAATGGCAACTCTGAATAAAAACACCCTTGTAAGTGCTTGATTATCAAGCCCACGTGGCGGAATTGGCAGACGCGCTAGATTCAGGTTCTAGTGAGTAACATCGTACAGGTTCAAGTCCTGTCGTGGGCACCATCTTCAAAAAAGCTCGCAAAAAAAGGCGTTCTGTTCGATATCAGCCTTTTTAAAGGTCACCGGATACCGGCCCTATCTGGGGCAAAAAAAGTTTTCGAAAAATCAGTTTACCTGCGCTTTGAGAGCGTTTGTCCTTCACGGCACCATCGCGTGTCTTCGATATGGAAAAATTATAGGAGAGCAACCGTTCAGCGCCCCCCCATTATACAAGATTCACCAGCCAGCACATTTGAGGAGAGCGCCCCCCGCCGACGGGCCGTCCGAGGGTTGATGACCAAAACTGGCGCGGCAACGGGTTTCCCAAGCTAAAGGATCATTTTTCTTGGATGCGCCGGATGTGCGCGCCCAATTTCCGAAGTTTTGCGTCCATCTGTTCGTAGCCGCGGTCGAGGTGATAGATCCGGTTCACCTGGGTCGTGCCTTTCGCCGCTAATCCCGCGATGACCAGAGCCGCGCTCGCTCGCAAATCACTCGCCATCACCGGCGCTCCGCTCAACGCCTTTCCGCCCTTCACAATCGCGCTGGGCCCCTCGATTTCAATGTCTGCGCCCAGGCGCGCCAGTTCGCTGACGTGCATAAAGCGCGATTCAAAAATCCGCTCGGTGATGATGCTGATGCCAGGTGCCAGCAGCAGCAGCGCCATCATTTGCGCCTGCACATCCGTTGGAAATCCAGAGTGCGGCAGCGTCGTTATGTCGACGGCTTTTAACTTTCCTCGGCGCCGGACGACCAGTGTTTCTCCCCGCGTCTCCACGGTTACCCGGGCCTCGTTCAATTTGTCAATCACCGCGCGCAGATGATCCGCCCGGGCGCCTTTTATAATTACTTCCCCATTCGTTGCCGCCGCGGCGATCATGAACGTTGCCGCCTCGATCCGGTCGGGGATGACCTCGTGCTCCGCCCCGTGCAATTTGGAAACACCCGTGATGGTGATCGTCGGGCTTCCAGCCCCCTCAATCCTTGCGCCCATTGCGTTCAGAAACTTGGCTAGGTCCACCACCTCCGGTTCGCAGGCTGCACTTTCGATGACGGTCACGCCCTTGGCCAGGGTCGCCGCCATCATCACGTTCGCCGTGCCGAGCACTGTGGGCCCCGCCCGCCCGCCAAGAAATATCGTCGCGCCCCGGAGTTTTTTTGTCACAGCCTCGACGTAGCCGCCTTCAATTTTTATTTTAGCGCCCAAGGCCTGAAACCCTTTCAGATGCAGATTGATCGGACGGGCTCCGATTATGCAGCCGCCGGGCAGCGAAATGCGCGCTCTCTGCAGGCGCGCTAGCAGCGGCCCGGCAATGCAGATTGAACCTCGCATTTTGCGCACCAGATCGTAGTCAGCGAAGCCCTTGATTTTCCGTGCGCATACCGTCAGGGTCCCGTTTTCAAGCTTCGCGGTCGCGCCCAGCGATTGCAGAATTTGAACCATGAACCGCGTGTCGCTCAAGTCCGGCACGCGCCGGATCACGCAAGGCTCCTGAGTGAGGAGCGTTGCGGCCAGAATGGGCAGCGCCGCATTTTTGCTTCCGCTAATGGTCACTTCGCCACACAGGGGCCGGCCGCCTTTGATTAAAAAACTTTCCATGAGAAATATATTTCGCGCGTTTAGGTTGCTAAGGCCGCAAGCATAGTCAACCTATCCGGCAACGACAACCCACTTTTCTGCACCCATGCTGGATTAAAATGACCGGCCCAAGGGCTTTCCAGCATTAGCTTTCCGGGGCTCACGGCCTCACTTCTTTTCCGCCATGACGGCTTGAATCTCCGCCAGGGTCACGAAGCCATCCTTGTCCTTGTCGATGCGCTTGAAGTTCTTGGAAACCCGCGGCATGCCGTCCTTGGCTTCGGCGGGCGATAATTTTCCGTCGCTGTTTTTGTCGGCTGCCTTGAATGCCTTCTCCATTTTCAACTCCTCTTCCGACCCCACGGCCAGGGCGGGCGCTGCGGATAAACAAGTAATGGAGACGGCGATGCCGGCAAACAGGGGACGCAGATGTTTTTTCATAAATTTAAAATTCAACCCCCGAGCGTTGTCGGGTCGGTCACGTCGCCCTTGTTGTAGTCCACGTAGGCTTCGGTCAGATCGGCGGCATACATCACCGCACTCGCCTTCCCTAGGTTCAGGTGGATGTGCAGTTCAAATTCCTGGGGCGCGACGGCAGCGCAGAGCTGCTGGAACGTTGCCCGCGTCGGCTGGCCGCGCTTGAGGCTCCAGATAATTTTACGGCTGCCCACCGCGCTGTAACCGATGTCAATTTTCTCCTCCACCACCGCCGCCGGCGAATACCCGACCGCGTCAATGATGCGGCCCCAGTTGGGATCGCCGCCGTGCCAGCTGGTCTTCACCAGGGCGCTGTTGGCCACCGCCCGGGCGGCGGCATCGGCGTCCTGAATGGTTTTCGCGCCCGCCACCCGCACGGTCACAACGCGGTGCACGCCTTCGCCGTCGCGCACAATTTTCTTGGCAAGTTCGAGGCAGACGTGGTTTAAGGCCGCCTGAAAGACTTCAAAATCCGGAAGCGGGCGGCGCGGGGCATGTTGGGCTTGTGCTTTCTTTTTTGAATCAAGATGCGCCCCCCCGACTCCGAGGATGGGATTCCCGGCCAAACCATTGGCGAGAACCAAAACCGTGTCGTTCGTGCTCATGTCGCCATCCACGGTGATGCGGTTGAAACTGTGCGCGACGGCTGTATTCAAGGCCGACTGCAGGGCGGCCGCCCCGATGGCCGCGTCCGTCGTAATAAAGCAAAGCATCGTCGCGTGGAGCCCGCCGTGGGGCAGCGTGGCGGGTCGCGCGCCCGTGGGGCTCATACCCGGCTGGATCATTCCGGCCCCCTTGCAGATACCGCCGATGCGAACAGTCCTGCCCCCGAGTGGGAACTCAATGGCGATCTGTTTCGACCGGGAATCGCTGGTCATGATGGCCTCGGCGGCGTGGTCCGCACTTTCAATCTTGGCCCCCAGCAACGTCGCCGCCTCAATGATGCCGGCGCGAACCTGATCCATCGGCAGCGTCACGCCGATGCGGCCGGTGGAGCCGACCAGCGCCGAACCTTTTGGCAAATTCAGCGCGCGCTCGGTGAACGACACCATTTCGCGGGCATCTGCCATGCCCTGCTTGCCGGTGCAGGCGTTGGCATTGCCGGAATTAACGACCAGCACTTGCGACCGCCCCCCCGCTTTCACCCGCGCCACGCAGACCTTGACGGGCGCCGCGCAGACCTGATTGGTCGTGAACATGCCGGCGACGGTCGCGGGCGTCTCGGAAACGATGAGCGCGAGGTCCCGCTTGGGACCCTTGTTGGAGCCCTTGCCAGTGCCGAGGCGTTTGATATCGCAAAAGACGCCGCTGGCAAGAAAGCCGCGGGGGGCAACGATGGAACCCGAAACGGATTTAAATGTTTTTTTACTCATGAACGGAAATGAATTTGCAAAAGCCGGGACCGGTTTTCAAACCTTAACCGCATCCATTTCCAGCCGCACCATGCGGACAGGGATCCGGCCGGATTGGTCCCGGGGATGCCGGTCAAGGTAGCGCCCGGTCACGGCGGCGATGAAATCCTCGCGCGCGCATTCTGGCACGCGCTGGACATAGGGGATCCAGGCGGTGCGCAACCAGGCGGCAAAACCCGCCGCGCCGTCATAGGTCTCATCTTTGGGCGCGAGTTCCAGCCGCTGAATTTTGAAGCCGGATTTCGGCAGCCATTTTTCGTAATCGGCCGGCGAGTAAAAAAAATAAGGCGTGCGCATCTTGCGGAAAAACCCGCGCCAGCGCTTGAGCCGCATCTCCGGCCGCAGCGCCAGAAACACGTCGTGGGCATTGCCCTTCCCGCCGCAGGAGACAACCAGCCGCCCGCCCGGTTTCAATACCGAAGCCGCACCGCGCAGGACAGCCGGATGATCCTCCATCCAATGCAGGGCGGCATTGGAAAAGAAGACGTCAAACGGGCGGCTCAATTTTATTTTCCCCGCGTCCATTACGCGAAACCGCAAGTTTGGAAACGCATCCGGCGGAAACGTTTTCGTGGCAAACTCAATCATCTCCGGCGAGGCATCGACGCCCGTGACCGCACCGCGCGGCAAAGCACGGGCGATTTCCGCCGTCACCTTGCCGTCACCGCACCCCACATCCAGAAGGTGCTCACCGCCCCGCAGGTTAAGCCGAGCAATCCGCTCTCGGGCCCAGCGGTGCTGCACGGCGGAATTCGCAGCGTAGTCAGCAGCGTTCCAGACAATCCTTTCTGCGGAAGACGGGGTCACCAGACTCATTTTTTAGTTAGAGACTCCTCAGGTCGTCTCCTGCGAGTCGAGTTCAAACCAGTCCCGCCGTTTCGGGGAAATCACAGAGAATGTTCATGCTTTGAACGGCCTGACCGCTCGCGCCTTTGACCAGATTATCCTCGGCGCTCATCCCGATGAGCCGGCCGGTGCGAGGGTCGATCCGCCACGCAATTTCGCAGACGTTCGTGCCGACGACGTTTTTCGTGTCGGGCAATGCCTTGCCTTCGAGCAAACGGACGAACGGTTCGCTCGCGTAAGCCGAGTGATAGGCGGCGGAAATTTTCTCCGCAAACTGGGCCGCACCCGCCGCGTCGCAGACGCGTTCGGTCGGCGCAAGATACAGCGTCGTCAGAATGCCGCGGTTCACGGGAATCAAGTGCGGGGTGAATTGAATCGTGACGTTTGTCCCGGCAGCCAAAGAAAGCTGCTCCTCGATCTCCGACAAATGCCGGTGCTTGGGGACGCCGTAGGGGCGGACGCTTTCATTGCATTCGCAGAAGAGATAATCCAGCTCCGCCTTGCGGCCCGCGCCGCTGACGCCGCTCAAAGAATCCGCAATGATGCCGTCGGGCTGGACCAGCCCGGCCTTGAGCAGCGGGATCAATGGGAGCAGGATGCTGGTCGGGTAGCACCCCGGCGAGGCGATCAGCCGCGCGCGCTTGATTTCGTCCCGGTAAATCTCCGGGAGGCCATAAACCGATTTCGACAGCAAGTCCGGGGCGGGATGGGCGTGGGCATAAAACTCCTGGTAGACCGCCGCGCTCTTGAGCCGGAAATCGGCGCTCAAATCGATGACCGTGCAACCGGCGGCGAGCAGCGGCACGGCATACTCGGCGGCGACGCCGTGCGGCAGCGCGAGAAAGACCACGTCGGCCAGTTTGGCTAGGGCCGGGGCGTCCGGCTCGGTGAACCGCAGCGTCTTGGATTTCGGATGGCTCGCAAACTTGGGAAACACCTGCGCCAGGGTTTGGCCGGCATTCTGGCGCGAGGTGACGGCGACCAATTCCGCGTGCGGATGATTGAGGAGCAGCTGCACGAGCACTTCGCCGGAATAACCGGACGCACCAACGATGGCGACCTTCTTCGTTTTCATCTTTAAAAAATCTTAACCACGAAAGACGCGAACCACACGAAAAATTCTCTGACCCGGAAAATAAAAAGGGCCAGGGACGATGAAACCCTTCATCATCCCCGGCTTAGATTTCCAACTTCGGTTTAGTTAGCAGTGGAAACTCATAGCCAAAAAATTTTCCATTTTAAGTTTTCAGTTAAACAACAAAGGAACGAAGGAACAAACTCGAGCTGGTGTTTGTTACTGGAACACCTTGTTTTGGCACTGCCGCGGGTTGCCGTTCCCGGAAACCGGCCGAAATCCTTCGCAACCGTGGAGCCAAAAAGACATCTTGCAAATCAGGAGACAGACTCCATAATTACATACATGTTGCCAAGACGCCTCGGCGCACGCCTTAATCACCTGCTCACGCATTCCCCGGCGGTTGTTCTGCTGGGGCCGCGACAGGTCGGCAAAACGACGCTAGCTTTGGAAATCGGTGAAAAACGGCCTTCGGTTTATTTGGACCTTGAGGATAATACGGACCGTGTAAAGCTGTCCGATCCTGTCCGCTACTTTGCCGATCACGAAAGGGATCTGGTCATTTTGGATGAGGTTCACCGGCTACCGGAATTATTTCAATGTCTGCGCGGAGTCATTGACCGGGGCCGCCGCCGCGGAAAACCGAATGGGCAATTTCTGCTGCTTGGGTCAGCGGCGATAGACCTGCTCAAGCAGTCCGGCGAAAGTCTGGCCGGTCGTATTTCCTATTTGGAGCTTGGGCCGTTTGACCCATTGGAGGTGGCATCCGCCAAACTCGAAACCCTTTGGGTTCGTGGCGGCTTTCCGCGCAGCTTCCTCGCCGACAGCGACGAACTCAGTCTGGCCTGGCGGCGAGACTTTATCCGCACCTATTTGGAGCGGGACATTCCGCAATTTGGCTCGCGGATACCCGCCGAAACCCTGCGGCGGTTCTGGACGATGCTCGCGCACAACCAATCGCAGCTGCTCAATGCTGCCAGTCTGGCCGGCGGTTTGGGGGTGGATGGCAAAACGGTGGCCAGCTATCTCGACCTGCTGGTGGATCTTTTGCTCGTGCGCCGCCTGCCTGCCTGGCATCGCAATGTTGGGAAACGCTTGGTCAAGTCGCCCAAGGTTTATGTGCGCGACAGCGGCCTTGCCCATGCGTTGCTGGGCATTCGGGACAAGGAATCTCTGCTGGGTCATCCCGTCGTCGGACCGACGTGGGAAAGCTTCGTCATCGAAACGCTCATTGCCACCGCGCCAGACGGAACTGAGGCGCATTTTTATCGCACGGCCACCGGCCATGAAATTGATCTCGTTCTTACCCTGCCGGGCGGCAAACTGTGGGCCATTGAAATCAAGCGAAGTTCCGCGCCGGGTGTGGAACGCGGCTTTCACCTGGCCTGCGCTGACCTCAAGCCGGACAAACGCTTCGTCGTCTATTCGGGCACCGAACGATTCCCGCTCAATGCCGACACCGATGCGATTGGACTCGGCGACTTGGGACGGGCATTGCAGGCGACAAAATAACGAATGATTCTTGCCGGACTGGCCGCCCTACCCGCCATCGGCACCGGCGAAATTGAAGTTTTAACCAGGTAAAACTCCATGATCTTTGGTTCGTATAAAAATTCCAAAAATATGGGTAGCTCTAGTCGTAAATCATTTATTTCGGATTAAGATTGGAGGAGTCGATTTTCAAAAGATGACCAGCGTATTCGAACATTTCCTATTCCGCAGGCCATTTAGTTTTCTCAGCGGGTTTTGAAGGTTGAGTTGAACAACAAAGGAATAAATTTCTTTCCGGTCTTCGGTGCTTGTTTTCTTAGTTGTTGAAAAACAAAAAACCCGCCGGCAGCAGCCAGCGGGTTTTGAAACGTTCCGTTGCAATTAACGCTTCGAGAACTGGAAGCGTTTGCGGGCGCCGGGCTGGCCGTATTTTTTGCGTTCGCGCATGCGGGAATCACGGGTGAGCAACCCTTCCGCCTTCAACGGCGGGCGCAGGGCGGCATCAAACTTGATCAGCGCGCGGGCAATCCCGTGGCGCACGGCATCGGCTTGGCCATTGGGCCCGCCGCCGGCGACGGTCACCCGGACATCAAATTTTTCCAGGGCGCCCGCAACGGTCAGCGGTGCGGTGGCAATGGAACGCTGGGTTTCCAGCGGGAAATAATTTTCAAAAAGCCGGCGGTTGACGGTGATTTTTCCGCTGCCGGTGGCGAGACGCACGCGAGCGACGGCGGTTTTACGCCGGCCGGTGCCGAGAAATTCTTCAGGGGTTTTGGTGGCCATACAAAAAATTACTTAACCGGCACGAGCACGGCGGGCATTTGGGCCGCATGCGGATGTTTATCGCCCTTGAACACTTTCAGCTTGGTGAGCAGCTGGGATCCGAGGCGGTTCTTGGGAATCATGCCTTTGACGGCGTGGGTGATGAGAAATTCGGGCTGTTTGGCGCGGACCTGCTCGACGGTGGCGTATTTCTCGCCGCCCTTCCAGCCGGAGTAGCTCATGTATTCCTTGGCCAGCTCCTTCTTGCCGGTCAGGCGGACCTTCTCCGCGTTGATCACGACGACGAAGTCGCCCGCATCCAGATGCGGCGTGTAAACGGGCTTGTTCTTGCCGCGTAAAATATCCGAGACCTGCACAGCCAATCGGCCAAGCACGGCGCCATCGGCATCAATCACATGCCACTTGCGCTGGTCCAAATTCACTTTAGGTAAATGCGTTTTCATTTCAAAACCCAACAAAGGGACGCGGAATTTATCAGATGGGCATTTGAAGTCAACAGGTCATTTTGCATTCCTTCGACAGTTTCAGACCGGTTTCGGGTGCGGGAATCAATCAGAAGAGTCCCCCGGGGTGGAACCCGGGCGCCGTCAGCGTCCCACGCGGAGCAGGATCAGCAGGTCGATGGCGAAGAAAACCACGATGACGATTTCCAGCCAGAGCATCCTCTGCTCATTCACCTCAGCGTGGGCGACGCTATAGATCTTGTCGAGCTGGGCGAGGCGCTGCTCCACGCTGGCCCGCCATTGGTCGAGATAAAAACGGTCGCGGGCGCCGAGATAGACGCGGGCCAAATACCAGTCACCAAAAAACTTCGTGATGTGCGTGACCTCGTCGGCGAGCTTCGCCACATCCACCCGAAAACGGCGCAGCTGGCGGAGGACTTTGTTGGCCGCGCCGAACAAGGGGACCGGCCGGCGCCCCAAATCCTCGTAGGCGCGGTCGAGATACTGGTCCAGCTGCTGGTCCATCATGCGGAATTCCTCAAGCTGCAGGTTCGCCAACTCCAACGCGTACAGCACGTCGTCCACGTAGCCCGTCACATCCACCACCAGCGCGGCGTCCCAGTCAATCACCACCAGGTCCGTGTTTTCGAAGGAGCGCTGGATGCGCAGCACCTCGGCCACCTGCCCGGCGCTCAGTTTTTCCGCCGGCGTTTCCGTGAGCAACCCGGCCACCGCCCGCCCCTGTCCGACGAGCCAGGCATCCGTCTCCCGGACCCCGTCCAGATCGGTGAGGCAAAACACGGTGTAGGCTTCCGGCGGAGGGAATTCCGTGCGCCCCACGATGGAATCCTGAAGGTTGCCGCAGACCTCCGCGCACAATCTCGCTGCGGCCGTGTCGAGCATGACCCCGTTGTCCAGCCGGGGATTATGAAACCGCATCAGCTCCGACAGCGTCTCCACCTCAAACGCCACCCGCATCATCACCGTGACAACCCCCACGTCATAAATGCGGATCAACAGGCGGACAGGGGCGCCGGACAGTCTGTCGGGCAGAGGGGGCGGCTCGATGGCGAGCGGACGGTAGAGCGGCATGTCCTTGGGGAGCGTCCGGTCCATGCGGATTTCAAAAGGGAAGGGCTTTTCCGACAGGATTTGCTGCACGCGCGAGGTGACGATTTCATTCGCCACATCAAACGCATAAAGATAGATAGCCTCCCCTTTCATTCCGGTTCCAACTTAACCGGGCCGCGCGATTTGTCGAGCGGGCGGGATTCCCTAGCCGCCGAGATACGCGCTCTGCACCTGGGGATTCTGGCGCAGGCTAGCGGACTCGCCGGACAGGGCGATGCGGCCGGTCTCCAGGACGTAGCCAAAATGGGAAATCTCCAGGGCCAGATTGGCGTTTTGTTCGACCAGCAGCACCGTCAGCCCCTGCTCCCGGTTGATCTCCACAATTTTCTCGAAAATGGTTTTAATCAGCAGCGGCGCGAGGCCGAGCGACGGCTCGTCCAGGAGCAGCAATCGGGGCCGCCCCATGAGCGCGCGGCCAATCGCCAGCATCTGCTGCTCGCCTCCGGAAAGCGTTCCGGCCAGCTGCGGCTGGCGTTCCTGGAGCCGGGGGAACAGACCGAAGACGTGTTCCAATTCCCGCCGGATGACGCGCCGGTCCTTTTCCAGGTAGGCGCCGAGCTGGAGATTTTCCAGCACGGTGAGATTTGTGAAGATCATCCGGCCTTCGGGCACGTGCGAAAGGCCGAGCTTCACGATGTGGTGCGGGGGCAGGCCGGCGATGTTTTTGCCCTCGTATAAAATCTCCCCCGTCTTGGGCTTCAGCAAACCGGAAATTGCCTTGAGCGCCGTCGTCTTGCCCGCGCCGTTCGCGCCGATGAGCGTGACGATGCTACCCGCCTTCACGGACAGGGAAATCCCGTGCAGCGCGGGAATGGCGCCGTAGCTCACTTGAAGATTTTTGATTTCCAGCATGAGTTTTCAATCCCCCAGATACGCCTCAATCACCTTGGGATGCGCGCGGATTTCGGCCGGCGTGCCTTCCGCGATTTTCATACCGTAATCCAAAACGACGATGCGCTCGCAGATGCCCATCACGACCTTCATGTCATGTTCGACCAGCAAAATCGAAACCTGAAACCGGTCCTTGATGAATTGGATGAGCCGCATGAGTTCCGCCTTTTCTGTCGCGTTCATGCCGGCGGCAGGCTCATCGAGAAGGAGTAATTTAGGTTTTGTGGCCAGCGCGCGGATGATTTCCAAGCGCCGCTGGTCGCCATAGCTCAAGCTCGTCGCCGCCGCCGCGTGGAATTTCCCGAGCTGGAAAATTTCCAGCAGCTCCATGACCTGGCCGGAGATCTCTTTTTCTCCATCACGGAAGGAGCGTCCGCGCCAGAGAGCATTCCGGACGCCGCGCGGACAGTGCAGCCGAGCGGCGGTGCGCACATTGTCGAAAACGGTCATCGAGGCGAACAGCCGGATATTTTGAAAGGTCCGCGCAATGCCGGCCCGGGCAATCTGGTGGGGCTTGCGATTCGCCATCGGACGGCCGTCAAAGAGAATGCTGCCGCCGGACGGCGGGTAGACACCGGTGATGAGATTGAACGCGCTGGTCTTGCCCGCGCCATTGGGCCCGATAAGGCCGACGAGTTCGTTGCGCCCGAGGGACAGGTCCAAATCCGACACCGCGGCGAGTCCGCCGAAGCGGAGAGTGGCTTTGTCGAGCTGAAGCAAGGGAGAATCAAACTTCTCCGCACCGGGGCGGGCGGGGTTCATTTAGCATCCCCCTGTTTTCTGAAGGTGAAGAGCCCCTGCGGCCGCGCGAGCATCAGCACGACTAGGAGGAGGGAGTAAAGGATCATGCGATATTCGGCGATGGGGCGGAGGAATTCCGGCAGCAGCGTGAGCAGCACGGCGGCGAGGATGACGCCGACGGTGTTGCCCATGCCTCCCAGGATGACCATAACTACGATGGAGACAGACTGCATGAAATTGAATCCGCCGGGCGTGATGAACTGCTTGGAATGCGCGTAAAGTCCGCCGGCGACGCCGGCAAAAAAGGCGCCGACTACGAAGGCGGTGACCTTGTAGCGGACCGGGTTGATGCCCATGGCCGAGGCGGCCACCTCGTCATCGCGCACGGCGAGGAAGCCGCGGCCGTAAGTGGAATGGACAAGGGCGGCGACGACGTAAACCGCGGCGGCGGCGGCGCCGAAGGCCCAGAAAAAATCCGTCCAGCCATGCGCCACGCTCAAGCCGCGGGCGCCGCCGACCCCCTGCATGTTCTGAAAAATGACGCGGATGATTTCGCCGAAGCCGAGGGTGACGATGGCCAGATAATCGCCGCGGAGGCGAAGAGTGGGGATGCCGACCAGCAGCCCGGCGCCGGCCGCGAGAGCGCCCCCTGCCAGCAATGCGCCGGAGAAAACCGCCCCGGCGGCAAAGGGATTCAGGTCCCCGAATTGGTTGGTGATGACGGCGGCGGTGTAGGCGCCCACGGCCATGAAACCGGCATGACCCAGCGAAAACTGGCCGGTATAACCGTTGATGAGGTTCAGGCTGACGGCGAGGATGACATTGATGGCGATGTCATAGGTGATGAACAGCCAGTAGGAATTGAAATGGCTGGCGGCCACTGAAACCAGAAAGCCCAGGGCGAGGGCGCCGAGCAAAAATGTTTTGGCGTGACGAATATTCACACTTTCTCGATTTCTTTTTTTCCGAGCAGCCCAGACGGCTTCACCAGCAGAATCACAATCAGAATGCCAAATGCAATAGCGTCGCGATAGGTGGAAGAAAGGTAGCCGGCCACCAAGGTCTCAGTGACACCGATGAGGATGCCTCCGAGCGCCGCGCCCGGCAGATTGCCGATGCCGCCCAGCACCGCCGCGACGAACGCCTTGAGGCCGGGCAGAATTCCCATGAGCGGATCAATGGAGGGGTAGACGATGGCGAATAAAATCCCCGCCGCGGCCGCCAGCGCTGAGCCGAGGCCGAAGGTGAAAGAGACAATCCAATCAGTGTTAATTCCCATCAGCGCCGCCGCCTCGGGATTGAACGCCAGGGCGCGCATGGCCATCCCCATCCGGGTCTTGAGCACAATGTGCCGCAACGCAACCAGCAGCAGCAGAGTCACGCCCAGCACGATGAGCTGACTGCTCGTGATGCTCAGGCCGCCAAACTTCAAAACAGGATAGACAGGGATAATTTCGGGAAATTTTTTTGGGGTGGCGCCAAATACCAGCTGGCCGGTGTTTTCCAGAAAAAGAGAAATCCCAATCGCAGTGATCAGGACGGTCAGCTTAGGGCGGCGGCGCAGCGGACGGTAGGCGACCCGTTCAATCACAACGCCCAGCACGGCGCAGATTAGCATAGCGAGGCCGAGGACGACGAGGCCGCTCCCGAGCGAGGGGCCCGGCAACACGGCCGCAACGGCGGGGGAAATATAAAACCCGGCAAAGGCGCCCAGCATAAAGAGGTCGCCGTGCGCAAAATTGATGAACCGCAGGATCCCGTAAACCATCGTGTAGCCGAGGGCAATGAGCGCCAGGATGGACCCGAGAGCGAGCCCGTTGATCAGCTGCTGGAGTAATTCGGTCACGGCGAAACGGTCTCGACGTATTTGAACTGGCCGTCCCGGATAGCCAGAATCACCGCGGGCTTGGACGCGTTGCGGTCCGCGTCCATGGTAATCTTGCCGGTCACACCCTGAAAATCTTTTGTGGCCGCCAGGGCGTCGCGGACTTTCGCCCCGTCGGTTGTGCCGGCACGCTTCATGGCGTCCGCCAGAATCATCGCTGAGTCATAGCCGAGCGCCGCCATGGCATTGGGGGTCTCATTGTATTTGGCGCGGAAAGCCTTCACAAAATCCTGCACCGCCGCCGAGGTGTCCTCTGGCGAATAATGGGTGGAAAAATAACTGCCCTCCAGCGAAACGCCGCCAATGGGTATCAGCGAGGAGGATTCCCAGCCGTCGCCGCCCAACAGCGGCACATTCAGGCCCAGCTGCCTGGCCTGCAACGCAATCAACCCCACTTCCGTGTAATAGCCCGGAACAAAAATGCCATCGGGATTCACTGCCTTGAGGGCTGTCAACTGCGCGCTAAAATCCTTGTCGCCGCTGCTGTAATTCTGTTCCGCAACAATGGCTCCGCCGTCGGCAATAAACCCCTCCTTGAAAAACTTCGCAAGGCCCAGGCTGTAATCGCTTTTCACATCCGTCAACACCGCCACCTTTTTCAGGTGCAGCGTGTGCCGCGCAAAGTTTGCCATGACGGTGCCCTGGAACGGGTCAATGAAACAAACGCGGAAGATATAATCCCCGACCGCCGTGACCTTCGGATTAGTGGACGAAGGGGAAATCATCGGGATCTGGCTCTGCTGACAGATGGGGGCGGCCTCGAGCGAGCGGGAAGAGGCGACCTCGCCCAGCACGGCCACCACCCCGTCCCGCGCGATCAGTTTGCGGACGACGGTAGCCGGCTGGCCGGCCTGCGACTGATCGTCTTCCATGAGCAGCTCCATTTTCCGCCCCAGCACGCCGCCCGCGGCATTGAGATGATCCACGGCCAGCAGCGTGCCCTCGTGCGATGACTGGCCGAAAGTGGCTTCACTGCCTGTCATCGAGGCAAACTCCCCCACCTTGATGGGTCCGGTTGCGGCACCCGGAGTGGAGGCGGGCTTGTCGCAGCCGGTCAGGAAAACGGTCAGGAAAAGAGTGGTTGCCGCGGCGATGAGAGAGATTCCGCGCGCGTGTTGAATCGGGGCCAGAAATTTTTGCATGATTTTTTATTTGGTTGGCTAATGCGTTCGACGGGCGGTGCCAGTCTAAATAATCCTGCGGAGACTATCAACCTTGTTTGCGGCGACACCTGATTTGCAAAACATGAAAGAGGAATCTGCAGCGGCAGCCTCCGTCGGCTCGGCCAGATACCCTCAAAGGGGAAAATACCGCCCAAGCGACACATCCGGGGGAGTGAGGTAGGCTAGGTCTTGTTTCCGAGAGACTGCACGTGCTGCTCAATTCGGTTGCTCGCCTCGATGAGCTGCTCGTAGCTCGTGGCGAAGCACGCCCGACAAAAACCCTTGCCGCCGTCACCAAACGCCGTGCCGGGAACAATTGCAACCTTGGTCGCTTGCAACAAACCGATGGCGAAATCCTTTTCGTTCATGCCCGTCTTGCTGATGTCGGGGAACGCGTAGAACGAGCCGCGCGGCAGATGGCATTTAAAGCCGATTTCATTGAACCGGCGCACGATGAAGTCGCGGCGGCGATGATACTGGTCGCGCATCTTTTTCATCGCGTCCTCGCCGCGCACCAGCGCTTCAATGGCCGCTTCCTGAGCGATGATAGACGCACAGAGCATCGAGTATTGATGCACCTTCATCATCGCTTCGATGAGCGTCGCCGGGCCGCAGGCGTAGCCGATGCGCCAGCCGGTCATCGAAAACGCCTTGGAAAATCCGTGCAGAAAAATCGTGCGCTCCTTCATGCCGGGCAGGCTGGCGATGCTGGTGTGCACGCCCTCGAACGTCAGCTCGGAATAGATTTCATCGCTCAAAACGATGAGGTCTTTTTCCACCGCGAACTTCGCGATGGCCTCGACCTGCGCGCGGTCGCAGGTGCCGCCGGTGGGATTGCACGGCAGGTTGAGCATCAGAATCTTGCAGCCCGGCTGCCACGCGGCCCGGAGCGCGTCCACGGTCAGCGCAAACCCGTCCCTGGCGAACGTCGGAACGGGCACGGGAATGCCGTGGGCCAGCGTGATGCTCGGCGAATAGCTGACGTAGCACGGCTGGTGATACAGGACCTTATCGCCAGGATTGATGAGCGCGCGGCAGGCCAGGTCGAGGCCTTCGCTGACGCCGACGGTGATGATGACTTCGTTTTCCGGCGCGTAGCTGACGTTGAAATTTTTGCCGACGTAATCGCAGATCGCGCGGCGCAGCTCGATCAAGCCGAGGTTGGAGGTGTAGTGCGTCTTGCCTTTTTCGATGGCGTAGATGCCGGCCTCGCGGATGTGCCAGGGCGTGTCGAAATCCGGTTCGCCGACGCCGAGCGAGATCGCGTCCTTCATCTTGGCGACGATGTCAAAAAAATCGCGGATGCCTGACTTGGGCAGGTTGACAACGTGCTGGGCGATGTAGCGTGACTGGTCCATTTTTAAAAGAATAAAAGGCTCCACTGTTTTCAGCAAACGAATTGGGTGGTGCTGGGTGGTGCATCCATTCGAATTTAATCCTTCTTCGCACCCGGCAATGATTTCAAATTGAATGAAGTCAAAACTTGCATCTGGCGAATGGCAATTTGGTTCAGCCGCTTCAACCGTTCGCCCTGCGGCAAACCCATGTGAATGAACTCCGCGTTCATGCCTTCCATATTCGCGAGCACCAGCAACTGTTCGACGCTCGCGTAGTCACGAACATTTCCCTCCAACTTGGGATTGGCGTCGCGCCATTGTTTCGCCGTGTTACCGAAGAGTGCGACGTTCAGCAAATCCGCCTCGGTCGCGTATGTGATAGCCGCCTGCGCCAGCGTGACCGCCGCCGGAATCAAGTGTGCCTTCACGGCGTCGGTGTGGATGCGATAATTCAGCTTGGACAAGGTGCGATTGAGATTCCACGCGAGCGAGAGCCGTCGGTTTTCGTCCTCCTTGAGCCGCTGGAATTCCTTGATAAGGTAAAGCCGGAACTCGACGGAAATCCACGAGGCGAATTCAAACGCGATGTCCTTGTGCGCAAACGTGCCGCCGTAACGACCCGTGCTGGAAACCAGCCCGACTGCACGGGTCGCCTCAATCCAGCGTTTGGCCGTCAGGATAAAACTATTCAGCCCGGCCTGTTTTTTAATCCCATCGAATTCGATGGGATTAAAATCCGGATTGTTCAGCCGCTCCCAAACCCCTAGAAACTCGATTGTATTCCGGTTTCGCAACCAGTTCTGGATAAGGTAATCCGTCCGTTCACTGTCCTTGTGGCGCGCAATGTCCGTCAGGCTGATGAAGTCGTCCTGCCGCGCGGACACAATCGTGATGGCCGTGCCTTGGACTTCGATCACATTCTTTTTCGGTTTGCTCATGGTTTCGTTACTGAGCTTCAGCTGTGGTCATTTAATCCTGTCGAATTCGAGAGGTTTAAAAACTTCCTCTTGCCGTTCAATTGTGACGAATTCGCCATAATTAATCGCGGATGCCTGACTTGGGCAGGTTGACGACGTGCTGGGCGATGTAACGCGAGGAGTCCATGAGGTTAAAGGATCAATGCTTCAAACTGAAAGATTGTATGGATACCAAAATGGATTAATCAGAAATACGGGTTTTAGAGAGGGCAATCGAATCATTTTCACCCACTCACGGCGCGACCTTGAGGCGCTCCGTTTCCTCGACTTTGCCGCCGAGCAGGAAGCCGTGTTCCTTGTAGGAGCGCAGCATGAAATGCGTGGCGGTGGAGAGCACGCCCTCGATGGTGGAAAGTTTTTCCGAGACGAACGCCGCGACCTTTTGCAGGCTCGCGCCGCTGACGAACACCAGCAGGTCATAGCCGCCGGACATGAGGAAGCAGGATTCCACCTCGTCGAACTTGCTGATGCGCTCGGCCAGGCGGTTGAAGCCGCCGCCCCGCTCGGGCGTGATGCGCACTTCGATGACGGCGCGCACGACCCCGCTGTCCTCATGCGAAAGGTTCAGCACCGGGCGGAACCCCAGCAGCACGCGCTGCTGTTTCAGCTCCTCAATCTGGCGGTTCACATCCGCCTCGGACAGCTTCAGCACCTGAGCCATCTGGGAAGTATTGAGGCTGCCGCCCTCGAGCAATAATTTAATGATCGGCTTCATCTGGGAGGCAGTGTCGCAAAAACCCGCCACAAATCCATCCAAAATGCATCCCAAATTGGCGCGCGGCAGACCGTATCTTGAAGGCCCAGCTCCGAATCCCCGGTTCAGAGAGAGCTTTCGTTAACTCAACAGTTTCTCGAAACGCCGGGCGGCGGCGTCCCATTCCGCGGGATCCTGCGGCGCGAACATTTTAAGCTCGAAAGAATCCCGCACGATTTCGCGGGCGGCGGCGTGCGATTCAACGTGTCCCAAGGCGATGGCCTGAACGAGGATGTTGCCGAGCGCGGCGCATTCGGTGGGCCCGGCTACGACGGGGATTTTCAGAGCATTGGCGGCGAATTGATTCAGCAGCTCCGCCTGGCTTCCGCCGCCGACGATGTGCATGTGTTCGATTTTTTTGCCGGTGAGCCGCTCGAGTTTTCGCAGCGTGACGCGATAAAACAACGCGAGGCTTTCGTAGATGCAGCGCACGCAGGCGGCAATGTCGGAGGGGACGGGCTGACCGGTCTCGCGGCAGAAGTCGGCGATCTTATCCGGCATGTCATCGGGGCTCAGGAAGCGCGCGTCGTCCGGATTGATGAGCGACACGAACGGGGGGGCCGCGGCCGCCTGCCGCTCAAGTTCGGCAAAGTCCATGGGGTTGCCTGCCTTGACCCAATGGCGACGGCATTCCTGAATCAGCCAGAGGCCGATGATGTTCTTAAGCAGGCGGACGCTGTTGCCATAGCCGATTTCATTGGTGAAACCGAGCATGCGGGACTGCTCCGTGATGACGGGGGCGGAGGATTCGACGCCCATGAGCGACCAGGTGCCGGAGCTCAAGTAGGCCCAATTCCCGGCTCGGGCGGGAACGGCAGCGACGGCGGCGGCGGTGTCGTGGGAACAGGTGGCGATGACCTCGATCGGCGGCAAGCCGGTTTCGGTCGACAGATTTTTTTTCAACGGTCCCAGCCGCGTGCCGCTCGCGCACAGGGGAGCGAACAGCGCCTCATCCAGGCCAAGCGCGGTGAAAAGCTTCTTGGACCACGTCTGGGTCGTGGGATTATAAAGCTGGGTCGTGCTGGCAAGGGAGACCTCGTTGCGGGCCATGCCGGAGCAAAAAAAGTTGAAGGCGTCCGCAATCAGCAGGAGGTGTTTCGTCTGGGCAAGGCGTTCGGCGGGCTCGGTGGCGATCTGGTACAGGGTGTTCAACGCCATGAACTGAATACCGGTCTCGCTGTAAATCTGCGACCAGTCCATCTTGCCCTTGACGATCTCCACGCCGTTAGCGGTGCGGGCATCGCGGTAATGCCAGACGGGCGACAGGGGCAGGCCGCGTTCGTCATAAAGCACATAATCCACCCCCCAGGAATCGGTGCTGATGCTGGCGATAGGCAGATTGCGGGCGGCGGCTTTTTTAAGGCCGGTCTTGAGTTCATTCAGGAGCCGGTCGAATTCCCAGTGCAGTGCGCCCGCTACCTTGGTGGCGCCGGTGGGAAAACGATGGAGTTCTTCGAGGGAGATTTTGCCCCCATCGAGTGTTCCCAGAATGAGGCGCCCGCTGTCGGCTCCAAGGTCACAGGCAAGATAATAAGTCGGCATACAATTTTCCGCCTAGTTTAGAAAAAAAACCAATGAAGTCAAAAGGTTCTCCGAAGCCACCTTAAAGATTATCAGCGTATTTACCCTATCGGAGAATCATTTCAAGACGACAAGGGCGTGGGCCTCCATCCTTCACTTCACACGGGCAATGGCCAGCAAGCTTTGACCGATGGGCGGCGGGCAGACTTTCACCTCCAGACCGTTCGTCAACGGAAATACGATCCGGTCGAACCAGCGGACGGCCCGCACATGAAAGCCGCGTTGCTTCAGAACACAAAAAGACAACCACCAAGCAAAGTAACCGGCGAGATTGTAATAACGCAGCTGCTGGATTTCAAAGCCGGTGCGCTCCAGTTTCTGGCGCAACTCCGGCCGGGTGTAGCGCCGGAAATGACCAAAGTCCCGATCAATGGGCGCATAAATCTCAGGCCGGGCGGGGACAAAAAGACAGAGGGCGCCTTTTTCATGCGCCAGCTTCTCCCGATAAGCCGCTAGCTCGCGCTCGTCCTCCTCAATATGTTCCAGAACGTTGATGCTCAAAATCGCATTCCACGCCTCGCCCCCCGGCAGATCGTCAATGGTGCCCTGAACGAGGCGGAGGTCCGGAAATGAGGCGCGGAACCGGGAGCAGAAGCGCGGGTTCGGCTCCAGGGAGACCAGCCGCGTGATCGCAGGATTTTGAGCCAGCAGTGAGGTCACCTGTCCGATGCCGGCACCGACTTCCAAGGTGGATCCGCGCAAATGGAGGGCAAACGCGCGCAGCAACGCATGGCGATAGTTTTCCGCCTCACTCAAGGCAGCAAACTCGAAATCGTTCGTGTGCGCGGCGGCATTGGGGATTCCGCTCATGGGCGAGAGAGGAAGTTGTATTTCACAATGCACCAGAGTGCGCGGACCCCGTCGCGCCAGCCTATTTTTTTACCTTCGGCATAGGTCCGGCCATAATAAGAGACTGCCACCTCATAGATGCGGACTTTCAGTCGCGCCACTTTGGCAGTGATTTCCGGCTCGAAACCAAAACGGTTTTCTTCAATGATGATTTTTTGGATCACCTCGCGCCGGAACACTTTGTAGCAGGTTTCCATGTCGGTCAGGTTCAATCCAGTGGCCATGTTGGAAAACGTCGTCAGCCAGCGGTTGCCCACGGAATGCCAGTAATAGAGGACGCGATGGCCGCCGGGACTGCTCAAAAAACGCGACCCGAAAACCACATCCGCCCTGCCGGACAAGACCGGGATCAGCAGCCGGAAATATTCCGCCGGGTCATATTCCAGATCAGCGTCCTGGATGACGACAAGGGGGGCGGTGGCGAGCGCCATGCCGGTGCGCAGGGCCGCGCCCTTGCCCTGATTCACCTCGTGCCGCACCCGCGTCACTCGCGCATCCCCGCCGGCAACGGCCCGCAGCTTTTCCCACGTCCCATCGGTGGACGCGTCGTCCACGATGATGAGCTGGAGCAGGGGTCGCTGGGCCAGGACGATGGAGATGACGTCGGCCACCGTTGCCGCCTCGTTATAAACCGGCATGACCACTGCGAGGCAGGGGGCAATGTCAGCGTTGGACTTAATTTCGCTCATTTGAGGTTGGGCACAATGGGTTGGGCTCCATGAAAACTCCCAAAAGCGGAGGCCTAATTCAATCTGCAATTTAAATCCGAACTCCGAAATAGAAATTTGCGGCCCCTCTCCCGGCCCTCGCGAGGGGGAGGACCTGCGCGAGAGCATGGCCTGCTTCGTTCGGCGGCTTCAAGAGGTTCATTTCAAACTCCATTCTGAAGTGGAGCTGGAAATGAAGCGGCGCGGTTCGACTACCACTCCCTCTCTTCCATGAAATGGAGGAGAGGGCGGGGAGAGGAGGCGCGGCTTTATCCCTTCGAAGGGCCGCAAGAGCTGGGCCCACTTCGGAAGTCGGGTTAAAGGCCGGTGGGGCCCCAGTGAATTCCCTTTTCCTTCCGCACCGGATTTCCTAGTCTGGCCTCATGCCTTCATTCGATATTGTTTCGCAGGTCAACTCCATGGAGATCGAGAACGCGGTCAACCAGGCCAAAAAAGAACTGGCCAACCGGTTTGATTTCAAGGGGAGCAAATGGGAAATCACGCTCGAGAAGACCGAGATCAAACTCTCCGCCGACAACGCGTTCAAGGTCGCCACCCTCAACGAGATCCTCATCGGCAAGCTGGCCAAACGCGGGATCAGCATGAAAAGTGTGGAGCAGTGCGACCCGGACATCTCCCCGCTCGGCCATGCGCGCCAGAGCATCAAAATCAAGAACGGCATCGAAAGCGCGGTGGCCAAGGAGATCGCGGGCTTCATCCGCGACAGCAAGTTCAAGGTGACCACCCAAATTCAGGGCGACGAGGTGCGCGTGAATGGCAAGAGCCGGGACGAGCTGCAAGCCGTCATCGGCGCGGTGTCGACCCATGAATTCACCGTGTCGGTCCAATTTGTGAATTTCCGGGATTGACTGCGCAGGTTACCCGACGCCCCGCCCACTCTCGGTCGGATTCACTGCCGCTCGTACTCGCCTTTGCCGAGCCGTTTATAGACTTGGAATCCGGACTTCTTGGCATCCGAGATGGAGAGGGGCTTGAGTTTGTGCGGCGAACTGAAACTAGAAAGGATTTTGCGCACCGGCTTCTTGCACGCGGGGCAGTTCGTGAGGGGCTTGGCCGACAGCGGACGGTTGAGGGTAAATTTTCCACCGCAGACCTTGCAGTCGCCTTCGCACAGTTCGTATTCGTAAAGGGGCATAAGTTGTAAGCGAGGTTCTATTTAACATGTTCTGCAGTTTCACGCCATGTTTTGAATCGGGCTTCCGCTAATAAAAACTGCGCACGGCTGAAGTCCGGACTCAATTCAATCTGCCGGAGGATCTTTAAAGCACGGGGCATGTTATGGCAATGCCGTCCATGAATCTCGGCCAATTGCAACCAGGCCTCGAAATCCCCGGGCCGTTCGCCGATTTTCTGCTCCAGCATTTCAACGGCGCTACCAAAACGACCGGAGGCGACCAGCGCCTCAACGGATTCCGAAACGAGGGCGGCAACCCTCACAGCGGGTTTAGGCACAGCCCATTCATCAATAGAGTGACGCGCAAAGTCGACATGACTGGCGGGGATATGGGGCTGCTGCTCCAGCCGGCAAAGGACTTCACGGGCGCGCTCCGGCTGCCGCAGGTTCTCCGCATAAAGCCGCATCAGCAACATCGCGGCATCGATGTGCGCCGGATTTTTCACCAACAGCGCCTTAAGCAACTGTTCCGCCTCGTAATATTTCTCCTGTGACCGAAACCGCGACGCCTGCGTCAGCGGACTGGAAGCCGCGGGTTTTTCCTGCTTCACTCCGAGAAACTCCAACGTCCTCTCCACCGTGATGCTGTCCACATCGCCGGACTGCTCGAATTCCCGGCACAAATTGACAGCCTCGTCCCGACGGCCACTGCGGACCAGATGCGCGACGGCATCTATACAGCGCTGGCTTTTTCCGGGGTCAAACGGGCGGGTGTCACAAAGTGCGGGGTCCACCAGCCGGAGAACCCCGCGCGCCATCACTTCCGCAAGACTGCTGCGCAACAGCAGCGCCAGCGAGGGCGGGATGATCAGCAGCAGCGCCACCCCGCCCTGCCCGCCATCTTTCAGCTCAATGTACCAGAGAAACACTCCCGCCAGCCAGACGATGGCCGCGCAGCGGAGGAGACGGGACACAAAATGCGGCCGCCGGCTTTCGCCACTGGCCGTCGTGTCAAACCCGGTCAGCCACCAAGAACCCGCCAACAAGACTGACAATAGGCCGATGTTCAAGAGAATCATCTGAACACCTGCTTATTTCACTTCTTCAAAAACGCGCTGAACAGGTCGATTGGCAGGGGAAGGAAGGTGGTGGTGTTGTGCTCGCTGGCCATCTCGCGCATGGTCTGGAGATAGCGCAATTGCAGGGCAATCGGCTCCTTGGCGATCAGCGCGGCGGCCTGCACCATTTTTTCGGCGGCCTGAAATTCGCCTTCCGCGTTCACAACTTTCGCGCGGCGCTCGCGTTCGGCCTCGGCCTGCTTGGCCATCGCGCGCTTCATGCTGTCGGGCAGCGCCACATCCTTCACCTCCACCGCGGTGACTTTGATGCCCCACGGCTCAGTCTGCTTGTCGATGATCTCCTGCAATTTCTGGTTGATGATGTCGCGCTGCGCCAGCAGGTCGTCCAGCGGCGACTGGCCCAGCACGCTGCGCAGGGTCGTCTGCGCGATCAGCGAGGTGGCCTTCCAATAGTTCTCCACCTTGACCACCGCCGCGTTCGGATCCACCACCCGGAAATAAATCACCGCGTCCACCGTGGCCGGCACGTTGTCCTTGGTCATGACCTCCTGCTTGGGCACGTCGATGGTCACGACGCGCAAATCCATGCGGACCATCTTGTCCACGATGGGGATCAAAAAAATCAGGCCGGGGCCCTTGGCGCCCTGCAATTTGCCGAGCCGGAAGATCACGCCGCGCTCGTATTCGCGCAGAATCCGGACGGCCTGGGGCAGGACGAAAATGGCCAGCACGACCAGGACCACCACGGAGGAGCCGAGGGCGCCGAATAATTTTGTGAGCAGGCTGATGGGTTCGTTCATGATTTTTAAGGTTAGTCGGTTTTGGGTTTCACTTTCAAGGCCAGCCCTTCCCTTCCGATGATTTCCACCGGCTGCCCGGCTTGGACCGGCATGGCGCTGACGGCATTCCACTGTTCGCCTTCGATAAACACCCACCCGCCCTGCATGTCAATGCGCGAAAGCGCGGGCACCGTCTGGCCGATCATGGTTTCAGCGCCGGACTGGACGGGTCTGAATTGGGCGCGGACGCCCTTGCCGACGACGAAAACAAAAAACAGCGCCGTGAGCAGCGTGGCCGGCAGGATCCACTGCAGCGACAAACCGAAGCCCGGCCCGGCCCGATTGAACAACATCAGCAGGCCGAGAAAAAACGACACCGCGCCGCCTGCGGTCAGAATACCGTGCGTGGGCGCGAAGACATCCACGGCGAACAGCGCGACCGCCAGCCCGAGCAGGGCCAGCCCCGCGAGGTTCACTGGCAGGATAGCCGCCATGTACAAAACGAGGAGGAGCGCGATAGAACCCACCACGCCGGGAAGAATCGCACCCGGACTGCTCAGCTCGCCGATGATGCCGTAGATGGCGACAAGCATCAGCAGCATCATCACTTCCGGCCGCCAGAGCCGCTGAAAAACCTTCTCGCTCGCGATCCGCGGAATCTCCGCGATTCCAGCCTGTGCCGTATGAAGCGTTTTGCCGCCTACCTCGCGCCCGTCCAGCTGACGGAGCAGATCCGGAAGGTTCTCGGCAATCAGGTCGATGACATTCAGTCGCAGGGCCTCCTCCGAGGTGATGGAGTCACTGCGGCGGACGGCGGACACGGCCCACTCGGCGTTGCGCCCGCGTTTCTCGGCAATATTTTTAATATCGGCGGCCGTGTCATTTTCCGCCTTGGACCACAGGACGCTGTTGGTGTCGCCTTCCCCAGTGGGCCCCACCGGGTGAGCCGCACCAATCCGGGTGTGGGGCGCCATGGCCGCGATGTCCGCCGCCAAGGTGATGAAGGTTCCCGCGCTGGTGGCGGCGGCGCCGGTGGGCGAGACAAAAACCACCACCGGCACCCGCGACGCATAGAACGACTGCTTGATGTCGTCCGCGGAAGCCAGCAGTCCGCCGGGGGTATTCAATTGGAGGATGAGGCATTCGTCATGCCGGGCACTCGCGCGATCGATCGCGCGGGAGACGTAGCTGGCCGTGGCCGGACCGATGGCGCCCTCGATGGTGATCAATCCAACCTGGGCGGCATTCACCGCCATCGTGAAGAAAATTCCGACCCCCGTGATGAAATGCCAGTGTTGCATAAAGATCCTTGCCGGATGCAACCTACTCACAACCGTCCTGACCGCAAATGAAAGTTATTCGTCCGCCACCGAACCGGCGCAGGCGCTGCCGGCCAGCGTCACGCAGTCCGAACAAAGCCAGTGATCCCCTATTTCCAGTGCGCCGAAACAGCCGCACTGGTCGCACGCCGCCTCGCTCATGGCGGAATCCGTCGGATTATTTTTCACAGGCCTGTCGCTGAATTGCCGGCGCACTCACGCCCGGGTAAAACTTTCCGCCAGCGCCACGGCTTTGCGCAGGGCCATGGATTTGTTGACTGTCTCCTGGAACTCGGCCTCAGGCGTGGAGTCATTCACCCAGCCGCCGCCGGCCTGCACGTACGCCATGCCGTCTTTGATGAGCGCGGTCCGGATGGTGATGCAGGTGTCGAGATTGCCGTTAAAGGAAAAATACCCCACGCAGCCCGCATAAGGACCGCGCGCCGTCTGCTCCAGCCCGGCAATGATCTGCATGGCGCGGATTTTCGGCGCGCCGCTCACGGTGCCGGCCGGGAAGGTCGCGCGCATCAGGTCATAGGTCGTCTTGCCGGCCGCCAGGCGCCCCTCGACGCGCGTCACGATGTGCATGACGTGGCTGTAACGCTCCACGGTCATCAGCTCCTTCACCTGGACGCTGCCGAAATCGCACACGCGGCCGATGTCGTTGCGCGCCAAGTCCACGAGCATGACATGCTCGGCGCGCTCCTTCGGATCGGCGAGCAACTCCTTTTCCAGGGCGACGTCCTCGGCCTCGTTTTTACCGCGCCGGCGCGTGCCGGCGATGGGGCGGACCTCGATCCGGCTTTCCTCGCAGCGCACGTGGATTTCCGGCGACGCGCCCACGAGCGAAAAGCCCTCCAGCTCGAGGAGGAAAAGGTAGGGCGACGGATTGACCGAACGCACCGCGCGATAGATATCGAGGGCCGACGCCTGAATCGGCGCGGAAAAGCGCTGCGAGCCAACCACCTGAATGATGTCCCCCGCCGCGATGTATTTCTTGGCGGCCATCACGTTGGCCTGAAACTTCTCCGGCGTCACATTGGACTCGAACGCGACCGGAGGAATTTCCGACGGCAGCGTCGCGGGCTGATGCGCGCTGGGCTGTTCCAAGAGTGCGATGATGCGGTCAATCTCGCTCGTCGCATTTTCATAGGCCTCCTCCGGCGAGGCGGCGTCATCGAGAATCGCATTGACCAGCACGGTGAGGGTCTGGGCGACGCGATCGAAAACCAGCAGCTGGTCCGCCACGAGAAAATACATCACGGGCGTTTTCAATTCATCGTGCTCCGGGCGCGGCACGACGGGTTCGATATCATGGATGAATTCGTAGCCGATGAATCCGACGGCGCCGCCGGTGAAGCGCGGCAGGCCCGGCAGGGCGACGGCGCGGTAGCGCTTCATCACACGCTCGACGACTTCGAGGCCGTCGCCCACCGCTGGACCCTCCCCCGGTCTGGCCGCCCCTGCCGAAGGCGAGGAGCGGAGCGAGGGGGTGACGGAAAAGGATTCCACGACCCGGCCATTCTCGATGACCTCCACCCGGCGGTCGGTCTGCTTGATGACCGCGCGGGGGTTGCAGCCGACAAAGGAGTAGCGGCCCAGATGCTCGCCCCCCTCGACGGATTCGAAGAGGAAGGATTCGCCGGCACCTCGGATTTTGCGATAGGCCGAGAGCGGCGTTTCAATGTCCGCGAGGAGCCGGCGCGTGACGGGAATAAGGTTTCCCTGCGCGGCCAGCTTCAAAAATTCATCCAGCGTGGGCGAATACATGCGCCCTTTCTAGCTGAAGCCCATAGAAAACAAAAGCAGGAAGCCACAGAAAACTTACCCAGAATAATCCAACCCGACCTGAGATACCCTGGGGTAAAACCGAACTCCGAAGCCCAAGCCGTTAATAGTTCTGAATTCGGGTTCAAGGGTCTAGGAAGACACAACACTCTAGGTAGAGATGCCGCGCTGCGGCGTCCCCGTCGCCGAGCGCAGCGTCAGGCGACGGAAAGCAATCAGGCAAGGCGGGTGTCTTATTCCCGTTCGATTCCGCCCTCCCGGGCGGGGGCATCGCAGCAGCAGCGCGAAGCCCCTGCCACGCTGGCGCGAACTCCTATTTCGGAGTTCGGGGCAAAGCCAGCCTTGTCCCGCGGCCCTGCTATCGCGAGGCGGATTCTTATCAGTTTACGAACCCAATCCAGGCGTTGTAGTCTCCCTTCCCAACCATTGACCCAAGCCATGAACAATCTTCCCGGATCAAAGGGCTGCCCGACGACCCGCCCTTGCCGGGTCGTCTTTCTAGATGCCGACACGCTGTCGTGCGGCCTGCCTTTCCCGCCAGAGTTATTGGGTCAACTGAACTATCAGGCTTACGGGCGCACGGCCCCGGATGAGATAGCTGGACGGATGCGGGATGCCGACATCCTCATCACCAACAAAGCGCGCCTGACGGCTGAGCGGCTGCAAGATGCGCCGCACCTCAAGCGAATCTTGGTGGCGGCCGCGGGCACCGATAACGTGGACCTGTCCGCCGCGCAGGCGCTGGGCATCCGCGTGCACAACGTTCCCGATTACTGCACCGAATCGGTTGCCGAGCACACCCTAGCCAGCCTGCTGGCACTGCGGCGCCACTTGCTGACACACGCCCGCGCCGCCACGGATGGACGCTGGTCGGCCTCGCCCTTTTTCTGCTGGCACGGTCCCCGGATCCGCGAGGTGAGAGGCTCCGTTCTGGGCATCGTTGGACGGGGGCGCATCGGCCGGGCCACGGCGCAGCTGGCGCAAGGATTGGGAGCCCGGGTGATCTTCGCGGAGCGCCCCGGCCGGCCGGCGGCTGCAGATGAGCTCCCGCTGGCCGAGGTGCTGGCCGAAGCCGATGCCATCAGCCTGCACCTGCCACTGACCCCCGATACACGGGATTTAATGAATGCTCAGCACCTAAGTCTGATGAAAGCCGATGCTGTGCTGATCAACACTGGCAGGGGGGCAGTGGTGAATGCGCAAGCCCTGGCCGATGCGCTCCGGGCCGGGCGGCTGGCGGGGGCGGCCATCGATGTGCTGGACGTGGAGCCTCCGCCGCCGGACCACCCCCTGCTGGCGCAGGACATCCCCCACCTGCTGCTGACCCCACACGTCGCCTGGGCTAGCGAAGCCGCCCAGCAACGGCTGGCCAAGGCTCTAGTGACTCTGGTGGCAGAACACCTTCAGGCGCCGGCATGATGCACCCCGGCCGTTTATTGCGGATCCTGCTGGAGGCGGCGGTGGCGCGGGCCCAGCCGGCACAAGTCTTGCCCGCTCACCTGCCTCCGCCGCCCCGGGGCCGCACCGTGGTCCTCGGCGCGGGCAAGGCCAGCGCCGCCATGGCCCGCACCCTTCAACGGCACTGGCCTGCCGACCGGCCCCTGAGCGGCGTTGTCGTCACGCGCCGAGGCCATATTCCACCTCAGACCGGGGACGCGCCGCCGGATCGCATCACTCTTTTGGAAGCAGGTCATCCGGTGCCTGATGCCGCCGGACGGGACGCCACGCAGCAGATGCTGGCGGCACTGCAGGGTCTTGGCCCTGATGATCTGGTCATTGCCCTGATGTCGGGTGGCGGCTCGGCGCTGCTCGCATCCCCCCTGCCCGGCTGGACTCTGGCGGGCGAACAGGATCTCAACCGACAGCTGCTGACTTGTGGCGCCTCGATTGCTGAGATGAACACCGTGCGGCGTCACCTGTCGGCCTTGAAGGGAGGGCGCCTGGCCCGGCACTGCCGGCCGGCCCGCCTGGTCACACTGGCCATCTCGGATGTGCCCGGAGATGCGTTGTCCGACATTGCCAGCGGCCCCACGGTGCCGGACGCCACCACCTGCGCCGACGCCCTGGCTCTGATTGAACGGTATCGGATTTCCCTGCCCGAGGAGTTGCGGCGGCGGCTGCAGCAGGGCGAACTGGAAACTCCCAAGCCGGGCGATCCCCGCTTTGCGCAGGATGTGGCCCGCGTGATTGCGACGCCGCAGGACATGCTGCAAGCGGCCGCGCAGGTGGCCCGGCAGCACGGTCTGGCGGCTCATGTGCTCAGCGACCGACTGGAGGGGGAGGCGCGCGATGTGGGCACCGTGCTGGCGGGCCTGGCGCTGCAGGCGGCTCATCGACAGGAACCGTTCCTGCCGCCCTGCGTGCTGCTATCGGGGGGCGAGACCACCGTCACGCTAGATCGGACCTTATCGGCCGGCGCGCGCGGCGGCCGCAACCGGGCCTGCCTGTTGAGTGCTGCCCTGACACTGCGGGGCGACCCAGCCGTATGGATGCTCGCGGCGGACACAGATGGAATCGATGGGTCCAGCGATGCCGCGGGCGCTCTGATCCAGCCCGACACGCTGGAGCGGGCCCAAGCGCTGGGTTTGGACGCCCGCGCCCTGCTGGCGCGACACGAATCCGCACGCTTCTTTGAAGCCTTGGGGGATCAGATCGTCACCGGGCCCACCTTCACCAATGTGAACGACTTCAGGGCCGTGCTGATCCTGCCGACCCACCGCGTGACCGGCGTCCAGTGAACCAGTGAGAGCGACGCCAGAGCAACTCCGCTCAGGCTTCAGCCTTTCTTGGAGTACATCTGCTCCGGCTTGAGCAATTGCGCCTCCGTGGTTTTGAACGTTTCGCCTTTGCCTTCAACGGAGCGGTAGAAACAGGAATTGTAGCCCTCATGACAGGCGGGGCCGTTTTGCTCGACCTGGATCAGCAGCGTGTCGCCGTCGCAATCGAAGGAGACCTCTTTCACGGTCTGGGTGTTGCCGCTCTCCTCGCCCTTCATCCAATATTTCTGGCGGGACCGGCTCCAGAAATGCGTCTTGCCGGTGGCGAGGGTGCTTTCTAATGAGGCGCGGTTCATCCACGCCATCATCACCACGCGGCCGGTCTTGTGTTCCTGGATGATTGCAGGAATGAGGCCGTTGGCGTCAAATTTTAATCGATCGTAGAAACTCATGCGGAAGATTTTTATCACCAAGACACCCCAAGACAAAGTTCAATTTCCAAGGTTCACCCGGCAAACGGCTCCCCCGACAATCGGGCTACTTTTCAGAAGCGGGCGCACCGGCGGAAACCGGGGCTGAATTTGTGGGGGCTTGCAGCGGATTAGCCCGGGGATGTTCGTGGTCGGCGAGGCTGCGGACCAGACGCGCCTGCATCTCAGCCAGGGAGGCATTCGTGACGGCGGCGAGGTGCGCCCGGGCCTCATCGTAGCGCCCGATGGCCGTCTTAACGCGCGCGAGGTGGAGGTAGACCCCCTCGCGCTCCACCTCGTCGCGCGCGATGGCCAGGGTGTTTGTCCACGCGGTCAGCGCGTCGTTGGTGCGGAGCGGCCGAATCCCGTAATAGGTCTGCGCATAATCCGTCGCGAGCGGGAAGTTGTCCGGCGCCAGCCTCATTGCCTGACGGTACAGCCCCAGGGATTTGTCGAAGACCTGCTGTTCGCTGAGGCCGTAAAACTCCCGGGCATCCTTGCGAAACAGGTAGACCGTGGTAGCGAAATTCTGATAGTAGACCGGCTCGGCGGGATTGAGCTCAATCGCCTGGGCATAATAGGCGAACGCGTTGGTGACCGGGCTGAATTCGCCGTAGTAATTGGCGAGATTATTCCAGGCCGCCGGATTCTTAGGATCCAGCTGCCGGGATTTCTCATATTGCAGGGACGCCGCATATTCCTCGCCGATATCATTGAGAAAACTGCCATAGGCAAGATAACCCGGCGCATAACCGGGATGCCGCTGCAGAAACGCCTCATAGTCTTTGCGGACGGGCGCAAAACGTTCGCGGATGCGGCGGTTCAGATCGTCGTCCGGCACACCGCCTCCCTGCTTGTAAAAGTCAGCGTTGTCCCGGATCCATTTATCCACCTCGGCCTGGGCGGCGTCGTCCTCGATCATCACCGCATCCAGTTCCCGCTTCACCGGGTCAGATGCATCCGGCACCGTCACCGAGAGGCCGGTCGCCTGCTGGATCTCATTGCTGAGGGCGGCGGCGGGCGGATTGGTCGCCACGAACACGGACAAGAGATGGGTCAGCAGACTCACGCGGAAAGGATAGCAACCGGGGACGGGGAGTCGAGGGTCAAGCGGAACGCCGCAGCCGTGAGCGGGAGCCTCGCGACTCCCCGGATTTTAAGGTTTCAGGAAGCGTTCCAAATCCTGCTGCATTTTTTTAAGGTCCGGCAGGTTGATGTACATCATGTGGCCGGAATCAAATTCGGCGAAGCTGAGATTCGTGCGGTACGCGGGATCCAGCTGCGTGTGGCTGAGCGCATAGCGCATCGTGTCCACGGGGCACACCAGGTCGCACCGCCCCCCGAGCACCAGCACGCGCATGTAGGGATTCTGGTGGATGGTGGCAGCGAGCTTTTCGCCCGCGCTGGCGTAGCTGTTGCGGATGCCGTAATTCCAGGGCTGCACTCCGGCGATGATTTCGTAGGGCAGATCATCCTCAAACTTCAACTCGCTGCGGACATAGGCGTTCATCGCCGCCGAAAACGGCCCGAGCGTGGCGGCGGCAGACGGGTCAAAATCAGGCCCGGATGCGGCGGGATTATTATCGCGCCCGGTGATGCGCGCATCGTAGGCGCCGAGGATCAGGCCCTGGCTGTGCAGCAGCTGCCTGCGGAACACGCCCTGATCCACACGCAGGTTATTGTCCTCCACAACCTGCGGCGCCAGGCCGGTCAACCGGGCGAAGGCGGCGATGATTTTCCGGCGTTCCGAGGACGGCAGAGCGGACCCCTGCTGCAAGGCTGCCGTGTAATCGCCTGCGGCAAACGCCCGCGCCTCGGCAAGGGCCCTGGGCAGATCACGCTGCAGATCGGCGGGCAGTTTCCCGTGGTAATGGGCCGCCGCCGTGAAGGCGGGCAGCAGCAGCGGATAGGGCAGATCATTGCCGGGATTGTTCCAGAGGGTCGCAAAATCCAACACTCCAGAGACCAGCATTAATCCGTTCAAATACATGCCGCAGCGCGACCGCAGATGATCCGCCAGACCGGCCGCGCGAAACACGCCGTAGCTTTCGCCGCACAGATATTTCGGCGAGAGCCACCGGTCATGCCGCGTCGTCCAGAGCCGGATAAATTCCCCCACCGAATCCAGATCAGCCGCATCGCCAAAAAACTGGTCGGGCTTCTCATCCTTGGCCGCCCGGCTGAATCCGGTGGCCACCGGGTCGATGAACACCAGGTCGCTGGCGCCCAGCAACGAATACTCATTGTCCACCAATCCAAAGGGCGGCGCCGGCAGGGTCCCGTCGGGATTCATTATCACGCGGCGCGGCCCCAACCCGCCAAGGTGCAGCCAGACGGAGGAGGAGCCGGGGCCGCCATTGAAACAGAATGTCACCGGCCGGGCCGTGGGGTTGGTTTCATCCAAGCGGGTGTAGGCGATGTAGAAGACCGAGGCGCGCGTCGCCCCATCCGCCTTCAAGATCGGCAGCATGCCCGTCTCCGCCGCATACGGCACCCGCCGGCCGGAGATGGTGACGGTGTTGGTGGTGAAGACTGGCTTATGCGTGGCATCCGGAATCGTCGCCGCCTCGCTTTTCGCGGCGGCCGGCGCATTGGTGGCAGGCGCGATGGCGGGTGTCTCTGCCGCGCTCACGGTGATGGCCACAGCCCCCAGCAATATCCAGATCTGTTTCATGATAAAAAGTGTTGTCCACGGAGTCGCCGCCCCGCGAATCGGGAAGGTAGTCCTTTTGGTCCCCGACAACCAACGAAAAAGTGGGGGCGGCGGCCTCACAAAAAACCGCAGGCCAGAGCCTGCATTTGCCGTCGCCAAAAATCATGCGACAGTCCCTTCAGCGTCAGGACGGACGAAACAAGGGGGAATTCCGGCAGGGTGGGTTGAGAGATGAACCGCAGGGATTCCATTGATCCATGGCTATGAATGGAATGAAGGAGATCACGGCGGCGGATGCAGAAGGGACCAGGCGGTCTCGCAGCTCTTTCACGCTACTGGAGCTGCTGGTCGTGATCGCGATTCTCAGCATCCTCGCAGCACTGCTGCTGCCCGCTTTAAATAAAGCCCGGGGGACGGCTCGGGGGGCGGCCTGTTTGAATCATTTGAAACAATGGGGGCTGGCCACCTCTCTCTACCTGACGGACAGCCATGATTTATTACCACCCGAAGGCAAGGGCACCCCCTTGGCCAGCGACCTCGGGAATCCGGCCTATCAGGCTTGGTACATCCAACTCCCGCAAGTCTTGGGTCTGCCGCCTTACGCCGGCATGCCGTGGCGGACCAACGCGGCGGCTCCCCTCAGCGGCACGATCTGGCTGTGCCCCTCCACGGCGCGGACCTGTGACGCGAGCCCGCTGAAAAATAATCTATTCCATTACGCCCTGAATCAGGGGTTCAACGGGGTGGGCGGACGCGACCATCCCGTCATCAAGCTGGGCTCCCTTCCCGCCGCACCCGCGGCCGTGGTCTGGCTGTTTGACACCGCCCAATTGCCAGCCATCGGCGACGCCGGCTCAGTGGGTCACGACCACAACCTGGGCGCGAATTTCCTCTTCCTGGACGGCCATGCCCAGCGATTCAAAAAATCCAGTTATGACAATGGCACGACCACAGGCATCACCAACAATCCCCAGCTGATCTGGGACACCTTTCCCTAAAAACCGCCGTAAATAAGAACCAAACATCATGAAAACAAAAACATCCATCCTACCGTCCCGCTTACTTTCAAACACTGCCGGTCTTCACCCCGCCGTGAACCTGGCCAGGACCCGGCGCGAAAACCATCCCCCCTCAAACCCGCGCCCCGGGAGGTGGCTGGCCGGCATCGGACTCCTGCTGGCATTGACCGGAGCGACCAGCCGGGCGGGGACAGAATCCTTCATTCCCTCCGACGTCTGGAGCTATCCTGCCGGGGTGACGAATACGTCGTCGGGCGGCGGGGGCGACCAGGGCGTCATCGCTTACGCCCTACCATCCCAGACCTACACTTGGGTTGCAACGAACGGGCCTGCAGATTGGACGGCGGCAGCCAGCTGGTCGCCCGATCGAACAGTTCCCGCCACCAATGATGTTTTGCAGTTCACTCAAGGCGGAACCCCTATCGCCACCAATGTCCCGACCCAAACCCTCGGCAGACTGCAGGTTTCGGGCGGGACCAGCCTCCAGCTGAAAGCGGGCGGATCGACCACCCTCAGCCTCAGCGAAATCGGGGGCGAAGCCTTGTCGGTGGATGCGGGGTCGCAATTAAACATCAACGGAACGAATCCGCTGACCCTCCATATTTCAACGGGGGCCAATGGAGGCATCCGCGGGACGCTGACTTTTTCCGCCACCGCATCGACCGCCCATGCGCTGACGGCGGCGGATGCCGGTGGGATCACATTTCATACCGGCTCAATTTTCATCCAAGGAACCAACGCCTCAGGAAATGCTTTTGGAACCTCCGGCACAACCGGCACGGTAATCTTTGCTGCGGGATCCACTTTTCAACAGCAGGGAGGCGGCAACCCTTTTAGCCTGTCCGCTCCCAGCTCCAAGGTGGTGTTTCAGACAGGCAGCCTGTTCAGCCTTCAACAGAATGCCAACCCCTCGGCCTCGGGCCGGACGTATGCAAACTTTGAACACAATATCAACGCCACAAACTCAGCCAGCGGCAACAGCCCCCTGACCGTCAGCAATTTGAGCGTGGTCCGGGGCACCTGGAACATCGCCAATGCCGGAGGCCTGAACCTGGGCGGCAACATCTCAGTGGCGGCCGGCGCCGCGCTGTGGCTGAATTGCCTTGCCACAAACTCAGGAGGGAAAACCATCACGATTGACGGCGGGCTGGGAGGATCAGGAACTAACGCAGGCCCCGCAACAGTCCTGATTTCCGCGACTGGCACTCTGGCGCCCGGGACGGGAACCACCTTCGGAACGCTGACCTTCGCGACCGCGCCTGCCTTGAACGGGAGGGTGCTGATGAAAATCAACCGGAACGCGGGCACCCCGCTCGCCGACAAGATCATCCTGTCCAGCAGCAGCCTGCTGACGTATGGCGGCGCCCTGATCGTGACCAACCTTGGCACTGCACTGCAAGCAGGCGATACCTTCACGCTATTTAGCGCGCCCGCCTTTGACACCCGCCCGTTCACTAGCCTTCAACTGCCGGCACTCACTAACGGTCTGGCTTGGAACACCGGCCCGCTGAACGTCTCCGGCCAGATCAGCGTGTTTGCCGATTCGGCTCCCTCCCTCAGCGCCTCCACAGTTCCCGGCGGCACCCTCCGGCTCGACTCGATTCACGGGGTCACCAACGGCACGGTCACGGTGCTATCCTCCACCAACCTGAGGCTCACCCTCGCTCAATGGCAGGTGGTGACCAATGGGAGTTTCGACGGGACAGGCCATTTCAGCTGCACCGTGTCCAACGCTGTGGAATCGGGCGTGCCCCAGCAATTCTACATCCTGAAAACGCCCTGAACTCCGGCCCCGCCGCCGCGCAGCGGATCAAATCACCGCTGCGATGGCGTCGCCCATCTCGCGCGTGCCCACCTTGCGGGCGCCCACTTCGCTGGCGCTGAAGATGTCGCCGGTGCGATGGCCGGATTCAATCACATGCTGCACGGCGCTCTCAATCGCCGCCGCCGCCTCGTTAAGACCGAAACTGTGCCGCAGCATCAGCGCGCTGGACAGGATTTGCGCGATGGGGTTGGCCAGGTTTTTGCCGGCAATGTCCGGGGCCGTGCCGCCCGCCGGCTCATACAAGCCGAAGGTGACCCCGGCCACCGTTGCCCCGAGGCTCGCGCTGGGCAGCATCCCCAGCGAGCCGCCGAGCGCGGCGGCCTCGTCGCTCAGGATGTCGCCGAACATATTTTCGCACAGCATCACATCGAACTGCGTCGGACGCAGCATCAGCTGCATCGCAGCATTATCCACGAACATGTGCTCCAGCGTCACCTCCGGATAATTTTTACCCACGCGAGAGACGACGTCGCGCCACAGAATGCCGTTCTCCAGCACGTTTGCCTTATCGATGCTGGTCATTTTTTTCCGGCGCAACCGGGCGGCCTGGAACCCCACATGCGCGATGCGCTCAATCTCCGGCGTCGTGTACACCATCGTGTCGGTCGCTCGAAAATGGCCGCCGCCCAAGTCCTCGGTCCGTTTCGGCTGGCCGAAATACATGCCGCCGGTCAGCTCGCGCACCACCAGGATGTCGATGCCGTCGCCCTGCCGGTCCTTCGCCAGCGGGCACGCGTGCGCAAGCGCCTTGGGCAGGTTCACCGGGCGCAGGTTGGCGAAAAGGCTGAACTCCTTGCGGAGACGCAGCAGCGCCGCCCGCTCCGGACGCTCCTCCTTGGGAACGGTCGGATCACGGTCCGGCAACCCCACGGAGCCGAACAGGATCGCATCGGACTTCTGACAGAGCGCCAGGGTGATGTCTGGCAGCGCTTTTTTGGCGAAGTCGATGCCCGCCCAGCCGACGGGCGCCTCGGTGATGGCGAGTTTGAATTTGAATTTCTGTTCGGTGACGCGGAGGACCTTGATGGCCTCGCGCATGACTTCCGGGCCGATGCCGTCGCCCGCGAGCGCTGCGATATTGAATGTTTTCATTGAATGAGAGCGGCCATTTTAATTTTTTTCGGGGCGGTGACAATCTTAAACCGGATGAAAAGCGGGCCGCCGAGCCGACTCGAGTTGACTCATATTAAATATTACCGGGACTGGGAGGTGGACGAGGGGTCTTCCGATACGTTGACTCATATTCATGGTTACCCGAACCACGAACATGAGTCTCTCCTCTAAACGCGAGTGTATAGCTCGCATACACGGGCGCTATCAGCGCGCCGGTCGTCTGCACAAGTCACGCACACTCAGTGAGTTTTGCGCGACGTGCGGGTATCACCCTAAATCCGCCCTGCGGTTATTGAACCAGCCGCTGCGCACGGCGCCGCCCAAGAGGAGCGGACCCAAAGTCATTTATGATCCGGGGGAAGTGTTGCCGGTGCTTAAAGCGGTGTGGCTGGCGAGTGACCAGTTGTGCAGCAAGCTGCTCAAGGCGGCATTGCCTGAATGGCTGGAACATTACGAGCGGCGGGGCG
>CAILMI010000022.1 GCA_903835255.1 uncultured Verrucomicrobia subdivision 3 bacterium
AACCAATGCCAGAGGATAACGAACTCGTTCGCGCCACTGTCCTGCCGCCTGCAGGCGGCAGGACAGTCCCATCTTCCCAAGCCTTTACTCATAGACAAGGTTAGACGGAAATTCAGATACAAGAGGGTCAGGGAGAGGGGCGGCGTTGCCGGGATGCGAATGGTTCCCAATCCCCAGTTCGTTCCACCGAATCCGGACCAGATTCTTCCCGTGAAAAAAGAATCCTCAAAGTGACACGACGTCCTCAAACGCACCGCCTCTCCCCAGCCCTCTCCTCCATTCCAAATGGAGGAGAGGGAGTGGCGGCCTGCGCGATTCATGTCTCTCGAATATTCGAGAACAGCAACGCGCGTCCGATTCCCTCGCCCCGCAGCGCAGCGCGGGGAGAGGGCCAGGGGCGCCTCTTTTATTCCACCCGCTCGGCGCGGAAACAGCGCAGCGCACTGTCGTCTACCATGATTGGCGAGACCCTATTTCGGAATGGGGTTTTAAATCTGCAGCAACCGGATCTGCTCGCTCTCCTGCGCAGCCGCCTCCCCCAAGGTCTGAGTCTGCTTGCGGCGGCGTTCGATGATGTGCTTGTCCAACAGCGGATCGTAGGCGACGGGATAATTGCCATCATAGCACGCCATGCAGAAGGCGTTCTTTGGCTGGCTGGTCGCGGCCACCATGCCGGCTTGGGACAGATAGTGCAGCGAGTCGGCGTTCAGGTAGCGGCGGATCTCATCCACGGTGTTGTTCGCCGCCATGAGCTTGCTCCGGTCCGGGAAATCAATGCCGTACACGCACGGGTGCATATGGGGAGGACAGCTCACGGCCACGTGGACCTCCTTGGCGCCGGCGTCTTTGAGAGTCTTCACCCGGGATTTGCAAGTGGTGCCCCGCACGATGGAATCATCCACGATCACCACGCGCTTGCCCTTCACGAGCGACTCGATCAGGTTGAGCTTCACGCGCACGTTGAAGTCGCGGATGAGCTGGGTGGGCTGAAGGAAGCTGCGGCCGACGTAATGGTTGCGGATGAACGCCATTTCATAGGGGATGCCGGATTCCTCGGAATAGCCCATCGCCGCGCACACGCCGCTGTCCGGGACGGGGATAATCAGATCCGCCTGGATCTTGTGTTCGCGGGCAAGCTGGCGGCCCATGGCCTTGCGAACCTCATAGACGCTGTGGCCGTTAAGGATGCTATCGGGCCGCGCAAAATACACGTATTCAAAAATACAGAACGCGCGTTTTTTGTGCTCGGGAAAAGCGGGGATGCTGGTCAGGCCGGCCTCGTTGATGATGACGATCTCGCCGGGCTCCACGTCGCGGACGAAGGTGGCGTGGATCAAATCAAACGCGGTGGTCTCGCTGGACAGCACCCAGGCCCCGTTGGCGGTGCGGCCGATGGACAGCGGGCGGAAGCCGTGCGGATCGCGGGCGCCGATGAGCTCCTTCTCGGTCAGGATCACCAGGGAATACGCCCCCTCAATGCGGCGGAGGGTCTGGGCCACCGAATTGGGCACCCCGCCCATTTGCGGCTGGGCGAGCATCATGATGATGATTTCGCTGTCCACGGTGGTCTGGAACACCAGCCCGCGGCTTTCGAGCTCGTCCCGGAGCTGGGCAGCGTTGGTCAGGTTGCCGTTGTGAGCCACAGCAATCTGTCCGCGCGCGCAATCCACCGTAAGCGGCTGGGCGTTGCGCAGGTTGGACGTGCCGGTGGTCGAGTAGCGGGTGTGGCCGATAGCGCGGTCGCCCACCAGATCGTGCAGGATTTTCGGGTCGCTGAAAATCTGGGGCACCAGGCCCATGCCGTGATGCTTGAAGAATTTGCCGTCGTGGCCTGTGACGATCCCGGCACTTTCCTGGCCCCGGTGTTGCAGGGCGTAGAGGCCGAAGTAGGTGAGTTCGGCGGCGTTGGGATGGCCAAAAATGCCGAACACACCGCAGTAATGTTTTGGATAATCAGTTGGGTTTTGCATCGCGCGCGTCGCTGAATTTTCACAGAAAGATCCCCGCCACGCAACCTTGAACCGAAGCGCCTCGGGCAATTTTTTCGACCGGTGCCGGGGAAGAGTTCAAAACCCAGGCTTTGCTCAGGATTTGAACTGCCGCTTGAGTTTTTCAACCAGCTCCGGGGGCAGGCGCCGGGGTTTTTCCTCCCGGCTGGTGCAGGCATGAACGGTTTCCGCTTCCAGCAGGAGCTGGCCGTGCTGATTGAGGATCCGGTGACCGAACTCGAGGCGCACGCGCTCCACCCGCAGCACCCGGACCTCGATCGTCAGCAAATCGTCATAGCGGGCGGGGGCTTTGTAGCGCAGGTGCGCCTCGATGACGGGGAAAATGTAGCCGGCGTCCTGCCAGGCCAGGACCGGGCAGCCGAGCGCGCGCAGGAGTTCGCCGCGCGCCGCTTCCAGCAGATCGAGATAGCGCGAGTGATAGACATGGTCGCCGACGGTGCATTCGGCGTAGGTGACGCGATGGAGGTAGCGGAACGGTTCGACCATGCGGGCATTTTATCGGGCCCGCCCTGAATGAAAAGGAAGTAAAATCGCTGTTGCAGGAATGACGTTTGAGGTTATGTTGCGCCCATAAAGATTGGCACGCCGCCGCCCGGGGTTTGGGGTTTCAGCAACATTTTTAAAATCATGGCCGTAACCAAAGTCAGTTCCTCGGTTCAATTCATGGCGCGCGGGTCGGCGGTGAACGGGCGCGGCGAGTCCGCCAGCGGCCGCTGGGTGCCCAACACGGATGTCTACTCCACCGACACGGGGCTGGTAATCAAGGTGGAATTGCCCGGCATGAAAAGCGAGCAGCTCGACCTTACCGTCGAGGGCAATCAGCTGCGCATCGCCGGCAACCGGCCGGATGGCTGCCGGGACCCCCACTGCAGTTTTCTGGTGATGGAAATCAACTACGGCCCCTTTGAGAGCGTGCTGGAACTGCCGCCGGGCTTTGATTTAAGGCAGGCCAAGGCGGTGTATGTGAATGGATTCCTGCGGGTGGATGTGCCGCCCGCCCGGCCGTCCTCCGCCAAACCCACCCAGGTGCCGGTTGCCAAGGGGATTTAATCGCCAGGAAGGGGGGTTCGCCCAGACGGCATCGGCTGGTTAATATCAAATGACGACGACATCGCCGGAGACGGAATTTGTCAGCATCACCGAGGCCGCCGAAAAAACGGACGCGGCGTCGCACATCTCCTCGCGTTCATTGCCGGACACCCTGCCGCTCCTCGGGCTCTCGGACATCGTCATTTTTCCGGGGGCGATCGTTCCGCTCCTCATCGAGACCGGGCCGAGCCTCAAGCTGATTGACGACATCGTGGCGGGCGACCGGTTATTCGGCGCGGTGCTGCAGCGCAAGGCGGAGGTGGCCGAGCCGGCCCCGGAGGACCTGTATGAGGTCGGCTGCGTCTCGCGCCTGTCCAAAATGGTTAAGTTCCCCGACGGCTCCGTGCGCGTGCTGGTGGAGGGCTTGTGGCGCATCCGGATCCGCACCTTCAAACCGTCCACGCCGTATCTGCGGGCGAACTACGAGCTACTGCGCGATGAGACGGAGGATTCCGTGGAATTGCAGGCGATGCTTCGGAATGCGCACCAGCAGTTCGCGGAAATTGCCAAGCTGTCCACGGCCCTTTCCGATCAGGTCAAAATTGCCGCGCTGAACACCGAGCATCCGGGCCATTTCGCGGACTTGATCGCCGCCAACCTGAACCTGTCGCTGGAAGACCGGCAGTCCCTGCTGGAAACCATTTCCGTCCGCGAACGCCTCCAGAAGCTGCTGCCCCTGCTCAGCCGGGAACAGGAAGTCCTTGCGCTCAGCTCCAAGATTCAGAGCGATGTCCAGTCGTCGATCGCCAAGACCCAGCGCGATTTTTTCCTGCGCGAGCAGATGCGCGCCATCCAGCGCGAACTAGGCGACGCGGATACCACGGCGACCGAGGTCCGATCCCTCCGCGAAAAAATCGTGGGCGCCGCTCTCCCCGAAGAGGTCCGCAAGGTGGCGCAGCAGGAGTTGGAACGCCTCGCCCAGATCCCCCCCGCGGCCGCCGAATATTCAGTCGCCCGCAACTACCTCGACTGGATCCTGAACCTGCCCTGGGGGAAAGCCACCGAGGACACGCTGGACTTGAAAGCGGCAGAAACGATTTTAAACGAGCAGCATTTCGGCCTGTCGAAAATCAAGGACCGCCTGCTTGAATTCCTGGCCGTTCTCCAGCGTCGCAAGCAAATCAAGGGCCCGATCCTCTGCCTGGTCGGCCCGCCCGGCGTCGGTAAAACCTCCCTCGGCAAAAGCCTGGCTGACGCGCTCGGCCGGAAATTCGCCCGGATTTCCCTGGGCGGCATGCGCGACGAGGCGGAGATCCGCGGCCACCGCCGCACCTACGTCGGCGCCATGCCCGGACGCATCCTCCAGACACTGCGGCGCGTGGAAAGCTGCAATCCGGTGATCCTGCTGGACGAACTAGACAAGGTGGGCGCGGATTTCCGGGGCGACCCGGCATCGGCGCTGCTGGAGGTTCTCGACCCGGCGCAGAACCACACGTTCACCGATCATTATCTGGATCTGCCGTTCGACCTTTCACGCGTGCTTTTCATTGCTACGGCAAACTGGCTGGAGCCGATTCATCCGGCCTTGCGCGACCGGCTGGAGGTAATTGAACTGCCGAGCTACACCGAATCGGAGAAGCTCCAGATCGCCAAGCGCTACCTGGTGCCCCGTCAGATCGAGGAACACGGGCTGACGCGCCGGGACGTGAAGTTTTCTGATGCTGCGCTCCGCAAACTCATCCGCGAATACACGCGCGAGGCCGGCGTGCGCCAGCTCGAGCGTGAAATCGCCGCGCTCTCCCGCAAAGCCGCGCGCCGGATCGTCTCCCACAACGGCAAGGCCGAGGCCCTTCACCTCGACGCCCGGCAGGTGGAGGGGTTTCTCGGCCACGCGCCGTTCATCGCCGAGACGGCGGAAAAAATCACCGAATACGGCATCGCGACCGGCCTCGCCTGGACGCCGGTGGGCGGGGAGATTTTGTTCATTGAAGCCACGCGGATGCGCGGCCGAGGCCAGCTGATTTTGACCGGCTCGCTCGGCGAGGTGATGAAGGAAAGCGCGCAGACGGCGGTGAGCTACCTGCGCAGCCAGTCCAGCAAACTGGGATTGCAGCTGGAGGATTACGCGAAATTCGACCTGCACATCCACGTGCCGGCGGGGGCGACGCCCAAGGACGGGCCCAGCGCTGGTATCGCTCTGGTGGTGGCATTGGCATCGCTGCTGGCCCAGCGACGGGTGCGGTCGGACACCGCCATGACCGGAGAAATCAGCCTGCGCGGCCGGGTCCTGCGCGTGGGCGGCATCAAAGAAAAAGTCCTGGCCGCGGAACGCTTCGGGCTGCGCCGCATCCTCCTGCCGGAAGGCAACCAGTCGGACTGGCTCGATGTGCCGGCGGAAGTGCGCGCCAAGCTCAAAGTCCATTTTATCCGGCAGATTTCCGAGGCCATTCAACTCGCGCTGGAAGCCAAATGAAGATCCTTAAAATAACCCCATCCGCCGCGGGACGCCTCCTTCATGCCGGGGCCGCCGGGGCCGCACTTTTTTTGTTTTTTACCGCCGCCGCCGTCGCGGAAGCGCCCCCCTTGTCCGAGGCTGAAGTCCAGGGGCAGAATCTGGCTCGTCAGCTTTTGGATCAGGCGCCGGCCACCAATTTCATTCAAACGGGCGTTTTAAGAATCAAGCCCGCCAAGGCCAGCCCGATTCATTTCACCCTCCGCTGCGAAGGCATCGTGACCAGAACAAACTGGTCGAATGTCTATCGCTTGACCGTTCCCGCCCCTGGGGATTTGCGGGCCGCGGCTATGAACGCGGGGGAGTCTGCGGTTCTCGGAATCGGCCACTTTAAAAACCAGCCCAACCGCTATGTGTTTCAGGAGGGAGCCCGCCCGGGTCTTGAATTGAAAGGCTGCGATGCGTTTGTGCCTTTCGGGAATTCCGATTTCTGGCTGTGCGACCTCGGCCTGGAGTTTTTACACTGGCCGCAGCAGAAAATTCTGAAACGGGAGTTCAAGCGGAATTGCGGGTGTGCGGTTCTGGAAAGCACCAACCCCCATCCCACCCCGGGCAGCTACTCCCGCGTGGTGGCTTGGATCGATAATGAAAGCGGCGGGATCGTTCAGGCCGAGGCGTATGATGCGAACCACCAATTGCTGAAGGAGTTTGCCCCGAAATCTTTCAAGAAAGTGGGCGGGCAATGGGAGCTGCAGGAGATGGAAATCCGCAACGTCCAGACCGGGTCGCGCACCGGATTGAAGTTTGATCTCCAGAAGCCGTGAGGCGGCGCGGTAGCCCTTCCCCGTTTCGGGATGCAGCGGCAGGCAGCGCAACAAGGTTGACCTCAGAAGCCGCCGGAGAGAGATTGCTTCTTCATCTCGCCAACAATCCGTACGCGCCGGGCCCGGGTTCCCAGCCTCAGCAATACCTGGGGATCCACAGTTTTAAATTCCCAGGCGCGCTCACGAACGGCGTCGCCATTGGATACAAAGGCGATTTGGTCTTGAGACACGAGGGTGCCATTTTCGTCGGTGATAACAAAATCGTGGATGGCCAAGGCAACGAGCTGCGTCTCGGTGGGATCAAATCGCAAGCAGGAATAGCCCGGCGCGGGCAGTTCAAAGACGATGTCGAAAAAGCCTAAGCTCAACTCACTCGAGGGCTGTACTTGTCCTTCACAGAAGCCGCTCGGGTCGTCTGCAAAGTAGAGTCTAGGAAGTACGATGCCGGAAGCGATGCCGGTTTCCGCCATCAGTCGTCCAACGGCCGGGCTGCAGCGCTCGGAGCGGCCGGGCTGCAACGTCATTTCTTTGAGTCGGGAAAAAATGGTGCCGGAATAGGAGGCGGCGGTGAATTTGCCCGTGACATATTCCCGGGCGTTGTGGGCGCGGCTTTCGGCGGCGGCGCGGTCGTCGATCACCGACTCGATAGCGGTGGCCAGTGCGGCAGGATCGCCGGGTTCGTAGGCCAACCCGTGTTCGCCATTGACAAAAAATGCGTGAGGCCCCCCCGATCGGGCGTAGATGATGGGGCGGCCCAGCAGGCTCGCTTCGATCAGCGTTCTGCCCCAGGCCTCCCGGGTGGAGCAGGAGACCAGGATATCCATCTGTCGCATCAGGGGATAGGGATTATTGACGAATCCGGCCCAGATAAAGCGCCCGCCATGTCCGGAGAGCTTAATGGTTTCTTTAAGCGCCTCGGCATAGGAGGGGTCCGCGATGGATCCCGCCAGAACGCAGCGAAGGTTTCGCCCTTTATCGAGCAGCGCGATGCAGGCCTGGATGAGATCGCGCTGGCCTTTGCCCGCGACAACGGTGCCGAAGAGGCCAAGGGTTGTCACAGGATTCTCTGGGTCAGGCGGCGGGACGGGAGACGGGCCCCCCTCGCCGGAGTCGATCCGCAGATGGCCATACACAACCCGGCTCTTTGCATCGGGATCCCCTTCAAAGACCGTCCGGCCCATATCATCCGTGGCGCAGAACACCGCATCGCTGCTGGCATAAAGAGCGTTCATGCTGGCCCTGAATCCGAGGGCAAAGGAAAGGTTGTAGTTTGAATCCCCGTATTCCCGGGCGGAAACGGCGTGCGGCAGATTCAGCGCCTCCGCGCACAATGCGCCCCAGGGCGAGACAATGGTCTGCGAAAAAACCACATCAGGCGAAATCCTCCCGACCTCCGGCACGAGGACACTCATCGCCCGGTCATATGCGGCGGAGATAACCACCCGTGGCTCTGCGGGCGGGGCGACAGTCCACCACCAACCCTTTCTTTGAAGAGCGCTGCCGTCGGGAACGAGAACGGCGCACCCGAGTTTGACCAACTCACCGCGCAGAGGCCCCTCAGTGGGGAGGACTGCGGAACACAGCACCCCCCGGGCGGAAAGTCCATCGATCAGATCGAAGAGGGAACGCTCGGCCCCACCCAGATTGGACGAATGCGAAAAGAACAGCACCGACAGCGCATGAGATTCCCGGATGCACAGCACATTGTAGAATGACTTCTCCTGCCGCGACTCCATCATCGCCACATTCTCCGCCTTTTCCAGCGGATAGAACCGGGCTTCCTTGTCGTCGATGGCGAAGAGCCTGAAACCTCGGTCGCTGAGGAAGCCGATGATCTCGCCGGCGCTCGTCCCCGCCAGACGCATCATCTTGGGATTCATCTCCAGCAGAATCGTCATATCATCGCAGGCGTCCATCGTCCTCACGAGCCCCCGCAGCACCTCCAGCTCGTGCCCGTCGGTATCCATTTTGATGAAAAGGCGCTGGGGCTTCTCGCGGCCGATCACGTCATCCAGACACACCGCGTCGACCTCGATGCGGGCGAGCGTTTCCGAACTCGGATGCGGCAGCATGCTGCCATTGTCGGAGGCCTCTGACTTGTAGAACTGTACGCGGCCGCTCTTCGACGAGGCCGCCGCCTGGAGGCATGTTGCGCGGCCTGTACCGATCTGGTTATGGCGGAGGTTCGCCTCCAAGACAGCGAAGTTTTCCTCCACCGGCTCGAGCGCGATGATGCGGATATCCTGGGCCGCCTCTGCCGCCAGCAGCGAATAGAAGCCGTAATGCGCCCCGACATCAACGAACAGATCGCAGCGGGCCAGCCGTTTCTTCGCCACCCGCGTCGAAAGCATTTCAAACCCGGAAGCATAGGTCTGAACGAATCGCGGCGTCACAAAGAGGGAAAACCCGTCACCGGCCGGATGCACCAAGCTGAGCGCATCCAAGTTGTAATCCTCTTTCAAGAATCCGTGCATGGCGCCAGCATCACAATTCTTCCTGCCCCGGCAAGTTCTAATTGGATGCGGTTAATTGGATATCCCTAGCTGGATGGCTGGCCGTCATCATCGGATTAGGCACAAAGCGTGTGGCGCGAAGTCGGCCCCGATCCTCCGGTCCAGCGGATTCTCGACACCCGACACCCCAGGCCTTAGAATGCCGCGCGTATGACGCGCACCGGAAAACTCCTCGCCGAGCTGATCGCGCTGCCCAGCGTGAACCCCGCCTTCGCCCCCTCCCCAAAAGGTCCGGCGATGGCCGGCGCCCCGCGCGCCGGAAAATTCGGCGAAAAAAATGTAGCGGATTTTCTGATGGCAGTGGCGGCCCGGGCTGGGCTCGATGTGGCAGTGCAACCGGTGATCCCTGCGGACAGGCGGACGGGCTTCCCGGACCGCTCCAATGTCCTCGTCCGCCTCGCGCCCCGTGGCCCCGTCCGCCGGACTGTTCTGCTCGCCCCGCATCTGGACACGGTGGATGCCGGCGATGCCGGTTTTATTCCGCGCCGGGTCCGGGACCGGATGCACGGGCGCGGCGCGTGCGACACGAAAGGCTGCGTGGCCGCGATGCTGACAGCCCTGTGCGGCCTGGCGCATTCGAAAACCCGTCCGCAAGAAACAGAGATTGTTTTCGCCGGACTGATTGATGAGGAGCAGGGGCAGGCGGGTTCCCGCGCGCTGGTGGCCAGCGGATTCAAGGCCGATCTGGCTATCGTGGGCGAACCGACCCGGCTGCAGGCCGTCACCGCGCACAAGGGGAGCCTGTGGCTGGAGCTGGAGACGCGCGGTCGCGCGGCGCACGGGGCGACGCCGCAGCTGGGCAAAAACGCCGTGCATGAAATGGCGCGGATCGTGGATGTTCTGGAAACAGAGTACGCGGCCCAGCTGAAAAAAAAGCGGCATCCACTGCTGGGCGCGGCGACGGTGAATGTGGGCACTATTTGCGGCGGCGCGCAGCCCAACATTGTGCCGGCGGGCTGCGCCATCGGAATCGACCGGCGCACGTTGCCGGGCGAGACGGAAGCCAGTGTCCGGCGGGAAATTGCCGCCCTCCTGAAATCCAAAAAACTGAATGCCCGCTTTTACAATCGGAAGCTGGCCCCGGCGCTACCGATGGAAACCAGCCCCCGTCTTCCACTCATCCGGGACTTCATGCAAAGCATTGGCCAGACGAAACCCTGCGGCGTGCATTATTTCTGCGACGCGGCCGTATTATCGGCGGGCGGGATTCCGAGCCTGGTGTTCGGGCCGGGAGACATCGCTCAGGCGCACACGGCCGATGAATGGATTTCCCTGGCATCTCTGGAACGCGGTCAACAGTTGCTGCTCCGTTTTCTGCAATCGCTTCCCTGAAGCCGAAAAGCCCGCTCATTTCAGGTCGCCGAAATAAAAGCTGACGGCGCCGGAGCAGGTGCCGTGCGCCACGCGGATCTGGCCCTGGGGCCCGCTGAACCGCGCCTCCTTGAACTTGCTGCCGATGGGGGGGATGGCATCCAGAAACCCGAGCCCGCATTGAGGCACGGGCGCGAAGGCTTTGGCCTTGAGCGAGTCCGGCCCGAACTCTGGCGTGAGCACCTGCACAAATGGCACGCCGCTCCGGTTGATGACGGTGATGTCGCCCTCCGTGGTGTTCAATTGCAGCCAGCGCACGTGGGTAAAGAACCCCTTGAACTCGGGATAGACCCAGTCTCGATCGCCAGTGAGCGTGTTGTTGTAATCATTCTCCCACTCGCCAAGCGTCACGCCCCGCAGCCTGTTTTGCCAGACCCGAAAGGGGCCGTCGCCCACCCAGCGTTTATGGCGCACCTGCGTTTCGGGATAGTCAAAGATCACACCCCGGAAATCATTCGTGCCGCGCGCGGCATAGCTGTAATCGCAATCGATCCAGCCGCTGCCCTTCACCCGCCAGCGGACGGAACGCAGATCCCCGTCATAGCGGACATCAATCACGGCATCCGTCCCGTCCTCATGAAAACGGACCCGGCGCAGGGTGGCGCTGCCGACGGCGAGGCGCGGGCCGTTAGTGAAGGAAAAAACCTGAGCCCCGCGCTGCACACCCACCAGCAGGCCGGTGTCCTGGCTGAATCTGGCCGTGAGGTCGCCCGCTTTCACCTCGATAACCCCGCGAGCGGACACGGCCAAGGCGCGAGATCCGGTAGTGACTGCCGGGCTTTGTTCCGTCCGACGATTATCCAGGGGCCAGACCCAGGTCCACAGTTCGCGGCCGGACGGATCCTCCACCCGCAACGCGAGCGCGTCGCCCGGAGCCGCCGGAATCGGCAGATGGAAGGGGATGCTGCCGGTGCGACCGGGGGGAATGGCTGGGGCTTTCAGAATACCTTCGGATATGATGTGGAATCCAGAATTCGTGGACGTCCATGGGGAAAAGCGGCGGAGCTGCCAAGTAAAGGTGCAGGTGCTGGCGTCGGTGAAGTTGTAATGGTTTTCAATCCTGAACCCGTCCCGGGCGCGCGCCACCTGGAGGGGCGACCAGATTTGTTTGATCGTATAAAAACTGCCTTCGCGCTGACGGTACGGGCCCACGATGCCATCGGGGGCTTGATTTCCCGCGACGTCCATTTCACCGTTGTCCGGCCGTTTCACGCCCTCGTCCACGAGCGCCCAAATGAAGCCGCCGCCGAAAATTTTGCTCGAAGTCATCAGGCGCCAGTAATCATCCAGGCCCGCGCCGCCGCCCCCGTCATAGAGGCCGTGCATGAATTCCGTGGGCATGTAGATGTAGGTCGCGGGATCATTGGTGGCGACGAGTTCCTGATTATTGGAATAATAAACCTTCCGGCCGGTGCAGGCGATTTGGGCTTTGTCGTAGGCGAGATAATGGGCGGTGTTCACGCCGCTGAAGGTCGCCCACGGATGCAGCACCGGGCGCCGCTGCGGATCGAGTTCGCCAAAGAGGCCATCGAAATTTGTGTTGAACCCGCCTTCATTGCCATTGTCCCAGAAAAGAATCGACGGGTGATTCACATCGCGCTGCACCATTTCCTTCACCAGCTTGGGGCCGATGTCGTCGTCGTAATAATTGTGCCAGCCAGCGAGCTCGTCTAAAACATAGAGGCCCAGCTCATCGCACAGCTCCAGAAACCGGGCATCGGGAGGGTAATGAGACATGCGGACAGCGTTCATGTTCGCGTCCTTCAGCGTCGCGATGTCCAGTCGCTGCACCGCCTCGCTCAGGCAGCGGCCGGAATCCGGCCAGAACGAGTGACGGTTGGCGCCCTTGAGGACCACGCGCTGGCCATTCAAATAAAGGCCGTCCGCCGCGCGCACCTCGAAGGTGCGAAATCCGAACCGCTGCTGGATTTCATGGAGGATCTGGCCGCCCCGCCGCAGCCGGAGAGTCACGCGGTACAAATTCGGAGTTTCCGCCGTCCACAGCGCCGGCGATGGAATTCGGGTCCGGAGCGTGACTTTATTTCCTGAGAGGATCTGGCTAAAAACGGCGCCGACAGACCGTCCCTTCATCGTCTGAATTTGCGCCTCTACAAGGTCCCCATCGGCGGCGCCCTCCAAAAAAACATCCGCAGAAAAACTGCCATCGGCTTTCGCATCGATCGCCACGCGCTCAATAAACTGCGCCGGCACAGCCTCAAGAAAAACCGGGCGGTAGATCCCGGCAAACACCCAATAATCGGCGAGCCGTTCGGCCTTGTTCACCGAGGCATTCGCAGAATGGCGGGACACCGCCACCTCCAACTGGTTGGTCCCGTCCCAGTTCATCCCCGCGGTCACCTCGTATTGAAAGCGGTAAAAGCCGCCCTGATGCACCGGACCGGCGGACCGGCCGTTCAGCTTCGCTTCGGTGTCCGTCATGACCCCTTCAAACACGAGAAAAACCCGCCGGCCGCGCCAGGCCGGCGGCACGGAAAAATCACGCGCATACAGGCCCCGCTCCGTCCACGCATTGGTCTGATCTTTTTTGTAGGACAGCGTGCCGAAGCCCTGCACGTCCCATTGCGAGGGCACGGGGAGGTTCGTCCAGAATCCGGAGTTTGCGCCGGAGGTGCAGAAAAAACTCCACGGGACGGCGTCATCCTTGCCGTGGCCGGAGAGATACAGGCGCTCGGTTTCCTGAGCGTGAAGCATGGAACCGCAGAAAGCGGAGAGAGCGCTAAGGATCACGGCGAGGCCCTTCAAATACGTCTTCATCCTCTTTGAGTTCTCTGCGTACTTTGCGGTAAAGAATCAGCTTTTAAGGTGCTGCCGGAATTCCGAGGGGGTCATGCCGGTATGGTGCCGGAAGAAGTGGCTGAAATAAAACTCGCTCGAAAAATTCAGCTGTCCGGCGACATCCTTGATGGAGTGCCGCTTGTCGGCGAGCAGCAGGCGGGACTGGTCCAGCCGGGCGCGCTGGATGTGTTCATGAATGGTGCCATGTCCGGTGGCGTGAAACAGGGCCCGCAATCCGGAATAGCTGACCTTGCCGACCAGGGCGAGTTCCTTCGCCTTCCAGTCGCGGAGCGGGTTGGCGGAGATGGCGTTCAAAACGCGGACGACGGGTTCGGGCAGCTCCGCGTGGGGCGAATCCAAGAGATGCCGGGACATGAGCAGCTTGCCAAGCAGGCTGGTGATGACGACGTGCACCTGCCATTCCCAGCCCGCCGGGCGACGCCGCACCAGCCGCAGGAGCTCAACCTGTGTGCGTTTCACCGCGCCGAAATCCTCCAGAACAAACTCGGCGTTTTCCCGGTCTCGGAATTCCTCATGCCAGAATTCCAGGCCCGGCCCGCCAAACCGGAAGCCGGCGATGGTCAGCGGCCGGCCGAGCGTGGGGATGTACGTGCGCGGTTTTCGCATGTCCATCAGCCATACTTTCTTGCCTCGCGCCAGGGCGAACCGGCCGGTCTCATGCACCAGCGTGCCTTCACCGGATTGAACCCAGAACAGATGGGCGCCGGGCTTCTCGAAGCGCTGATGCTCATCCGGCTGCTCCAGCCGCCGGAAACCCAGGGAGAACAAATGCCACAACAACCGCCGCGCCACCGGGGACGGCTCAACAAAGGTCAAATGCTCGGACCCGTCGGGAGGGATGGCCATGGGCGTCCTTGTATCAGATTTACCCGGAGGCTGTCCACTCCACAGGCCACGGATAACTGCCGGGTTTGATGGTCACCCAGAGATTTTTTTTGCCGGCGACCGCGAGGGTTGCCACGCCGGGGGCCCGCTCGCACAGGAGTTTCAGCCGCGACCAGCCCATGCGCCAGACCAGTTCCGCCGCCGTGGCGCCGCCATCGGCATAGACTTGCCCGACTTCCACCCGCTCTAAGACGGCGGCGGCGATCTGCACCAACTGCCCCGTCAAACCCCGCGATACCTTTTCGTTGCGGACGGGCGGCAGGCCGACCGTCAAAACCACCCGCGCATGGGACTCGAACGCTGAAACGATCCGCCCGACGATGGCTGCCGTCGCCTCCGGGCGCAGCACCGCTCCCCAGGCCAGCTCCTGCGGCAGCGAAAAAACCGGAGTCTGGTCCCGACGGGCCGCTGCCGCAAACGCGCGCGCCACTGCCGTGGAAGAGCCGCTCACAAAAAACTCGCGCGCGGCGGCGCCGGGCGGGCGCGGAAGTGAAAGCATCGACCTCGGGTTGCCGGGGGAATCCGCCGCCAGGAGCGCGCTGAAAAAATCCACGCCTCCCGCCAGCACCATGCCCGGCGCGCGCCGGGCCGTCCATTGCTGGACCGCGCGCGGCGAGGAGGCTTCCGCGATAATAATGCCGCTCTCCGGAAGCTCATCCCGCAGGGTGCAGCCACAAAGGGAAAATAGCTGGGGAGTGGTTAAAAGCTCCAGCACGCGGGAGGAGGTCCTTGGAAACTGGGGGTCCCGGGCAAATTCCGTCTGATGCAGGGGCTTGCCCCGGACCAAATACTTCCCGTCCCGGATGGTCCGCCCCAGAGATGGATTGGCGGGCGCAAGCAGCGCGCGCGTGGCCCCCAGCTGCCTCATCATTGCCTCGATTTCCGGGATTACCTGCCCGCGCAGCACAGAATCCACTTTTTTGTAAACCCAGGTCGCCCCCGCTTTCTGCAACACCTTCACCGCAGCTGCCACGCGCCGGGCCGCCTCCCGCGGAGGCTGGGCCCGTGAATCGGTGTCCACGCAGACCAAATCCGACGTGCCGCTCGGCCGTCCCTCCGTGACCACTTCCGCGCTCCACCCCTGGCGCAGGCCGGCCGCGCCCAGCTCCGCCGCACCCGTCAAATCATCGGCAATCACTCCAATCATGCCGCCGCTTTCCGTTTTCCCGCCGCAAGTTCAGTGGCGACGGTGATGGCCGAATACAGGCTGGCGGGATCCGCCTTGCCCTGCCAAGCGATGTCGAAGGCCGTGCCATGGTCCACCGACGTGCGGATAATGGGGAGGCCGAGCGTGATGTTCACCCCGGTGTCGAAGGCGATCATCTTGAAGGGAATATGGCCCTGGTCGTGATAGAGCGTGACGATGCCATCATACTTTTTCCGCTGCCCCGCCGTGAAAACAGCGTCCGGAACCAGAGGGCCTACGACGTCGATGCCGCTGATGCGGGCGAGTTTCACCGCCGGCCCGACCACTTTTTCCTCCTCGCGATTGCCAAAAAGCCCGTGCTCGCCGGCATGCGGATTCAAGCCGCAGACACCCAGGCGCGGTTTGCGCCCGAGCATCCAGCCCAGGGTTTCGGCGGTGAGTTCGATGACGTTCAGGATGCGTCCGATGGACAGCTTGCCGGGCACCTGATGATAGCCGATGTGGGTGGTGACCATGCTGACCGTGAGCAGTTCCGAATAGAGCATCATGCAACTGCGCGGGGCGCGGGTGAGCGCGGTGAAGATTTCCGTGTGGCCGGGGTGCTTCACGCCCGCCTGATTCAACGCCTCCTTGTGGAGGGGGGCGGTGACGACCCCGGCGATTTTCCCTGCCAGGGCGGCGCGGATGGCTTCCTCGATGTAAACATAGCCAGCGCGGCCGCACGCCGCGGAAACCTGGCCCGGCACGATGCGCGCGGCATCAATAGCCCCGCAGTCCACCACGAGCGGCCCGGTGATTTTTTTTATTTTTTTAAAATCCGCCAGCGGGACGATGCGGCAGTCCATGTCCTTCATTCCCGAGCCGGATCGGCGCTTGGCTTTCGAAGAGGCGAACGATTGGACGCGGCGGAGAACGGCGGCATCCCCGAACAGGACCGGCACGCACCGGGCCAGCACCTCGGGCGAATGCAGCGCGCGCAGGCAGATCTCCGGCCCGATGCCCGCCGGATCGCCCAGGGTCAGGCCCAGGATGGGTTTGGCTCTCATGAGTTCTCGAGGTGCAGTTGCAGTTCCGTCATCTGCTGGCGGATCCGCTCCAACTCGGCTTCGGAGACCCGCTGGAGCGGCGCCAGGACCTGCGAGGCGCACAACCCCCGGCAGTGCAGCGCCGCCTTGAGCGCGGCCAGCGATTCATTCAAATTGCGGCCCTTCTGGTAGAGCGAGGCGACGGCGTTCATGCGTTCGAAATGACGGCCAGCCAAGCTCCAGTCGGATTTTTTCGCCGCGGCACAAAACTGATGGCAGACCTCGGGGATCAGATTCCCGACGCTTGGCACAATGCCGTCCGCGCCCAGTTTTAATCCTTTTTCCATCAGCGCCCCCACGCCGACGAACACCGAAAAATCTTTCTTGCCGGCAAACCGTCCCATCAATTCCCCATGCCGCGGGGCATTGTTTTCAGAATCCTTGATGCCCGCCAGACGGGGATGGCCGAGCAGGTTTGCCACGGCATCCAGCGGGATAGAGACGCCTGTGGTGGCGGGCATGTTATAAAGCATCAACGGGCCCTGAACCCCGTCGAGCAACGATAAAAACCAGGATTCCAACCCGTCCACCCCCACGCGCTGGGTGATGGGCGGATGGCCCACGACGACGTCCGCCCCGAGGGTCAGGAACACATTGGCCTCGGAGGCGTCCGCCGCGCGGAGGTCACCCAGGCCGGCGTAGACCAGGGCCTGGTTTTTGACCCGGGCCACGGTCTGCTCCACCAACCGTCGCCGCTCCAGCGGCGGCACATAGGCGCCCTCGCCGGTGGTGCCGAGGACAAAGATGCCGGCGACCCCGCCCGCGATCTGCCGGTCCAGCAACCGGTGCAGCGCCGGCTCGTCCAGGACTCCCTGCGCATTGATGGGTGTCACCAATGGCACCACTGCCCCGTCATATTTCAGGCCCTTTTTCATTTTCAAATTCCGTACGCCGCCGTGTAAATCTGCGCGGCATCCGCTTCCGTGAGCGGACGTAAATTATTCTTCAGCAGCCGCGTGACCTGCATCGCGGCCTGCGCCAGCTCCGGAATGGCGGAGCGCGGAATGCGGAGCGCGGACAGGTGTTGCGGCACGCCGACGTCGCGGGAGAGCTGCGATAAAAATTCCACGCCCCGCTCGGCGGTTGCGAGCGCGGAGCCCGTTCGCGCGAGGCCCAGCGCCAGCGCCATCTCAGCATGCCGCTCCGGCGCGGCCGAAAAATTGAAGCGCAGGACATGCGGCAGCAGCAGCGCATTAGAGACGCCATGGGCGATGCGGAACCTGCCGCCCAGCGGATACGCAAGCGCGTGCACTGCCGCCGTGTTCACCGGGCCGAGGCACAGCCCGCCGTAAAGACTACCGAGCGAAAGCGCCGCCCGCGCCCCGAGATCGTTCCCGTCGCAAACCGCCGCCCGCAGGTTTTGCGAGATCAGCCGGATGCCCTGCAGCGCATAGTTGTCCACCATCGGGTGAGCAAACTTGTTGGCATAAGCTTCAATGCAATGCGTGAGGGCGTCCAGGCCGGTCGCGGCCGTCACCGCCGCCGGCACCCCCCGCGTCAGCAGCGGATCGATGAAGGCGGCATCCGCAACAAGGTGGGGACTGACGACGCCTTTTTTTAATTCGTCCGCCTCATCGAGCAGGATGGCGTTCGGCGAAACTTCCGCGCCGGTGCCCGCGGTCGTCGGCAGGCACACCAGCGGCAGCGACCGCGATTCCAGAAGGTTCACCCCAAAAATTTCCGCGACGGTTTGCCGCCCCTGAATCAACGCGGCGAGCAGCTTGGCGACATCGATCACGCTGCCGCCGCCCACGGCAAGGACGGCGTCCACCCCGGCGCCACGGGCCTCAGCGAGAGCCGTTTGAAAAAAAAGTACCGTGGGCTCAGCGGGAACGAATCCCGCCTCGATGACGTCGCTGAGGTTTTTTTTTAGCGCGTCCACGAGCGGCGTGATTTGCGGGCGGACAGATTTGCTGGTGACGAGCAGGACGCGTTTCACGCCGCGCCGGGCTAGAAAATCGGCGGCCTGGGGCGCGCAGCCATTGCCAAAAACCAGGTGCGGCGGTTGGAGCAGCGTCACGATGTTCATGGCTGTTTCACCCCGAGATTTTTGCGCTGCTCCAGCCAGCCCCAGAACGTCCACTCCGTCTTCACGTTCTGGTCCGCCGGGAACAGCCAGCTGGCGCCATAGCCGACCACCAGCACGAGGACATGCGCGCCGACGCCAATCATCACGTCCGGCCAGGAGTAATTCCAGGGGAGGTCGAGCATCTTGTATTTGCCGCCGGTCAGGGTGGCCCACGCGGTGAAAACGAGCGCGGTGACAATGCCGATCCACAGTCCCTGCCGGTTCGCGCGCCGGCTGAAGAACGCGAGGAGGAACATGCCCGCCAGACCGGCGGACACAATCGCCGTGGCCGCGTAATACAGCGCCAGGGCGCTGTCGCCTTTGCGCGCGATGAAGGCGCCGAGGCCCACTGCGATCACGCCGCAGACAACCACAATGACTTTTCCCATCCACAGCTGCTGCTGGTCGGTCGCCTGCGGCCGCAGCTTCCGGTAATAATCCTCCACGCCCACGGCGGAGAGGCAGTTCAGGTCGGAGGACATGGTGGACATCGCGGCGGAGAACAGGGCGGCCATGAAAACCCCGGCCAGACCGGCGGGAATATGGGTCGTCAGGAAAAAAGGAAAGACCTGGTCGGAAATCACCTTGCCGGTCTTGTCGAGCAGATGGGCGGGGAACGCCTCGCCCGACAATTGGTAATAGGCCCACAAGAGGGTGCCGACCAGCATGAACGCCATCCACGCCGGCACGCACAACCCGGCGCCCAGGGCCACGCCTTTCAGGGCGTCGCGGTCGCTCTTGGCGACGAGGTAGCGCTGCACCAGGGTCTGATCGGCGGCGTACTTTTGGAGGTACCAGAATGACCCGTAGAGCAGCATCACCCAGAAATTCCCGTTCTGGGCCAGGTCGAAATCAAAGCTGCCGAGGCTGAATTTATGCTGTTCCGAGGCCAGATGCACCGCGGCGCCGAGGCCGCCGGGCATGATATGGATGAGCACCCCGAGAACCACCACCACCCCGAGAAGCTTCACGATGCCCTGCAACACTTCCGTCCAGATGACAGCTTCGAGCCCGCCGATCAGCGTGTAGAGGATGGTCACGACGCCCACGCCGACGATGACCTGGTATTTGTCCCAGCCGGTCATGCCGCAGATGGCCGTTGTGATCGTGAACAGGACGAAGCCCATCTTAGAAAAATGCCCCGCGGTGAAGGCCAGCGCGCTGTACGCCCGCGCGCCGTAGCCGAATCGCTTCTCAAAATACTCGTAAGCGCTCATCCCCACCGCATGCCGGAAGAAGGCGATCAGCGTCGTGCCCAGCAATAGCAGCACGCCCACCGCCATAAAGCCCGGCACCAGCAGGTTCCAGTTGCCCTTGTAGGCCGCACCCGGATAGGCGATGAAGGTGATGCTGCTGATGATGGTTGCAAAAATGGAAAGCCCCATCGCCCAGTGGGGGATGGAGCGGCGGGCGACGAAATAAGCTTCGGTGGAAGTCTGACGCCGGGCAAACTTCAGGCCGATGAGCGCCACCGCGATGAAATAAACCGCGATGACGACGAGATCCAAGGTGCGAAGTGAATTCATATCTTGATTGTCCTTACTTCAGAAGCACGCCGTCGGAAAAGATGCCGGAAAATCTCAGCGAGCCGTCTTCATTCCATTGTTTTGCCGGGCCGTCGGCAACCCAACCGAAAAAGCGGCGCGCCTGGTCCCGCGCCTGAGGCTGGGTGTTCCAGGTGGACTCCACCCGCTTTTTACCGTTCGGCCAGAACTGCGTCCACACGCTGCGGTTCTTGTTCACGTCATGCGACCCGCTCCACCGTTTTTTCCCGTCCGGCGACCAGAAGGTTTCCAGGCCGGTCTTGCGACCGCTGACATAAGTGACGACGCGCTGCCGGGAGCCGTTTTCATAATAATCGGTCTCCTTGCCGTCGAGCAGATAGCGTCCGCTGGGGCAGATCCGGGCGCTCCATCGGGAACGCAGTTTGCCATTGGGATAGCGCTCGGAATAATTCCGGATGCTGCCGCCTGAGTTTTGAGGCGCCTCGGCGCCCGCATCCGAAAGTACCCACGCTTCATTCAATTCATAGTGCAAACAGGGCTGCGTCATCGTCGACAGAACGTGGATCACTCCGTTAGGGGCCTGTCGCGCCGTGGCGTAGCCGAGCGTCCCGAAATGCCGGTCCTCGTGATGCGGGAGGGTGACGGGCAGATTCTTAATATGCCACGCCGCGCCGCTATTGGTGGAAATCGCGACGAAAGCGCCCTGCCCGAGGGCCCAGCCTTCGGGCGATTTGCCGGACTTGCGCACATAGGAATCGCTGGCGTAAAAGAGGTGCCCATTGGCGAGGCGGATGAGGCTGGGGCGCTGGTTGCCGCCGAGCGCGGGAAATGCCGAAGCCGTATTCGTGCCCCAAGTCGCCCCGTTATTCGTCGAAAGATTCTGCGGCGTCCAGCCGTTCACGGAATTATTTTTCCCACCGAGCGACAGCAGCCCGCCGTGGTCGTCGAGGGGAACGATGGTGGAATGGCGCGCCCCCGTTCTGCCGCCGGTGTCGCTCCAGTGAACGCCATCGGAGCTGCGCCAGAGAAAACTTTCATCTTTTTCAGCGTCCATGCCGAAATACAGCGCGCCGTCCGAACCGCGAAATGCGCTGTTGATCGGCTGCGGCGTGCAATCCTGGGCGGGCTGATCCAGTTGGGGCAGTGACAGGGTCCACGTGGCACCGTTGTCCGTGGAGCTGGCCATCTTGAACGGCATCGTGGGCGGGGCCCCGCGGCCGCCGCCGAAAAAGCGGATCGTACCGGCGTCATTCCACAGCAGGCCAGACTGCTCGTTGAACCCCTCAAAATCAAAAAAAAGTTCCGGCATATCCCATTGCTCAGAACCCTGGCGCCACCGCGCCTGCACAAAGCAGTTGGTGGGGGCGCTCTCGCTGGCGCCGCGCGATGTCGCCGCGGTGAAATAGACGGCCAACGCATCCCCATTCGGCAGGATCTCAAAACCCGGCGAGTGGTTGTGGGCGAGGACATCCGCACCCAACCCTGCCAAGGCACCGGTCAGGTTAGTGTCGTTCTCCGGCGGCACCGGCATGGCAAAGCGAACGGTGAAATAAGGCCGGGCGGCATCGGGCCCCAACCGCGCCGCCTCCAACCCCTGCTTCACTGCCGACTGACAAAAGGGCGTCGCGGACGCCAACGCTGGCATTAGCGCGAGTTGAAGCGGCGGGGTGCCATTGGAAATGGAAGAGGCGCTGCCCAGTTGAAAGCCGCTGGCGCGGACGGAAAGGGTCTGCGGCGCCGGCACCGTTGGCTCGCCGGCAAAGGAGAGCCCTGCCGCCGTGAGAATCGCGGCGAGTCCGGGCAATCGAGCCTTTAGAAGGTTCAAGCGCATTGGGTCAAGCTGGGACGAATACATTTAACTCATTTACTGGATTTGAGTCATATTGGAAACGCCAAACCATTTGAGAATATTGCCAAACAGTTTGTTTCCATCGAAAAACCGCTTGCTTCCAAGACCGCGAAGGAATTTGCTGGGGGGCGACCTATTTTCAATCCATGAATCATTTTAAATTAAAGCCTCCCGTGCTGGGCGTTCTCTACGGCAACCGCGATTTTTTCCCGGACCAGCTGGTCACCGAAGCGCGCGCCGATTTGGCGAAAGTTTTCACCAAGTTCGGCATCCAAGCCATCCAGCTGAGCGAACAGGATTCCAAGCTCGGCGGCGTCGAGACGCACGCCGATGCGCGGAAATGCGCGGAGCTGTTCCGGCGGCATGCGGGCGAGATCGACGGCGTGCTGGTCTGCCTGCCAAATTTCGGCGACGAAAAAGCCGTGGCCGACACGCTGAAGATGGCCCAGCTCAACGTGCCGGTCCTGATCCAGGGCTATCCCGACGATCTCCAGCAGCTTTCCCCCGCGCGCCGGCGCGATGCCTTCTGCGGCAAAATTTCCGTCACCAACAACCTGGTTCAGGCGGGCATCCCTTTCTCGCTCACCCGCCGGCATGTTTCCCATCCCAGCTCGCCGGGCTTCGAGGTGGACCTGCAGAAGTTTCTCGGGGTCTGCCGGGTGGTGAACGGGGTGCGCGGCGTGCGGCTGGGCGCGGTGGGGGCGCGACCGGGCGCCTTCAACACAGTGCGCTACTCGGAAAAAATCCTGGAGCGCCATGGCATCGGCGTGACCACCATCGACCTTTCTGAAATCCTTGGCAAAGCCACCAAGCTGGATGCGCAGGCCGCCGCGGTGAAGGCCAAGCTGGCCGAGATCACCGGCTACGCGCCCGCACCGGGCGTGCCCTCGGAAAAACTGCTGCAGATGGCGAAGATGGGCGTGGTGCTCACCGACTGGATGGAGGCCAACCACCTCGACGCCACGGCCATCCAGTGCTGGACGAGCGTGCAGGAAAACTTCGGGTGCAATGTCTGCACCCTGATGAGCATGATGAGCGAGAAGTTCATGCCCAGCGCCTGCGAGGTAGACGTCACCGGCGTGCTCACCATGTACGCCATGCAGCTGGCCGGCGGCACGCCCGCCGCGCTGGTCGACTGGAATAACAACTATGCGGAGGACGATGAAAAATGCGTCTTGTTCCACTGCGGGAACTGGGCGAAGAGCTTCCTGCCCGACATCAAGATTTCCACCGCGCCGATCCTTGGGAGCATCATCGGCGTGGAAAACACCTACGGCGCGCTGGACGGCCGCACCCCCGCCGGCCTGCTGACCTACGGCCGCATCACCACGGCCGACACCGAGGGCAAAATCCGCTGCTACGTCGGCGAGGGCGAACTCACGAACGACGAGCTCAAGACCTTCGGCAACCGCGCCGTGGCCCGCGTGCCGAAATTACAGAAGCTTCTGCGCCACGTCTGCCGCGAGGGCTTCGAACATCATGTCGTGATGACTGTTTCGCACAGCGCGGATATTCTGGAGGAGGCGTTCGGCAACTATCTCGGGTGGGAAGTGCACCATCACGAGAAGCCTCAGGATTGATATGGGAAAAGCGGCTTTATCCCATCACGCGCTTGCCCTGAAGTCTATCCATCTACGCAGGCGCACGCTGGAAGCGATTTATAACGCGGGCGCGGGCCATACCGGCGGCGGTCTCTCCTGCCTCGACATCCTGAACGTGCTCTACAACCGCGTGCTCGATGTCTCGCCGGAAACCTTCGGCAGCCCGGCACGCGACCGCTACGTGCAGAGCAAGGGCCATTGCGTCGAGGCGCTTTACGCCGTGCTCGCCGACCGCGGATTTTTCCCGGAATCAGATTTAAAAACCCTCTGCCATTACCAGTCGCATTATGTCGGCCATCCCACGCGCCACATTCCCGGCATTGAAATGAACACCGGCGCGCTCGGTCACGGGCTGCCCATCTGCGTCGGCATGGCTCTCGCGGGCAAGATGGATTCCGCTCATTATCGCGTGTTCACATTGCTGGGCGACGGCGAACTCGCCGAAGGTTCGAACTGGGAAGGCGGTCTGGCCGCCGCGCATTACAAGCTGGATAACCTCGTCGCCATTCTCGACCACAACACGCTCCAGATCAGCGGGCACACGCGCGACGTGATGAGCAATGAGCCCCTCGATGAGAAGTGGCGGGCCTTCGGCTGGGAAGTCCGCAGCGTGAACGGCCACGATTACGCCGCCCTGACCCAAGCCCTCACCGAACCGTCACCCGGCAAACCGGTCTTCATCATCGCCAACACCGTAAAGGGCAAAGGCGTGAGCTTCATGGAGAATGTCGCCAAATGGCATCACGGCGTGCCGAGCGAGGCAGAACTGAAACAAGCGCTGGCCGAACTCGACGCGGCGGAAGCCAAACTTCAAAACGCGTAATCATGGCAAGCAACCCACAATCTGCGCGTCCAATTCCCTCGCCCCGCGAGGAGCGAGAGGGGAGAGGGCCCGGGAGAGGGCACGTTCCAAAAACGATCGCACGCTTTCTGCGTCGCAATCAAACCGACGAAGAAAAGCAACTCTGGCAAGCGCTTAAAGCCGGACGCTTTGCCGGATTCAAATTTCGTCGCCAGCACCAAGTCTGCGAATACTATCTCGACTCCTATTGCCCCGCGGCAAAGTTGTCTATTGAACTGGATGGCTTTCAGCATGGACTGCCTGAGCAAAGGCAACACGATAGGGAGCGGACAAAATACTTGGATTCTAAAGGTATCGAAGAACTCCGTTTCTGGAATCACCAGTGGAACAAGAATCGGGATGGTATTTTGCTTGAGATTTGGGAAGCGTTGCATCGCCGGACCGGCTGTGTGGCAGTGATGCGCAAAGTTCAGAATCATCGGTTTATTTCGCCAAACCCCGACCAGATTATTCTTAAGAAAGGGAACTTACAGTGATTTATTGTTTTCAGGAGCGCCTCCTCTCCCCAGCCCTCTCCTCCATTCCAAATGGAGGAGAGGGAGTGGCGGCCGGCGCGATTCATGTCGACCGAATATTCGAGAACGGCAATGCGCGTCCGATTCCCTCGCCCCGCAGCGCAGCGCGGGGAGAGGGCCAGGGAGAGGGGCCGTGTTGCCGGGATGCGAATGATTCCCAATCCCCAGTTCGTTCCACCGAATCCGGACCAAATCATTCCGGAGAAGGGAAACACAAAGTGATTTATTGTTTTCAGGAGCACCGCCTCTCCCCAGCCCTCTCCTC
>CAILMI010000023.1 GCA_903835255.1 uncultured Verrucomicrobia subdivision 3 bacterium
GGTCAGCCCCTGCTTGACCGGGGGATTGTTCGTGATGTAGTCGTCGTCGTCGTAATTGACGAAGGGATGCGTCCCCGCCGGCAAATAAACCAGCAGCGTGGCAAGCGCAAGCAACAGGGCTATCAGGCGCGGACGTGACATCGCGCTCCTTTGTATGCGATTTTTCAGGCACAGCAAGCCGGGAAAATGGATTATTTTCCGTGAAAAAGGCTTTTCATTTTTGCGCCGGAAGGTAAGAATTGAACCGGCAGTTGACGCACCGAACGCCTGCCGCTTGGCCAACAACAACTCTCACCACCAAGTCAACTGTCGGGCATGATGAACGGACTCTCTTTTATGATCTTAGGGGCTGCCTCCAACCAGGCAGAACTCGTCTATGTTTGGACCCAGGCAACGCCGATCGCCAAGGTGATCATCGTCTGCCTTCTCATTTTTTCCATCGTCGCTTGGTCGGTCATGGTCTCCAAGGCCATTCAGATGCACCGGGCGCGGAAGCTGAATTATTACTTCGACCAAGAATTCCATTCCCAGAAACGGGTGTTGGACATGTTCGACCGGAAACTGCAGGTCGAAGGCTGTCCGCTCTATATGGTCTATCAGACCGGCTGCGTGGAACTGGACACCCGGTTGCGGGGCCCGGGCGGCGAGCGCAGCAAGCAGAGCGTCTCGCTCAAAAACATGGAGCACGTCAAGCGCGCGATGGAAAACGTGGTCGCGCAGGAATCTCTGAAGCTGGAATCAGGCCTCATCTTGCTGGCGATCGCCGTGAGCGGCGCGCCGTTCATCGGCCTTCTCGGCACGGTCTGGGGCGTGATGAGCACCTTCGCCGGCATCGCCCAGCAGGGCAGCGCGACGATGGCGGCGATGGCCCCGGGCGTTTCGGCCGCGCTCGTCACCACGGTGGCCGGCCTGCTGGTAGCCATCCCCTCCATGTTCGCTTACAACTGGTTGGTGCATAATCTCCGGGTCTTCACGGTCGGGCTCGATAATTTCGCCCAGGAGCTCGTGTCCAAGATGGAGACGGAATTTCTCGGGGAACAATAGGTTTCGGCCATGAGACGCTTTTCCCAGCGCAGTCAGATGGTGACGTTGAGCGAGATCAACATCACCCCGCTGCTGGATCTCGCCTTCGTGCTCCTGATCATCTTCGTCATCACCACGCCGCTGCTGGAACAGAGCCTCAACCTCCAGCTGCCGCGCGGCGGCCAGCCAGAGAAGAAAATTGACCCGAAAAACGTCCGCACCGTCGAGGTCGGCCAGACCGGGGTGTACGTCCTCGATAAACAGCGCATGAGAAGCTTGGACGACCTGACGGCCCGGCTGGCGGCGGCCTTCCGCGCCAACCCCAACCTGATCGTCTACATCCGCGCCGACCAGGACGGCCGCTATAAATTCGTGGCCGACCTGATCGACCGCTGCCAGAAAAACGGCATCACCCGCTACTCGCTCCGCACCGATCCGTCCCCCCGATGAACCGCCTGGAGAAAAAATGCATTCTAGCGACCGCGGGAATGCACCTGCTGCTGCTGGTGATTTTATTCGTCGGCCCGGCGTTCTTTTGGGCGCGGGAGAAGCCGGACGAAACGCCGGTGCTGGACATGATTCCCGCCAACCTGATTGATGCCGCATCCACCGGAGTCCGGGGCGCACAGCCGCCGCCGTCCGTACCGGCACCACCACCGCCCGCCCCGACCCCTCCGCCGGTGCCGGCACCGGTGGCAGTTGTGCCGCCCGCCCCAGTGCCGACGCCGGAAAAAACCGAGCCGATCCGCCCGCCCAAGGAAACAGTGAAGCCTTCCCTGGCGCCCGTTGAAAAACCCGCTGTCGCCCGCCCCGCTCCGCCCAAAATCAACTTGAAACTTACCGAGCGCACGGTGCCAAAAAATACGGCGACGACGGCGACGACCCCATCCGCCGCCGACCCTGCCCGGGCGGTCAATTCCGCGCTCCGGGCGTTGCGCAACAATTTGTCCTCCGCCACAACGGTTGATCTGCCGGGCAACAGCAGCGCGGCGGCCGCGAATTACGCGCAGGTGGTCAAAAGCGTGTACGAGCAGGCGTGGACGCCTCCGGACGACACCGCCAGCGACGACGCCAACATTAAAGTGCGCGTCACCATCGCCCGGGATGGCACGGTGATTTCCGCCCGCATCATCGGCCCCTCGGGCGATGCCAGCGTGGACCGGACCGTGCGCACCACGCTGGAGCGGGTTCAATTCATTGCTCCATTCCCGTCCGGCACATCGGACCGGGAGCGGACTTACATCATCAACTTCAACCTCAAAGCCAAACGGATGCTCGGATGAAAAACACCCTTCTTTCCTCAATTCCCATAGGACTGCTCAGCCTGCTCGCCATCGCCGCGCCGGAGTCCTCTCGCGCCCAGAATGAAATCAACATCCAGAGCGAGATCACCGTCATGGGCCGGGCCAAACCCGTCCCGGTTTCGCTGGAGGGATTCACCGGCGAGGCGGCGGAGGTTCTGAGATTCGACCTCTGGGTCCAGGGCTTCAGCTTCGTGGCTCCGGACGCCGCGCAATACCGGATCAGCGGAAGCGGCACCGGCTCCGTCCAGGGCCGCGTGACCGATGCCATCAGCAAGCAGACCAAGTTTTCACGGAGTTACACCGGCGCCACGCTCCGAAAACAGGCGCATGCGTTTGCCGACGACATCGTAGAAACCATCACCGGCAAAAAAGGCATCGGGCAGACCAAAATCGCGTTCAAAGCCCAGTCCCCCGGCGGCGCCGGCGAAATTTACATCGCGGACTTCGACGGCCACAATCCGCAGGCGGTCACACGCGACAATTCGATCGTGGCCGCGCCGGCGTGGGCGCCGGGCCGGGCATTGTTTTACACATCGTATGAGCCCGGCAATCCGGACATCTTTTATCACAATTTGAGCAACGGCGAGCGCCGCATCGTGGCCAAATTCTCCGGCCTGAACACGAGCGCCGCCATTTCGCCGGACGGGACGCGGATGGCCCTGATTTTAAGCAAAAGTGGCAGTCCGGATGTCTGGGTTTGCAACGTGGACGGCTCCCATTTGAAGCAGCTAACCGCGACGCCGGTGGATGAATCCTCGCCGTGCTGGTCGCCGGATGGACAGTGGATTTGTTTTGCGACAAAAATGGGGGAGCGTCGGGTTCTGGCCAAAGTGCCGGCGGGCGGCGGGACGGCGAAACGGATTCCGACCTCAGGCGTCTCCAATCCGACGGAGCCGGACTGGTCGCCAGACGGCAAGTGGATTGCGTTCACCTCGCAGATGGGCGGGTTTGACATCTGTCTGGTGCCTGCGGCGGGCGGCGCAGCCACCGTTCTGGTCGCGGGCGAGGATCCGTCCTGGTCTCCCAACTCGCGGACCCTGGTCTGCACGCGCCGGGCGGGCGGCCGTTACACGCTGTCTGTGCTTGACGCGATGACCAAACAAGTCAAGGATATTGGCCGGATTTCGGGCAATGATTCCCAGCCGGCCTGGGCGAAATGAACCGGGCGGCGGGACGGAACAAACTTTTAACCAAATCAATATTATGAAAACGACAAAATGGATTTTTCCGCTGGCGCTGATGCTGGCCCTCACCCTCGCTGCCACCGGCTGCAAACATAAGCCCGGCACCGTCACCAAACTGCCAGGAACACGGGCGGGGCAGATGGGCGATAGCAGCGAAGGCACCAAGCCGGGCGGCTCGTTCGATCCCAATGCCGGCGGCGCCGTCCAAACCGGCGGCGGCCAGACCGCCAACGCCGAAGACTTTGAAAACATGACGATGGACCGCGCCGCTCTGGCCGCCCACACCATCCATTTCGCCTTTGATAGCGCCGCCATCAAGTCGAGCGAGATGGCGAGCCTGGAAGCCGTGGCCGCCGCGTTGAAATCTGATTCCAGCGCCAAGCTGCTCATCGAGGGCGGGTGCGACGAGCGCGGCACGGAAGAATACAACCGTTCACTCGGCGAACGCCGCGCCCTGGCCGCCCGCGAGGCGCTGGCTAACGACGGCGTGGATCCTTCCCGTATCCGGACCATCAGCTACGGCAAGGACAAGCCGGCCGACCCCGGCCACGACGAGGCCGCCTGGGCTAAAAATCGGCGCGCCGAGTTCGTCCTGCTCCATCCGAAAGCCGGAGTCTGATTTCTTCACCTTCATTCAGGGGCCGCGTTTCAACGCGGCCCCTGTTTTTTTGTGGGGAACTCCGGCGGCGCGGATATGATCTTTTTCCAGACTTCCTCAGGTGATTTGACCGTGTGATTTTTTGCCGCTTTACTACGGCGTGCGGCGAGTGTACGGTCTGGTCAGGCTCAAGAATTTTATGAACATAATGCTGGCAAGCTTTTTTGGCGGATGGCAGGTCATCTTGATCGTGGTCATCATTTTGATTTTATTCGGGGCGAAAAAAATACCCGAACTGGCGAAGGGGTTGGGCCAGGGCATCAAGGAATTCAAGAAGGCGACCAAGGAAGTGACGGACGAAATCAACAACGCCGGCACGGAAACGACCGCCGCTAAGACTCCTCCCGCCAACACCACCGCCCAATCCGCGACGCCGGATAACAAGGCGGGTTGAGCCGGTGTCCGATTTTTCTCCAGAACCGCCCGATGACAACGGGGGTGGGCCGGTAAAAACTTTTCTCGAACACCTCGAAGATTTCCGCTGGGTGCTGGTCAAGATCAGCGTCACGCTGGCCCTGGCCATGCTGGTCTGCCTCATCGGCGCCAATGAGGTCATCGCCGTCATCAAGTGGCCCCTCACCCGCGCCTCCGTCAGCTATCCGGGAACCAACCAGGTTGTGTCGGTAAGCTACGGCTCCCACCACCTCGCCACCCTGCAGCTCACGCCCGGGGAAAAACAGGCTCTAGACCTCGGCACCAACCGCTTTGTGGCCGTCACGGTTGAGCCGCTGACGGTCGGCACCAACAAAGTGCTCGGCTGGCGGGTGGACCCCGACCCGCGCAGCGCGGCGGACGCACAACGGATGCGGGTTGAGCTGGTGAATCTCAGCCCGGCAGGGGGCTTTTTCGTCGCCTTCCAAGCGGCGCTTTATGGCGGGCTGGTGCTGGCCGCCCCGCTGATCCTGTATTTCATCGCCTCGTTTGTTTTTCCCGCCTTGAAGATGCATGAGAAGAAATACGTTTTCCGCGGACTCTTTGTCGGGCTGTGCCTTTTTCTCACCGGCGTTTCATTCTGTTATTTCGTGCTCATGCCAGTGGCCTTGTCGGCGTCGCAGATGTATTCGGACTGGCTGGGGCTGGGCGCGTCCCAGTGGCGCGCTGAGGATTACATCAGCTTCGTCTGCCGCTTCATGCTGGGCATGGGGCTGGGCTTTGAGATGCCGGTGGTGATTTTGACGCTCGTCAAGATTGGCGTGCTGAATTACGGCATCCTGTCCAAGGCGCGCCGGTACATGATCGTGGTCAACTTGATCCTGGGCGCGGTGCTGACCACGCCGGAGGTCGTCACCCAAATCCTCATGTTCGTGCCGCTCCAGTGCCTCTACGAAATCACCGTGTGGATCGCCTGGTATTGGGAGCGGCAGGATAAAAAACGCGCCCGGCGCGGGGCGTAAAACGCACTTTACAAAGCGGCGATTCGGCGTAGTCTCAAAACCACAATCAATCATGCAAATCATGCGTATGCCTAACGTTCTTCCTCTTCTCGCCGCGGCTGCCTTGGGCGCCCTGCTCACCGCCGGCTGTGCCGGACCGGAACAAAAACTCGGCCGCGGTGTGTCCAACACCACCTCCATCATCACCCTGAGCGAACTCAACCGCGGAATGGAGCAGTCGGTGGTTTCGGGGACGCCCGGACCCGGCATCGCCACCGGCCTCATCCACGGGTTCAATCAGACCATGGCCCGCGCCGGCATGGGCCTCTACGAAATTGCCACCTTCCCCTTCCCGCCGTATCACCCGGTTCTGACCCAATGCGTTCCTACCACGCCCGGCTTCCCCGACAGCTATCATCCCGGCATTCCGGACAACTCCACCTTCCAGACCGACACCTACTTTGGATTTAGCGGCGGCGACATCGCCCCCTTCGTCCCCGGCAGCCGGTTCACCGTCTTCCAGAATTAAAGCCGTCCAGTTTGCCCGCGGCACCGCGTCCAGGGTTTCACCCGGACGCGTTAGGGTGTTCGATCCATGCAAAAAAAATCGCCCTGCAAGGTCAACCTGCTCCTGAACATCCTCGGCCGTCGCTCGGATGGCTTTCACGAGCTGGAAACCGTCCTGCAGCCGATCGATTTCTGTGATGAGCTGACCTTCCAGCGCGGCGGCAGCGGCGTCCAGCTTTCCTGCAGCGATGCCACCCTGCCCACCGACGAGCGCAACCTGGTCCACCGCGCGGCCTCCCGATTTCTGGCAGCGGCCAAGATTGCCGACGGGGTGAAGATCCATCTGGAGAAAAAAATCCCCTTGGCGGCCGGCTTGGGCGGCGGCAGCGGCAACGCCGCGACCACCCTGCTCGCCCTCAATGAACTCTTTGGCCAGCCCCTGCCCCTGAACGCCTTGGACGCGCTGGCCGCCGCGCTGGGTTCGGACATCCCCTTCTTTCTGTACGGCCAGCCCGCGCTGGGCGTCGGGCGCGGCGAACAAGTCCAATTGCTCGACCCTTTTCCAGCCCTTGCCGGCAAGGCGTTTTTCCTGATCCATCCCGGGTTCGGCATTTCCACGCCCTGGGCCTATCAAAACCTCGCGCGCTTTCCCGCTGCGCTAAACGGGCGCCAAGGCCGCGCCCAAAGATTGATTTCCCTGTTGCAGGAGCCGGATTTGAAGGCGGCATCGGCCGAATTTTATAATTCCCTCGAGGCGCCCGCGCTCGACAAGTTCCCCGTGCTGGCGCTGTATCAGGAATTCTTGCGGGAGAACGGGGCGCTGGCGGCGCTCATGTCCGGCAGCGGCTCCACCACCTTTGCCATCGTCAGCACTCCGGCCGCCGGCGAATCGCTCAGGGAGAAATTCAAATCGCGCTTCGGCCCGCATGGCTGGACCGCTGTGGTGCCGGTCGCAGAAAGTCCGCCCGTCAAAAAATAAGCCCGGCGACAGGGATGGCCGCGGGTTTTCATCACGCCTCCACAGTCGGCACAGTTGGAATTGTATGGCAGTTAAACCCGAATTCCCAAGCGTGCGGTTGCGGAAAATGGTAGAGACAGCGCGCTGCGCTGTCCCCGCCCCCGCGGAGCGGGCGGAACCAATGGTGCCTGATTACACGCGCCACCCCACTCGTTTCGTCGCCTGGCGCTGCGCCCGGCGACCGGGACGGCGCAGCGCGCCTTCCCTACCCATTTTGGAATTCGGGTTAAACTTATTTTTGGCACATCGGCAGGCAGGGCGGGCCGTCCTCGGCCCGCCGCTGTTGCCACTCCACGCGTGCGGATTGACCACGACGGCGCGCACGGAGCAACGCGCCCTACCTGTCCCAAAGTTACCACGAACGGCTCTCGACTCATGAAACCGACACCCTCACCCTCCTCGGGACCGGAACCCGCCGAACTGCGGCCGCGCCTCACCGGTCTGCGCGAGGCGCTGCTGCCCCTGCACAAAGCCCTGCTGGAATCCGAACGGGTCAGCTACGAAGCCGCCGTCGGCAAAATTACGTCGCCCCTGCATTTCCTGCAATTGCTCACCAACGACCCGTGGTTCGCGTGGCTAAGCCCCCTGACTGGCCTGATCGCCGCCGTGGATGAACGCCTGGAATCCAAAGAGCCATTGACCGCGGCGGAAGCAGAGGCGCTCATTGCCCGGGCCCGGACGCTGCTACGGGCGACCGAGGGCGGCGAGGGTTTTTCAGGCCACTTCGATGAGGCCCTACAACGGTCGCCGGAAGTCATCTTTGCCCAAGCCGCAGTGGCATCCTGGATCAAACCCTGACTGTGGCAGTTCAACTGAACCGTGGCACATCGGCAGGAAGGGCGGGCAGTCCCTGCCCGCCGCCGTTGCCAATCCACGCGTGCGGGTTTAACTCGACGGCGCTCACAGAGAGTGTAGCGCTCGAGCTGCCCTAAAGTTGCCAAGAACGGCTATAGAGGCCCCTAGCTCAACACTCGGGCTATAAAAAAACCGGGGCCATCCTGCGATGGCCCCGGTGTGACGGATCTGGAAACTTGGATTAACGAGCGACGTTAAAGTACTGCGTCGGGGTGGTATTGGTGCTGTTCTGGAGCGCCGAGTGGAGACCGGCAATGGTCAGAGACTGCACGCTGCCGTCACCCAACAGGGTGTTACCGGACTTCGAGTGGAAGTCGGAGGTCCAGGACCACCAAGTAGTGGGGCCGTTCCAGGCAGCAGAAGCGAGCAGTGTCGCCGTGGCAGACGCGGGGGCTGTCCCTGCCGTGGTGGAACCAAAGGCATAGGTCGCCGGTGAGTTTGCAGCAGTCGCACCGGAAGTTCCGATGTTCATGTCGCCGGACAGGATCATTTGCGGATCCACATCCGAGCCGTTGCCATTGACAAAGTAGCTCGCATTACCCACAGCCGATTGCGCGGCCGTGGTGGTGCCCCCTGCGAAGTTGGCATTAAAGTTGGTGGGGACGGTCTGGTGGTAAGTGTCCGAAGGGCAGTAGCACACTTTCGGGGTGGACAATTCATTGGACATGACCATAAACACCATGTTGGGGTTTAGTTTGGTCGAAGCCGTTCCCGAGGAGGTGACATAATCCGAGGCGCCCCCGTTGGCCGCAGTGACCGACATAGGATAGCGGTCGTTGTTGTCGCCGGACCAGATGCGGAAGCCCAGGCCGACCTGTTTGAGATTGTTGACGCAGCTGATTTTCTGGGCTTTTTTCTTGGCAGCCGAGAGGGCCGGCAAGAGCATGGCTGCCAGAATGGCGATGATGGCGATGACGACCAGCAGTTCGATCAGCGTGAACGCGGACTGTTTCTTCAGGAGTTTTTTCATGAGTTAACGGCTTTAGGTTGTTGTTGATAGTTCCGGTGACAGGGGGCGAACTCTATTGGAATTCTGTCCGCTGTCAATTCCGGATTCTAAATAATTCTTTAGCAAGCCCAATGCCATCCCATATTCCACCCTAAAAGCCCAATAAAACAGGGAATTCACCCCGAAGCCACCCCGCCAACTGCGGGGAATTCACGCGCCCCGCGTGAATTCCACGCGCCGGCGTACCGAGTCAATCTGGGGGGGGTCGGCATAGAATCTATGGCAGTTCAACTTTAACCTTGGAGATCGGCGGGTAGGGTGGGCAGTCCCCGTGCCCGCCGCTATTGCCAACCCGCGCGTGCGGGTTTAACACCACGGCGCGCACGGCGCGCCCCACCTATCCCATACTATAAATTGCAAGCCACTCCGCCAACTGAAGCGATTCAAGGCGGACCTCCGGGAACGGTGCCGTTCCGCCCCTGCGAACCGTCCACTCGCCATAAAAACCCAATTCCATTTTATGTTGCATATGCAACATAAAATGGACGGACCCTTTTTGCCCCGTTTGCATCCTGAGCGGATGCGCTGGAATGGGAAGCCGCTCTATTGGGGGCGATCCCGGTCGAGGCCCGTGAACTTATTTTTTGATTTTGCCACCTAGAAATCCGCCGTATCAGACTCCCGCGTTCCAGCGAAATCCCGCTAGTTAAACCGGAAGTATGTCGTCCGAATGAACCGCCCAGGCGCCCTAGACGCTAAGGGGCAAGACCTGAGCCGGATTCATGCCGTCGTTGGAGGAAGCCCGCTCACAAAACGAACCCGGCGCTATTTTTATGCCTCCTCCCATGGAATCGCCAAAGGATCATCAAACGTGAGGAAATCCTACTGCAATGACTTGGGATTGAGTTCAGCAAGGGGTTCCCACAGTGATGGGTGTCTTGTTGAATTTGGGCGGCGTTGCAACTCAACTGGATGGTTCCGGCTAGGGCCTGCTGGGCCGGGGGTCTGAATGGCAAGCCACTCCGCCGACTGAAGCCATTCAACCCGAATTCCGAAGCGAGCCTTTGCAGAAAATGGCAGGGGCAGCGCGGAGCGGGCGGAACAAATGGCGCCAGGTTTCACGCGCCACCATACGCGTTTCGTCGCTTGGCGATGCGCTCGTCGCCCCGGACGGCGCTGCGCGCCATCGCCACCCCCCCTTCGGAATTCGGATTCAAAGCAAACCTCCGGGAACGGCGACGCTCAGCCCCTGCGAACCGTCCACTCTTTTTAAAAACCTAAGTCCATTTTATGTTGCATATGCAACATAAAATGGACGGACCCCTTTTGTTCCTGAGCTGGCGCAGAGGGATGACGCGGCGCAACCCAAAATCACCAGCCCGCCGCCGTGCCACCCGCGCGCGGGTCCGCCGCGCCGACAAAGCCCTTCCCATCCGGACTGCGGGCCACAATCTGGGAAACGGCTCCGGCGGGCAGTTCCTGCAAAGTATGGCCGCGCAGCGCTAGCGCTTCCCTTAAGGCCGCAGGAAACTTCGGCTCTACATACAAGATATCGGGCGACCATTGCTGGTGGATCCGCGGCGCGGCCACCGCCTCCTGTGGCGTCCAGCCGAGGTCGATAAGACCCACCAACTCCTGCAGGACGGCGGTGATGATTTTGGGGCCACCGGCCGCGCCCAGCGCGATCACCGGCTGACCGTCCCTGAAAACCAGCGTCGGACTCATGCTCGACAGCGGCCGTTTGCCGGGGGCGACCGCATTGGCCTCCGCGCCGACGAGCTTGAAGTGGTTGGGGACGCCGGGCTGGATCGAAAAATCGTCCATCTGATTGTTCATCATCACGCCGGTGCCGGGGATGACCACCTTCGATCCAAAGCTGGTGTTGAGGGTGGCGGTGCAGGCCACCCAGTTGCCCTGGTCATCCGCCACGGAAAAATGGGTCGTGTGCTTCTTGAACAGATCCGTCTGCCAGTCCGGAGGCAGGCCGTGCGCGGGTGCCCCCAGGGCGTGATCCAGATTGATTTTACGGCCCAGCTCGGCCGCATACTTTTTGGAAATCAGCCCGCGCGGGACATCCGCGAAATCCGGATCCCCCAGCCAGTAGGCGCGGTCGGCGAACGCCAGCTGCATGGCTTGGGCTATGGCGTTGAATCGCGTGACCTCGTCCATTTTTTTGAGATCTAGCGGCTCGAGGATGTTGAGCATTTCTAGGACGTGCACGCCGCCAGAGCTGGGCGGCGGAAAAGAGACCACCGTGCACTCGTGATAGCGGGTCTGAATCGGCGAGCGCAGCTCGATATGATAATTAGTAAAATCGTTGGAGGTCAGGATGCCGCCGTGGGACCCCATCCACTGCCCCGCCGCCGCCGCAAACGGTCCGCGGTAAAACCAGTCGGCACCGCGTGCCGCAATGCCGCGGTAGGTGGCGGCCAGATCGGGCTGCCTCAGGATTTCGCCGGCCGGCATCGGGGCCTCCTGCCGGAAAAAAACCGCCGTGCTCGCAGGATACGCCCTCATCTCGGGGGCGACGGATTTCAGGAGCCGGGCGGAAAGGGGATCGAATAGGAATCCCTTCTCCGCAATCTCCGCCGCGGGCAGGATCAGGCTGGCCAGGGATTTCTTCCCATGATGACGGACCGCAAAATCGAAGGCCGCCAACTCGCCGGGAACGCCGCTGGCCAGCGGTCCGTTCTGGCTCAGATGCGTGTCGCCCTTGCCGTCACGCAGGAACAGATCGCGGGTGGCAGCCGCGGGGGCCATCTCGCGCCCGTCGATGCAGAGGTTGGTGCCGTTCGCGAGGTGAATCAGCAGGAAACAGCCGCCGCCAATGCCGGAATTGTGCGTGTCCACCACCCCCAGCGTGAGGCCGACGGCGACGGCGGCATCAATAGCATTGCCTCCGGACTTGAGCACGTCCACGCCCGCCTGGGTGGCGAGCGGATGAACCGAGGCCACCATGCCGTGGCTGGGCGCCTCCGCCTCAAGCGGCAGGGCAGACAGACAGAAGGCGGCAGCAACAGCAACGAACGGAGAAATCTTTTGTTTCATGCGACTTCGGCTGGGGGCTTTTTGGCGGCGGCATCGTCAAGTTCACCCTCCCATCGCGCCATCACCGCAGAAGCGAGGCAGTTGCCCACCAGGTTGATCGACGTGCGGGCCATGTCGAGAAAAGCGTCCACGCCCAGGATGACCGCCACCCCTTCCAGCGGCAGACCGAAGGTGACGAGCGTGCCGGACAGGATGACCAGGGAGGCGCGCGGGACGGCGGCCACACCCTTACTGGTCAGCATCAGCGTCAGCATCATGAGAAGTTGCGTCTGGAGATTCAGCTCGATGCCGGCTGCTTGGGCGACGAACACCGACGCCAGGGCGAGGTAGAGCGTCGAGCCGTCGAGGTTGAAGGAGTAGCCCGTGGGCAGCACGAAGGCGACGATGCGCTTGGGCACGCCGAATTTTTCCATGAGCCGCAAGGCATCGGGCAGCGCGGCCTCGGAGGTGGCGGTGGAGAAGGCGAGCAACGCCGGCTGGCGGACGGTGCGGAAAAAGTTTCGGACCGGGATGCGGGCCATCCACATCACCGGAATCAGAACAAAAACGACAAAAAAGGCCAGCGCTCCATAGAGCGTGAGCACGAGCTTGCCGAGGTTCACTAGGATGCCGAGGCCGTTCTGGCCGACGGTGGAGGCAATGGCGCAGCCGACGCCAATCGGCGCGAAGCACATGACCAGGCCGGTGAACTTAAACATCACCTGGGTGACCCCGTCAAAAAAATCCAGCACCGTCTGCTTGGCCCTGCCCTTGACCTGAGCCAGCGCGAGGCCGAAGAACAGCGCGTAGATGACGACCTGCAGCACGTCGTTGCGAGCGGCGGCATCAAAAAAACTCTGCGGGGTGAGATGTTCGACCACACCTTCGAGGGTGACTTTGGTCTGGGAATATTTCTGGCCGGCATCGGCGCCGCCGCCCAGCACAATGCCATCGCCAGGGCGAATCCAGTTCACGGCACCGAGGCCTACAAACAGGGCGAGCGTGGTGACAATCTCGAAATAGACGATGGATTTAAAAGCCAGGCGCCCGACGGCTTTTAGGTCGTCAGTGTGTCCGGCGATGCCCACCACGAGGGTGCTGAAAATGAGCGGCACGATGATGCACTTGACCAGGTGGAGGAAGGCCGAGGCGCCCAGCCGGCAGGCCTGTTTAGCATTGCCAGCGGCGGCGGGCGAGAGGGAACCGCTGCTGATGAGGCATCCCAGCAGGATGCCCGCTGCCAGGGCAATCAGGATCCACTGGCTCAACGAAATCCGGCGTATCAGTTTGATCATAGGGATGGGGGATGATTTCAGGGGACAACCAGCAGCCGGTAAAAGTTGGCCGGCGCGCTGCTGGAAATATTGGTGAGGGACAGGATGGCGGACGTGGCGATGTTGGTGCGGACAGGGATCCAGCCGGGATTGATCAGATTGGTTGCCGACTGCAGCACGTAGGTGCGATTGGTCTCCGCGCTGGAGGTTAAAGAGAAAAGCCCGTCCGCCACCGGCGCGAAGGATTGCACCACCGGGCGGGCGGCGGGAGCGGCAACATAGGAAAGATAAACACTTCCCGTCCCATCGGTGGTGTTAGTGAACGTGCCGGGGCCGTAGCTGCCTGAAAGAATCACAGGAAATCTCGTCGCACCCGGATTGGCGGCAGGGCTGGTGAGAGAAATGATTTTCCAGGTGTGGCTCATCATCCAGAACGGGCTGGTGTTGGTCGGCGCCAAGGCGGAATGGGTGAAACCAATTTGCAATCGCGAGCTGCCGCCCAGCGCCAAATTACCGCCGGTCAAGATCAGCTGATCAAAGTTGGTCCCGGCACCGGTATCGCTTAAGGCGGAAAGCTCCCACAGGTTGGTGCCGCCGGCGCTCAAGTCCAGGCCGCCGCCGAGGGTGAGCACACCCGCGCCCGGACTATCCGAAATCAAGCCTGCACAAACCACCGGGCCGGCGATAAAGCCATTGCCGGACAGCGCGGCGGTATTGCTCACGAACACTCCACCCGAACCCGTGCCGCTGCCGTTGGTATTGTTGACCACCAAAGTTCCGGCAATGAGAAACGTGCCGCCGCTGTAGGAATTTGCGCCGGTCAAGATGGTGCGGCCTGCCGCCGTCGGGCTGGCGGCATCGCGGCGGAACTGGCCGGCGCCGGAAATAGCACCGCTGAAGGTCTCGTCGCCGACGAGGTTGTCGTTGAAGGATTCCAATTGAGAAAGGGTCGCGGGCAGATCCGAAGGATGACCGAGGACGATAGGCTGCGTAAAATTGAATCCGCCGCCGGTGAAGCGGACCCGGAAGGCGTTGTTAGTTGCCGCGGCATTGGTGCCGATGTTGCGGAGGGTGAGGGTGCCGCCGGAAGTGACGATGCTGCTCGCGCTGAACGGTAAGATCCGGGTGCTATTGGTGAGCGTGCTGTTGCCAGAAATAGCGGTGTCGGCGGTCATCAGAATGGCGTTGGAGAGCGGGGCGGCAGAGCGGGTGTTGAGCAGCAACACGTCTCCGCCCGCGAACACCAACGGCCCGGAGCCGTCACCAAACGTCGCCGTGGCATTCAGCGAAATGGTGCCGGCAGCGTTAGTGGTTGGCCCGCTGTAACTATTGGCCGCCGTGAGCGCGAGCGTGCCGCTGCCAAATTTAGCGAGCCCGCCCGCACCGCTGATGACGCCATTGACGGCGAGATTGGTTGCGGCGTTCAGGCTCAGCATAAAGCCGCCATTGGTGAGATTGCCGGAGAAAATCAAGGGGCCGCTTGACGCGCTGAGCGTTTGGGCGGCGAGCAATGTGACTGGGTTGCTGACGGTTTGCGGCCAAGCGGAAAAGTTCGTGAGGCCGGCCACCAGGCCGATGGGATTGCCGTAATTGGTGTAGCTGCCCCCGCAGTTCGCGGCATAGAGCAGCGCATGCATCCGCCCACTGCCGGTGCTAAAGGCCGCCAGGTTGTTGCTCACCGCGCCGCCGGGGCCGGTAAACAAAACATAGTTTCCAGCCACGGGCACGATGCCATTGGACCAACTGGCCGCCGCGGCCAACTTGCCGGAACCGACAGCCCAGATGCTGGGCGCAACCGTTCGCAAATCAATGCCGTAATAATTCGTGAATATAAAATCGAGCGATTGCGCAATCGCAAAGGCGTAGTTCGTGCGGTTGGCGGCGGTATCGCGCACGCCGGCATTGTTCGCCTCGATCTGCAGGCCGTCCACCGGCCCGCCACCGGAGGATGTGTGTGCATCGGTATTGTAGCCGCCGTCGAAATAGGAATTGCCGCTGCCCGGGTCGGGCATCGCCGGGCTCGGCACGGACGGATAGCCGCGTGCGACCATCAGGCCGCCAAAGCTGTTGCTGCCGCGCAAAATCTGGGAGAAAGGCGTCGCAAACTGATTGCTCACGAACGTGCCCAGTGTGCGGATGCTGGACTGGTTTCGATACGTCGTGGAGTTGAGCGTGGTATCGGAGAGGGCGAGTTGCGAAGCCGAAAGCAGATAGCCGAGCTCTAATCGTTGAATTGCGTGGCCCTGCCCGTGCTGGTCGATGTAAAAGCCTCGCCCGCATTGCGCCACGGCGGCGTTGCTGCCGGTGTTGATATAATTTTGAAATTCATTCCATGCCTGAGCGGCATAGGCGTTGGTCTGATAAACACCCTGATCGAGGCTGCGATTGGCGTCGATCTTGGTGCGCTTCAGCCGCATGGTGATGACGTGCGGGCTGTGGCCAAAGGCATTGGCGAAGACACCTTGCAGGGCGAGGGCGGTTTCCTCGGTATTGGAATCGGTGACAGTAGTGAAATTCGGATCAGAGCCATCATCCATGCGGTCAGGAATTTCTGCGGGAATCAGCGCGCCGCCGTGCGGCGCGGAAAAAATGACCGGCAAATCGCCGGCAATGTATTGGACGTAATTGCTCCGGCCAAAATAAGTGGAGCCGGGAACGTAGGACTGCGCGCCAACGGCAACCGCAGAGAAACACGCGACCTGCGTGGCCAGTTTTAAAAGTTGCGTCGTCAGGGGCACGTTCAAAAATCTTTCAGCGACGCGCGGGCGTCAAACTAAAACGGAGCGCGGACGATGCGTCCGCGCTCCGCAAGCTCTCACGCTGCGATCACGGATAGATCATGCGGATGAACACGGCGGGATTCGCCGGATTCATCGGCACCGTGTAATTAGTGACAGTTGCGGTGGCGGGCAGGGTGACCCAATCGCCATTTAAACCGACGCTTAAGGAATTAGTCTGCATTTGCAATTTCCAACCCAGATGGTCCGCAGGCCAGCTCAAGTTGAGATTGCCCCCGCTCACCGTGCTGGTGAGAGTGAACGCGTTGGTGCTAACCGTTGAAATCAAAGAAAGCACTGAGATGCTGCCATCCACCTCGAGATTATTAGTCCAGTTCACACCGCCACCGGACACCGACATGGAGGCGCCATTCAAGACCGGTCCGCTAAATAGCTTGAACGACTGCCCGACGGCGAGTGACGGTCCCAGATTGCTGATGGTGACGGAGGCGCCGCCCGCATTGGTCAACACACCTGATACCACGATGAGATCGTTCGAGGGATTCGCAGAGGTATTGACTTCGGCAGCGACATTGCCAGCGAGCGTAAGGTCATTATTAATCGTGAGGATGCCGATAGAAGCGCCTGCGGCGAGGGTGCCCCCGCTGTTCACGGTGACGGGCGCGACGAGGGTGCCGGTGCCCCCGAGCGTGCCGTTAGTGCTGACCGTTACCGCGCCACTGCCCGTGCCATTGGAGGCGCCATTGATGAGCAGAACACCCGCGCTGACCGTTGTGGCGCCGGTTCGCAGACTGTTGTCGCCGGACAAAATCAAAGTGCCGGGGCCGGCTTTGACAATGGGAGCCGAGTTAGTCAAGGGACCCGAGAAAGTGACGGGAGCGGTGTTGCTGACCGTCAGCGTTTTGGTGGTGCCCCCCAAGCTGACAAGCCCGGAAAAGGTCAGCTCGTTGGTGCCATTGAAAACGGTGTTGGCCACGCCATTCAAGTAGATGCGATTACCAAGGGTGCGATTGCCACCCGAGGCATAAATGAAAATACTCGGGTCGCTATCAATCTCGAAGGTGCCGGTGCCCAGCGGGCCGGAAACGACCGTGCCGCTGGTCGGCGTGCTATCCAACCCGATGCCAATCGTGCCGGAAGCCAGAAAAGTGCCGCCGGAATAGGTGTTATTACCCGTGAAAATGCTAGTGCCGCCCGCCCCAGAAGTCAGATTGCCACGCCTCACCTGGCCGGACCCGGTGATTAATCCACTGACGACTTGAATGGAATTCGTATTGCTGCTGTAGAAATCCAAACTGGAGATTGCGCCCGGGGTATCGAATGCGGGATCCCCCACAATCACCGGCCAGGTGATATTCATGCCGGTCATAAAGCGGGCTTCAAAGGTGTTATTTGCCAGGCCGGTATTGCCGATACGCAACGTACCAGAGCTATAATTCCAATCCCCGCTGAAGGGCAATATCCGGGAGGAAGGCGCCGAAGCCGTACTATTTCCGTAAATCGTCACGTCAGCGGCCATAACCACTGAGTTTGATATAGGCAAAGCAGAACGTGTCCCAGTGGACAGAATATTACCACCACTCAAAACCAAAGGACCATCGCCGAATGTGGCTGTGGCGTTCAGGGCCAGAGCGCCAGCGGAATTGGTTGTGCCGCCGGTGTAGGTGCTATTGGTCGAACCTGTCAGGGCCAGAATTCCGGCCCCGAGCTTGACCAGGCCCCCATTGCCGGCAATCGTGCCTCCCACCGTCAGCGTATTGCTGTTGACCGTCACTGTCCGTGTGCCGCTCATCGTCACCGCACCGGAGCCCAGGCTTAAATTCGTGGTGCCGGTGAAGGAGAAATTAGTATTCCAATTTTGCGGGCAGCTGTTCAGCGTCACACTCGCACCGCTGGTGTTGTCCAGCGTGCTCACTCCGGAAATGGTAAACGTGTTCGTACCGAGCGCCTTGGCATTGAGATTCAGCAAGCCTCCGGGCAGAATTGTCGGCCCACTGTAACTGCCCACCCCGCTCATGGTAAACGTGCCACCCCCGGTGAAGGTGACCCCGCCCACCCCGCTGAAATCCCCCGAGAACACCGCAGAACCCCCAGTCGGAGCACTTAAAACGACATTTGTATTCAGGGTGACATTTCCGCTGTAAGTGGCCGTGCCGCTGGAGAGCGTGGTGCCGATGGTCTTGGTTCCAGAACCGCCCGCCTGCACTATCACCCCGTGCCCATCGGTGACATTATCCACACTGATATTGAGAGTGGCGTTGCTGCTGCCCGCGGTATCCCCCAACAATGTGGAACTGGAATTGACGCCCAAGGCACCCGAACCATTGAGGGCATCCACCGACAGCGACAGCGTGCCCGCCAGAACCTTGGTCTGACCACTGTAGGTGTTGGCCGCATTGTCAAAGACGACCTCGCCATTGCCAACCTTGATCACATTGGTGGCGCCGGTGATGGTCCCATAGCCCGCCGTCTGACTGGTGGAACCCGAAGCGACGTTGATGATGAAATCATACCCCGGGGTATAAGTGAGGTGCAACGCCCCGCCCGAGACATAGGTATTGAAGCCGCCCCCGACGGTCCCGCTGAAGGCGGAGGTGTCGACGGTAAAATGGCTGGCATCAAACCCGTTTGCCGTGCCGCTTTGGACAATCACCCAATCATAGGAAGCGGCACTGTTCCAGCCCGCCGGACTTGCGCCCTGGGAATCCACCTTGATGGTGACCGGATTGCCACTGCTGGCCGCGTCCGTCCAGCTGGAACTGCAGGTGATCAAATCCCAGTGGGTGCCGGCGGTGCCGGCGGCGGCGGATATCTGCCAATTATAAATGGCTCCAGCGCCCAAAGTGAGGTCACTGACAGCGAGATTAGCGATCCCAGTGTTGGTCGCCCCGGGCGAGATATTGCCGTTGAGGCTAACGGTGGCGGAAGCCACGACCGACCCATTACCCCCCAGCACACCGTTGGTGGCCACTGTCACCGCACCTGAACCGAGAGCCGACCCCGCGGCGTTATTGGCAAACAGCGTGCCACTGCTGATGAGCGTGCCACCCGAGTAAGAATTATCACCCGTGAAAACGGTCACGCCGCTGCAGGCCGCGGCCGAACTGTAGGGATTAATCCTACGAATACTGCCGACACCGGAAATATTACCGCTAAATAATTGACTCCCGTTGGTGTTGGCTAATTCCATCACGGAAAAGGCCGAACTCAAGTCATACCCGGATTCACCGACAATCATCGGGCGGGCAAAATTAATGGCATTGTTAAAAAAACGGACAGCAAACGTATTTCCAGCACTCAACGTTGGGTCAGCAATTTTCAAGGTTCCATTGGTACCGCCCAAAGTGCCCGCCAATGCCAGATAACGCGTCGAGGTGTTGCCAGCCTTGTTTTGAATATACGCATCCTGGGTGATGACGATGTTATTGGAAACACAGGTCGAGCTGGTCCCGTTGCGGCTGCCACCGGAAAGGAGATTGCCGCCCGAAAGATATAATATCCCCACACCGTTACCAATGGTCCCCACATCATCCACATCCAAGTCCCCTTCGCTAACCGTCGTAGTCCCCGAGTAAGAATTCAAACCATACATACGCAACCTGCCCGGACCGGTCTTCGTGATGCTGCGCGCACCGCCCAACTCGCTAATAGAGGAATAAATAACAATGCTACCAGGCGCAGCATACCCACTGCCCGAACAATAAATGACCCCCGAGTTGGTCAACTTTAGCCCCATGACAGTCCCGCCGCTGCTGGCATTGGTGATGGTGAGACTGGCAGTGGAGGACGCATTAGAAAGAAGGAGTCCATTAATCCCGTTTAAAATAAGGGCTCCATTAGCGCTCGACAGACTTTTGATTGAAAAACTCGACACCCGGCCCGACCCAACAGTGACCGCTCCGATATACTGATTTGTGCTGTTCACGGTAATCGTTGTGGCTGACCCCGTGCCATCAAAAACAGCGTTGTCATTGATAGTGGGTATAACATCTCCCGCCCAATTCGTGGCACCATACCACGGCTGACCCCCGCCCCCAGTGCCCCCATCCCATGTGACATCGGCAGCATCAGCAGCCGGTCCGGCGACGATTGCCACAAAAGCGGCGAGCATTAAAATTGTCCGCGAGCAGAGAGAATTCAAAACATGGGGGACTCTTTTCATGGTTGTATTGGGAGTTAGGGTTTGGGAGTGACTTTTTGCTGGGATATGTGAGGACAGTCTAGCGGCTTTTTAAAAATCGTGAATATAACAAACGTTATATTCCACCTCGCGGACAGATTCGTTAAATTAAGCCTTCAATTTGAACCAGAATACCCCAGCGCCATATACACGTTTGGTCTCTCTGTGGAGCTTGTCCGGTTTTAGCCAGCCATGAAGTTGTCCCTTAAAAAAAGCACGCCCCCATCCGGTATCCTCCCTTGCCTGATGGTCTGCCTGTGCACCGGCTGGCTGGCTCTTAAAATCAATGCTGGGGAACTGTCAACCACGAACCAGCTCCTGCCCGGCACCCGCTTCGCCACGGAATGGTATTTTCGGGACACGGGCGTTCCAGGCCCGACGATTTTCATCTGCGGCGGAGTCCACGGTAATGAACCCGCCGGGGCGGTGGCCGCTGAAATCATCCGCCAATGGCCCCTGGCCCAGGGCCGGCTCATCGTCGTTCCTCGCGCGAATGTGCCCGGGCTCATCGCCAACAAACGGCTCATCCCGAACCTCGATACCAATCTTAGCAACCTCAACCGCAACTATCCCCGGGCCGGCAAGGCCGAGCCCGCGCGCGGCGAGCTGGCCACGGAAATATGGAGCCTCGCCCTCCGCTTCAAGCCGGAATGGCTTCTGGATCTCCACGAAGGCTTTGACTTTCATCAGGTCAACGACAAAAGCGTGGGCAGCTCCGTCATCGCCTTCCCGACCCCCAAGGGGATGGCCGCCGCCGACCGGATGCTGTCGGCGGTCAACCGCGAAATCGGGGATGAAAAATTGAAGTTTGTCCGGCGGGACATGCCCATTGACGGCAGCCTCGCCCGGGCGGGGGGCGAACAGCTGCACATCCCTTCCATGACGCTGGAGACGACTTCCAAGCAGCCCATGGAAAAACGCGTCCACCAGCAGGAAGTTCTTGTGTATGCCCTGCTGAAATATCTGAGCATGGCCACCGGCGGCATTCCCGCCCGCGCGGTTTTACCTGACACCATCGCTTTCAAGCCGGCACCGGCCGACCTCGCCGAAAATGTCGGCCTCATGCGCGTGGCGCTTTACAAGGGGCCCGGCACGGGCGGCGCCGGGCTCACCAATCTGCTGCAGCACCTCAACCAGCCCGGGAAAACCCGCATCACCGAGGTTTCACCGGAAGAGATCCGCACCGGCGCCTTATCCAACTACCACGCGGTTATTTTCGCCGGTGGCAGCGGCAGCAAGGAGGCGGAAGCCATCGGCGAAATCGGCCGAAGCAATGTTGTCGAGTTTATCAGCCAGGGCGGCGGCTACGTGGGCATCTGCGCCGGGGCCTACCTGTGCACCGCCGGATATCCATGGAGCCTCAAGATTTTAAATGCCAAAACGATTTCCCCCCAATGGCAGCGGGGGCGCGCCGTCCTCCAGTTGGAACTCACCGACAAAGGCCGTGAAATCCTTGGCACCGCCGCCACCCATCTCCAGGTGAAGTACAGCAATGGCCCCGTGGTGGCTGCCGCCGGGCTGGACACCCTGCCCGCCTTTGAACCGCTCGCCTACTACCGCACCGAGGTCGCCTCCAACAACACCCCCGCCGGCATCATGGTTAATTCACCTGCCATGCTGGCCGGCGAATTTAAAAAAGGCCGCGTCGTTTTCATCAGCCCGCATCCAGAGCAAACTCCGGGCTTGGAAGAGCTCGTCCCTAATGCCGTGTCCTGGGCCGGACGGAACCCAAGGGACTTCATCGCAACCCCGAATAAAGAATCCAAAGCGGAATAATTACTATCATGCATCCCTTACCCCTCACCCGCACTCGCCGCGCCTTTACTTTGATCGAACTGCTGGTGGTCATTGCCATCATCGCCATCCTGGCGGCCATGCTCTTGCCCGCGTTATCCAAGGCCAAGCAAAAAGCCGTGCAGACAGCCTGCCTGAACAACCTGAAGCAGCAGGGATTGGCATTCCAGATGTATGCCGATGACAACCGAGATATTTGCGCCGGCCCCTTGGAACGCGGAGTGGCGGCCGGCAGCGCATCGGGCACCATCTGGACGAGCATGAAGTACATGCCGGTGGTTTATCTTTACCCCTATCTCGGCCTTGCGGATCCGGCAACCAAAACCTCGGTGAATGATCTGAACAGTTCCGTTCCCATCTTCACCTGCCCCGCCACCATCAAAATTCCCGTCGCGAGCGTCATTGATGGAAAACGAATCACGTACTCGACCATCGGCCGCATTGACCCCAACAATCAAGAATCTCGGCCGTTTGGCTACCCGGCAGGGCTTTCGACAACCCCCTCAGGTTATCCCAACGGCATCAAGCCGCTCAAAATGAACCAGATCAACATCTATACCAATAATTTGTCCGGCTTGTACGCGCTCCGCGATGTGGATCTGATAATTGACAACTCGGCCACCATCAACTGGCAGGAGGCGGCGCCTAAAAATCAGATTTCGCCCACAGCCATCCACGGCAACAATCTCCGGAACGCCATATTTTTTGACTGGCATGCGCAAGCCGTTCGAGGAACCAACGGCTTGGATTAAGCCAACCCAGCCTCCGGTTTTTAAAATTTTAAAAAATTCCCTCGGGACGCTCTTGCCCCGGACCATTCAGGCAAAGGGGACCTTTTTGATTTTATTTATTCCTAATCGACAGCCAAACCGCAGGGCTTAAGAGCCGGCAAAAAATGAACCGCATCTGCCTTTTAGCGACTCTCATCTGTCTTGCCAGCCTCAGCCGGGGGCAAGCCGAGCCGGCGCCCCTGGGATATCGCCAGCAAGAAAAACAAAATGCCCGTTACGGAAAAGCCCTTGGCCTGCCCCGCGACGGGGACCAGCTTTATCTTGCCGACACGGCTTATCCCCGCTTTCCACTCCCGCCCGGCAATGAGGCCTATGCGGATGTGGACGGCCTGAAGATGAAGGCGGCGGTTGAACAAATCACCGCGTTTTCCCGCAAGAGCCGCGCCGACGGGAACCAGTATTGGGGCCGCATCGCCGGAACGCGCTACGACCGCATGACGGAGGATTGGATGCTGGAACAGTTTCAAAAACAAGGGCTCAAGGAGGTGCGCCGGCAGGAATTGAAGATGAAACCGCAGTGGTATCCCGAATCCTGGAAAGCCGAGTACACCCTTGCCGGCAAGACGGTTTCCATCGCCAGCGCCTTCCCTATTACAGGCACGGCGGGAACATCCCCTGCCGGCATTACTGCAGACGCCGTCTGGATCGGTCTCGGCACTGAGGCGGATCTGCAAGGCCGCGATATCAAGGGCAAGGCCGCCGTGATTTACAGCATCGCCACACCCGGGGGGCGCAGCCATTCTGCCTCGTGGAATGGCGCGATGCGCCGCGCCAACGAAGCCGGCGCCGCACTGGTCATTGTCATCATGGGATTTCCGGGAAACGCCATTTCAAACCCCGAGGGAGCTGACGGCACGCGGGTGCCCACTTTCACGATCAGTTCTGACGATGGAAATTTGATCCGCGAGGCACTGGAGACGAAGGAAGCGGTTACAATCCGGATACAGGCTGACATCCAGCGGAAGGAAGGCCTGACGACGGGTAATATTTGGGGAGTTCTCCCCGGCGCCACTGATGAGAACATTGTGATCATGGCCCATTCCGACGCCTTCTTCGAGGGCGCGCTGGATAATGCCTCAGGCATGGTGACGCTGCTGGAAATTGCCCGCCATTACGCTTCCCTGCCGATGGCGCAGCGCCGGCGCACCCTCACCTTCCTGAGCACGCCCGACCACCACCACGGCATGGCCGGAATCAAATGGGTTCACGACCACTATGATTTCTCCAAAACTGCACTCATTGTTAACTGCGAGCATACATCGCAGACCATGCTCTACCTGCTCAACGCCGGCATGATGACCTCGGACGCCATCAGCGCCCGCCGCTGGTATGTCGGCGGCAGCGATGGACTGCGAAATTTGGTGACTGATACGTTCCGGGAATTCGGAGTCACCACTTACGCCCAGCCCGAGCTCAAGCCGGGGGGCGAATTATCCCAAGTCTATGATAAAGCGCCGAGCTTTCACCTCATCGACCATGTTGTCTACCACACCACCCTGGATACCGCTGAACTGGTCCCCGCTTGGGGCATGGAAGCCGCTGCTCGCTCTTTTTTGAAAATAATCGACGGGGTGAATCAGATGAGTCTGGACGAAATTAAAACCACGCAGAGCCTTCACCCTAAGCCTCTCCCTCAATAACCTGAATTAGTCCAAAAGGGGGGGGTGCCTATAACGAACGGTCTATTTCAACAGCCCAATCGATAACCTATTATTCCCGCCTCAATATGGTTGCCCGGTTTTATTATTTTACTTTGAAGCGGACGGATTTTGACTGCTGAGACTGACTCCCTATTTCCACCACTCATTCCCCATCATGCCCCCAACCCGCAATCCCGCCCTCATCGCCTGGATTAATTCCCAGATCCAACTCTGCCAGCCGGACCAAGTCCACTGGTGCGACGGCTCGGAGGCGGAGCGGGCGGCGCTGACGGAGCAGGCTGTGGCCCAGGGGATTCTCGTGCGATTGAATCAGGAGAAGCTCCCCGGCTGTTATTATCATCGCTCCAAA
>CAILMI010000024.1 GCA_903835255.1 uncultured Verrucomicrobia subdivision 3 bacterium
GCAAGCCGCCATTGCGCCGCTGCGCGGCTTCGCTCCGGCTCGCCGACTCGCCTGCGCTCCGCCGCGCAGCGGCGCAACCATCCCCATCCAGTGCAAGTGGTGATACCAAACACACTGACAAATCCATTTCAGGACTTGACCGCATGGCCCACTTTGTATCCCGCTGCTTCGGAATTCGGGTTAATCCTGCTCCGATTCGGTGGTCACCGGCTCGGCGTCGCCCTTGAGAGCCCCCATCAGAGCGTGCCACGCCAGGATGGCGCATTTGACCCGCGCCGGGTATTTGTGAACGCCGGCAAATACGGCCAGCTTACCTACATCTCCCGCCGACTGACCGGTCGTGACCAGTTCATGCACCTGCGCAAAAGTCTTTTCTGCATCCGCCCGGGTCTTCCCCTTGAGATGTTCAGTGAGCAGCGAGGCCGACGCTTTGGAGATACAGCAGCCGGATCCGGTGAAGCTGATGTCGCGGAGGGTGTCGCCGTCGAGGACGAGAAACAGTTTCAACTGGTCGCCGCAGACCGGATTCCGCCCCTGAGCGGAGCGGTTGGCCGACGGCAGTTCATGGAAATTGCGCGGCTGCTTGCAGTGGTCCAGGATGACCTGCTGATAGAGGTCGTTGAGGTCTTCAAACATAGTCGCTTGGCTTCCGGGACGTTGGCTTCGGGGCGGAATCGGTCCGCCCGGTTTTGAATTATTTTCCGAGCAAATGCGGATTGGCCTCCAGCCGGTCCCACACCTCGCGGTCCACCACCGCCCGCACCGGCTCGCTCTGGATGCGCTCAATGATCTCGCCCGCAAAGGCGTGGATTAACATCCGCCGCGCCGTGTCCATCCCGATGCCGCGCGCGCGGAGATAGAAAATGGATTCCTCGTTCAGCTGGCCTATGGTGGCGCCGTGCGTGCACTTCACATCGTCCGCGTAAATCTCCAGCTGCGGCTTCGTGTCGGCGGTGGCGTCATCGGACAGCAGCAGGTTTTTATTCGTCTGCTTCGCATCGGTTTTCTGCGCGATCTGCTGAACCAGAATCCGCCCGTGAAAGACGCCCTTGGAGTGGTCGTCCAGAATGCCGTTGAAATACTCGTGGCTGGCGCAATGCGGCTGCGCATGTTCGACCACCATGTGATGGTCGGCCACCTGTTCGCCGCGCGTGAGGTAGAGCCCGTTGAGGATGCACTCCAGCCTTTCGCCCGCCAGGTTTGTGTGGATGCTGTTGCGTGACAGCTTGGCGCCGAGCGCAAAGGAATGGATGGTCACATTGCTGGCCCGCCCAAACTGGCCGTGGATGGCCGCGATGTGAAACGCCTTCGGGGCTTCATCCTGAAATTTAAGATGCTCCACATATGCGTTGTCGCCGGCATAGATTTCGGTGACCGCGTTGGTGAAATAGGCTGTGTCGGTGACCGCGATGTAGCTCTCCACAATCGTCACTCGGCTGTCAGCCTCGGCCACGATCAGGTTGCGCGGCTGCACGGTGGCGCCGGCCTCCCCGGCGGTACAGAGGTACACCAGCTGGAGGGGAGTGGGTACCTCCACGCCTTTGGGCACATGGATAAAGGCGCCGTCCAGGAAGAACGCCTGGTTCAACGCGGCAAAGGCGTTGTCCTGACCTGCGGCGCACCGGCCCAAATGGCGTTCCACCAGCGCAGAGTCAGTTGCCAGCGCCGCGGCCAGGCTGCCAACCTTCACGCCGGCCGGGAGTGGTTCCACGGTGGACAGCTGGGGCGCATAATGGCCGTTGACGAAAACCAGCCGGGTTCCGGAGAGCTGCGCGAAAGGGGACTCACTGAGCGCCTGGGATTCCCGGCCGTTGACGGGCAGGGCGGTAAAGACCGGACGGAATGGCAGCTGGGTAAGCGGCGCAATGTTGGTGAAGCGCCAGTCTTCGTGCTGCAAGGTCGGGAAGCCGAGTTCGGCGAACAGGGCCAGACCCGCCTTGCGGAAAGGCAGCAGCGGCGATTTAGCTCCCGACTCAAAGTGCCGGAACTGTTCCTGGAACGGTTCCGCTGCGGTCAAGGGGGTGGATGTTTCTGGCAATGTGCGTGTCATAGTGAATCTCAATCTTTCAAAGCGGCCACCAATTTTTCATGCAATTCGCCTTCGCGCAATTGAAAACTGGGGGCGCCGGGGGTGATTCAGAGCTTTTTCGGGTTCGCACCGCCTAAAAAACTCGCCGCTTTTCGGCGCTCTGATATTGTCGCCGGATGGTAAAACTGGTTTTGTTCGACATCGACGGCACGCTCGTCCGCACGGGGCACGCGGGGACGCAGGCTTTTGCCAAAACCTTCGCCACGGAGTTCAACGCCAAGAACGGTCTGGATAAAATGCGCTTTGCGGGACGCACCGATTTCAGCCTGGTGCGCGAAGGTTTTCAGCACAACGACATTCCCGCGACGCCGGAGAATTTTGAGCGCTTCTTCGAACGGTACACTTTCTGGCTCGACCACATTCTGGCCCGCAGCCAGACCGAGATCTGCCGCGGCGTGTGGGAGATGCTCCGGGCCCTCCAATCCCTGCCCCGCCCGCCGGTTCTAGGCCTGCTCACCGGCAATATCCGGCTGGGGGCGGAAATCAAGCTGCGCCACTTCGGCCTGTGGGAACAGTTCGAATTTGGCGGATTCGCCGACGACCACGAGGAGCGCGATCTCATCGCCGACGCCGCTCACCACCGCAGCCATCGCGTCTTGGGAAAAAAATTGCGGGGCGAGGAAATGGTGGTGGTGGGCGACACCCCTTTTGACATCCGCTGCGGCCGGGCGATTGGCGCCCGGGTCCTAGCCGTCGCCACCGGCGGCTCAACGCTGGAGGAATTAAAAAAGCACACGCCCGACTGGGCGGTCAGCGACCTGACCCAGATCACTGCCGGGGAAATCTGTTCCCCGGCGGCGGGGCGGTGATGAATCGCCGCCGGTCGCCCCGGGCATTGCCGCGGCCCGGCTTAATCCCGACTTCTGAAGTGGGCCCGCCTCTCGCGACCGGGCCTCCTCTCCCCAGCCCTCTCCTCCATTTCATGGAAGAGAGGGAGTGGATAATAGCTCTTGGCATCTTTAGGACAGATAGGGCGCGCTGCTCCGTGCGCGCCGTCGTGGTAAACCCGCACACGTGGATTGGCAAATGCGGCGGGCAGGGGACTGCCCGCCCTACCCGCCGATATCCCAAGGTTAAGTTTAACTGCCATCGGCAGCGACGCCTCGCGGTTGCATCCCCATCTTTAACTTCAGAATCGAGATTGAAATGAGCCCCTTTCACCCGCCGAACGAAGCCGTCGCGCAGGCCCTCCCCCTCGCCCCGCGAAGCATGAGCGGGGAGGGCCGGGGAGGGGGGGGCTTAATGCGAGTGGCAGCCGCCGCCGCAACAATGGCCCCCGGTGCTGCCGCCCTGGGGGCCGCGGGGCGCCGCGCCGCTGGGTGCGGAGGAGGCAAAGGTGGAAAACTTCTTGATCAGCCGCGGGGATACGCACTGCGGACAGGTGGCCCCCTTCCAGTCGGCTGAACGCACCAGGACTTCGCTGTCGCGCTCGCATTGTTCGCAGTGAAATTCGTAAATCGGCATGGGCCAAAAATAATCCGCCCGCGGAAAAGCTCAAGGGCGATGATGCGCTTTCGCCTTTTCTTTCATCGGCCGCCAATTACGCTGTGGCCATGAGTCCATTGCAACGCGCCATTGATGAGTCCATCGCCACCCTGCGCGGGCTGCCGGCGCTGGAAGAGCCGCTCCAGCGCGCGGCCCAGCTCGTTTTGCGCTCCCTCACCGGGGGTCACAAGCTGCTGGTCTGCGGCAATGGCGGCAGCGCCTCGGACGCCACCCATCTGGCCACGGAATTTCTCTGCCGGTATCGGGACGACCGCCGGCCTTACCCGGCCCTCTCGCTCACGGCCAACGGGGAATACATGACCGCGGTCTGCAATGACTACAGCGCCGATGAAATCTTTGCGCGCCAGATTTGGGGGCTGGGCGCGAAAGGGGATGTGCTCATCGCGTTCACCACCAGCGGCAAATCCAGAAATATCCTCCGCGCGCTGGAGGAGGCAAAGCGCAAGGGCATGGATAGCCTTTGTTTTCTGGGGCGGGATGGAGGCTACACCCGGGGCGTGGCGACGATTGATCTTCTCGTGTCCGGGACTTCCACTGCCCGGATTCAAGAGGGCCACAAGCTGCTCATGCACGCGCTGTGTGACATGGTGGAAGAATCCCTTCCGAAAACGTAACAATTCCTTCCGTCTCCCCGACCGGCACTAGGCTCAGTGGGCTTTGGAATAATCCGGGGCCATCCCCAGTTTCCATTTGATGTTGCAGCCGAGGCTGGCCACTTGTAATTCGGACACCGGCTGGCCTGACAGGACGGCCTCCAGCGCAGCCCGCAGATCGTTTCCGGTCACAGGCAACCCGTTTCCAGGGCGGCTGGCGTCAAACTGTCCGCGGTAAACCAAACGGCGGCTGCGGTCGAATACAAAGAAGTCCGGCGTGCAGGCGGCGCGATAGCGTCGGGCAACGGCCTGCGTGTCGTCATAAAGATAAGGAAAGGTGTATCCCGCCCGCTCCACCTCTTCCCTCATTTTTTCGGGGCCGTCGGCGGGATACTGCTGGGCGTCATTGGCATTGATGCCGACCAGGGCGACGCCGCGGGCCTGGTAATCACGGGTGAGCTGCGCGAGTGCCTGGCGGAGATGCTTCACATAGGGGCAATGGTTGCAGAGGAACATGACCACCAGCGCGGGCGCGGTTCGGAAGTCGGCGAGCGCAACGCGGTTGCCGGCCGTGTCGGTCAGATCAAAATCGGCGGCGACCGTGCCGAGCGGCAGCATGGTGGAGGGGGTCAATGCCATGGGCGAAATTTGGAACGCCCGGGGGTCTTTGGCAAGCCTCCAGGCGATGCGGTTCCGTCGGGACCCTTCCCCATCGGGCCTCGCAGGTCTGGCGGCGTTTGTAGTTTTAGTTTGTTCTTTGGGGCGCGGACAATTTTAATGGGGGCACGATGTCCAAAAATATCCTTTATTTTGATCTGGAAACCAAACAGTCCGCCGACGAGGTGGGGGGCTGGGGCAACATATCCAAGATGGGCATGAGCATCGGGGTGACCTGTGATAGCGCGAGCGGCGAGTACAAGATCTACGGGGAGCCACAGGTGGACGACCTAATCCGTGATTTACAGCGGGCTGACCTGGTGGTCGGCTTCAACAATTTGCGTTTCGACTACGAAGTCCTGCACGGCTACACGACCCTGGATTTGAGCCAGCTGCCCACGCTGGACATGCTGGTGGAATTGCAGAACACACTCAACCACCGCCTCTCTCTTGATTCGATTGCCACGGCGACTTTTGGCGTTGAAAAGACCGCGGAAGGGTTACAGGCGATCCGGTGGTTCAAGGAAGGGAAGTTGGCGGAGATCGCGGAATACTGCTGCTACGATGTGAAAATCACCAAGCTGGTCCATGAATACGGCCAGCAACACCGTCAGCTCCATTACATGAACCGGTTCGGGAAAAAACTGTCGGTGCCGGTGAGTTGGTGAAACCGGGGGGGGGTTGTTTCGTCGGAAAAATGGTGCGCGGTGCAGGGTTTGAACCTGCGACCCCTTGCGTGTGAAGCAAATGCTCTACCACTGAGCTAACCGCGCGCCGGATTAAAAGCCTATCGCGACCAATTATTTTCGCAAGTCAAATGCCTTCTTCGGGAACACGGGGGCTCCCCGTTTCTATAGCTGCTCTAGGCAATTTTGGGACAGGTGGGGCGTTGCTCCGTGCGCGCCGGGGTGGTCAACCCGCCCGCGTGGATTGGCAGCGGGGCGGGGAGGCCCCGTCCGCCGCCAGACACAGGGCCCAGCCCTTTGCGGACAGGAAAAAACGGGCCAGATCACCAGAAGATGGTGGAAAGGCCCGTTGAAGTTGATCGGTTCATGGTGGGCTCCCGAAGACCTTTGGATGTGGACCTGAACCATGGAAACCACACCGTATTGTTGCGCTGAACTTTAATTCAATCGCTTTCCATCCCTTGGACACCCTTGGGATCTGCTGGCCTTCCCTCTTTCGACAGGAAAATCCCAATCCCATTCAATCCAGAGCCCTGAATGAAGTTTTATTCATGGGCGACATTAGAATGGGAGATGTTTTTGGGCCGTATCTTGGCCCCGCCCCTCTCGCAGCCGTGGGTCTTTACCTTTGTTTCAGGCTCTTCTGCCGGGGGGCCTTAACTCAGGCGCATCGGCATGACCACGTAGAGGAAGGGTCCGTTGATTTTCAAAACCCCGGGGCTCAGTTCATCGATCAACTCGAAAAACACCTCATCCTCGGTCAGCGCGTTCAAGGCGTCGATCAAGTATCGGGGGTTGAAGGCAATGGCCATTTCCTTTCCCTTGTAATTCACCGCCAGGGTTTCGCGAGCTTCTCCCACCTCCGGAGAATTGGCGGTGATTGCCAGGAGATTGCGCCCAAAAGCGAGTTTGACGGAATTGGCCTTGTCGCTTGTCATGATTTCCGCGCGTCGGAGCGCCTGCATCAATTCTTCGCGCTGAAGCGGGACCCGTTCCCGGGCCTCACCAGGAATGACCTGACGGTAGTTCGGATAATTGCCCTCGATTAATTTAGTGACCAGCAACACGGGAAGATCTTTTTCATTTTTGAGGGAAAAAGAGGCCTGGTTTTCTCCAAATTTGATTTCTACGTCGCCTTTTTCCTGCAGCAACCGGTTCAATTCCGCCACGGCTTTGGCAGGGATGATGAATTCCCCGCTGCTTTTTTCCGTGATGTCCACTTCCTCGTCCACCAATGCGAGGCGCCTTCCATCGGTGGCGACCATCGTCATCTTGTGATCCTTCAAACTGAGGAAAATCCCGTTGAGCACATAGCGGGACTCATCCGTAGAAACAGCAAAGGACGTTTTTTTAAGCATCCCTTTGACAGTTTCCTGGGAAAGGACGACTTTTTTGTCGTCTTTAAGATTCGGCAAGGGGGGGAACTCCTCCGCATTCATCCCGTGAATCTTGAAATAGGAAGACCCACAGCGAAGGGTGCTAATGTTTTTTTCATCCGTTTCTATTTCTATCTCGGTTCCTCCCAATTCCCGGACGATCCCAAACAGCTTCTTAACGGGGAGCGTGGTGGCCCCGGGCTGGAGCACCTTGGCCTCCACAGTGCACGTGACGGAAATATCCAGATCCGTGGCGGTAAATTCCACTCGGTTGCCCTCAGCCCGCATCAGCACGTTGGAAAGGATGGGGAGCGTGGTGCGCGATCCGACAACATTTTGCACCGCTTGGAGGCCGATGAGAATCTGATCTTTGGCAATGGAAAGGTTCATGCTCGGATATTATTAAACTCTTTTCTTTAAATAACTCTTATTATTAAGGGCTGTGAATAAGGCAAACAACTCACGCTGTCAAGTTACAGCAACCGTTTCAGAAGGAATGAAAGGGGGAAAACCGACAAGAAGCCAGCCCAAAAGCCAGACAACCCCCTACTTGTTCACACAGCGAACATTCCATTCACCGCTTTTCCCCAGCTTATTTGGAGAGTTGTGCGCGTCGGATAATCTCAGGCAACGCCGCGCAGACGTGTTCCACCTCTTGGAGAGAAGAACCTCGCCCCAGGGAAAAGCGGACCAGCGAATTGGCCGAGCTTTTCTCCCCAATCGCCACCACCACATGGCTCGGCTCCAAAGAACCCGAGGAACAGGCAGACCCGCTTGAGGCGCAAACCCCTTCCAAATCCAAACCCGCCATCAATCCCATGCTGTCAGCCCCCTGAACCACGAACGAAACGGTGTTGGACAGGGACTGATCCCGGGGGCTGATCCGGCGGCAGCCAGGCAGGGAATCGATGCACGCCATCAATTTAGCCGTCAGAGGCGCCAGGTGACTTTTGTTAAAAACCGGAGGAGACACAAAGCGTTCCAGCGCCGAAACCAGGCCCAGAATGGCGGGCAGGTTTTCGGTCCCGGCTCGCCGCTCATTTTCGTGACCGCCTCCGAACAGGATGGGGTCGGGGTGCAGGGGGGATTGGATGTAAAGAAGCCCCGCGCCTTTGGGACCGTAAAATTTATGGGCGCAGACGGAAACGAGATTGGCCTGGAACAGACGGATGGTGTCAAAGGGCTCCTTGCCGAACCACTGGGCGGCGTCCGTGTGAAACACCACCCCATTTTCTTGGCAGATCGCCCCGAGCGCCGACACCGGCTGCAGCGTCCCTATTTCATTATTTGCGGCCATGATGGAGACCAGAACGGTGTCGGGTCGCAGGGCTCGCTTCAAATCCGACGGGCAAACGCGGCCGTCGGAATCCACCGGAAGGCGGGTGACGGAAAATCCCTCCTGTTTTTCGAGATAATCGAAGCAGTGCAGGACGGCGTGATGTTCCACGGCGGAGGTGATGAGATGGCGGCCCCGGCTTTTGAGGAGTCGGGCGGTGCCAAAAATCGCGAGATTATTGCTTTCCGTGCCGCCGCTGGTAAAGATGATTTCGCTGGGCCGGGCCCCTAAAAATCGCGCCGCCCGGTCCCGGGCGTCATCTAGCAACGCGCGCGCCTTGCGCCCGACTCGGTGAACCGATGAGGGATTACCCCAGGCCTCGTCGCCTAAAGCCGTTTGCATCGCAAGGCCCACGGACGGATCGAGCGGGGTGGTGGCATTGTAATCGAAATAAATCGTGGGCGGCACAGGTGATAAAATAGGAGACGGCGGGCTCAGCCACAAAGGAAAAACAATCCGGGGCTGGCAGAAAGAGGGACGCGGGGAGCGGGGCGACAAAAAACCACAAAAAAAAGTTTACCCGTCCTCCTGCAGCAGGCACATTTTCAGGTTGTGGGTGGGGAGAAATTGGGAAATTAAAACCCACGAAAAAATAGGAAATGAACGACAAACTGCCCGCGCAGCTCATTGCGCATATCAACGTCAAGCTCGCCCTGATTGGCAGCCCGCCGGTGCCGGTTGAGGGAGATCAGGAATTCACCGGGATTGTCGCCGCCATGGCCGCGCAATCGCGGGAGAAAGACCGGTTGCTGGGCCAGTACCTGTGCCCGGTAGACCAGCGCATCCAAGATTTTCTCCACAGGTATCTCGGGGGGATCCCGGCGCCGAAGCTTCCGGCCCGCTCGTTCACCCTAGACCGCGCTGGCCTGGCCCGCGTGCTTTCTCTGCCCGTGGACCGAAGCGCTTTCGCGTCGGATATCATCAATTCCTACCGCGTCAAACAGGGGGTGCTGCATAATCCCAAAAGCGATCGACGCACCACCGCGGGGATTTTCCACGTCACGGAAGGCGGCCTACCGATTCCCGATGACAAGCTCGGCGTCCCCAAAATCACCTTTGCAAAAATACTTCAGCGGGCGCTCACGCCGCCGGAGTCCTTGATGAAGCTGCCATTCACCGCAGATCAGCCGCGTCCGGCGGAATGTTTTGTGTCCCTGCTCCTCCGGCCGCTGGTTTGTCCGGAGGTGCCGGGATTCATGCCCGAAAAAACCATGGAAGTGCGGTTTTTCGTGCCGGGCAATCTGGTGAGCAATCTGGATTTCGTGGAGGCCATCTTTGGCAACGCGGGCGACCCGCTCCTGCCGGAAAACGACGCGGCCCTGGACAGCGAGCATTGGAGCGGTCACACCGGGTGTGTCATTCTCGCGCCCCATCTGACCCGGATGACCAAGCGGGACGCCGGCCTGCCGCATCACGACCAGGCGACTGTCCGTCAGCGCCGGGATGGGATGTGCTGGAAAAATGAGGATGAACTTTATAACGGTGGAAACGCCTTTAAGCTCACCTGCCGCGACCACTCCGGCGTGATCGTCACGCTCATTGCCGACAATTATTTCGGCTATTGCAAGAAGGAGGTAAAGACGCAGATCAGTTTTGCCGCCAACCTCATGGGAATGAGCGAGGAGGAGCATGCCGGCGGCGCTCTGGTCTTCCCCAGCTACGATCTGGGCGAGGAATTCAACGGCGACATTCTCGCCAAGCGCACCCCCCATTCTTTTGCTGAGATGATTTCATTGTTCGGCGATCGGATGGAGGTGAAGCCGGAAGGCTATGCGGTGGATAAAAATTTTCCCGAAATCATCTACGTTCCCGCCTCCGCGCGCTTCGATTTGCATGCCCAAAAAATAATCTGGACCCATCCCGAGACCGGCGACCACAGCATCCGGCTCTCGCCTGAAAATACCTATGTCCGCCCCTCCGGTTACAAGGTCCGGATGGAGAAGCCGCCCGGCCACGGACGGCAGTGGCGCCTGGTCGGGACCATCGCCGAGGGGACCTATTGTCACAAGCCCTGCACCGTCTCCGGCGGAGGCAAATCTGAAATTTCCAAACCGATCACTGACGCGATTTTGACCGGCCCGGTGTTTGTGGCGGACTTGAAAAAAGATTTTGATCGCGTCGCCGAACTGATTGACCGGGATTACTCCGGGCGCTTCGCCGATCGGGCGCGCGCAGATCACCGGGCCGTGCTGTCTCCCGCCCGGACGCTCGGCTCGGTCATCAAGCTGCTCACGCCGGACGAACACGATTATCTGCCCGAATACAACGCCTGGCTCGCCAGCGTGCCGCAGCACGTCAAGGAGCTCGTCTTCGTGGTCAAGCGCTACTACAAGCCGGAGTGGAAGGCCGACTGGCGCGAACACTTCAGCGTGGACATCATCAACGGCACGCCCGGGAACGAGCTCAAATGCGACAACCGCAAGCTGGTCACCACCTGCCTGCGCGTCGGCTATGACGCTGACGGATCCTGGCGCACGTTCGGCCTCCGCAAAGATTTTCATCCGGCCGTCAAGGTGCAGCGGGAGGACGATATCACCGCCTCCATGGTGGTGCCTGCGGCCGCCTTGGAAAACCTGCCCGAAGGCACGGACGCAGCCCTGTCGTTGAAATTCGCGCAGAACTGCGAGCAGCGCCTGTTCCAGCGCCCCGATGATGCGATCCATCGCGGCTACGATCTCCAGGCGGAGAACGACTTTCTTCAGCCGGATAATTTCTTTTCCAATTATCAGGCGCTCACGCCGGTCGATGCGCGGGAAATGGTCGCGGATGCCTTGGGCTTTTCCCAGTTCACAGAACCGATGCAGAAATTCATCCGGGAAGTCGCTCAGACGGGGGCGCCGGATTATTTCGTCTGCACGGCCAGCCCGCGGCTGGTGAACGGTCGGCCCACTAAAAACCCGCGCTACCTCCAGAAACGCCCCGACCTCGTCCGCGCCGCCGAAACCTACCTCGCCGAAATTTCCGCGCGCCTCCGCCGCCGGGTGCCGACCTCCCGGCCGCTGCACACGCCGGTCACCGCCGTACTGCCTGGCCGCCGCAATAATCCGCCGGAGGCCGGGATCCGGGCGCTGGCCTGCTACAACCCGATTCATTACTTCGAATTGCCGGAATTGTTCATGGAAGTCATCTGTAGCATGACCGGCAAATCGCCGTCCACCACCGGCGCGGGTTCCGAAGGGGCGCTGACCAAGGGCCCGTTCAATGCGCTGCCCCCCATCATCGACCTCAACAACGCGCTGGTGTCCTTTATCCTCACCGGCCACCGCGCCTTTGTCACCGCCGCCGGCTACGTCGGGCCTCACCTCCGCGTGGATCATGATGTCAGCCTGATCGTCCCGGAAATCTGGTCCCGGATGACCCCCGAAGAGCGGGACCCGCAATTTCTCATCGACCACCGTTTTCTGGAAAAATGCGGGGACTTCGAACACGCCGGAAAGAAAGTCCTCGCCAGCCGCCTCGGATGGCGGATCAGCGCGCGGTTTGTCCATGCTTTCTTTGGCCGCGTCTTCAATCATCCCCACGCCATCTTCACCGAGGCGATGCTCAAGCCGGAATTGCAGGACCCGGCGGTTTTTGCCGACGGCATGGACAATATCCTTGCCACTCAGAAGCGCGTGGCGCAGATGTATTTTGACGACGGCAGCATTGCGCAGGCCTGTCCGCCGCTTCGGGCGCTGTTGCACATCATGCGGGACGACACCTGGGAAGGCCGGGGGTTGGACCACCCGGAATTCCGCGGATTATTTACCCGCGAAACCCTCCTGGGCAGCGCGTGGTATGCCGCCCGGCTCACTGCCCAGCAGAAGATCGACCGCGCCCTCTGGCAGCGGCACGTCGAATACCTCGCCGCGTTCCTGCACCGGCCGGAGTATGCCGATGTCGCCGAACAGCTGGGCATCGCCGAACGTCTCACCGCCGCGCGTAAAACGCAGGAAGCCGTCGCATCAGCAGACTATCTGAAGAAGCTGACAGGCACACTGGGTGCGGAGCCGATTGAGGCCTATTTATAATCGGGCAGCCCGCTCTCCGAAGCGGTCGGGGACAGCTTCGAGTGGCTGTCCGCGCCATCTGCAGCCTGATGGGCGAAGGGGAGGCCCTGCGAACCAAGAGTGTCTTCAAGCGCCTCCTCTCCCCGGCCCTCTCCTCTATTTCATGGAAGAGAGAGAGTAGGCAGTCGACTGCGCTGCTTCATTTCAATCTTCACTCCAAAATCGAGTTTGAAATGAACCTCTTTCACCCGCCGAATGAGGCAGGCCACGCTCTTCGCTGAGGTCCTCCCCCTCGCCTCGCGAAGCCTGAGCGGGGCGAGGAGCCGCCTACTAGGATAGGCGAGCCTCTGTTTCGGAATTTGGGTTAGAAATGTTTCTGCAACCACAGCAGCGCCTGCTTTAGCCAGTCAAAATTAAACCAGCCGCGCCCGTATCCATAGCATGCCAGCCAAAGCCCTCCAAAGACGGTCGCCCATTCCCATCCCAATTTCCGGTTGGATTTGTCCTGGATAAGCTTCCACGCGCAAAAAAAATTCAGGCCCGCCGCCAGTCCCAGGCCCCACAAAATAATCAGCTGAGCGGTCGGCGCGGAAGAAATCAGCCAGGAGCCGATTTGGGCATGGGTCGCCGCCGGAATCCCCACCAGAATGAGAAAGAGCAGGCTGAAGTTGATGAGCTGGAGGAAAAATCGTTGCATCGCAGACTCCGACCCTCGGATCAGGGGATTCGATCGCCGATTTTGTACTGGAACATCCGCTTCTGCATCCAGCGCACCGCCAGCAGGTCGTAGAACGAAGCAAACAGACGGTTCCAAACCCCATAATGGCTTTGACCGGCGGAACGCGGATTGTGGCGGACAGGAATTTCAGTTACGGTGAAGCCCTCGATTTTGAAGAGCGTCGGCAGAAACCGGTGCATGCCTTTGAAAAATTTGAGATCCGCCACGCACTCGCGCCTGAAGGCGCGGTAGCAGCAGCCGGCATCAGTGACATTTTCTCCGGACAGCTTGTTCCGCACCCAGTTGGCAATGCGCGAGGAGGCGATGCGCACGAAGTTGTCGCCCTCGCCGCGCGCGCCAATCCGTGAACCGCAGACGCAGTCCGCCTTCTCCAGCGCTTGGACGAACTCCGGCACATCCCGCGGATCATTTTGCAGGTCGGCGTCGAGCGTGATGATGTAGCGGCCGCGGGATTCCTTCATGCCCGCCCACAAGGCCGCCGACTGGCCGCAGTTGAACGCAAACCGCAGCCCGCGCACGCGCGCGTCGCCGGCCGCGAGCTCCTGCAACACCGCCCAAGAATTATCGGAGCTGAAATCATCCGCGATGAGGATCTCGTAGGACCGGTTCAGCGGGTCGGTCGCCTCGCGGATGGCCGTCACCAGGGCGCGCAGATTGTCCTGCTCATTATGGCAGGGAATGACGAAGCTGAGTTCGACCGATGGGGTTTCAGCGCTCACGGTGCGGATACTTTTCAGAAATCGCCCCGCGGCAGCAAGCGAAAAGGCTCACCACGAGTAATGCACCGTGTAGGTCACGCGGCGCTCCTCGTCGGGTTTCACCATCACGCGGAACTCGAGGGTCTGCGTATCTTTCTTCACGAACGCATCCGATGCGGCGGGGATGCTCCAGTTGCTCCAGCGGTAGAGGGGCTCGACCACGCGGATTTCCACCGGGGCGTCCTTCTTGCGGTTGCGCAGTTTGATTTCGAAGGTCTCCTCCATCCATTTTTCAGCGGTGTCCACGCGGAAATTCGTCTGCTTGCGCTCGCCCACGAGGTCGAAGGCGTTGCCGGTGGTCACGCGGATCGTCTCGTTGCGGGGCGTATGGTCGATTTCATTCTCGCCCACAAATTGCAACTGGCCGTCGCTGTCGCGCCGGTAGAAGCGCAGCTTGCCTTTCGGTAAAGCCAGGCCGAGCTGGTTGGTCTCCGCGTTCTTGAACTCGCGCTGGATAATGATTTTTTTATTGTCGCTCTGGCCGTAACCCTGATCGTAATTTAATCCGTAAAAGCGCTGGTCCGCTGCGCCCTCATAAACGTAGAGCGTCGGGGCGAACAGGTTTTCGGCATGGACGAACTCCACCTGCTTGGTCTCGTGATCGTGCAGCGTCGTCGGGCGGGCGATGGAGTACAGATGGAATTCGTCGAAGGCCTTCTCGGAAACCGCGGCGCTTTTTTCGGCAAAGTCCATCGCCATGGCTCTCCGAGCCAAGCCCAGCTGCATCGGCTGGTTTTGCGGCTGGATTTTATTCACATCGCCCGCCATCAACTTGATCCTAGCATTCTCAAACGTCTTGCCGCTCTGGTTGTTCATGGTGATCCAGCCGACCAGATCCACGCGGTCGCCCTTTTCGGGCGAGACCAGATTGTAGCTGGCGCTCCAGTCGAAGCCGCCGGTCACGTAGCCGACTTCGGCGTCGAACCGTCCGGGCGTGTCGGATTGCAGCAGCCAGTTGAAAGCCGGTTTGAGGAGGGTGTCGCTGCCAAGGTCGGGAAAGAGCGGCTGGCCGGGCAGCGCGAATTGCAGGGCGCCATTCACCTCAATGATCGGCTGCCCGCTGCCGCCGCCGGGAATAAAACCGCTGCGGACCACCTTCCCGCGGATGAGCTCGCGAGTCTGCGTGTTGTCCTTCAGGCGGACGTTTTGGAAATCAATCGTCCGGCCTTCGAACAGCGAGAGCAGCAGTTCCTGCGAGACAGGGTCGTTTCGGTAATTCTGCTCGAGGATCTGCAGGGCGTGCTTGCCCGCCGGGTCGCGGAGGATCACCGAGTCCGGCTCCACCTGTGCGGTGGCATCGGAGTAGCGCACCGCGTTCGGGCCGGCCTTCAGGTCCAGCGGCACGGTGTCGCGCACCACGGCGAAATTCTGGTTGTAGAGGGTGAGGGCCGGTTCAGCGGCGGCGCCCAGCGCAGCGGCGCCCAGGATCATTAGCGACGTGAGTGTTTTCATAATGTGTACTGTGAGAGCAACCCAAACCCAATAATGGCCTGTCGGGGCTTTTATTTCCCCCGAGGGAATCCGCGTTTCCCGGACCGCCGCTGCGGTTAGCGGGCCGGTATTTCCTCCGGTTTGTTCCTGAAATCAATCTCGCGGCCTTTCCAGCAGGCCACGCCGATGTGATTCATCAGGCCCAGCCGGTAGCGCCACGAGATTCCGTAAAACGGATTGTTCGTTGGCCAGAAGGAAAGGATGTCCACGCCGATCTCCTGGGCCATGGCGATGGCTTTTTCGATGTGATCCGGATGGTCGTTCCAATTGAACAGAAGATATTTCCATTCCAGGATCGGCTCGCGGACGCCGCGCGCGTTGCGATAGGCTGCCATGTCCCGCATGGCCGCGTAGGCTTTCTCAAAATTGCCGCCCTTCATATAGCGTTCGCTCATGGCATCATTGATGCCGTGCACGGAAAAAAGGATATGGCTCAGCGAGAGAGCCGCCTCGCGCTTGGCGTCCGTGTTCAACAGGACGCCATTGGTGGAAACCACGATGCGGCAGTCCGGGTTCTTCGCGCGCAGAAGAGGCAATTCTTTCCCGATGTTCGGCGAGAGGAACGGTTCGCCGAGGTTCAGGTAAAAAATCTGCTGCATCCCCAGGCGCGCCGCGAGATCCGCCATCTGGCTCAGCTCGGCCAGCGGCATTTGTTTGCCCACGCGGAGGCTCGCCGCGGTCTCCCGGGCGCAGCCGATGCAGTCCACATTGCAGATGACCGTGTTCTCCAGCAGCATTCCCCGATAGGGCAGGCGCGGTTTGGCAGGCGCGGTCTGGCCCTTGGCCATGCGCCGGAAATCGCCGCAGCGCACACAGGTCGGAATCGGGACCTTTCCACGAGTTAGATCGGCCGTGAATTTTTGTGATACCGGGCCGTAAAACACCTCCTCGAAGGTATTCTTCCGCAGATCCCCCAGATGCCCGCTGCCATCGTAGTCCTGACAACAGCACGACACCGTCAGGTCGGAATTGACGGTGATGCCATATTCCGATTCACCGATCAGCGCGTCGCAATAAAAGTTGCGGCCGGTGATCCGGGCGCGCCACTCGTGCCACGTTACCAGGAGATCCCGGAGGAAATCGCTGACCCGCCAGTTGAAGCGGGACTTGGGATCGCGATTTCTGCGGAGCGCCGGCGCGGGCGGATCAGATAGAGTGGCCATGATAAAAAAGGGACGGTATTTAATTTACCAGCTGATACCAATTGTTGCGCTGGCGCGGCTCCAGGCCGAGGTCCTGGATGAGCCGGTGCATGTCCGGCACGGTCATGCGGAAGGTCGCGCCCGCCTGCGACACGACATTTTCCTCCAGCATGATGCTGCCCAGATCGTTCGCGCCGTATTTCAAGGCCACCTGCCCGATCTCCAAGCCCTGGGTGACCCAGGAGCTTTGGACGTTCTTGAAATTATCCAGATAAATCCGGCTCAGCGCCTGCATCCGCAGATATTCATGCGCCCCCACCGTGGGGGCCCGCAGCTTGGTGTGCTCCGCCTGAAATGTCCACGCGATGAACGCGGTGAAGCCCTTCGACTTGTCCTGCTGCGCCCGCAACCGTTCCAGATGTTCAATGCGGTCCTCCACCGTCTCGACATGGCCGAACATCATGGTGGCGCTGGACGCCAGGCCCAGGCGATGTGCCACGTCCATCACCTCCAGCCAGTCATCGCTCATCGCCTTGAGCGGGGCGATGCGCTGCCGCACGCGGTCCACCAGGATCTCCCCGCCGCCGCCGGGGATGGAGCCAAGGCCGGCTTTCACAAAATCTTGGATGAGGGTTTCCAGCGGTTCGTTGAACACCTCGCGGAAATGGATGAACTCGCTCGGGCTGAAGCCGTGGATGTTGAATCCCGGGAACTTATTTTTGACATGCGATAGCAGGTCGAGATACCACTGCTTGGTCAGCTTGGGGTGATGGCCGCCCTGGATCAGCATCTGCGTGCCGCCGCAGGCGAGGGTCTCCTCGATTTTCTTGTCCAGCTCCGGGAGGGTGATGACGTAGGCGTCCGCCTCCTTCTCCGTCCGGTAAAAGGCGCAGAACTTACAATACACATTGCACACGTTGGTGTAGTTGATGTTCCGGTCCACGATGTAGGTGACGATCTCGTTGCCGCGCCCGTCGAAATCCGGCGTCTTGGCCAGCTGCCGCCGCCGGTCAGCGAGCGCGCCGAGCTCTTCGAGCGGCAGGGTATAAAGGCGCTTCGCCTCGGCGGCGTCGATGCGCCCGCCGGTCCAGACTTTTTGGAGCAACTCGTCCAAGGACGCGTCGTAGATCACGCCGGAAAGCTAACAGATTGTTTTCGCTCCACAAGCCGCTCTCGCATACCCGGTGAGGACTCGCGCCGGCATACCGATGGAGATTTTTTGAACTCGGAATGGCGTTGATTTGGAAAATGCAACGGATGCGGGCAGATGATAACACAACTTGATCGCAAAAATCGCGCAGGTAGGGCGGGCCGTCCTCTGCCCGCCGCGGTTGCCAACCCGCGTCACCTTAGGCCCGGGGCGGCGCGCACGGAGTGTCGCGCCCTACCTGTCCCAAAGTTGCCAAGAACGGCTAGAGAGGCGCTGTCTGTAAAGCAGGGAAGCGGGGTTATCCCGGGGGGCTAAGTTTGAAACGGTTTCACCGCCTCGGCACACCGGCCGCACAGGGTGGGATGTTCCGGATTCCGGCCGAGATCCGTTTCCCAATGCCAGCAGCGCTCGCATTTCTGTCCGTCGGCCTTGGACACCACGGCGGTCACAGGCGCTCCGGGCTCCTCCTGCAGCCGGACCTGGGAGACGTTGAGCAGTTCGCGCAAGGATTCAAGATGGCCCTGGGCCTGCGCCCAGAGGGGGCCGGAGCCTTGGAGGGTGATCTGGGCCTCCAGCGCCTTGCCGATGTGTTTTGCCTGGCGGGCTTTTTCCAGCACGGGAAACGCCAGAGCGCGCAGCGCAAATAAACTGTTCCACGCCTCGCCCTCGGCCGGCAAACGCGTAAAGCCGCCCGGCTTCCATTCGCTTTCATGCACGGACTGGGTCGGCTTGCCCGGCACAAATTCCCAGGCCTCGTCCGCGGTGAATGCCAGGATGGGCGAGAGCATCTGGCACAGGCCGGTCACCAGCCGGTGCAGCACGGTCTGCGTGGAGCGGCGGCGCGGCGCATTCGCAGCATCGGTGTACAGCCGGTCCTTGATGACGTCGTGGTAAATCGAGGAAAGCTCCACGGCGATGAACTGGCTGAGCTTTTGATAAACCACGTGGAATTCGTATTGGTCGTAGGCGGCGAGGACCTCGGCCTCGAGCTTCATGAACTCGCCCAGGATCCAGCGGTCCAGGCCGGTGAGCTGGTCCTCAGCCACGGTGTCCCGCGCGGGATCAAAATCGTAGAGGTTGGAAAGCTGATAGCGCAGCGCATTGCGGATGCCGCGGTAGGTTTCGCTGACCTTCTGGATGCGCTCCTCGCTCACGACGATATCGCTGCGGTAATCCTGCGAGGCGACCCACAGCCGCACAACGTCCGCGCCGTATTTCTTTACGTAAGCCTCGGCGGTCTGGGGTTTTTCGTAGGCGCCCTGCTTGCTCTTGGAGATTTTTTCGCGGTCGGCATCCACCATGAAGCCGTGGGTCAGCACGGTCTTGAATGGCGCCGCCCCGTTGCCGGCGAGCGAGAGCAGCAGCGAGGATTGAAACCAGCCGCGATGCTGGTCGCTGCCCTCAAGATAGACATCCGCCTGCCAGAGCGGCCGGGCATCGGGCGATGAGCGACGGGCGTTGAGTTCGGGGCGCTGCATCAGCACCGCCCGCGAAGAGCTGCCGGAATCAATCCACACGTCGAGCGTGTCGGTGGATTTGGCCACGGCCTCGGCGCCCTTCCAATCCGCTGGCCTCACGAGCGCCCACAGTTCGGCGGCGGATTTCTCAAACCACACGTTGGAGCCGTTCTGCTGGATGAGGTCGGCGGTTTTGAGGACGATGCGGGCGTCGAGCATCGGCTCGCCGCTGGCATCGTAAAAAGCGGGGATGGGCACGCCCCAGGTGCGCTGGCGGCTGATGCACCAGTCAGGCCGGGATTGCACGGCCCCCTTGATCCGGTTGACCCCCCAGTCGGGAATCCATTTCACCCGGTCAATCTCGGCGAGCGCCTGTTCCCGGAATCGGTCGTGGTCGATGCGGATGAACCACTGATCCATCGCGCGGAAGATCACCGGGGTTTTGCTGCGCCAGCAGTGGGGATAGCTGTGATGATAATTTTCCTGGTGCAGGAGCGCGTGGCGGACGCGGAGCTCGTGCAGCACCGCCTCGTTGGCGTCGCTTTTGCCGTGTTTTTCCAAGATGGATTTGCCGAGCATCCCGGCGGGCATCTGCTGTTCGGCGGGCAATTCGCTGGAATGGGCCAGACGTCCCTCGTCGTCCACCGGCGAATAAATCGGCAGCCCGTGCTGACGGCCGAGGGCGTAATCGTCCAGCCCGTGGCCGGGGGCGATATGCACGAAGCCCGTGCCGGTGTCGCTGGTGACGAAGTCGGCGGCCAGAGTTTTACCGGTGCGCTGGCAGAACGGATGCTGGTATTCCAGGGTGGCGAGCTGCCCGGCCGGGAACGGTGTTTCCGCATAATCCGCCCAGCCGCATTTTTCTGCGAGGGCCGGCAGCAGCCCCCGGAAGACGATCAGGTTCTCATCGCCAACCCGGGCGGAGACGTATTGAAGTTTTTCGTTGTAGGCGACCGCCAGATTGGCGGGCAGCGTCCACGGCGTCGTGGTCCAAATTACGATAAACGTCTTGGGCTGGCCCGCCACGGGGAACTTCACAAACACGCTCTGGCTGGTATGATCGGCGTATTCGACCTCGGCCTCGGCCAGGGCGGTCCGGCAGGGAATGCTCCAATAAACCGGCTTCTTGCCGCGATACACAAAGCCCCGGCTCACGATGTCCGCAAACAGGCGCAGCTCGTCCGCCTCGTATTCCTTGTTAAGCGTCAGATAGGGATTGTCCCAGTCCCCGAGGACGCCCAGCCGCTGAAATTGCGTCCGCTGCAGGTCGATGTATTTGCGCGCATAAGCTTCGCAGGCTTTGCGGATCGTGGAGGCATCCACGGACGTGTCGCCGGCTTTGCGCATGTCCTGAGAAACCTTGAATTCAATCGGCAGCCCATGGCAATCCCAGCCGGGAACATAGGGCGCGCAGAAACCGCGCAGGGTCTTGTATTTGAGAAGGATGTCCTTGAGGATTTTATTGAGCGCCGTGCCGATGTGGACATCGCCATTGGCGAAGGGCGGTCCGTCGTGCAGCACGAATCGCTCGGCCTCCGCCCGACCCGCTTGAATCCGGCCGTACAACTGGGCGGCCGTCCAGGCCTGGAGACGTTCCGGCTCCCGCGTGACCAGGTCGGCCCGCATCGCAAAATCCGTGCGGGGAAGGTTGAGTGTGTCTTTGTATTCCATGATCGGAGGCGGAAGCTAACAGCGGACAAAAACGGTGTCAACGAAGGCACGGGGCCGTTTTGAACCTCCCCGGTCGGCAACCGGAGCCCGCCGAATCGGTTTTGTTGGGAAAATCAGCGGGCAAACCGCGTAACCGCGCCTCAATTCGGGGAGACCCGGGCAAAAAAAAACCGGGTCAAGCGGTCAGAAGATGACCGAGAGACCCGGGGAATTTAGAATGAGTAAAACGTGGGATCACGGAGAACTCCAATCTGCGCCTTTACCAGAGCGCAAATCGAAAACCTAAAATCAAAGATCGTTGTCGCCTGCCTTACTGACTCTCTGAGTAACTTACTAAGCCCTGCGACGACAAGATTAAATCAATATTTCTAATTTTTGTCAACATTGATTTAGAAGTATTAGCAATACTGTTCAATCTCGGCGCGGCGGATTATGGCGGGTCATGCGGGGCGGCGGGGGAAAACCCTCTATAATCGCTCTCTGTAGCAGTTCTTGGCAACTTTGGGACAGGTAGGGCGCGTCACTCCGTGCGCGCCGCCCGGGGCTAAGGTGACGTGGATGGATAACGGCAGCGGGCCGAGGACGGACCGTCCTACCCGCCGATGTCCCAAGGTTCAGTTGAACTGCCATAGACGCCGCCGTTTTCTCCCTCGCCTCACCCATGGGAGGCGAGGGCGGAGAGAGGAAGCCGAGTGAGGGAATGCGTTTGGATGGGCTGCGTTTGAATTGACCTAGCGAAAGTCGGCTGTTTACAATGGGCCCGATGCGCCGCCCTCTTTCATGCTTATGACCACCGCCAAAACCAAAAAATCAAAATATTCCCGCGTCCTCCTCAAACTCAGCGGCGAATCGCTCGGGGACAAAAACGGCATCGGCATTTCACCGGAGGCGGTGCAGCACATGGCCGGGCAGATACGCGAGGTCAGCCAACTCGGCGTACAAGTGGTGGTGGTGGTGGGAGGCGGGAACATTTTCCGCGGATTGAGCGGCAGCGAGCGTGGCATCGAGCGCGCCACCGGGGATTACATGGGCATGCTGGCAACCGTCATCAATGCGCTGGCTCTTCAGGATGCCCTGGAGAAGCTCGGGTCGCCCACCCGGGTGCAGAGCGCCATCGCCATGGCTGAAGTGGCTGAGTCCTTCATCCGGCGCCGCGCCGTGCGGCACCTGGAAAAGGGCCGGGTGGTGATCTTCGGCGGCGGCACCGGGAACCCCTATTTTTCGACCGATACAGCCGCCGCCCTGCGCGCGAACGAAATCGGCGCGGAAGTGATTTTGAAGGCCACCAAGGTGGACGGCATTTACGACAGCGATCCGAAGAAAAACCCCAAGGCGAAACGGTTCGCGGAAATCTCTTATCTAGAGGCGCTGCAACGCCAGCTCAAGGTCTTGGATTCAACCGCCTTCTCGCTGTGTATGGATAATAAAATGCCGATCATCGTTTTCGATTTTGGCCGTCCGCACAACCTCCGCCGGGTGGTCCTGGGCGAAAAAGTCGGTACCTTGGTCAGTTGATCCCCCCGCAGCCGAGCGAGCGTCCCGGATGAGGCTCGCTTTGCGCCGGGATGTCGGGCCCCTCGGTGAGCGCGTTTTTAAAATTAAAACATTCCGCACATGACGCCCTGTTTTTATGGGTGGAACCGGCTTTCTCCTTCTCATGCCCGAACTGCCCGAAGTTGAAATACTGACGCGCCATTTGCGCCCCCTCTTGAGGAGCCAGACCGTTCGAGGCGTCCAGGTGCTCCGCAAAAAAGTCCTGGGCTCCACTCCGCTGCGGACGTTCCAACGCGCCCTGCGGGGGGCCACCTTTGAGGGCCTGGAACGGCGCGGGAAATATCTCTTGTTTCAACTGCGCTCCAGATCCTCCAGCAGCCCCCTGCGATTGGTCGGTCACTTGGGCATGACGGGGCGAATGTTTCTGGGCGGGAAACGCCAGCCGCTGCCAAAACACGCGGCGGTGGTTTTTGACCTAGGCCGGAATCGCTTCATCTATGAGGACCCGCGCTTGTTTGGGAGGATGACACTGAATGATTCGGCCCTGGCCGGCCTGGGGCCGGAGCCGCTGGGCGACGATTTCCACCCGAAATCTTTTTGGGAAGCGTTGCAGCGCTCGCGTCAGGCGATCAAAGTCAAGTTGCTGGATCAGTCCCTAGTCGCCGGGGTGGGCAATATCTACGCGAGTGAGGCGCTGTTCCACGCCCGCATCTCCCCCGTCCGGGCGGCCCACCAACTGACGGCGGTGGAGGGGGCGCGACTATGGAGGGCTCTGCGCCATGTATTGGCCGCAGCGATCCGGTCGGGCAGCAGGGTGCCCCTGAATTTTACCGGAGACCGGTCGGACGGCCTTTTTTATTTTGGTCGCGCGACCGGAACGCCCCACCACTATGAGGATCGGTTGCGGGTGTATGGCCGCGCCGGCCAGCCCTGTCCCCGCTGCGGAACCCCTCTCCGACGCGGAGTTCAAGCGGCCCGCAGCACTTTTTATTGCCCGGATTGCCAGATTTAATGACTGAATCGGTTTGACGAGCCGCACACCCGTTTGTAAAGTACCCGACCAATTGCGTTCCAGAGTAGCTCAATGGTAGAGCACGCGACTGTTAATCGTGTGGTTGTAGGTTCGAGTCCTACCTCTGGAGCCATATCCAAAAAAGTCGACAAACGCACACTCCTGCCGGCGCTGCGAGCAAAGCTCAACTCGATCACTGAGAGGATCCATTATTCTTCTCCGGTCGGATGAGATTCCGTTTTATTTTTTCCTGCGGAGCCCTTCATGGCCGTAAAAATCTTTGACAGGCAGGGGGCAATTACCTACCGTTCGGTAAGTTTATGGCCCGTCCCGTTCCCCATTCCCAGACCCGGCTGCTGCTGCTGCGCGCGGCGCTCCGGCATTTTGCCAACCGCGGCTACGCGGCCGCGTCGGTGCAGGCGATCGTGGACGACGCGGGCCTGTCCAAGCCGGCGCTGTATTATCATTTCAAGGACAAGGCGGGCCTGTTCCAGGCGCTGGTGCATGAGGCGCACGACGAGCGCTACCGCCTGATGCGCGCGGCGGCGGAACAGTCGCGGGAGATCCGCGGGCAGCTGGAGGGCATCCTGGCTGTGCTGTTCGATTATTTCCATCAGAACCGGGAGCTGATGCGGATTTCCTTTGCCACCATGTTTGCCGCGCCGGGCGAGCTGCCGGCGGGCTTGGACTATGCGGACAAGTGCGCTCGCAATTTTGATTTTGTGCATGCGCTCATCGCGGGCGCCCAGAAGCGGGGCGAGCTGAAAAAGCGCTTCCATAGCCGGGAGATGGCGTTCGGTTTTTACGGGCTGGTGAATGCCTATCTCACCTCGCATCTGGTCCTGCGCGACGTGATGCTGGACAAAAAAAATGCCCGCCGCATCGTGGCCCTGTTTCTCGCGGGCGCGGCCGCTAAGAAAAAAACGGACTGAGAGGATTGAATCGATTCCCTGATTATGAAAAAGAAGATAATGATTGCCCTGGCTTTTTCAGCCGCCATTGTGGCCGTGCTGGCGGGCGTGAAGGCCCTGCAGATCGGCAAAATGATCGGGTTCGCCCGGAACTTCCAGATGCCGCCGGAAGCGGTCTCTGCCGCCGTGGCAGGGGAGCAGCACTGGCAAGAGACCCTCTCGGCGGTCGGGTCCATCAGCGCCGTGCAGGGGGTGACGGTGGCCCCGGAAGTGGCGGGCACCATCACGGAAATCGCCTTTGAATCGGGCGCGATGGTGGCGCCGGGGGATTTGTTGGTGCGGATGGACACCACCCTGGAGGCGGCCCAGCTGCGGGCCGCGCAGGCGGAGGCCGAGCTGGCCCAACTCAATCTAGCTCGACTGCACCAGTTGCGGGAGAGCAAGGTAGTGTCCCAATCCGAGGTGGACACGGCGGAGGCGGCGTTAAAACAGGATCAGGCCAACGCCGACCAAATTCGCGCGGTCATCGAAAAGAAAACCCTGCGCGCCCCTTTTGCCGGCCGGCTGGGCATCCGGCGGGTCAATCTGGGTGAATCGCTCAACGCGCGGGAGCCGGTGGTCTCCCTGCAGTCGCTCGCGCCGGTCTACGCTGATTTTTCGCTCCCGCAACAAACCCTGTCCCAGCTCGCAACCGGCCTGGTCGTCCAGGTCGTCAGCGACGCCTACCCCGGCGAGAAATTCACCGGCACCGTCACGGCTCTCAATCCCGAACTGGATGCTCTGACGCGCGCCGTGCGGGTGCAGGCGACGTTTGCGAACACGAACCAGCTGCTGCGCCCGGGGATGTTCGCCCGGATGGAGGTAGTTTTGCCGGGGGAACAGAGGGTGCTGGCGGTGCCGGCGACGGCTATATTAAGCGCGCCATTTGGGGATTCGGTTTATGTGATTGAATTCCAGGCTGGCTCCACTAACCGGGTGGCCCGGCAGCAGTTCGTCCGCACCGGCCGGGCGCTGGGAGATTTCGTGAGCATCCTGTCCGGCCTCAAGGCGGGCGACCGGGTGGTGAGCTCGGGAGTGTTCAAATTGCGCAATGGCTCGGGAGTGGTGGTGAGCGAAGAACCCGCCCCCCGCCCCAGCACCACCCCCAACCCGCCCAACGGTTAATCTGACCCATCGAAACGCGTGAAATCTTTCACCGACCTTTTTATCCGCCGGCCCGTGCTGGCGATCGTGGTGAACCTTGTGATCTTGATCGCGGGTTTTTCCGCCATCCGTTCGCTCACCGTCCGTCAATATCCGCGGAGCGAAAACGCCACCGTCACCATCACCACTACCTACGTGGGCGCGAGCGCGGAACTGGTGCGCGGTTTCGTCACCCAGCCGCTGGAACGCGCCATCGCCGCCGCCGACGGCATCGAATACCTCAAATCCAGCAGCGCCCTGGGCCTCTCCACCATCACCGCGCGGCTGAAGCTGAACTACAACGCCAATCAGGCTCTCTCTGAAATTAACTCCAAGGTGAGCCAGGTCCGGAACGATCTCCCGCCGGAGGCTGAAGTGCCGGTGATCAATATTGAGTCGGCCGATTCCCAATTCGCCTCCTGTTATCTCAGCTTCACGTCGGACATCCTGGAGCCGAACCAGATCACGGATTACCTCGTCCGCATCGTGCAGCCGCGGCTGACCGCGGTCGAGGGAGTGCAGCGCGCAGACATCTTAGGCGGCCGCACCTTCGCCATGCGCATCTGGCTGAAGACCGATCGTCTGGCGGCTTTCAACATCAGCCCCGGCCAAGTTCGCGAGGCGCTGGCCAAAAATAATTTCCTCTCCGCCGCCGGTCACACCAAGGGGTCGCTGGTGCAGGTGAACCTGACGGCGAATACCGACCTGCGCTCCATCCGGGAATTCCAGGACCTGGTCCTGCGCCAATCCGGTGACCAGCTGGTGCGCCTGCGCGACGTGGCGGACGTGTCGCTCGGCGCGGAGGATTACGACACAGAGGTGCGCTTCAGCGGCGAGAAGGCGGTCTTTATGGGTATCTGGACTTTGCCCAATGCCAATTCGCTGGACGTCATCCAGCGCGTGCGCCAGGAAATGGCTTCTCTGCAGAGGGACCTGCCCACCGGCCTGCAGGGGCGGATCGCCTACGACGCCACCAAATACATCAGCGACGCCATCCATGAGGTGATCCACACCCTCACCCTGACGCTGGTTATCGTCTCCCTCGTGATCTTCTTGTTTCTCGGATCTCTGCGGTCGGTGCTGATCCCGCTGCTGGCCATCCCCATCTCCCTCATCGGCGCGGTTTTCTTCATGCAGCTGCTGGGCTTCACTCTGAATTTGCTCACGCTGCTGGCAATCGTCCTCGCCGTGGGGCTGGTGGTGGACGACGCCATCGTCATCGTCGAAAATGTTGAGCGCCACATCCGCGAGGGTCTGACGCCGTTGAACGCGTCGCTGCTGGGGGCGCGCGAACTCGTCAGCCCGATCATCGCCATGACCCTCACGCTCGCGGCGGTCTATGCGCCCATCGCCTTCCAGGGGGGGCTGACCGGATCGCTGTTCCGAGAATTTGCGCTGACGCTGGCGGGCGCGGTGTTCATTTCCGGCATTGTCGCGTTGACGCTGTCGCCCTGGCTGTCGTCGCGGCTGCTGGATGCCGGCCGGGAAGACCATGGATTTACCGGGCACATCAATCGCCAGTTTGATCGCGCCAAAAACTTTTATGGGCGGGTGCTGGATTACGCGCTTGCATCGCGCCCGGCGATTTATGTCGTCTGGGCGGCTTTGAGCTTGCTTGCGTTTTTGCTGTATTGGCAGTCGCCTGCCGAGCTGGCCCCCGCGGAGGATCAGGGCATCATATTCGGGATTGTGGAATCGGGGGCGGACTCGACCATCGACCAGACGTCCTTTTACGCCGACGTGGCGGGCGGGGCATTCAAGACCATTCCGGAAACGGACCAGTCCTTCCAGCTCACCCAGCCCGGCAGCGGTTTTGGGGGCATGGTGCTCAAGCCCTGGAGCGAACGCTCACGGACGGCGGCCCAGATTGTTCCGGAAGCGCAAGCGCAGGTGAACCGAATCCCTGGCATCCGCCTGCTCATGGTCACGCCCTCGCCTATTCCCGGGGGAGATAATTTCCCGGTGAACTTTGTTTTGTCCTCCACCGCCGAGCCGGAGCAGATCCTGCGGTACGCGCAACAATTGCAGCAGATGGCGGCGACCAACGGGATGTTCGCCTTTCCGCCGGTCATCGACACGAAGATTGACCAGCCGGAAATGGAGCTGGTGATCGACCGGGACAAGGTGGCTGCGCTCGGGCTGGACTTGCGCTCGGTCGGCTCGGATCTGGCGGCGCTCGTGGGCGGCAACTTTGTGAACCGCTTCAGCCTGGCCGGCCGCAGTTACAAGGTGATTCCCCAGTTGAACCGCCGCGAGCGCCTGAATCCCGAGCAGCTGGGCAACAGCTACGTCCAGGGCCCGAACGGACAGCTGATCCCCATCAGCACCTTTGCCACACTGGTGAAACACACTACCCCGCGCACCCTCAACCGCTTCCAGCAGCTCAATGCCGTCATGCTCAGCGGCGTCGCCATCCGCCCGCTGGATGAGGCCTTGAAATTCTTCGAGAAAGAATCCGCAAAAATCCTGCCGGACGGCTACAAGCTGGATTACACCGGCGAATCGCGCCAGCTCCGGACGGAAGGCAACAAGTTTCTGCCGGCGTTTGTGATGGCGCTGGTGATGATCTTTCTGGTGCTGGCCGCCCAGTTCAACAGTTTCCGGGATCCCTTTATCATCCTCCTGGGATCCATGCCGCTCGCCATGTTCGGCGCGCTTATTTTCTGTTTCCTCAAAATGCCCAATCCCAATCTGCCGTTCTGGACCCAGGGCTGGACCACCACGCTGAACATTTATTCGCAAGTAGGCCTCGTCACCCTCATCGGCCTCGTCACCAAAAATGGCATCCTCATCGTCCAGTTCGCCAACGAGCTGCAGCAGCAGGGACGCTCCAAGCTCCAGGCCGTGCGCGAGGCCTCGCTGCTCCGCCTGCGCCCCATTCTCATGACGAGCGTGGCCACCGTGGCCGGCAATATCCCGCTGATTCTCGTCAGCGGCGCGGGCGCCGCCGCACGCAACTCTATCGGCCTCGTCCTCGTGGCCGGCATGACGCTAGGCACGCTGTTCACCCTGCTGGTGATCCCCGCCATCTACATGCTGATCGCCAAGGAGCACGCCGGGCCAAATCCATCTTCCCCCTCAACCGCGGAATAACCCGAACTCCGAAATAGAAGTTCGCGCCAGCGCGGTAGGGCGCGACACTCCGTGCGCGCCGCCCCGGGCCTAAGGTGACGCGGGTTGGCAACCGCGGCGGGCCGAGGACTGCCCGCCCTACCCGCCGATGTCACAAGGTTCAGTTAAACTACCAGAGTGATTATTTGGCGATCCAATTGGAGTTGCATGAAAATATCGCCGATTCATTTTAGGCGCGGGTTCCTTTCAATGCTTTATGAATTCGGCTCAGGTCTTGCCCCTTGGCATCCTTGGCGCCTTGGCGGTTGATGGGGACCACATCCTTTCGGCTGAGGCGAAAGGGGGGCGGCTGGTTTCAGGTGCTAGCCAGTGCCTTGAGATTTTCCGACTGGACGGCAAAGCGGATCATCTGGGCCGTGCTTTGGAGTTTGAGCTTGTGCCGCACATTGGCGCTGTGCACGGCGACGGTTTTGCCGCTGATATGAAGTTGCTGGGCGATTTCCTTGGGCGATTTGCCTGAGCCGACCAGCTGGAGAATCTCAAATTCGCGGTCGGTGAGGATATCCGTAGGCGTCTGAGATTTCTGCGGTTGTCCGGAGAAGCGCCACAGGAGTTTTTCGGAAATCTCCTTGCTGACGTAGATCTGCCGCTGCAATACCTGCCGGATGGCTTTGACCAGTTCCTCCGGCGGCTGGTGCTTGGTAATGTAGCCTGCAGCGCCAGCCCGGAGCATCCGTTCCGCGTAGAGCGATTCATCATGCATCGAGATGGCTAGGATCGCCAGCCCGGGATGCATCACCTTGAGGTCCTTGACCAGTTCCAGTCCGCTTTTTTTGGGCAGGGTAATGTCCACCAAGGCTAGGTCCGGCGCCAGCTTGGGCACGGCTTCCATGGCTTGGCGGGCATTCTCGGCCACCCCGCAGACGGTTAAATCCGGCTCCTGTTCGATGACGGCTCTTAATCCCTCTCTCATCATCGGATGATCGTCTACAATCAGGATTTTTTTTGCCGTGCCCGCTTTAGTGGGAAGGGTGTTTAGTTTGGGATTATTTTTTGCCATATCAGCTCTTTTTTAATCAGTTTTTTTGCGCTGCCGGGGGACGTTGCTGTTGCCATTTTCATGCACCGTGCAGACAACGGTGATGCTTCCATCCGCTTCTATCTGAGTCGCCATGGAACCGCCAATGATTCCAGCGCGGTAACGCATGATGCGCAACCCCATGCCTAGGTCTTTCCTTGGCCGGGCGGGAAGGCTGAGGCCGTTATTTTTGACGGCGAGATTGATCCGTTTTGGGGTCCGGGTTAAAACGATTTCGATGCGTTTGGATTTGCCATGTTTGATGGCGTTGGTGACGGACTCCTGAGCAATCCGGAACAAATGGGTCGCGACCGTGTTGTCCGAAATCAGGACCGGCCGGCGGCAATTGAAATGGCAGCGGACATGAAACAGATGGCTCGTCTGTTTAGCGAGCGCTACCAGTGCCAACATCAGTCCATTCGGTTCCGGCTCCACCGGATGCAGTCCGCGGGCCAGGCTGCGGGTCTGCCGGATGGCCTCGGTGATCACCTCTTGGATCCGCCCCAGTTCTCTGGATTCCGGGAGGGCCTTGCGGATGAGCTTTTGCCGCACCGCGTTCGTCAGATAAGCCGTGCCGGCCAGCAACTGGCCAAGCCCGTCGTGCAAATCCTGTGACATGCGCTGACGTTCCCGCTCGCCCGCCTGTAGAATCTCCTTTTCCAATTGAACACGGTCGGTGATATCGCGCGAAAACAGAGCACTGTATTGGAACTGGTTTCCATTCCAAAAAGAGATGGCGTCTACCAGAGTTTGATGTCGCGTGCCATTCTTGGATTGTCGCAATATCGAAAAGTTGCGAATCGTCTCCCGGGCCGCCAACCGTTGCAGCAGTTCACGCCCCCGGCCCGGGTCAGGGCAGGATTCGAGGAACAGATGACCTTGGTATTCCTTGGCCGCATAGCCGAACAGATTCAAATGGGCTTGATTGGCCCGCATCACGACGCCGCTGGCCGACAACCATTCCAGGCCGATGGGGGCCTCATTAAAAAAAATAGAGAGGGTCTGCTCGCTGTGGCGAAGGGATTCCTCAAAGCGGGCTCTCTCGGTGATATCCCAATTGGTGCCGATAATCCGCAGGGGGGTTCCAGCGGCGTCTCGCTGCACGCGGGCAATGGCCCGGATATGATGGGTGCTGCCATCCGGCCAGAGGATTCGGAAATCCGTGTCGTAATTCTTCTTGCCGCGCAGGGCCAGTTGAATTTCTGCCATGCGACGCCGCCGGTCCTTCGGATGGACCAAGGTGTTCCAACTTTTTAGATTTCTGCCAAACTGCTTCGGGAGGATGCCGTAAAGGAGATGCATCTGGTCGTCCCAAGTCACCCGCTTTTGCTCAACGTCATATTCCCAGATGCCCACACCGCCCACGTGTGTGGCCAGTGCCAAACGGTCGGTAGTCGTCCGCGCCAGCTCTTCTGCGATCTTGCGTTGGGTGATGTCCGAACGGATAACGACGTACTGGCGGATTTTTCCCGCCTCATCGAAAAAGGGCACAATGGTTGAATCCACCCAGTAAAAATTGCCATTCTTGGCCCGATTCTTGATTTCTCCCTTCCATACTCCGCCCTGCCCGATCGTCGACCATAGGTCGTGAATGAACGCCTTAGAATGGAAACCCGAATTCAGAAGGCGATGGTCTTGTCCGATTAATTCCTTGCGGGGATATCCTGAAATGACACAGAACTTGTCGTTGACGTAGGTGATCTTACCCTGCGGAGTCGTGATGGCCACAATGGCGTGCTGATCTATCGCAATCTTAAAATCAAGAGTCTCCTTCAGCGAGGCCTTGAGCCAATCTTCCGTCTGCTGGCGGGCGGTGATATCGGTGAAACTAATCTGGAATTGCTTATCCAAGTTGGTTTTAGTGCGCACGGCCTTAGCGTGGACAAACAGGGGCTGTTCCTGAGTGTTTTGCAATTCCAGTTCCGCACTCTGCCAGCGCTTCGTGCGGGACACCCTGCGGCATAGTAGATAAAATACGTCCTGGTATGCCGCTGGAATGAAGTGGGTGATTTTTTGGTGGAGGAGCCGGCCCCGTTCCAGCCCCAGCAATGCGCAGGCTGCCAGATTCACTTCCAATATCTCCCCCTCGGCAGTCACGGTCAGGAGGGCAATCGGCGCAAATCCGTAGAGTTCCGCGTACCGATCTCGCGCCTCTTCCATTTCCAGTCGCGCCTGCCGCAGCTCATCCGTCTGCATTTCCAGCTCAATCTGGTGAACTTGCAACTCATGCACCAGTTTCTGCACGTCCTCCGCCGGCATCCGGGTGACCTGACGCCGAGTCGTGCTGAGCAGTCGCTCAGCCTGCTTCCGCAGGCTTTTGGGAGGGGGCGACACGGGGGGGGCTCTCATTCGGCCAAGTCCTGGGGTTTGGGGCGGTTTTTTATTTTTGAGGCAGGCTTGGATTCCGCCACTTCAAACGCCAGCAATATCCGCTCCGGGGCGCCCGCCAGCCGCCGCACATTCAACATCACCACCCGCCGACCCAGCGAGGGAAGTGGGAGCGTCAGCGGATGATTCTCCAAGGCGATTTTGTGCCGCTGCATCGGCTCGAGCAAACGATGCAAGGGGAGCACGTTAAAAAGCCCATGAATGATTTGATAGACGGTCTTGCCCTCCATGTCCTGGGGAGTGGGCTTGAACGTTTTGAGAAACGCGCGGTTTGAAAAAATCACGCATTTGTTCTCATTGAGCAACAGCAGCGGTTCGCGCACGCTGTTGAGAATGCCCAGCGCGTCAGCGCTGGCCTGAAGGGCGGTCTGCTCGGCCTGCTTCCATCGAGTGATATCCTTGAACGTCAACACCAGTCCGCTAACGACATTGCTGGACGTGCGATAGGGTTGAACCCGCACCCGCCACCAATCGCCATTTTGGGTCTGCACCTCCTTCTCCAGAGGCTTCAGATCCAAGAGGACCTTGGTGGTATCGGCTTTCAGTTGGTCATAATTCAGGGTGGTCGCAAGGTCTTCCAGAGGGCGGCCCACGTCCGAGGGGATGAGCCGGAACAGCCGGGTGGCTTCATGAGTGAAACGCTTAATCCGGAGTTTCAAATCCAAGAAAATAGTGGCAATGCAGGTGCTGTTGAGCAGATTCTGGATGTCGTCATTGGCCTTGGCCAGATCGTCCAGCTTGCGCTGAAGCTCGGCGTTGACCGACTGTAATTCCTCGTTGAGCGACTGCAGTTCCTCCCTGGAAGTTTCCATCTCCTCATTGGCACTTTGCAAGTCCTCATTCGTGGACTGCTGTTCCCTATTGATGGATTGCAAGTCCTCGACCGTGATTTGAAATGTGTCCCGGGTGTGCTGCAGCTCTTGCTCCAGATGAGGCACGCTGCGGGACGAGGTCTTTGCGACGCGGTGAGACTTTTCCGCCGGCGCAAAGGCGCGGACGGCCGGCTTCGGTAGGAAAACGACGAGGAACAGCCCCCGGATGGATTCCGGCTCCCTCAGCTTTGTCACTGTAATCCCCAGAAAGCACATTCTCCCGTTGATTTTTAAGGGCACGTCTTTGCTGCCAGCCTCGCCCTTCTTTAATTTGGCCCGTCGGAATGTCAACGCGAGTTCAACCCGCAATCCTTTGCGCGCCATCTTAAGAATATTCAGCCTCGGCAGCCCGGTGCCCGGCTCCAGATAGTCGCTCGTCTGTCCATGGATAAAAAGAATGTCCCCCTGATCATCGACAACGACGCTGGCCGGTGCGTACCGCTTCAGCAGCAGGGATTCGATGAGGACCGAAAATCGTTGTGCCGGTGACGGGGGCAGTGCGAAGGGATTTCGTGAGGGATTTCGTGAGGGATTTCGTGAGGGATTTCGTGAGAGGTGCAGCGACGAGATGAAAAGAGTAGGCGGTGTGTGACGGTAACCGACCTCCCGGCGTGTAAAAAACCGCCAGCGTTTGTTTAGAACCCAGTAATGATCTTTCATCACGGTGAGGCCCTCCGATGAGCCGAGAAAGAGCACCCCCTGAGGATTCAGCCCATAATGAAAGAGGGAAAGCAGCTGTTCCTGGGCTTCCGACCTGAAATAGATCAACAGGTTGCGACAGGTGATGAGATCGAGTTTGGTGAACGGCGGGTCTTTCAGGACGTTGTGCAACGCAAAGATGACCATATCCCGGATGTGCTGCCGAATATGATAGCCATCCTTTTCCTTCGTAAAGAAGCGGGCCAGGCGCTCAGAGGAGACATCGCGCTCGATCCCCTCCCCATAAAGCCCTCGACGGGCCGCCTGGATGGCTTCGCTGTCCAGATCCGTCGCAAAAATCTGCACGGCCACGCGGTGGCCAATCCTTTCCATCCCCTCCTGGAGCAGAATGGCTAGGGAATAAGCCTCTTCGCCCGAAGAGCAGCCCGCCACCCAAATCCGCACCGGGACATTATCGGTCTTTTTGATCAGCAGCCGGGATAAGACCGTTTTGGCCAAAGCCTGAAACGCCGCTGGGTCGCGGAAAAAACTCGTCACCCCGATGGGAAGTTCCATGAACAGCCGGTCCAGTTCATCCGGGCGCTCTTGCACCAAGCGCTGGTAGTGTCTCATCGTCTTCAGCTGGAGCCCATTCATCCGGCGTTCGATACGGCGGCGAAGCACGCTGGCTTTATAAAGGGAAAAATCATGCCCAGTTCGGATCCGCAACAACTTGAGAATTTTCTGTAGCGGCCGGAAAAGCGACTTGTCCTCACCCGACAGGGAACTCAACGCATGCACGTAGGCAAGCAGCTTTTGGGGCAGGCGTTCCGCTGGAGCAATATAATCCACCCTCCCCGTGTCGATGGCGCTGGAGGGCATCCCGGCATGCTGCGCGCTGTCCGGTTCTTGCGCCATGGTCATCCCCAGGGCCGCCTTAATGGCATTTAATCCCAGCGTGCCGTCGGAGCCCGTCCCGGAGAGCACGATCCCGATGGCCCGCTCTTTCTGGTCCTCGGCCAGAGAACTGAAAAAATAATCGATCGGCATCCGCAGCGGTCCCTCCTTCGCCTTCGGCTTCCTGATATGCAGCCGGCCGAGGTGCAAGGCGAGTTGCCCCCCCACGGGCGACATGTAAACCGTGTTCGGCTGCACCCGCACCCCATCCACGGCTGTCTGCACCGGCATGGTCGTGCACTTGCCCAGCAAATGCGGCAGCAGGCTGACGTGGCTGGGCAGCAGATGGGTGATCACGATAAAAGCGATTCCGGACTCGGGAGGAATGTGGGTTAGGAATTTTTCCAGCGCTTCCAATCCCCCCGCAGAAGCCCCGAGACCCACGATGGGAAAGGCCTTCAGCAAGGGCGGCGGGCAATGGGACGGGGAGGATGCGAGCTTACCCCGCGCAATGGACCCGGATTTGCGCGCACGCCAAATCCGGTGCAATGATTTCTCATTCGGTGCTGATGTGTCCCCTTTTTTCATAAGACCCACATGAGACGATTCTCCTTGAACAATTGCCATGCTATGCCTGAATTATTCCTCGACAAGGTAAAAATCAAGCGCCTGGGTCCTTGCGGACGGCCACCCTGGATGCCCCATCTCGGCATTCTTACTTGGAAAAAAAGACATAGCGATCCTGCCTCTATGGAGATCCGTTTCAATTATCCGGTTCGAATCGATAGAGACTGCTCCCGGGGCACCTTGCAGACAGCCATCGGGAGCTGCACCAGTGCTGGAGAGCATCAAGACATCGGGAACCGGTTAAAATTAGGCCCACGCCTTGGCTGAATCTTCGACCGCTGGATCAGAAAATTGCTTTTATTTCTAACGCCAAAGGGGGCATTGCGCGCTGCGATGCCCCGTACCGTATCCGGCGGGGAAGGGATTTGTGCGGGCAGCCGTTCCAGTACCCATTGCGGAACGGGGCGCGACCGCTTTTTACGTGCGGAGAAATCCACGGGGAAATAATAACACAACTCAATCACAAAAAAGTCCGCAGGTAGGGCGGGCAGTCCCCTGCCCGCCGCGGTTGCCAACCCGCGTCACCTGATGCCCCGGGGCGGCGCGCACGGAGTGTCGCGCCCTACCTAACAGCGATCCAGCGAGGGAGATGGCCGGTCCGTGGGTCGATCAATCCAGATCCATACATCCTTCATTCATCGGGATGTATCCGGTCTGCTCTTGCTACTGAAGCCGGGGTAAAAACAAAGCGATCCGCTTGCGTAAAAAAGTCCGTAGGTAGGGCGGGCAGTCCCCTGCCCGCCGCGGTTGCCAACCCGCGTCACCTTAGCCCCGGGCCGGCGCGCACGGAGTGACGCGCCCTACCTAGCCGCCATCCCGCGAGGGAGGTGGACTTTCCTTGGGTCGTTAAATCCAGATTCATGCATCCTTCATTCATCGGGATGTATCCGGTCTGCTCTTGCTACTGAAGCCGGGGTAATAACAAAGCGATCCGCTTGCGTAAAAAGTCCGCAGGTAGGGCGGGCAGTCCTCTGCCCGCCGCGGCTTCCAACCCGCGTCACCTGATGCCCGGGGCGGCGCGCACGGAGTGTCGCGCACTACCAAAAAGCGATCAAGCGAGGGAGATGGCCGGTCAGTGGGTCGATCAATCCGGATCAAGACATCCTTCATACATCCGAAAGTA
>CAILMI010000025.1 GCA_903835255.1 uncultured Verrucomicrobia subdivision 3 bacterium
CGCGGTGCGGCTGGAGGTGCGGGACTCCGGTCAGCCTTCGCTACGCTCCGGCCTCCCTGCGTCCCGCACCTCCAGCCGGGGAAACCGAACAACGAACAATAACCAACGAAGGGGACATTCTCTCGTGAGTTAACAAGGGGACATTTCTAAAGAGTTTTGACAGACTGGGGAAACAGCTAACCGCAAACCATGATCATAATATAATATGCGAATGCTCCGAGAGACTAACGGAACACCGATAACATGGAGCGCTACCGCTACTGGTGATACCAAGGCACCAACGGTTGGGGGTTGGCCAACCGCCCGCCGGTTGGCTTTCAAGCCCGTCAAAGGCCAGCTCAAATTCTTTAAACCAAAATTATAGTCAACCTATCCCAGTCGGAAACGATTGGTTATTTACCTTTCACATCCGTTGCTGCCAGTTCCTGCATGGCTCGGATGGCTTTCAGTTCGCAGTTGAACCACATCGGGCCGGGGTTTTGCATGACCCAGGTTTGATAGCGGCCCGGCGCTTTCTTGTTCGACTGCGTGTGCGTGAGCGTGCCGGCGAGGGCTCTGGCTTTTTCCAGATGCAGCCGGTCGCCGGTGGCGCGATACGCGGCGAGATACATACGGATCAGTTTGGCGGAACTGGCATTGACGGGCGCGTAGCAGCGGTATTGCTCCAGCACGCAGGGCAGTAGCCAGGTCTTGGATTTCGCGCCGGCCTCGCCATCGGGATTCTGCTCCTTGGGATTGGCAGTCGGCGGCTGTGCCCACATCACGAACTGGTCTTCGGCGAAACGAATCAGGTCGATGGCGAGCGCGCGTTTCGCTGGATCGTTGGGGGCGGTTTGCAGCAGGTGGATGGCAAATGTTCCACCATCGTGTTTGGTAAGGTTTTCATGCGGCGGCAGCGGCTTCACGTCCTCGAACTGCCCCTGCCAGTTCCAGGTGCGCACGGGATTTTGCATGATCCAGGCGATGGCTTTTTCGCGCATGGCGTCAAAGCGGGGATCGCCGGTCGCCGCACCGAGCTTGTCCAGAAACTCGATGACGAGCGTGGGGATGAGGATATTGTCGGCAATCGGCTCGCCGTCCTTGGGCGAGACGAACATCAGCCAGCTTCCGTCCGGCGATTGGAGTTTCGCGTAAGTCTCGGCGATGCGCACGGCGGCGTTGAGATATTTCGCGTCTTTCGTCGCGGCAAAAATTTCGAGGTAATACATTCCCGATTCCGCGCCGCCGAAGGTCATGTAACGGCTCGCGCCCATGTGACCGCCGAGCTTGTCACGGAACATCGTGGGGTGATACAGCGGCGGATGAAAGGCCCACACGTCTTTTTCCGTAAAGCTGATGCTCAAGAGATAGTCCGCCGCGCGGCGTGACGCTTTCAAAGCCTCTGCCGCATCGGCGGGCGGCGGCGTCTGTGTAGCGTAAGTGGCCAGCGCTGCGGCCGCGCCGCCGATGATTTTCGACGGGTAACGGTAGAGCGGAAATTTTTCATCCGGCACGCCGGTGGTAAACCAGCATTTCAAATCCGGCGAATGCACCAGCGCCTCAAGCGCGGTGCGCGCGCTGTCGCGCCAGGACATCGCGGCGGGCGGATATTCCTTGGCGATCACGGCGGCGCGATGAAAAACCCGCGTCATGGGCTGGCCGACTGCAACGCCCTTGTCGTCCAAGCCCTGGACGGTGAGCTTCGCCTTGCCGGTGATGAGTTTCTCCCACACGGGCGAGAGCGGCGACCACGGCGTGGCGGCGGTGAACGAAAGCGGTTTGCCTTTCGCTGGCATGACGGTGAAACGATATGACTTCGCGCCGGTTACTTCCTTGAAGTCGAACGCGGGCGCATATTGGAATTGCACGGCCCAGGCGTTCCAGAACGGCTGCTGGCCGGGGACGCCGGGACGCACGGGGATCGCCGTCTCCTGTAGTGCCTGCGCGCGGAGCTTGGGATCAATGGCCACCATCGGGCCGGATTTCGGAACTTCAGCGGCAAAGGCCGTGCCGCAGATGGCAGCGAGGAAAAGTAATTTTTTCATAAAATGGAATGTCAGATTTGGGGAACCTCCGAAAACCACTTTTCGGGGTTGGGTTGTTGGTAATGGTTCCGTTTTTGGTGTGGCTGGTTCTATGGGGACTCCTTTTGCCGGTGTTTATTTGACGATTATTCGTTCGTGGTTGATTGGTTTTCGGTTGTTTCTGGTTTTAATCTTCGTTTTTCAGGCGGCGATCCGGGGCAGCAGCTTCAACCGCACGATTTGTTCGTAACGGGCCAGGTTGTAAATCAGGTTGATCAGGCCAATCGCCGCCGCGTTGCGCCGCCGCCCAATGTAGCGCAGGTAAAATCCTTTCATGGACTGGCTCATGAAACCGAAGACGTGTTCGATCCGCGCCCGAATCTTTGACTTCTTCCGGTTGCTTTCTTTCTGCGCGTCGCTCAACGGGCGGTTGCGATACGCCCGCTCATGGATGTCCGTCGTGATGGGGGCGGCGGAAAGGGTGAAAGCGCCGAGCAGAATGGCGAATAATTGTTTCATGGCTCTGTTTGTGAAGTGTTGTTGGGAGAATGATTTTGTTGAGGGTGTTTACTTATTTTCATTTTAGTGCCCATTGGGATCCGGTAGTAATTTGACCCCGTCTGGCGGCTGCAATCCCAGATACTGCTCATACCATGGGGCTTCCTGCACATTGAGGGCGCGATCCGGCAGGCCCGGCGGCTTCATTTGTTTCGACCACGCTGCCAACTCCGCCCGCAATCGCTTCGCTATGTCCGGATGGGCATCAATCAGGTTGCGCTTTTCGTGTTCATCCGTGGAAAGGTCGAAAAGAAACTGTCCGAAGTTGCCAGCCTGTAGATATTTCCACTGGCCCGAACGCACCGCCGCTTGGTTCCAAAACCGCCAGAACAGCGATCCGTGCGGCGCGGCGGTTTTCTTGCCCGCCAGAAACGGGATGAGATCAACGCCGTCCAGTTTGCCATCGGGCGGCCATCCGGCCACCGCAACGGCTGTTGCGGCAATGTCGAGCAAGCTGACTGGTTGCGCGTAAACCCTTCCCGCCGGCAGCACGCCTGGCCAATGCACCACAAACGGCACGCGAATGCCACCCTCGGTGAGCATGCCCTTTTCACCAATCCACGGGTCATTGAGGGAGCCGTCCCACCCGCGCATGTCGGTGTTGTTCACCCGCGCGTCGCGTTTGTGCTGCAGCGGCGCGCCGTTGTCGCTGGTGTAGAAAATCAGCGTATTGGTTTCCAGCCCGTATTCGCGGAGACGTGCCATGACCTTGCCCACGCCATCGTCGATCGCGGACTGCATCGCCAGCGCGTAGCGGCGGCGTTCGGGCATCGGCCCCGGAAAACGGTCGAGATATTTTGCGGGCGCATCGAGTGGTGTGTGCGGTGCCATGTAGGCGAGGTAGAGAAAGAACGGACGCGATTTGTTCCGTTCAAGAAAGGCCAAAGCCGCATCGGTTTTCACGTCAATCCGATATTGCCCTTTTGTGTCTACCCACTCACCGGATGCTTTGAGCGGTTGGCCGTCCAACCCGAAATTTGCCCAGTAATGCTGCAGTTCGCCCTGAAAATATTCCTGAAATCCCCGCTTCCCCGCCGAGTAGGTAATCAGAGCTGATAGCGGAATGCGGATTTCGTTCAGCGGCTTGCCGGCCATGTCCGGCAGATTTTTCGCGATCCACTTGGCGGAAAGCGGATTGGGATCGAGATGCCATTTGCCGACCATGCCGCACTGGTAACCGGCTTCCTGTAGGCGGTTGGCGAGGGTGGTTTCCGCCAGCGGCAATGGACAATCAGGAATCGTATCGAAACCAAAACGTTGCTGGTAGCGACCAGTAAGCAAGCCAGCCCGCGAAGGACTGCATTGGGGCGCGGTGTCATATCCCGCCGTGCAACGCACTCCGCCCGCCGCCAGCGCGTCCAGGTTCGGTGTTCGGATGTCTTTCACCTGTCCTTGCACACCGAGGTCGGCATAACCCTGATCGTCGGCTAGGATGACAATGATGTTAGGTTTTGCGGCAGTGGCAAAGTTGTTTACCTGCACTGAGCGAACCTGATTGCAAAAGGTCAGTAACCCACGCCTCGGACACGCCAGGGTCGCAGTGATTGCAGGCTTGTCTTCGGCATATGCGAGCATCGCCATGAATACGAAGAGAACCAGTTTGCCTTTCATCATTGTAACTCTTCCCGGTGTTTCTCCCAGCGTGCCCGAAGTTGTGCGAGCGTGTTCGCGTGTTCAGGATCAGCGACTAGATTGTGCCCCTCAAGCGAATCCGTCTTGAGATCGTAAAGTTCCTCGATCAGAGGTTTCTCGTCCACCCAGCGAATATAAGACCAGCGTTCGGTTCGCACGCCCTCGCTCGGTGGAATGATGTCTGGCGCAAAATGGTGTTCGTAGAAAAACTCCGTGCGCCAGTCTGCAGGATGCTGGTTCTCAACGAATGGAATTAGACTTCGCCCCTGCATCCCGTCCGTCGGCGGCAAGCCGGCTAGGGCCAGCAGCGTCGGCGCAAAATCAATGTTCAGCGTCATCGCGGTTTCGCGCCGGCCACGGATGGCCGCCGGTTCACGCGGATCGAAAATGATCAGCGGGTCGCGCACGCCTTCTTCATACATGAAAAACTTGTCCGACAGCTCGCGGTCGCCGAGGAAATAGCCGTTGTCGGAGGTGTAGATGACCACGGTGTTGCTCGCCAGTCCGCGCTGCACCAGTTCCGCCATGATGCGACCCACTTCGCGGTCAATGCCGGAGACGAGGCGATAATAATTTTTTACGCTGATCTCGTAATGTTCCGGTGTGTCGAAGCGCCACAGCCAGCGGCGATGCCCCTCGGAATTTTGGACGGACTTGGGCAGCTTGGCAAAAAAATTGGCGTTGTCCGTCGCCGGTTCAGGAATCAGGGTCTCGGAATAAAGCGACAGGTCGCGGTCGTCGGGCTGGTATTGTTCGAGGTGCGGCATCGTGTCGCGCGCGTGTGGCGCGGTGAAACTGATCGAGAGGCAGAACGGCTGGTTGGTGGGGGTGCTGCCGATAAATTCCAGCGCGTCCTCGCCAAACTTTTTCGTCTCGTGCGTCCGGTTCGGGTCTTTCGGATCGATGAAATATTTTCCGCCCTGGCCGGGAACGCCGCGCCAGTAATCGAACTTGTCGGCCATCGCTTTCACCGCCGGGTCATTGCCCACGCCGAACTTGCCGATGAAGCCGGTGCGATAACCATTTCGCCGCAGCAGCGCCGGATACGTCTCCGCCCATTGTTCACTGGTGAATGGCTTGGTGAAATTTTCGATCCCGTGCCGCCGCATGTATTGGCCTGAAAAAATGGACGCGCGACTGCAACAGCAAATTGACGTGGTGACGAAATGGTTTTGGAACAACACGCCCGCCCGCGCGAGCCGGTCAATGTTCGGCGTCACGATGTTGGTGTCGTCCATACAGCCCAGCGTGTTCCACTTCTGGTCGTCAGTGAGGATGAACAGGATGTTTGGTTTGCCGGAGGCGAAGGATTTTTGGGTCTCTGCCGAACAAATCTGGCTGGAAAAAACCAGCAGGGTGGCGAGCCCCAGAAAGGATTCCTTGTTCATGGCGTGCATGTCATTACGAGACAATTCAATCGACCCATCCGTCGGATTTGGGCGAGATTGTAAATCAGGTTGATCAGGCCAATCGCCGCCGCGTTGCGCCGCCGCCCAATGTGCGTGCCTTGCCTAGATAATTGCCGGTAACGGCGAGGCCGTTCCCCAGCGCGCCGCCGGCATTTTCAAAGCCGCCCACGTCCACGCCAAGAGCAGCATAGCGTTCTTGGGCTGCTTGGTAGTTTTTTTGAATGGTAAGGTTTGGTCTTGTCATATTATTTATGGTTTATGTGGCATGGTGGAGGAAAAATGGTATTCGCCTGATTCAACAGCCAACACAGTGCAACAGCCCTCCATTCGGAGCAGCCGGACATTTTTTACTTTCGCCAATGGTTTGCCGTCCTCCAAAATTACATTCGGATCAGATGTCGGCAGATAAATAGTCGCCGTCGTGTTCGCGGGAATCTTCGTCTCCAGTTCGAAGCGACCATTTTTCAAGCGCCAGTTGCTTGTGATGCGCCCGTGGATGGAATCGTAGTGCGCCTTCACCCAGTTAATCGGCGTGTGATCAGGATTGCTGCCGGGTGTCGGTGGATGCGGATTGATAATAATTTTTCCGTAGCCCGGCCCGTCGGATTGAATACCCGCAAGCTGGCCGAGCATCCATTCGCACACTGCGCCGAAGGAATAGTGCGCAAAGGAATTCATCCCCGCATTCTGCTTGCCGTCCATGCCGCCGAAGCCGTGCGCCTTGGTATAGCTGTCCCAGTGTTCCCAGATCGTCGTCGCGCCCTGGTCCACTTCGTAGCCCCACGACGGAAATTTGCGGCTCTGAAAATGTTTCACCGCCAGATCATTCTCGCCCACGCTCGTCAACACCGGCAGCAGCGGCCGCGTGCCGAGGAAGCCGGTCGTCATGCCGGAATTCTCGGCGTTCTCGCCGGAGCGCAACTTATCCGCCAGAATTTCCCCCGACTTCACCCGGAGATCGGCGGGAATCAAATCCATGAACAACGACAGGGCGTAGGCTGTCTGCGTATCCACCGCGAGTGAGCCGTCGGGTCGCACATATTTCTGATTGAACGCCATCTTGATGTTGGCAAACAATTCGCGATATTCGGCGGCTTCCTTTTCTTTGCCGATGGCCTGCGCCATGTCCGCCATAAGCTTCGTGGAATAGGCAAAATAGACCGTATCCACAAAGTCCAGCGGCGTTTTGCCGCCGAACGACAGCCAGTCGCCCCAGTCGTTGCCGTGAACGATGCCGAGAAAATTCGTGCTCGTGCTTTTGCGCCAGTCCATGAACTTCACCATGAACGGCCAGCAACGCTCCACGATCCGCGTGTCGCCGTAGGCCTGCCAGATCGTCCACGGGCAGATGATGCCCGCGTCGCACCACGCCGTGCCAAAATCTAGGCTGTGCTGGAACGGATACGGTGCGTAGCCGGGGAACGTGCCGCTGGGCCGTTGCGCTTCCATGACTTCACGCAGCCACTTCGTATAAAACGCCGCCACATCCGCATTGAGCGTGGCGCAGTGGACATAAATCTGCGCGTCGCCCAGCCAGCCAAATCGCTCGTCGCGTTGCGGGCAATCCGTCGGCAAATCCAGAAAATTTGCACGCTGTGTCCACACGATGTTTTTGAACAGCCGGTTCGCCATCGGATCGCTGCACTCAAAACCGCTCGTCAACGGCGTGTCGCTGTGCAACACAATTCCGGTGATGGCGTCCTTGTCCGGCTGGCCGGGGAAGCCGGTGACTTCGACGTATTGAAATCCATGAAACGTGAAGCGCGGAGTCCATTCCTCGCCGTGTTTGTCCCCGCGCAAGATGTAAAAGTCCGTCGCGCGCGCCCTGCGCAGATTCTCCGTCATCAAGCTTCCGTCGGGATGCAGCATCTCGCCGTAGCGCAGCTGGACCGCCGTGCCCGCCGGTCCTTTAACTTTCAATCGCACCACCCCGGCGAAATTCTGGCCGAGGTTAAAAATGTAAGTGCCGTTCGTCGGTGACGTGATCGCAACTGGTTTGATTTCCTCAATCGGGCGCACCGGCAATCCGGGAAACGCTTCTAGTTTGGGCGGACGCTGGAATCCGAGATCCACCGGATGACCTGAAATTATGGGCGCGGTGTCAGCATTGGTTGGATTCTGACTTTCGTAAAACATCGCCGGCACGCGGCCATTTTCGGAAGCGAGAATGGCCGGGTTCCATTTTGCCTCGTCAAATCCAAACTTGCTCCAATCAGGCGTTTCCTTGCGTGCGTCGTAATATTCGCCCATGAGAAAATCACCTTCGCGGACGGGCCCGTCGCCGGTTTCCTTCCAGGATTTATCCGTCGGAATGATTTCATGTGAGCCGTCGGTGTATTCGATTTCGAGTTGCGCCATCAGCGCGGGCGTTTTGCCGTAGATGTAGCGGCCGATTTTTTCCGTGCCGGAGCCAACGCACAACCCGAAACCGACGTAGCCGGAATACCAACCGTCGGCAACCCACGCGCCGAGGGTGTTGTCGCCGTGCTTCACAAGCGGTGTTACGTCGTAGGTGTTGTAGTAGGCGCGCTGGTGATAATCCGTCCAGCCTGGCGTGAAGAAAGCGTCGCCGACGCGCACGCCATTGAGATAAAGTTCGTAAATGCCCAGCGCAGTGGCATAAATCATCGCGCGCCTCACCGTTTTTGGCGCGGCGAAATCCCTACGATACTGCCGCGCGGACGGCAGAAACAAATTGGCCGCATCCTTCCAAACCGGCGTCCTGTCTTGGAATGAAATATAATCCGTCTGCCAATCCTCCGGCGTGAGCAAACCCATCGCCCACGAAGCCGGCTTGCTCCAGCGCGTTTTGCCATCGTTGTCCCAGATGCAGACTTTCCAGTAACATTGCTGCCTCGACGCCAGCGTTTTGCCGGCATAGGCGATATTAACCGATTCGCCGCTGGCGACTTTACCACTGTCCCAGAGGTCGCCGCGATCTTTCGCCAGAAATATCGGCGATGAGGCGACGAGGATTTGATAGGCCGTTTGTTTTTGCCCGCGCTCGCCGGACTCGGCGCGCCACGTCAGGCGCGGCTGCGCCTCGTCAATGCCCAGCGGATTGACGCGATATTCGCAACGCGGCGAAACCGGCAGTAAACTCGCGCCACACATCTGCGGTGCGTATAGAAGCACCACCTGCATCGCAACGGTAATAATCAGTTTATTCATAATCAGTTTATTCATAATATAGTTTGAACCGGTTTGTTGATCGAAAGTGAACCAAGTCGAATTCCTCGCGCCGCCAGATGAAACGCGCCAAGCGGCGAGTGTCTGAGTAGAGTCGATAGCCACCCGTTTCACCATTGGGTTTGGCGGTGATTTGAAAGTGCGAATGGTGTTGTTGTTTTATGGCGGTTCCTCCCGTGGGTGTTTGCCGGACAGAAGTTTCGTGGGGATTCATAATGGCAAGAATGTCTGGCATTTTTTTGAGAATGGGGAGGTTGTTTTCATGGCTTGGGTGGAGCGCATTTAGTTTTCGGTCATCGCGGAGCAGCTTGTTTCCATTGAATCACAAGCCGGCTCAAGGCGCGACTCTGCTCCAAATCGTAGTATAAGCGCAATTCCTGCGCTGCGCCGCTAGTAAAAGCCGCCGCCCCATGAACCTCCGCGCCACCCGCATCATACGCGCGCAGGTGAATCGTTGCTTTGTCCGACCAACGCACCTCGGCTGGCGCGGGAAAAACAAACGTCAACAGACGGCGGCCATCGGCTGGAAGCGGCTGGCGTTCGGAGAACCACGTTCGATTTGGGCCGCCGTCAATAGCCAAGGCTACCGTCATGCCTTTGACTCCGCGACCGGAAACGGTTTCCACTGGAACGATGATTTGTGTGAAAGCCTGCAGACCGCCGGGTGGCGTGAAGGTGATGGAGTCCGGCACCGTCCGCTTGGCGCGAACCGGCGGGAGTGTGACGGACGGCAGCGCCGACAAAAAATCGCGCGCGTAGTTGAAGTAGGCGTCTTTCTTGATTAGATGCCAGTTATAGGTGTTGAACAACTCGCCGCCCATGGCATAGTCCGTGCGCAAATCCCAGAGGTGTGTCTCAAGGGGACTGCCATCGGTCTCCTCGCGGTTCAGATTGCACCACGGACCCCATTCGCGAACGCGATCATAGTTCGAGGGCTGGCTCCAGATGCCTTCGATCCCGGTGCGCGCCCCAATCGCCCTGGCCCAATCCGCCGACGTATGGTTCATTTTTACCCCGGGAAACAAGGTCAAGGGTTCAATGGAGTGATGCAGGGAGTGAGTATAGATCGGAAACCGGTCAAGCAGTCCCCGGGACGTCAACGCCGCGCGGAACATGTTGACCGTCTCTTGAAAATAGTGTCCGGCGTTTTTTTGCAGCCAGGTCAATTCTTCCAGCGACATGCCATCGGCAGGATTCAACGTCACGCCATCGCGCGCGGCGGCGGCCACGACACACGGATTGAAATCAGCCCAGCGTTCGCCACGCCATTGGGGCGTTCCTTTGGTGGATTGCGAATCCCAGTAGCGGGGTTCGTTCTCCAGAAAAATGCCGGCGATCCACGAAGGGTCGCCCGGGCTAACTTCATTCAGCAAATCAACCGCCTCGCGCATCCGTCGGGCGCGATAGGTGTTCAGTTCCGGACTGTTCATGGTCAGCCACGGCGTGTTGTTCCAGATGTTTGGCGTCGAAAGGCAGTAGTGGGGGTTGTATCGCTCGCCGAGCAGCTTCCGGAGTTTTGCATCCTCCGGGTGAATGCTGTCCGGAGTATAGCATACCTGCTGATACCGGAGGTCGCCAAACTTGCCACCCAGTCCGTCCGGCACATTGTGCGGGGTGCCATTCCACCATGAAACCATGCCGAGCAATACCGGCAGCTTATATTGTAGTGACCACTGTCGGGCAGCCTCCAACTGGCGGCGCACGCCGTTGGTGTCTCGGTTGGCATAATAAATTTCGCAGGAGAACGAGCGCGCGATGTTCCGCTTCGGGTCGGCGACAAGCCTCTCAGCAATCTGCCTGACCTGTTCGTCCTCGCTCATGACATTCCGGGGATTAATCGCCATGCCCAGGAGCGTGAACTTGTCATCGCGTTTGACACGGGCCAGCTCATCGCGAGTCACCGCGCGCACGCCAAGAATCTGCGGCGTGCCCCCGCCGCCGAGATTGGTCAGCGTTACCGAGCCGGCCGGTTGTCGGGCGACGCGCAAGAAATAGGTCACCGGCCCAAAACCGCGGGCGGCGTAACGCCGCTCAAACGGAGCGAGGCCGGGAGCAGTAACGAGATAGTGATATGAAACCGCTTTGGGATTATCGGGATAAACCTCGGTGATGGCGACGAACTCCGCCGTCACTTCCGCAACCGGGAACACTTCTGCCGAGGGCACAGAGCGCACGTCGAACGCAAGCTGATGCGCCCCGACCCAACCGGAGATTTTTTCACAACGCGCCGGCAGGCCGACGAACAAGAGCAGCAACCAACCGAGATGCACCAGCATCGTCGAAAATATTTTTGTTCGTTTGCGCATGTGGAGGGGTCGGGGCTGATTAGTGGAGTGTTGCCTTTGCGCTCCACTGGTTAAACGAGATGGATGTATCATCAGTCATCTCTGCCCCCTTTCATTTAGGGAACCGCTACCGACAATCTTTGGATTCTGGTTCATCACCTTATTTTCGCGGGTGGAGCTTCGCTGAGCTGCACGATGGCTTCGCGCACGCGGGCGGCTTGCGCGGCACTCATCACGAGGTAACGATGGAGACCTTTGCCATCATTCGACGGGCGATACCAAGTGGCACCGTTGTTCTCGACCGTGACGGTGCCGGGAGGTGAAAGGTCAAAATAGCCGCGATCGGGATACACCGCATACAAAAGCGCCGTCGGATCCCAAACCGGCCGGTCGTGCGGTGGTGGTTCGAAGAGGTAGTAGGCTTCCTTGAGCGGATGATGTTTCACGTAATCTAGGTCGTGCTCGATCACCTCGTGGGGAAACGCCGCCGCCACGCCGATCTCGAAACCGCTCCAGACCAGCGGCGTGGGCCAGTTTTTCGCCAGTGCCTGCGCGGCGGGGATGTCCTGAACGACGTTGTATTCGAGATGCCGCGTGTCCCAATTCACCGTCTGGAATGCGCCAGCCATGATGGAGAGCAACTTTACTTTCTTTGCGATCAAGTCGCGGCCATTGAGTGGCGAGTGTTCGTCCGGCTGCGATTCCAGCAAGCGCCGGAAGTTCGTGAAGAAGCCCACCTGCACGAGCGTGACGCTGTTGTCGGGTTGCGCGGCGAGCAACTTGCGGATAAGGCCGGTGGCTTCGGGCGCGTCGTTGCCGCTCTTGAGGTCGTGCGGATAACGCGGCGAACCGTCTTCGTTCTTGGCGTCGGCAAGCAAGTTGAACTTGCCGGCTTTCCGCGCCGCTCCGTTTTTTACGACGCCAATCGGCACGTTAGGGTAACCGTAGAAAGTGTTCACGGCATCCGCGAACGCCGCCGCCTGCGGATGATCCTTGGTGATGGTCACGGCGAGCAGTTCCACCGTGCCGCACTTTTGCAGGCTGTGAATCATGCCGAGCGCCATGAGGTCGTCCACGTCGTTGCCCATGTCCGTGTCGAAGATGAGCTTCACCGGCGCGGCCTGCGCGAGCGAGGCAGCGAGGAGGGTAATCAGGATTTGTTTGATCATAATAGTGTTGGTTAGGAATTAGCGGCGTTGGATGTAAACGTAGTAAGCTCCGAGCAACGGCTTGCCCTCGGCGTTCAGGAAAGTGCTTTCCAGTCGCACCGGGCCGGGCTGTAGGTGAAAGTGGAACGTGGCGTGAGTCGAATCCGGCTTGAGATCCAGCGACTGTTCCTGCGCGCCGACCTTGAGCCGGGCCTTGGCAATTGGCAGGGCAATGCCGGACGGCAGTTCGCCGTCGGCGAGTGTGAGCGCCGGGGCGGATGCGGCGAGCGGAAGTCTCGCCTCGCGCGGCCAGCGGCGAAGTTCAATTTCGTAGTCGCCCGCCTTCGCGACATCGAGATGCCAGACGCTGTTTTTCAGCTCGCCGCGTCGCACCTGGATTTGTTGGTCCATGAAAACATTCCACCATTCGCAGGCTGAAAGCAGCGTTGGGTTTTCAGTATCGCTGCCGATGATGATTCGTTGCGGCTCGTTGACGCGGTCTTTGACGCCCTGCCACCACGTCTCCAAGTGAGCCTGCATCTTTTTCACGACTGCGGGATTGCTGGCAGCGATGTTGTGCTGTTGCAACGGGTCGTTGGCGATGTCGTAGAGCGTTTTGTTGTTCAACAGCCGCCAGTTTTTCCATAACACCGCCGCGCCTTCCTTCTGCGGCTCGACTTGCCGCTCTTTGCCGACGAACGGCATCTGGCTGTAGTTGATGACCAGCGTGCGATCTGGCAATTCCTTGTTCGCGCCGCGCAACAGGCGGACGAGGCTGGTGCCGTCAACCTTCGCCGGAACGGAAACGCCGCACAATTCCAGCAACGTCGGTAGAATGTCCTGAACCTCGGCGAGATTTTTCTCGTCGCGCGGCTTGGCCAACCGTCCCGCAGGCCAGCGGATGAAAAGCGGCACGCGATGCCCGCCCTCCCATAGCGTCATTTTACCGCCGGTCATGCCGGCATTGAAATATTTCGGACCCATCGTGCTGCCGTTGTCGGTGAGGAAGACGACGATCGTGTTTGTCTTGAGTTGCTCGGCGTCCAGAAATTTGTCGAGGCGGCCCATGTTTTCATCAATGTTCTCGATCATGGCGAGGAAGCGGATGAGGTCCTCCTGATCTGCGGGTGAGAGCTTGGGCAGCTTGGGCAGCGCGGCTTCGAGGCGCGGCTGGACAGCATCGCGATAACGCTGGGGAACATACAGCGGCATATGCGGTGCCGCCGTGGGTAGATAGACGAAGAAAGGTTTTCCCGCATCGTGCTGCGTCTTCATCCACTGCATGGCTTCGCGGAAAAACACGTCGGTGGTGTAGCCCTGATACTTCTCAAGTTTGTTTTTGTGCAGATAGGTGTCATCGAAGTAATCATTGCCCCACACGTCAGGAAGAGAGCCAATGTGGGAGGATGGATACCACACGCATTCGTCGAAGCCGCGATCCTGCGGGCGGAAGGGGTAGTTGTCGCCAAGATGCCATTTGCCGAACAAAGCCGTGCGGTAGCCCGCCGGCTTCAGCAATTCCGGCAGCGTGGGGAACTCGCGCCGTAAAAGCGTGCGCCCGCTGCTGACGTTCATCGCGCCGTTGCGCAGACAATCCACGCCGGTTATGAGCTGCCCCCGCGTCGGCGTGCACATCGGCGCGACGTGAAAATCGGTGAAGCGCATACTCTCGTCGTGTAACCGGTCGAGATTCGGCGTGCGAACGACGGGATTGCCGTGACAGCTCAAGTCGCCATAACCCTGGTCATCGGTGACCACGAGGATGACATTCGGCGGCGTGGCTGCGTATGTGGAACACACGGCCAGCAGGAGAATTAGCAGTGCGCGTTTCATCGATGTTACGGCGGTTGCACGGTCAGATGCACGATGGCTTCGAGGGCGCGGGCAGTTTGGGCTGGGTCCGTTGTGAGAGTCGGGTCACGCTGACCATCTTGTCTGTTCGAAGACGTGAAACGTGTGAAGCCATTGGAGTCCTCTCTGACTTGATCAAGTTGTGACTGGCTCTGGAGGAACTGGTCAATTTCCTGCCGCGTCGGCGCAGAAGGTTGCGCGCCCAGCCGCGTAACGGAAATGGCAGCGGCAGCATTGGCGAAACGCACGGCGTCCATTAACGCGCGGCCTTCGCCCAGCGCCACGGCCAGCGTGCCGTTGAAAGTGTCGCCGGCACCGGTGGTGTCCACGGGGTTCACCTTGAATCCGGGCACCAGTTGGCGGATTTCCGCACTGGCCACAAACGCGCCGCGCGCGCCGAGCGTGAGAATCACGGTGGCGACACCCCTGGCCAAGAGTTTGTCGGCGGCTTGGACGGCAGTGCGAACGTCGCTGACTTCGATGCCTGTCAGCAGCTCGGCCTCGGTTTCGTTCGGCGTGAGAATGGAAACGAGCTTGAGCAGCTTGTCCGGCAACGGCCGCGCTGGCGCGGGATTGAGGATGAATTTGATGCCGGCCTTGGCCGCAAGTTCAGCGGTGGCTTGAACAGTTTCGAGCGGCGTTTCCAACTGCATGAGCACGGCGGTGGCGCTGGCAAAAGCCAATTCAGCCATCTTCACGTCGGCAGGCGAAAGCCGTCCGTTTGCGCCGCCGGCAACGGCGATGCTGTTCTCGCCGTCCTTGGCCACAAAAATCAGGGCAACTCCCGAGGGTGCAGCCGCGTCGCGGACAATATGGTTCAGATTGATTCCGGCGCGGCGGAAACCGGCGATGGATTCCTCGCCAAACATGTCGCGGCCGACGCGGGCGATGAGGGTGACCTTGCCGCCGGCGCGGGCGGCGGACACGGCCTGATTCGCGCCCTTGCCGCCGGCGGCGGTGACGAATTCGCCGCCGAGGATGGTTTCGCCCGGACGCGGGATACGGTCGAGCTTGATGGTCATGTCGGTGTTGGAACTGCCGACGACGATGATGCTGATCTTTTTCATGATTGGGATTTCTTGCGCAAGCCATCCGCCACCACGGCGAGCACGATGACCGCGCCGGTGACGAGGCGTTTCACGGGTTCGGATGCGCCGATCTGCGCCAGCCCCGCCTCCAGCGTCGCGATGATGAGCACGCCGATGAAGGTGCAGACCACCGAACCTTTGCCGCCGCTCAAGCTCGTGCCGCCGATGACGGCGGCGGCAATCGCGGAAAGTTCCAGCCCCACGCCACCGTTCGGATCACTCGCGCCGAGCCGGGCGGACTGGCAAATCGCGCCCAAACCGGCCAGTGCTCCGGCGGTGGCGAAGACGAAAACTTTCACCGGCGCGGTGGCGATGCCGGCGAGCCGCGTGGCGGCTTCGTTCGTGCCGATGGCGATCATCTTGCGTCCGATCACTGCCCGCGAGAGCATGAATTGCGCGGCGACGACCACCAGCACCGCGAGCAACGTCGCCGGCGTTATCGGCAGCCCAGCGATGGGTTGGGCGAGCGCGTCCACCTTGCCGGCGAGATATTTCGTCTGCGAATTGGTCGTCAGATAGGCGAGTCCGCGCGCCATTTCCAGCGTGCCCAAGGTGACGATGAAGGAAGGCACGCGCAATTTCACGCAGACGAAGCCGTTGAAAAATCCGGCGGCGACGCCCACCGCGACAGCGGCGAGTGCGCTCAGCAGCAGCGGCCAATGCCAGTCCACCAGCAGCACGCCGAGCACAGCGGCGGCGAGCGCCAGCACCGAGCCGACGCTCAAATCAATGCCGCCGATGATCAACACGAGCGTCATGCCGGTGGCGACCAGCGTGAGCGTGGGAATGCGGTTGGCGACGGAATTGAAGGTGGCGGCGGTGAGGAAATGGTTGCTCAAGCTGCCGAACAACGCGACCAGCGCGACAAGAATGAGCACGAGCGCGGCGTAGTCGCGGAAACGATGGAGGAATTTCTTCATGGCGGAATTCACGCGGTGAGATGACCGCGAAACGCGGCTTCGGTTAGTTTCTCCGGCGTCCATTCGTGCGGCAGAAATTCCCGCACGATGCGCCCGGCGGACATGACGGCGATGCGGTCGCAGAGCGCCATCAGCTCCGGCAGTTCGCTGGAGACGATGACGATGGCCTTGCCGTCATCCGCGAGTTCGCGCAGCAGTTTGTAGATGGCTTCCTTGGCCGGCACATCCACGCCGCGCGTGGGTTCGTCGAGCAGCAGCACCTTGCTGTCCGGCAACAGCCAGCGGCCGATGACAATCTTCTGCTGATTGCCGCCGCTCAACGTGCTGACCGCTTGCTCGGCGGAATTGCACTTCACGGCGAGCCGTTCCACGAGCCGCGCGGTGGCTGACGTTTCATCATCGCGCCGGATAAAAATATTTTTCAAAGCCGCGAGCGTCCCATTCACTCGGATGCTCTGCGGCAACAACAGCCCGTGTTGCTTGCGGTCTTCGGGCACGAGCGCCAGGCCCGCCGCCACGGCATCGGAGGGCTGACGGATGTTCGTCGCGCGTCCCTGAATGGTGATGCTGCCGCCATCGCAACGATCCGCGCCGAAGATGGCGCGCAAGGTTTCCGTGCGTCCCGCGCCCACGAGGCCGCTGATCCCAAGGATTTCACCGCCGCGCACTTCAAAGCTCACGTCCTGCACGGCTGCTCCGGCGCAAAGCTGTTGCACGCTCAAGGCGACCGCGCCGGGCTGGCGCTGTCGGGGCGCGGGGTGCGTGGGCATCTCGCGACCGGCCATGAGTTTCACCAATTCCGGCGTGCTCGCCTCGGCCATCGGCAATGTCGCCACGCGCTGGCCGTCGCGCAGCACGCTCACGCGGTCGCAGATGCGGCGCAGTTCGTCCATGCGATGGCTGATGTAAATGACACTCACGCCCTGCTGCTGGAGCTGCTGGATGTTTTTAAACAACGTCTCAGTCTCGCGGGCGGTGAGTGCGGCGGTGGGTTCGTCGAGAATGAGCAGCCGGCATTTCTCCGCGAGCGCCGCCGCGAGTTCCACGAGCTGTTGCTGGCCCACGCCGAGCGCGGCGGCGGGCGTGTCGGGATCGAGATGACCGAGGCCCACGCGGGCGAGCGCCGCGCGCGCCTTCGCCCGCAGCGCCTGCCGGTCCACCAGACCAAAACGCGAGGGCAGCGCGTGCAGGAATAAATTTTCCGCGATGCTCAATGTGGGCAGCACATTCAATTCCTGCAACATCAATGTCACGCCCGCCGCCTGCGCCTGTCGGCGGAAGCGGGGTTCGTGCGGCTGACCCAGCAGCGTGATTTCGCCCGCATCGCGCGACAGCAATCCGGCGAGGATGCGCGCCAGCGTGGATTTCCCCGCGCCATTTGCCCCGACCAACGCATGCACTTCGGCCACGCGCACGGTGAGGTCGAAGTCACGCAGCACGGGCGCGGCGAAACTTTTGTTAAGACCGCGAACGTGTAAGAACGTGTCAGGAGCGGATGACATGGGCAGGTTCAGGGTTTTGCGATTAGATCCACCGGCGTCTTCTTGTCTTCCAACTGCGCCGCGCCTTTGAGGATCGCCAGAGCTTTCTCGATGCCGAAGACGGCGAGCTGGTCGCCATGCTGGTCGGCGGTCGCGAGCACGCGGCCATCGGCAATCATCGGCTGGATGGCGCTGATGTTGTCGAAGCCGACGATGAGAATCTGCCCGGTCTTGCCCGCCGCGCGAACGGCGGCAACCGCACCGAGGGCCATGTTGTCATTGGCGCAGAGGATGGCCTTGAGGTTGGCGTGCTCGGTGACCAGCGAGCTGGCAACGGTGTTGGCCTTGTCCATTTCCCATTGGCCGCTCTGCACGCTCACGACTTTCATGCCGCCCTGCTTCATCGCGTCCTCGAAACCGGCGCGGCGTTGCTGACTGTTGAAGGCGGTGGGAACGCCTTCGAGAATCGCCACCTGATCGCCGGTCTTCAATTTCGCCGCCAACGCCGCGCCGACTTTGGCCGCGCCTTCGCGGTTGTCCGGCCCGACGAACGACACCGGCAGATTCGCCTGCTTCAACGTGTCGGCGTCGAGCTTGTTGTCGATGTTCACGACCAGCACGCCGGCGTCCTTGGCCCGTTTCAGCGCGGGCACGAGCGCCTTGGAATCCGCCGGGGCGATCACGATGGCTTGAACGCCTTGCGCCACCATCTGTTCCACCAGACCGACCTGCTCGGTGAGGTCGGTTTCGTTTTTGATGCCGTTCACGATCAGCTCGTAATCGGTGGCGTGCGCCGCCTCATGTTTCTTTGCGCCCTCGGCCATGTTTTGAAAGAACTCGTTAGCGAGCGATTTCATGACAAGCGCGACGCGCGGCTTGGCGGCGGCGTCCGCAGGCACGGCGGGTTTGCAGGCGGAAAGTGCGGCAAGCCCGATGAGGGCGGCTAGGAGGTAGAGGTGTTGTTTTTTCATGGTCGCTTGAGTGTGGTGTTATTTGTGAAATGTGATTATGGCCAATCGTTGTTACGGCGTTCCGGGATTCGCCTCGGTGATCGAATAAATCCGATATTCCCACAAGCTGCCGGTGTTGCCCAGCGTGAACGCGAGCAGCAGCGCGGGCAGGAAGACGCCGATGGCGTAATCCCAGTATAGCAGTTGGAACCGCCACTCCTTGCTGGCGAGCTTTTGGGTGTTGGACCACGAGCCCCAGCACAACATGGTGACGACGCACAGGGCGACGGCGACGGAGTAGGATTCGATGATGGACATAAGGGGGGTTCAGTTTAGTTAGGTATTGCGCACACACTTTTGCCTACCATATTTTATTCTAATTTAATTTCGAATTATCAAATCGCTCTCGATGGCGCAGAGGCGGACGGCGGCCGTTAGCTGCGGGATTATCCGATTCATTAGCTCGTTCGCGGGACATAGCGGGTGCGCCAGAAACTGTTGCTGCTGGTCGGCGGGTTTGTGAACAGCAGTTGCCCGTTGGCAGGAGCCATATTGATCGCAATCGGCACTCCCCTCGTTGTGAGAAGGCCGGGCCATTGCCCGGCCTTCCAGTGACAAGCTGCCAAAACCAAACCGCGACTTACGGCACGTGCAGACGATAGAATCGTTGCGCCGTGCCCGCCGTGACATTGGTCACGGTCAGCGTTCCGCCCGTCCCGATAATGTTGTAAAGCGCCGTCCATGCCGGATCGGTCAGGTTGTTTTTATATTCCAAAGTGTAAGCTGCGTTGGCAGCCGAGCTAAACTGGGAGCTGAAAGTGCCAGCGGTGCTGGTCGTGTTCAACAGACTCGGCGCGGGCAATCCGGCATACGTCCCCAGTGCGTCGAACTCAAAGTTAGTGAAGGTCGCTGAGACACCGGCCGAGCCCACCCCGGCATTGGACATCAACGAAACGTAGTTCATGGCTTGGGTGGATGACAGCGCGTAGCCGAGATGCACTGGCGCGCCGTTGATCTTCACATAGGCCATATTGGTGATAACTTCTATGTCCACCAGATAGGTGGCCGCCGGCGTGATAAAGCCGGTGAATTTCACGTTGCCGCCATCCGTTATTCCCCAACTGCCATTCGGGCGGACGAAGACGCCAAAGCCATCACCGCTCAGAATCCATTGGGTGGGATCGGATTGACGCACCTTGACGGCTCCCCAACTGTCTCCGGCCCCGACCACCGGTGAAACCGCCACGCTCACATGAAAGCAGCCAAACCGTTCGTAGGGCCGCAGGTCAAGATTCGGGAATGCGGTGCCGAAACTCGCGTTAGTGCTGGTGTCACCGGTATTGGTGATGCTGAGCGAGTCGCTGCTAATGGCAAAGTCCGCCCCATTAGTCTGTGCGCTGACCCAGGTCTGGGTCGCGGCCGTGCCACTCTGCCGGGTTGGCAAGTTGTCATTGAGACTGGCGGAGTTGGTCGTGGTGAAATTGTCGGCCAACACCACGGAGGCGGGCAGGTCAAGGCCCGGAATCTGTGGGACTGAAACGACGAGGTTGTTGAACGTGGCGATCGCGGGGAGTGAGATCACGTTGGAGTTGGCGAAACTACAAAAACTGACATAGTTGCCGTAGATAGCGTTGGTGATGACGTAACTGTAAGTGCCGTTTGCGAAGAGCCTCGGAATGCCGTCGATGGTGACGCTGGCAACATTGGTCTGGACGTCAATGATGATATTGTACAAGTTTCCCACATTGGTCGCAAGAGGGAAGTTGGCAACATTAACGTTCCCGTCTAAAATCGTATAGCGGCCGCGTGACCGCACAAACACGGAGAAACAATTTTCCCTCACCGCAAACATGGTAGGGGACACGCCACGAACTGTTAGGGCCGCCCACGTGTCACTGGCGTTGGTGGCGGTTGTGGACACATCGCACTCCACATGGAAGCTTTGGTTCACCTCATAGGCGAAAAAGTTCACATCCGGCGACACAGCCGAAATATACTGGCCACCATTGTCCAGGCGGGTCAGTGTCAGGATGTTGTTTGTGATTTGTATGACGTCATTCAGGCCTTGCTGCCTGCTAATGTAACCGGGGACGGGCGCCAGAACGCCGCTCTCCCGTGTTGCCAGGTTGTCATTCAAATTGAACGTGTCGGGGGTGTCAAAGGTGTCGGTTAGCAGAATCTGGTTTTGCGCCGGAGCGGACCCGACCCCGACCAGGGCCAGGAGGCCAGCGAAGGCCAGCGATCGGAGTTTTTTCATGGTCTGTGTTTTTGTCTTCATACTATTATTATGTGCATTGTTTTTTGGTTGGGGATCAGGAAAATCTATTTTGGGGCGGGTTAATACCATTGTAGTATCACATTGTTGGTTTGCAGCAGGGTGCGGCTTTCCACATGATCATCCATAAACACCACGTTCATTGCCCCTGTGGGATATGGCTTGCCATGTTTGTAGCCAGCTTGGTAAACCGGCTTGCCATTATAAATGGTAAAATAACCAAGGGTCCAAATGTCTGGGCCGTTGAATTCATAAGCACCATCGGCAACAAAGAGAGTGGAGGTCTGCTGGGGCACGGTCGACAACTTCTTGGTCAGGGGAGACTGGGTAGTGGGGGTTGTCCATACATTCATGGCGTAACTGATGCGCCAAGGATTTGCGCCCCAAGGCGGGGGCGACCCGCCTGCTGTCGCGCCGTTGACCGGCTCCAATAGGCGGGTGGGGCAGGCAAAAACACCTTGCGCAAAATCGCTGTTGTCCGTCGTCACACCAGAACTAAAATTGGCTTTGCTGATGTAGGGCTTGATCAGGAAATAAAAATTATTTGTATTCGGGTTGGGGTCGTTCCACCAAGCATAAGGCAAGTGGTCGCCCTGATCGTCCGCATACATGATCCCGGCCAGGCCAATCTGTTTGAGGTTGCTTTTGCAGAGAGTGGCTTTGGCGCGATCCTTGGCCTTGCTGAGAGCGGGCAGCAGCATCGCCGCCAGAATGGCGATGATCGCGATGACCACCAGCAACTCGATCAAAGTGAAGCCGACCCCGCTAGTAGTTGGACGTGCCTTTGGGTTTAATATTTTAATTCTCATCCGGTTTGAATTTATTGGTTTCATGTTATTTTGTAATCGATTACATTAATAGCCGGTTAAAGTTCTTTCTTGCCGGCATTTTACTGAAAATATCTCTTTGGTTATAAATTTTTTATGCAAAAACCATTTGAGGTCGTGCCGGCTTCAACCTCCAACCCGGAGCTGGTTTGCATTGCCGATCTACCCGTCTTAGGCAGACGCGGCGGGGCTGGCAGCTCAACCTGAGCCGCAGTCAAAGCCCCACACGAAGCTCGCACGATCAGACGTGTTGCCAAAACCACTTGCCGGACCGGTCGCTTGGGGTCTTTGATCCGCTCCAACAGGAGCTGAGCTCCAGTCCGGCCCAATTCCTGAACCGGCTGCGCCACGGAGGTAAGCGGCGGACGAAGCGACGTTGCCCAAGGCATATCATCGAAGCACACCACGGCCATGTCCTCCGGAATCCGAATGCCCCGCTCATTGATCGCCTGCAGCGCCCCGAGCGTCATCAAGTTGTTAGCGACCACCACGGCCCTGGGCAACTTGGCCAGGTCCAACAATCGCCTCATGGCCTCATAGCCACCCTGTTGCCGGAAGTCACTGTGGATAATGAACGGTTCCACCAAAGGTATCCCGGCACTGCGCAGTGCATCCTGATATCCACCCAAACGCTCATACGCGACGTTGATTCCTTCAGGGCCATTGATAATAGCAATTTCCCTGTGTCCAAGTGACAGCAGGTGGCTCACCGCGTGCCGCACACCTTCCCGGTTGTTCGCGCAAACCAAATCCACCGCCAGCCCCCCCGGCGAGCGGTCAATCGCCACCGTCGGAATTCCAAAAGGTCGAAGAGATTCATAGTTGGCGGTCGGTTTGTTTCCCGCGATCAAAATGAGGCCTGCGACACCTTCACTTCGCAGGAGTTTGAATTGATTTTGTTCCCGCTCGGCCAATCCGTCGGAATGACCCACTTGCAAAGTATAACCTGCACGGTAAAGTTCCGCCTCAACGCCGTGGACTACCCCAGTGAAAAATGGATTCAGCAAATCGGGTATGATCACACCAATGACTTTCCGGTGGCCGAGTCGCAAGCCGCGTGCAAGGGTGTTTGGGTGGTAATTGAGTCTGGCCACGGTTTGAGAGACGCGATCCCGCATTGAGTCCTTGACCCCATCAAGGCCCGCCAGCACGCGGGAAACTGTCGCGACCGATACCTCGGCCTCCGCAGCCACCTTCTTCATGGTGATCGCACCATTCGGATTCGCCAGCTTGTTTCGCGCTCGATTTTTCATGGACAATTTGAAATGTAATCGTTTACTGGCAATCGTGCAAGAATAATCTGTTGGAACTCCATGAGAATGTCCCCATCGTAACTCCATGAGAATGTCCCCATCGGCCGGATTGCGGTAGCAACTCGGTTACAACATGGAGACATTAACAATGAGTCGGAAAGAACGGGAACGATTGACGATCATGACGGGCGTAAAGCGGGAGGAACTGACGCTGGTGCAGGCGAGCGAACTGATGGCGGTGTGCTATCGCCAGAGCAAGCGCATTTGGCGGCGGTATCAGGACGATGGCGACGCCGGGTTGGTGCATCGGTTGCGGGGGAAGCCCAGTGCGCGCCGCAAGCCGCCCGCACTGCGGGCACGGGCGCTAGCCCTTTATGCGGAGGAACGCTACTCCGACTTCGGACCGACGCTGATGGCCGAGCAGCTGGCGAAGGAAAAGCTGGTGGTGGATCATGAGACGTTGCGGCGCTGGCGGCTGGCCGAGGGGAAGCATACGGTGCGGCGGCGGCGGCAGCAGCACCGGCAATGGCGGGAACGCAAGCCGTGCTTTGGGGCGATGGTGCAACTGGACGGGTCGCACCACGACTGGTTCGAGGGGCGCGGCCCCCGATGCGTGCTGATGGTGATGGTGGACGATGCCACCAACGAGTTGCACGCCCGCTTCTTTGAGGAGGAGACCACGCGGGCCAGTTATGATGTGCTGGAAGGCTGGGTACGGCGGCATGGCCTACCCGCCAGCCTATATGTGGATCGGGACAGCATCTACCGGTGCGAAGGCGCGGGGAGCATCGCCGAACAACTGGCCGGGAAAGCGCCGCAGACGCAGTTTGGGCGGGCGATGGAGCAATTGGGGGTGGGACTGATCCTGGCCAACAGCCCGCAGGCCAAGGGCCGTGTGGAACGGATGAACGGCGTGCTGCAAGACCGGCTGGTCAAGGAGATGCGGCTGGCCGGGATTAACGGCCTGGAAAGCGCGAACCGGTTTCTGGAGGAGCAATATTTGAAGGCGTTCAACCGGCGGTTTGCGCGGGAGGCGGCCAGTCCGGTGGACGTGCATCGGGCCGTGCCACGGAACTTGAACGCGGTGCTGAGCTGGGAAGAAGAACGCGTGGTGGCCGGGGACTGGACGGTGGCGTGCACGGGGAAGCGGTATCAGTTGGACCGGGAACACGAGGCGATGAGCCTGGTGCGGCGGCAGGTGGTGGTGCGGACGCTGCGCGACGGGCGGATACAACTGGTGTATCGCGGCAAGCTGCTGAAGTGGCGGGAGCTGCTGGCTGGCAGCGCGAGACCGCCGCTGCGAGCCAGGCCGATGCTGGCAGAGAAAACAAAACCGGCGGCCCCGTCGCCGGCGATGAGCCATCCGTGGCGGCGGGACGGGGTGGGAATGGGGCGAAAGTATTGGAGCGGAATCAAGGCACGCGGGCGCGCGGTGCGGCTGGAGGTGCGGGACTCCGGTCAGCCTTCGCTACGCTCCGGCCTCCCTGCGTCCCGCACCTCCAGCCGGGGAAACCGAACAACGAACAATAACCAACGAAGGGGACATTTCTAAAGAGTTTTGACAGCCGGAGATTTAAAACGTCCCCCCTTGGCTGTGGGCGATTGTCACGGTAAAATATTTCAGTTTCAAACTCCGCAAGTTTACAGTTTCGGGTTGGACATCGGCAGTCCAACTGAAAAATTCAAAGTTTTTCAAGCCAGCCGCCATCACGGACGAAATGTTGTGAAATACACTGCAATCTTTGCGGAAACTGGCGCTCAACCGTGACTCCGAGGAAACTCCGCGCACGGCTTAAACCGACATAAACAAATTTGTCGATCAAATCCTTGTGGATTTCGGCCATACGGTCGAGACCGACGTAAAAAACGGCTTCAAATTCCAAGCCCTTGATGAATTCAACGGGGAAAATGCGCACACGGGCCGCGTCTCCGAGTGCTTGCCCGCCGTTCGAGCCCTCCAATTCCATTCCGTTTGCCTGCAACAGTGGCTTTAATTTCTGACGCAACGGTTCGACATCATCCTGATGTGCGACGAGGATTGCCGTCGTGGGCAAATGTTTGCCGCACAACACGTAAATTTCACAAATTCGATCGGTCAGCCACATTTCCGCCGGATTTTCGGTGGTGCATTTGTGCAGCAGAGGCGGTGGGTCTTCTACACGTTTGGCGAACGCGGACGAAAAATCCGGTTCAATGCCTCGGGAATGCCGATAAAGATCCTTGGCAATGGCGAATAGGCGCTCAGTCTGGCGATAACTGATGCGCAATTCCTTGCCGTCGTATCCCTGGGAAAAGTCGGTGAGGTCACTCCACTCTTTCAAACCCTGTTCTGTAACTCGTTGCATAAGATCTCCGCAGATGGTGACACCGCCGGAACCCATTCTGGCGAAACGCTCGATGCAAGCGATTTCCAGCGGCGAAAAATCGGCCGCCTCATCAACGCAAACGAGAATCTTTATGCGCGCTTGTATGGCGCGCACTTCCCCAGGAATTCCGGACAGATTGACAGGCAGGTCGTCCAGTAAATCTCTCACAAATTGCAACGCGTGGAAGAGGAGCACGTCTTGTTCTGGTTCGGTTAACATCCGGTTCTTGATGGATGACTCGGCATCTTCAACAAAGAACCGTTTCTGTTCGTCTGGCAGTTCGCGAAACTCCTGATAGGCGCGCGGAATTAACTGAAAGAGGCGACTGAGGGTTGTGGTGTCCATCAAATTCCTGACATCACTGCGTAAATTGTCAATGAGCGGCGGAATATCTGGAAACAGGGCGACCTCCATGCCGGCCGTGGTCAGAGATGTCAGAATGTCCGGCAGCATCTTGATTTGGCGGTAAATGCGGTCTAACGGCAGGTCGCTGTTTTCATCGTATAGCGCGGCTACCGACCGAACGGACTTGAGCAGTTTGTTCAAATCTTCATTCAAATTGCGGTATCCTGCAGCCCGCTGCTGGGCCTGTCGAAGCGCGATCACATCGTCGAGCGGTTTGGACATGATATCCAAAGCCATGCCGAGAACTTTCTGGGCGGCGTCCGATAATTTGCCCAAGGGGACGCGGGTGTCGTTGTTGAATTTTTGTAACGCCTCGCGAAAAGACGAGGAATAGCGAGCCGCCAAAGTCTTGCCGAACGCCTTAGCGAGGGAGATCTGTTCGCCGCCGGTACCGCGCTTCATCAATTGCAATTCCTCGGGTGCGGTTTTGAAATAACCATGCTGGCCCACGCGAATGAAACCTATGTCACGGACTAGTTCGAGGCGAAAGGTGCGATAAACCTTCACGTGGTCATCGCTGGCTGGAAGATGCTCCTTGGCCATCGCCTCCTTGAGATAACCCTTCAAAAGGTCACTGGGAGTAAACAGCATCCAGTTGCGACCTTCCTGCCAATCCGCATCACGTATGGGCTTGGATTCATCCTCCGTGAGAAATTCTCGTTTGGTTTTTTGCGAAAGCCGCTTGAGTAAGACAGTGGTCTTGCCCGTGCCCGGCGCGCCGGAAATACGAATACGCGCCTGTAGTGGCAGACGAAAAATCTCATCCTGAGCAGGATCCAGAATTGCCTGGTCGGGCAATTGAACGGAATAGCTCAACTGCCGTGATTCCTGGGCGCCTGCCCCAATGCCGATCTCAAGACCAGCTACCAAAAGTTTCCGGAGTGAGCGTGCAAGCAGACGTTGATCAATCCACGAAATCTGGTTATTGATCGCATCCCAGATTCCTTCCTCAAGGTGAAGTGTAAACTCGTCCTTTTCGATCAGGCGAAAAAGGTGGTCTTCCAGCACCAACCCGCCGCGTGTTTTAATCTGGAATGAATATTCTGATCCCGGTTTTTTGGCGACAATCCGGCCAAGCGGGGAAAGATAGCTGGTAAAATCAACTGCCGTTCCGCGAGGGCTAAAATTCAGGGGGATATAATGCCGGCAAATCAATAGTTTCAATTCGACATTGTTCCTGTCCGAAACACGAGCATAGCCGATAAATGGCTCGTGTGTAAGCTGCGTCTGAGTGTGATGCGTCAGCCCGCCGCCTTGGGGTCGGAAGTTTTGCTTAAAATGATCCAGCTCTCCGAGAATAAATTCGGCGATATTCCGTGAGGGATTTTGAGTTTCAGGCATAATTAATTATTGGCGGTGGTTATTGATAATCAGAGGCATATCCCTAACGAAAGTCTTATGTGATGGCCTGCAAATCGCAAGTGGGAAAACGCGCCGGATCGGCACTGAAAATAAGTGGCAGGGCGGTTGCGTAACAGCCTGATGTAGCACCGCGACTGGGCGGAGTGGATTTGAGTTTTCATGGGGATAGCATCGCTGGATGGGTATGACAAAAGCTGACGTAGGGATGAAGATTGTATTAATTTCATTTGCACGCCTCGATTTCTTCAACGCTCAACGGCAGATGTTCCAGCAGGCCGTCGGCGATTTCCCAATGGCCTTTGTCTCTGGCGGTGATGCTGCCGATGGCCTTGAAGGGGACTTCCGCCTCGATGAGGCGCTCCCGTAGCCAGGTATGAATTGCGCAGGGCGTGCACCAAGCTGCTGGTTCGCCATGCTCAGGCAGAGTTGCCGGAAGATTCTTGGAAAATACCGCGCCTCCGATGGTGAAGTTGACGCGAAGTTTCAAACCTTTCGCCACTGACGATTGGTCTGGCGGCGGCACAACAGCATTGCCAGCGGTCGTCGCAGTAACGGCGATGCTCGTTGCCGTGCAGGACTGTCGCGGCGCACGCGGTTTTTCAAACGCGAGAACACGACTGCGGGCGCTGCGGCGCTGGGCAGCGGTGACGCCGAGGTGATGCTTAACGAAATCCAGGGGCATGACGGTGAGGATGCCGCCGTCGTCGGCATCCTGCACTACGATAAGCCACGCATGATCGGGACTGGAATAAAGAAGTCGCTTGGCGTGGCGACCGCCTTTCTGGAGAGCGACGGGAATGGTGACGCCGTTATCCAGAAGGCGCGTCAGGTTTTCGGGTGAGAGTTTACTGCGCTCACTCAAACGAATTGCAGCGTGCTGTGTCAGAATTGCGTTTCTCATAGTTTTTGAGGTTTTTATTCGTGTTAGTAACGGCGGCGATTCCTGAGCGAAGCCATTTTAGTGGCGTGTGATGGCCACGACGTTTCAAGTTGAAAAAAGGCGGAATGAATCACTTCGTCGGCATGGACTAGGGCCGCACCGGCGAGCGCTTCACCACGGTAACGGTAGTCGAACCCGCAGCCGACGGATGGAAAACGGTTTTCGTTTGCAGCAACCACTTGATCCTGGAAAGTTTTTGCCAGGGCAACGAAATCACCCTGTAAACGCTCTTGGCCTGGTGCTTCCAGCAGACTTTCCAGCGCGTAGCTCCGGATGAGTTTTGGATGAATTGCCGCGTAGGCCGAACTCAGAGAAATCAGATCGAAGCCGGCGGGGCGGTTATTCGTGAAGGCCAGCAAGCCGATTTGGCCGGGAATGCACTGGAAGATTTCCGCGCAGCAGCGGAGGTCCACTTCACGGGCCTTGAACACATCGTTCATGGCGGACGTGGGCGAATAACAGCATGCCTTGGCAGACAATTCCGAGATCTCGTTCCAGACCTCGCCCTGGTTGGAAAGGAAGGAAGCAGACGTTTCGAGCGACTGAGAAACGGAACGGGATTTCATAGCTCGGGCTTTTTGCGCCATAACGTTGCCGGATTCGTTAAATGAGGGTGAGGCGTAAGACCAGCGGCCCTGTTCAGTGCAGCTGACGGGAATTCGGGTCTCGGAAAGTTCCTTGAGCAGGATGGAGGTATTGAGCACGCGATTCTGCTTGGCGCCGGCGAGCTCCTCGCCGTCAATGAGCAGCACGGCGGTTTTCCCCCGGTTGATGACCAGCAATTCCGGCACGGCACCGGCGGCGGAAACCTCGGTGATGAGGATATCTGTGGTGGCGAGGGCTTCGCCAAGTGTGCGATATTGAAATGCACCATCACGAGCCAGCAGCGGCACGATGGCGATATTTTTGTAACGCTGGACTTCTCCGAACTGAATCGACTGCAAACGACTGGCAACAACATTATCCATATTATTCCTTCCATGCGGCGGAGGGTTTTATTCCGCCTGACACCAATGAAATCGCAACGAGTAAAATTTTTCTTACAATAATTTTCCAATCGATGTTTTGTTGACGGCGCATACGATGCTTGCGAGCACGCGGAGTGCTTTGCACACTGTCGGAAATGCTGAAGCCGGACATACGCAGCCTGCAAGCGGGTGACTGCTTTGGTTGGGACTGTGCGTATCACTGGCTCTGGCCGGTGGCGTATTCGGCGGCATTTCGCCGGCTGGAAAGAATCGCCCCACATGATGTTGAAGATGTGGCGATTAACGCCATCCGCAAGGCTGCCGAAGAAGTGGAAGCCGGCAAAGTGGAGAGCTTTGAAGACCTCAAAGGACTGGTGGTAGTCATCGCCACGCGAGGGGCGCTTGATTTAATCCGACGCAAGCAGGCAGAGTGCCGGTCAACGGAGGTAACTGAATCCATTGAAGGGCATAAAGAATTGCTACCAGCCGATGCGCCCGGCCCCCTTGAACTGGCGAACGCAAATGACGTTTCCCAACTGCTATCCAGCCTGATGGTCAAATTATCGCGGGAAGAACGCGAATTATTGAGGGCTTATTATTTTAGAGGATGGAAACAGGAAGAGATTGCCGATGACTTCGGTAAGCCTCTGGGCACAGTCGGGGTGCAATTATCAAGAGCCCTGAAAAAACTGCGCGAAGAAATCGGAAAAAACCCCGAGTTAATGAAAGAATTACAGGAGGCACTGCGATGAATATAAGTGACAACGATCGCTTTCACGAACTCGCGCATAAAGCGCTGACCAAACAAGCCACACCGGTGGAACAGCGGGAACTGGGGGCGATGATCGCGGAAAATCCGAAATTGAAAGTAGAGATGGAACAGTTGGGCGGCGAAGCCGCAGTCGTGCGGGAAATTCTTCCGCTGCTGGAAGCTTTGCAGCATCCCGTTCCAAACATCCCCGCACCACCGATGGACCGTCTCCGCAGTGAGGTTGGCTCGGTGTTTGAATCCAGGGGGAAATCAAAGGCCGAACTTGGTGATTTGTTGTCACGCCTGGAAAAATGGGCGAGGCAGCAGGCAGGTGCCAGCCGGGAAGAAGTGACGGCGATGGTCAACGTTTTGCGCAGTTCCTTGTTGGGGGGAGGCACTGAAGAATTGATGGCCGATGTCAGGATGTTGAGTGCCTCCAAATTAGCTCCTGCGGCTCCCAGACTACTGGAAGAAGCAGAAAGCTACGCGCTGGCAGATGAAAGCAAGCGCCGGCAGGAAGAGTTGGAGGAACGCCTGCGGTCAATCGACAAGCGGCTCCGTCAAGCTGAGGAAATTTCCAGCGATTGTCGCAAGGAAATGCATCAGTTGCTTGAGTTTATTGGGCGGGAAAAAGAAAGCAGCGGAAAAAGACGCGGGCATCATTCGGATCTGATCAACAAGCCCAAAAGCTGAGGCCCTTGACGGGGTTACAAAGCAGGCAAATTCATCAAACGGCTCAAAAATCACGTCGGCCCAGTCTGAAGCTTCACATTCTTCCAACCTCGAACACCACCCCTCTCATCCACCCAAATCATTTCTCAAACGCACACCAAACTGTTCCTGGATCAACGGCACCACCAACCCCTTAAAATCGCTTCGCTTAATCACGTCCACTTTTCTTTGCATCACCATTTTAGTGAACTTAAACCAAAGTGAAAATTAATCGTGATCACCCAGCAGCAACACACTCCGGCCCATCGTTCCTGGCATTGTTGACCATCGCAGAAACCTTTGAACACTGCATCTTTTCAGCGTCATAAGGCCTAAGCAACGTCTTCAAAAACTCGAGCTCAAACTTCGGTTCCAGCCACCAGGAATAATGCTCAGGCCAAAGAATAACCGGCATCCTTGAGTGAACCTGAGCCGCCATCAAATTCGGTTCACAAGTGATGATGGTGAACGTCTCAACGACCTGGTTTATTGAGGGGCCGGTGTCGTCCAGTCCAAGCTCGCCTTCTTGATGAGGTCGAATCCAGCGTTCCCACAATCCAGCCATGCAAAAGAACTGGTTGTCAGCCATCGTGAATCTGAACGGGATTTTGCCGGTTCCTGATCTCTGCCATTCGTAGTAGCCATCAGCAGGAATCAAACATCGCTGCTTTTGGAACAGCCTTTTGAAGCTCGGTTTTTCGGTCAGTGTTTCGGCCCTAGCGTTCGTCAATTTGTCGCCGATCTTTTCATCTTTTGACCAGCTAGGAATCAGACCCCAGCGCATAGATTTAAGCACGGTTTGATTGTTTTCCAAGACTAGCACCGGAACATTTGAACGAGGGGCAATGTTGTAGCGCGGTTTGAAGTCCGAGATTTTGCAGATGAACTTGACCAGTTTTTCAAGTTCGCTGAGGTCTTGCGTAATGGAATAACGGCCGCACATTTTATTTTTCTAGCTGGGCGGTCGCTGCATTTATTGCATCATTTACGTAATCCGCTCTTTTTTTTCGTGATGATGGATGGCTGACCCAGACCAACCTTTGCTCAGTCGAAATTTGAACACAAGCTGCAGATCCGAACCACGTCCATTGTGTGAATGGAATCCCCCAATCCTCCCGAATTAAATTTGCCTGAGGGTCACATGCAAAAATTATGTTTGGCGCGTATGTTTTGATCTGGTCTAGAATTATTCCGCGATGTCTTTGGTATGCTTCAACAATCCTGTTCCATGGCGTGTATTTGAGCCCAGGGAGTTTGCTGATATTTATGAAAGCGATCTTTTTTAAGCCACTCCGTATTTCATCGGAATTTCTCAACCACGGCATTTCGTCCCAGTCATGAACACCTGACCAAATCCCATAATTGACATAACAAATTGGCTGAAAAGCTCGACCGCGTGAAGTCTCGTCAGTTTTTTTGTTCATGCAGTCGTCTGTCAACGACCAGCCACCATCCCTCGAATCACCATAGCTTTCTCCGTTATCGTATGGCTCTTTCAAGACCCAAAGAATTCGCGGTGCTGATGCTACATACAATTCGGGATTCACGACTCCATCATATATCGGTTCTGAACCGCCGGATGTGTCCTGGTATTCTTGGGCCACAGCCTCTTTCAAGCGCTTTTCTTCCTCCATTATGAAGTTCAGATTCATCGTAAAATTCTACGGTTGGTGAGCCATCAAAACAACACTCCTTGCTCTGATTTCACCGGCCCTTCACTTCCCCACAATTTCGTTATCATTTCTCGCTGTGGTGTGAACGGACATTTGGCTTTCGGCTGCTTCTGTGATTCGTCGATGTGCTGCAAAGCTAACTGAGCGCCCGTAATCAAAGCCGTTTTTCCCAGCTTCTGATTCAATTCGTGCGTAGCGTCATCCAAAGCACCCCACCTCTCCTCATTCGTCCTGCCCCATAAAGTTGGGTGCGTGTCCAGCCTCTCCAAATTATACATCGCGATTCTGATTTGCCGAACTGGTCTTTCTCTCCCACCCATAATTTCTCGAAACATCTGCTCCAAAACTGTATTGATGACCGAATTCAAAAACTGTGGATGTTTGAATCTGAAACTCGTCCCAACCTCTGTAAAATCGTTGAACCTGACCGCGATGCTAAATTCTCTGGCCTGCATCTGTTCTCTGCGCAATTGACCGGTGAGCCTAGTCGCTTCGCTCAACATAAATGTCAGGGCCGCTTCGTAATCATGTTCGTCTAATGGAAGTGTGGTGGAGCTCGAAATCGTGGTCCTGTCCTTGATTTCCAACACAAGCGGTTCATTCCACTGCCCATTCGAAAACAACCACAACTGCTGCCCCCAAATCCCGAACTTCTGGCGCATCAACATCGAGGGCAGTTTCGCTACATGCCCAAATGTCAGAGCGCCTAAAGCAGCCAAACTTCGCTGCCTATTTTTCCCAATCCCGCTCATTTCTTGAACGGGTCTGTCTCGGAGAAATTCCTTTTCTCGACCAGCCTCAACTTCCATGAACCCAACGCCTTTTGCAGCATCAGTAGCGAGCTTAGCCATTTTTGCCGAGTTCCCAAGCCCAGCAGTAACAGGCAATCGAACCTCTTTTTTAATGCGTGACCTAATGTTCTGGACGTAATCAGTCGGCGTTGTGTTCCTCCAAATACATTCGTCAAAACTGGTCAAATCCAGAAAGCCCTCGTCAATGCTGTAGGGAACAAGTGTAGGGGCGTATTGTTCGAGAATCAGAAACATCTGCCTACTCAATTCCCTGTAAGCGTCGTAATGAGGCCGGCAAAGCACACCAGAAGGACACAACCTCTTCGCCTCAAAACAAGCAGTGCCAGTCTTGATGCCGTATTTTTTAGCTATTCGGTTCGCAGCGATCACAATGCCGTCACCTCTTCTCCCACCACCGACCCAAACTGGCCTGCCTTCCAAGCTCGAATCCAAAGCAATCTCACAGCTGGCGAAAAAGCTATCGCCATCTACGTGCAGGATTCGGTTGTTGCGGCGGCTCATCGGCAGCAGACACGTTACGTCTTCCGCTGCCTCCGTCCATGCCAAGTTGTTCACACAGGTTGAAGCCTTGGAAAACGAAGGATTTGGGGTTCCGGTTCTTGGCGCTGGAAATGTGTGAAAACAATTTCACGCGCAAACAGCGAGGCCCATTCAAAGGCTGCGGTCCGGTCTTGGTCAGTTCCGCCAATCAATTCGTGCTGCCCATTCGGAAGTTTGACGAGTCTGGCGTGACCGAATTGCCGGATCAGTTTTGTGCGATAGCGTAAAGGAATCAGATTTTTAAGTTTCATACGCCTCAACTTTACGGGAGAGGGTTGGACATCCGCTGTCCATGTTGAATCTCTCGTTAAAACCGACATTTTAACAATTGCAAATACCTGCATTCATGATTGTTACAAACAAATTAAAACGTTCCGAATCTAGCCCTTTTGAGAACAAGTTGTGATTCGCCGAAGCTGGTGGCGATGAAAACAACAATTATTCCACCAACTGTAAACCTCCACAGCTTGATTGCCTGCAACTATAAGTGCGGTTTCTGTTATGCAGGCTTTGCCTCTGCAAAGCGAACGCACATTCCGCAGGCCGAGCTGAACGAGATTATCCGGCAAATTAAATCAGCGCCACTGCCAGCTAAAACGCGAGCACGAAAAATAACCTTCGCAGGAGGTGAACCCCTGCTTTCGCCTACCGCGCTGAATGACATCGCCTTCGCTCACGCGCAAGGCCTGTTCACCTCGTTGGTCACGAATGGTTCCTTGCTGACGGAGGAAAAATTATACCAGCTCGCACCGATCCTGGATTGGTTGACCATCAGCATTGATTCGCTCGATGACAAAACCAATCGCCGTATTGGCCGTGCAATGCGGGGAGTAACCATAAGCGCCGCCGATTACCTGAACAAAATTCATTTGGCTCAAGCACTCGGCATCAGGGTGAAGATCAATACCGTGGTCAATCAGGCCAATGCGGCGGAAGATTTCAAAACATTCATTCGAGCTGCCCGTCCTCTACGCTGGAAACTTTTTCAAGCCACACATATCGCGGAAGAAAATGGCCGGGAATTTGACCGCTGGGGAATCAACGAGGCGACGTTCCGTGCTTTTGTCGCGCGGCACGAAGAATTAGCACGCGAAGACGTCGTGCTCGTTCCCGAGCGTCAGGTAGATATTTACGGCACCTATGCGATGGTTGGCCCCAACGGATGTTTCTTCGACAACTCAAATGGCAGCTATCGCTATAGCCGCCCCATCGCCAGCGTGGGCATTGAAGCCGCGTGGTCTGAAATCACATTCTCGGAGGAGCGCTTCCGCATACGCAATGGGGACTACGACTTCGTCACGGGTCTGAATCGCAAGGAGGTGGCCCAATGAAAATCATGGCGTTACCACCCTCGCAGGCAACGCGGTTGGCGCAGATCCGCCACGCACTTGAAATCGATCGTCGGCCACCCGGGGAATTTCACGGAAAGAGGCTTCAAAGCGCCCGATTTCTCATCTCGATTCCCCTTGGACGTCGCTGGCGCGCGTTGTTTGCTGAAACCGAAAACGGCTATAAATTCCGTGACTGTTTCACGCATGAGCGTTACAACAAAGTCAACTTTGCCGCATACAGATAATGAAAACCAAACCGACGGATCCCATTTCCACGGCTTTGCCAACCTGTGGTGAGGTTTTTCATTTTGTCGTCACGTCACTGGATCTTCCCGCTTGGGCAGATGCTTTTCATGACCCCGGAACGAAACGGCGGACGGAAGCTGACATCAAGAAAGTAAGTGATCAATTGCGGGATTGGGCCACGGAGGCAGAAGGTCGCACGCCTAGTCGTGCCGAGTTTGACGAGTTTATCCGGCAGCTGATTCAAGGGCTACCCCGGGCAAAGGAGCTCTCTTTTATTCTCGGCAGTGTTTGGAGCAACCTTCTTGATGACCACGCTGACGAAGTGCGCCAGAACGCTACTTTTCTGGACCGAAACGGAACCCGCGCTTGGTATGCCTTGTTTCAAGCACCGCGAACGCTCTTTTTCCTGTGGGCCTTGCAAATGTTTTTACAGCGATTGAATCAATCAAAAGGCCCGATTCTCAATGCTTCTTTGAACAATCTATTCGCCAAGATTTGGTGCGACACCGCAGTCATTGAGAAGCTGCCCGAACATCCGCTTCACATTTTTTGCTTCAAGCATTACACCGGTGTCGGTCCAGCGGTCAACTCCTTGGTCGATCTCAAAACCATTGCGGCATGGAGGGCGGGAGAAGACAAACCTTCATTTGATGCTCTCGGTCGGCACTTCGCGCAATTCCCCGATAAACTGGGGCTGGTGCTAAATTTTGCTTTTGCCAGTTTGCTTGAAAGAGTGGCCAACAGTCTCCGGAATTGGATAACGCCCGAGGCTTGGCCTGAATGCCGCCGGTTGTTGCTCGGTCAGGCACGCTGCATGGAGGTTTTGGATCAAGTTGTTGCAGATGCGCTGGCTCATTCGCCCGACCTGAGTTTGGTCGATTTTGAAGCGCTGATTTCAGCCTGCATAGGCGATTACATAAAGCACACTAGCAATCTGCCACGCACAGGACTGGATGCGCTTGATCTACGGATTGCCCCCTTTCGGGTCTACGAGGAATATCATCAGTTGTTGGCAAGGCAGCCGATGCCGGCAAGACTCGGCAAGTTTTGTGGTGACCTGGAGAATCTTTGGAAAGACACATCGCTCAAATCTCCGCAACTAAAACCATCTGAAGTCGCTGGCAAGTTGGAAATGATGCGGGCGGAGCATCCGGATTGGTGCAAGGCACTTGCCGGTCCTCTTCTAGCCATCGAAGCCCGGTTAGCGTTGCGCCATGAACCGCCATCACATGATTCGTTGCAAAATGCCTTCAGCCTTTATCAGCAGGCGTTCGAGAAATCCCGCTATCAAGCTGGGACGTATACCATTCGCGTAGCGAAAGAAGCACTGGGGGTGGCAGCGATGTTGCGTCGTCGCGAAATCGGTGGAGGTGCAATCAGGCCCTGGATCAAAAATGTCCTTTCGTGGTGGGATCTGCTCGGATTAGGAGACGAATACAATCATGAAAATCTTGATCAACGGATTGAACTCGCCGAGTCACGCTTTACCGATGAGCTGAATGTTGCATTACGCAGCCGCTTAAAATCGGCACTCCCTCAGCTTGGCTTGACCCATTGGAATATTGGCGGCTTGTTCGGTTTCAGCGATTCAAACCAGGATCAACAACTTCGTGCAACCCCAGTAGATCGGCGGCAAAAGAAGCCCATGTCCACGACCATTGTCGGGCGAGATCAGACTGCGCTGATGGAATCCATAGATCGCGGACATCTCGACCGCGCCTGCGAGTTGGTGCGCGATGGGGCGGATTTGAATTTCATCAATTCCACCGGCGACACCTGCGTGACGAAAGCGTTTGCGCGAAAATATTATGACCTGGTGCTAGAAATTCTACGCCGTGATCACAACCCTATCCGTAGCGAGACTTTGCTTCGCGTCACCAATAAAAAGAAAATCAGCGGTCTTGAGCAGGCAATTTCCACAGGGCAGGTAGAAATTCTGCGCGAACTTGCCCGCCCTAAATCCGGACGGGGAAAGGACATTGATTTTAATACCGAGCGGATTTGGGATCAAACGCCGCTTTACTACGCGGTCAGTTGTCTTGTCCACTTTAGGATGAATCCCCAAGAGGCAGCCCGGCAAGCAATACAGATGATGCCCAGTTCAATTGTTCAATCAGTCCGTCCAGAAACCATCGAGGAGGTGCGAAAGCATCTCGCCAAAGAATTTAACTACAATGGCGTTCTGAAATGCATCGACTGTTTCATCAACGAAATAAAGGTCGACCTCGATGCGCCAAACAAAAATGACCACACCGCGCTTACCCATGCAGTGGAACGCCGCATGCATGACGTGGCTGCTATGCTACTAGCAGCTGGTGCGAGCGTGAATCATAGGTTCCTTGGCGGTGGCACCGCGCTTGTGCACGCCATTCTCAATGACGATTACGAAATGGTGAAGCTGCTGCTTGAATACTGTGCCGACTATCGACTTTTCGTGGACGCGCTCGGACGGCCAATTTTCACGATGGAAATGTCAGAGAAAATGCGTCAGCTCATCCCTAATCGCCTTTAACCACCAAATCAAACCCACCCCTGCACCCATTTTGTTGAATCAGACAGATCCTCCCACCTCATCGTAAAACTCCGCTTAGTCAACACCGCCTCCATCACGACCAACTCAATCAGGTGATGGGGCTGTTCCGGATCAATCACCTTCGTTACCAGAAAATGCTTCTCCTTGTTTTGAGGATTCACCGCCGTCCATTTGCTCAACCTCAGCTTTTGGGGGTTCAGTTGGGTTTTGCCGACGTTCACGACCACAGTTTGATGTGAATCGGCAGAAATGCGGAACAAATAATTGGGATGATCCGAAATATTTGCCTGATTTTTTGATGCCTGATTCAGATGGGAAAAATTTTTACTCTGTCGATAAACTTTGAGAACGACGACAAAAACCAATCACGAAATCCGATTTGAACAGAATTGAACTGAGGTGGGTAAATTTGGATTTGTTGTAACTGGGTGTTGTAACTTTTCCATTTTGAAACTTAAGTCCTTGATAATCAAAATGGAGCGAGCGAAGGGATTCGAACCCTCGACACTCACGTTGGCAACGTGATGCTCTACCAGGCTGAGCTACGCTCGCTTCCAGAGACGGGGGGCAGGCTAACCGAACGAGGGGGATTTGCAAGCCTGATTTAAATCCCAGACTTTAATAGCCTAGGGTCGACCGGATCATTTTCAAAAGATCGTCATGGTCCAAGGGCTTGTGGAAGAAGGCCACCGCTCCCCCGGAAATCGCCCGTGCTCGATCTTGAACATCCTCTCCCCCCGTGATGACGATGATCGGCATCTTTTTCTCGCTTCCCATCCGCCGGAACCATTCCATGATGCGGAAACCGTCCCATTGCACCCCGCCCACATCGGGCGGAAAACTGATGTCCAGCAGGACGAGGTCCGGAGCCTCCTTTCGTGCCGCCGCCACCGCCTCCGCCCCGTCCCGCGCGGTGATCACGTCGTAGCCCGCCCCTTGCAGGCGCAGGGAAATGGTTTTGAGGATGACGTCGTTGTCATCCACCACCAGAATCTTTTTATTCATTGCCGGTGTCGGTTCAGCGCTCATGGGAAATGGTGTTGCTGCCTTTGCTAGTTCGAGCCTTGTTCGACCCTAGCAAAGGGGCCCCGGCAAAAAAAGGATAATTTCTCCGGCTTTGACTTTTCCTCCCGTCGCCATGCTAGACTGCTGGGGTGAGCAACACGTTTTACGATCCCGGCACCCAGCGCGCCACCAAGGTCAGCGATCTTTTCGCCGCCATCGCCCGGCGCTATGACCTGATCAATGATCTCCAAAGCTTCGGCCTTCACCGGCTTTGGAAACGCCGCGTGATCCGGCTCGCCCGAGTCCGGGACGGCGACCGCGCACTGGATTTGTGCTGCGGCACCGGCGACCTGGCGCTTGCCCTTGCGCGCCGCGGCGCGGAGACAACCGGTCTGGATTTCAGCGAACCCATGCTGGCCAAGGCCGCGGTCCGCAGCCGGAATCAAAAACGGGCCCCCGGCCAGCAGGGACCGGCGTTTCTCCAGGGGGACGCCCAGAAAATTCCGTTTCCTGAAAACTCCTTTGACATCGTGACGGTGGGCTACGGCTTGCGGAATCTGACGCTTTGGGAGCGGGGGCTGGAGGAAATGCACCGGGTGGCTCGGCCCGGCGCCCGGATCATCGTGCTGGATTTCGGCAAGCCTGCCAATGCCCTGTGGCGCGCGCTTTATTTCGCCCATCTGAAATGCTCCGTCCCACTCATCGGCCTGCTCTTCTGCGGCAACGCGGCCGCCTACTCTTACATTTTAGAATCTCTGAAACATTATCCGGCGCAACTGGCCGTGGCGGAGAAGATGCGCGGGCTGAAGCTGGAGAAGGTGCGGGTGATTCAGCTGCTGGGGGGCGCCATGGCGATCAATTACGGCGAGAAATCTAAGACCGTGCCGAGCTGAATGCCCCGCCCGGGGCTCAGCGTTTTTTAACCGCCCGGGCGATGTGCATGGGGCGCAGCGGCATCAGCCGGGCGTACCCCGGCGGGACGGCGATGTTTCGGTGCCCCACCGGCTCCGTGCGTAAGGGTGCGGCCATCTGGTAGCCGCCGTCGGACTGCAGCGGCATGACCCACAATTCACAGTTCCCCGGATTGGCGATCTGCTCGAACTGTTCCGGGGACCAGCGCATCCAGCGGGTGACCAGCAGCCGGTTGGTGAGGCTGTGGCCGATGAACGCGCAGTTCGGCGGGAACGCCGCCTGGCTGAAGTCGCGGTAAACCGACTCCAAGAGGCTGGCGCAGCGGTCGTACACATCCGCCCCGCTCTCCCCGTCGTCAAAACGGTAATAAAAAGTTCCGTACGCCTCGCGTTCCTGCTCGATGATATCGGTGGCTTCTGTGCTCCGCAGATGACCCCATTCCTGCTCGCGCAGGCGGGGATCCTCGGTGGCCGTCCACTGTTTCCGGTCTAGCTCGCTGACGATGCCCAGGAGAGTTTCGCGGGTGCGGCGCCAGGGGGAGACGTAGAAATGAATGGGTTCTTTGCCGATGAGCTTCCGGATTTCACGCCCCAATTGCCGGGACTGCCGGCGCCCGCGGGGCGTCAGCGGCAGGGCATAATCCGGAATCCGCGCGTAGGCGGTTTTATCCACGTTGCCGATGGATTCGCTGTGCCGCGCCAGAAGAATGCGTTTGGGTTTCATGCGTCCCTGCCTGAGTATCCCGATCGTCCGAATTACTTTTTCCGGGCTTCCTGAGATTTCTGGTAGGATTCCAGGTCGCGATGGTAGCGGTCCATCTGCCGGTCGTAATCCCGCTGCGCGGAATCCAGATTATTTTCGGCAGACTTCAAATCGGAGTTGGCATTGTTCAACGCCCGTTCAGCGGATTTGCGGTCGCTCTCTGTTTTAGCCTTCAGTGCCGCCGACTCGGCGTCGCGATAGCGCTGGCTGGCCTGGCGGACGGCGGCTTCCCGGCTCCGCAGGTAGGAGTTATTGGGCATGGAGGGTCGGGTTTGTGCTGAGGCGGCGACCAGCGAGAGCGCCAGGAGCGCAAGCCCGGTAAAGCGGTGGAGGGAAAAAAATCTCATGGGGAAAGACTTGTTGAACCTCCGGGACATGTCAATGCCGGGTTAAAATCAGGGACGCCGCGCTCAGCTATTGAGACGGCGCAACACCGTGTCGCGTTGCGCCCAGGCGGGATTCGCCCCGGGAAAATCCAGATTGTAATTCAGGCCCCGGCTTTCATGGCGCTGAAGCGCGCACGCCACAATCAGCTCCGCCACCGTCGCGATGTTGCGCAACTCGAGCAGATCCCCCGTCACGATAAAATTCCAGTAGTACTCGTGGATCTCTTCCTGCAGGTTGGCGATGCGTTTCTGCGCCCGCTGCAGACGCTTGTTGGTCCGCACAATGCCCACATAATCCCACATCAGCCGCCGGATCTCGTCCCAATTGTGCGAGACCACCACGAGTTCGTCGGCATTGGTCGCCTGGCCGGACTGCCACGCGGGAATGGTCCAGTCCCCCGGCGGCAAGGGATGGGAGAGGAGTTGATCCGCTGCCCGGTGGGCGCAGACCAGCGCCTCCAGAAGGGAGTTGCTAGCTAATCGGTTGGCGCCGTGTAGCCCGGTGCAGGCGACTTCGCCCACCGCAAACAGCCCGGGAATGTCCGTCTCGCCATCCACGGTGGTCACCACGCCGCCGCATTGGTAGTGCGCCGCCGGCACCACGGGAATCGGCTCCCGGGTGATGTCGATGCCGTACCGCAGGCACGTCTCATAGATGTTCGGAAACCGTTCGATGAGGAAGGCAGCCGGCTTGTGCGTGATGTCCAGCAGCACGCAATCGGCGCCGGTCTTTTTCATCTCGCTGTCGATTGCACGGGCCACGACGTCCCGCGGGGCGAGCGATTTCATCGCGTGCGCGCCATCCATGAATTCGCGGCCGGCCAGCGATTTTAAAATGCCACCTTCCCCCCGCACCGCCTCGCTGATGAGAAAAGATTTGGCCTTCGGATGATACAGGCAGGTGGGATGGAACTGGACAAATTCCATGTTGGCGATGCTCGCGCCTGCGCGATACGCCATGGCCACGCCGTCGCCAGTCGCAATGTCAGGGTTCGTCGTGTAGAGGTAGACCTTGCCACAGCCGCCGGTCGCCAGAACCGTCGCCGGCGCGGAAAAAATTTCCACGCGGCCGGTTTTTTTTTCGAACACATACGCGCCGAGGCAGCGGTTGGTGCCCACGTAGCCCAGCTTCTGGCAGGTGATCAAATCGATAGCGAGGTGATCTTCAAAAATCTCGATGTTCGGCTGCGCCGCCACCGCCGCCAGCAGCGCACTCTCGATTTCCCGCCCCGTGACATCCTTGGCATGGAGAATCCGGCGCTCGGAATGCCCGCCTTCGCGGCCCAGATCGAGCTGCCGGAGCCCATCGGCGCCGGGCGCTTCGCTCTCGGAAAACTTCATGCCCCGCGCGATCAGCTCCGCGATCCGGGCCGGGCCCTCCTCCACAATCGTGCGGACGACGCTTTCCCGGCACAGGCCGCCGCCCGCCGCCAGCGTGTCGCGCACATGCGATTCGAACGAATCCGCCTGGCTCGTCACCGAGGCGATGCCGCCCTGGGCGTAGTTGGTGTTGGACTCCGCGCGATCTTTTTTGGTGACAATCGCCACCCGCCCGCGCGGCGCCACCTTCAGCGCAAAGGTTAGGCCTGCGATGCCGCTGCCCAGCACGAGATAATCAAAGTTTTTCATGGAGCGCTCCGCATCAAATCTCACTCCTGCTGCTCTGCAGGATTTGTGCGCGTGGGGATTTTTTGGTTCTACAGGGTTGCATTGTCAATCAGCCGGGTCTTGCCGAAGAAAACCGCTAGAGCCATCTGGGTGCCGCGCCGCACTGGCGTCACCGGCTGCAGCGTGGCCGGATCAAAGAACGCTATGTAGTCCAGTCGCGCGAGCGGCGCAGCGGTGATGAATTTTTTCAAATCGGCTTTCAGTCGCGCGGACGGCTGGGGCTTTTTCTTCACCGCCGCCGCCGCCGCCCGCAGGGCATGGAACAGGATCACCGCCTGCGCCCGCTGTTCGGCATCCAAAAATGTGTTGCGCGAACTCATCGCCAGCCCGTCGCGCTCCCGCCGCGTCGGCGCCACTATCAGCCGCACCGGAAAATTCAAATCGCGCACCATGCGCGCGAGGACGGCCGCCTGCTGAAAATCCTTCTGGCCGAACACCGCCACGTCCGGCTGAACGATGTGGAACAGCTTGGCCACGACCGTTGTCACGCCCCGGAAATGCGTGGGGCGCGCCGCGCCCTCCATGACCTGTGACAATTGTTCTTCAACGACGTAGGTGCTGAAGGCGGCCCCAGCCTTGTCCGGGTACATGGTCTGGTCGTCCGGGGTGAAGACGGCGTCCGCGCCCGCTCCGCGCAGCAGGCTCAGGTCCCGTTTCAAATCGCGGGGGTATCGGGATAAATCTTCGGAGGGGGCGAACTGGGTGGGGTTGACATAAATGCTGACCACCACTTTGCCGCGGCTTCCGGCCGCCTGGCGCGCGCGCTTTACCAAACTTAAATGTCCTTCGTGGAGATACCCCATCGTCGGCACGAATCCGAGGCGACGGCGTTCCTGCCGCCACCGGCCTGCCAGCCGCTGCATGGTCGCGATGGAGGAAACGATTTGCATGGCGGGAAGTCTGCCGTGAACCCCCCTCCATCTCAAACCATTTATCCCGAACTCCCCGGCGGGCGCAGCGGGAAAGGGGATCAGGGTCCGGGTTGGATTGGATGTCATCCGATTGACAAGGGCGTGGCGGGCGATAATATAGGCGGCACCGTGGCGGGTGTAGTTCAATGGTAGAACGGCAGTTTTCCAAACTGCTCACGAGGGTTCGATTCCCTCCACCCGCTCCATTTAATATCAAGCGCTTACGGAGCAGTGCAGTAAAAGTGCATTAAATTACCCAACAAAATAATTTGTGTTTTGTTGGGTAATTTCCATTTGAAATGCCGTGCGGAATCGGAATCGTCCGCGGAAGTTTTCCGGGAGCCTGAAAAAAATCAGGCATCGAGCAGAATCCGCGCGGCGCGCGGAGGGAAGGTTGCAGCAGCGGCAACGGTCTCACCGTTGCGTTGCGGAAGGGAGGGATTCTTAAATCCATTTTGACCGGCACGCCATTGGACAAAATCCTGCCAGAAGATGACGCCACGAAAGACCGGAAACCTGACAAGGTGAAACCAGTCACGCGCCGTTGAGTAAGATACGCCGGCACAGACGGCAAATTCTTTGGCGTTTAAGGCTTGATCCAAGCGGCGTTTTTCCAAGACCGCCTCAAGCGTGATCCCTTGCAATTGTTTGTCCTCGGTATGGCGCGATTTCATAATTTGTCTTTCTGCCATACCAGTCTCGCACCACACCCGAAACCGAACTGGCGATTTGCATCATCCCGAATTTTGCTGCTGGTGTGGTTGTCGTTGGAAATAGCCGCAGAACGCCCCCGCTTTGTTCGCTTGAAGATTTTTACCTCTAGGTGGTGAAGTCCCATGCTCGTTTACCAATCGCAGCTTAAAACTCTATTACGAACAGTATATCAAAAAACGCGGGTCATGTCTCGTTGATATTGGCTCTGACAGCCATTTTTAGGCTGTTTGTCCGTTGCCGTCCGCGAACTGAAAGTGAGCAGGGCAGCAAGCGCGACGGCCTTGAGCGAGGCCGGAGCGAAAAAAGCCTGAATGGCGAGGTTATACATTGCTTCGCAAAGTCACCTCGCTAGGGACTCCAAATCCGTCCCTAGACCCCGCTTTTATCGCCTACGCACCAATGCTCCGGCAGGGGCTTTCTGCCCTGTAACCCCGACAGAAGGGCGTGCCGCCCTTGTGGAACCCTGCCCAAAGGTTGTGCCCACCTTGGAACCGGCCTTGAGGGTCGTGCCGCCCCTTAAAACCCCCGCCCTGCGCTCGTGCCATCCGACCGGCGGCGCAGCGAGCTAGAGGCTCGCCGCCTGCGCCGCCTCATTTTACCTCGTTGCCCCACCGCTAATAAGAAATTCTGCTATTTTCGTTTTTTGCCATTTACGATAATAGAGAATCGTGCTATTTTCGTTATCTGTAATGGCTAAAGCAACCAACATTCCGGGGAAAAAGGTGCCGCAAGGCAAGTATTCGGCCTTTGTTCCCGCTCCCTTGCCGCCCACGCTCGATTGGACGCCCCGGCTTATCGGCCTGCTTTCTGATGCAGACAGGCTGATTGGCAAGCTGGCAGGTGAAGGCGGGCGGTTGCCTAATCCCCATGTCCTGATGCGCCCCTTTACCCGCCGCGAAGCCGTCCTATCCAGCAAGATTGAAGGCACTCAGGCAACGCTAGGCGAATTACTAGCCGCCGAAGCCGGTATTGCCGTGGAACGCAGTCCCGATGATATGCGCGAGGTAGGCAATTATGTGGTGGCACTGGAGCACGGCATGGCACGGCTTAAACAACTGCCCATTTGCGTTCGCCTCATCAAAGAATTACACGAAAAACTTATGACCGACGTGCGGGGACACCACGCCAGCCGAGGGGAGTTCCGAAAAATTCAGAACTGGATCGGCAAGCCGGGTTCTACCATCGAAACGGCGTCTTTTGTTCCGCCCCCGCCGGATGAAGTGGAACCATGCCTTGCCGCATGGGAAAAATTCCTAAACGAGTCCGACTTGCCGCCCTTGATTACCATCGCCCTGGCACACTACCAATTTGAAGCCATCCATCCGTTTCTGGATGGAAACGGGCGGGTTGGACGCCTGCTAATTACGATGTTCCTGATTGAGAGGAAAATTCTGCCAGCCCCGTTGCTTTACCTATCCGCCTTTTTCGAGGCGTCGCGCCGCGATTATTACGACAGTTTGCGCGGAGTCAGCGAGCGCGGGGAATGGCAAGATTGGATCGAATATTTTTTATTAGGCGTGGCGCGTATGTCGGAAGATGCGGTAAATCGTGCGGGCAGGATTAACGCGAAGCTGGCGGAATGGCAAAAAACAATCGCGGGCGAATCCACAAAGACCCCCCTGCGGGTGGTCGAATTGCTCGCAGCGAATCCATTCATCACCGCCAAGGGCAGTGTTGAGAAGCTTGGCATCGCCTTCACCACGGCACAACGCGCCATTGAACGATTGGAACGGCTCGGCATCGTGCAGCAGGCAGGAACGGCGAAACGCGACCGCGTTTATTGTGCGAAAGCATTGCTCGACATCTTAGAAGAACCGGCGCAGTTATAGAAAATTGAGCTATGAAATTTGAATTAAACCTACGCAAAAGGAATATTACAAAAGAGGAGCTTATACCACTACACCAGTAACGAGAGTTCGATTCCCTTCACCCGCTCCAACTTCTTTAAAGTTATTATCGGTATGGCATCAGACATTTTTCAGCTTTCTCAATTTGGTCAGTGTTAAAACACCCCTCCATTTTAATGGTGTTCAGGGTAGCTGCTTACCCATTTCCGTTGGTGATTTGATTCATATCCAGATGCGCACGCACAATCCCACCCCATTCAACCGGTAGCCCGGTGATGCCGGCACGCAAGACCGGCCTGCGGTTTTAAATCTGAGAAGACTTTTCGCGAGTTGGCCGCCTTGGCCATGCGCCCAGAATGAATGCGTCACCGCAGGTCCGATACGGCGGGCTGATGATGAAATTTGGAGGACAAGTCCAGCAACGCCACTACAGAACTTTTGCCTTCCGCTGGTCAATCATGATCAGCTGCCCGGGAATGTAGGTTCCGTCGTTGGGGTTGCCGTAGATGCCGAATTGGGGATCTGTGGGCCCGTAGCCGGCGTAGATATCGTTTATCCAACCGACCGAAGCCGTCACCTCCGCGTCCGTTGCCCCCGGCCAGATCTGAATGCCCACGAACTGATCTGGATGTAGCCGCTTCAATAGCTTGGCGGTACTAAGAGCCCGGCCATTCGAAACGCCGAAGCCCGAACCGGCAATCTGATAGTCCGGGATTCCCAAGCCGTCGAGCTTTGCAAGCGATGGTGCAAATGTGTCTTGCTTCGCCGCGCCGTTAAGCATCACGACGCCTAACAGGTTAGCGGCGGCGCCGTTGTCGACGGTGTAACCTCCCACCGAGGTGGCGAAGCCACCTCCTTTCCCAATCCCGACAAGCAGGAAATTCTGCGGCAGCGGGCCCTGATAGCCTGCGGCGGCAGCGCTGCTATTCAGCGCCAAGCGGTCCCCAAGAAATAGTTCAGCAACCGCCTTTGCCAGCGTGTCACCGTCCACGGAGGGACTCGGTTTATCCAATCGGCGGAATTTTGGCGCCACCACGATGCTCTGGGTCTGCTGCGCGATCTCGGTGGCGAGTCTAGCGAACCACACTGCGTTCTCAACGCCATCCCGCTGCAACCAGATAACGCCGGCAGGGACATCGTATGACAGGGTCGGGAAATACCAATCCGCGGTGACCAGGGCATCCTGCGCGAGGACCAACGCCTTCAGCTCAACGTCACCGGCCGTGCTGTAGATGCCGGCGCGGGACGTGTTTGTTGGCAAGATGAACGCTGCCAATAGCGATGCGATGAGAAGGGAGGCTGCATGGTTCGTCCATGACGGGGAGAGTTTCAAATAGGTTTTCATTTTTACGTCCAGTGTGAACTATTTTTTGTGATTTTCTGCCTACTCTGCCGACTTACAAGTCTAATTTTCCGTCCATTTCAGGTCTTACTGTTGCGTAGGCCACTCCACCGTGGCCACTCCAAGACGGGCGCGATTCCAACTCTTGGCTTGATACAAAAAGCTGGTATGCCAGACAATTGGGAAGTTTGTTGGACGTCTCGCCAGGATCAGACGTTCCTTAAGTTCTGTTGGCTATGCTGGTCATTAGGGTCGCGCTTTTGAACCTCTTCCCCCGTTTCGATCCGCGCGGTTGCTCCACCCGGCAAAAAATGTCATCTTCTCCCCATTGGCCGCGGCATCTGAAATGAGCATCCACTGGAAAGGTATTTGGGAGCACGTTACCCGTGAATTTCGGTGCGACCGAGATTCTATTCACGGGCCGTCCCATTGGAGGCGTGTTGAGCGCAACGGCATGCTGGTCGCCACGCGGAGCGGAGCCGTCCAAGAGGTCGTGCGCTTGTTTGCCGTGTTCCATGATTCCCGCCGAGAGCATGACGGTTGGGATGATGCCCACGGGGCGCAGGGGGCGGCCTATGCCGCGAAGCTGCGAGGGGTGCTTTTTGACATCAGCGACGAGCATTTTGAGCTGTTGCACGAGGCTTGCACCTGGCACACGCACGGCCGGCTGAGCGCCGAGCCGACCATCGGGACATGCTGGGATGCGGACCGGCTGGACCTCGGGCGGGTGGGCATTCAGCCGGAGGCGGATTACATGAGCACTGAATTCGGGCGAGAGATTGCAGCCTATGACACCGTCCCCAATTACCTTGAGCGCTCCGGTTTGAAATTGCCCGAGCCCCTTTATTGATTTGAGCGACCCGCTGGAATGCGCGTCTCAAACCCTTGTTGCCCGTCGCATGGCTAGAGCGCAGGGAACGATTCATTTCGTTCGCTTCCTGCTCCACGAGGTTTTTTGCCTAGGTATCCAGTCTGGATCAGGTTTTCAGCGCGTCTTGATCTGCGTCCAGACTTCATCGTATAGCCGCAGTTTGAATCCGAGGTCGTTGAGAAACTCCAGACGGTCCGTCACCTCCGGCAAGGGATAAATAGCATGGTTTTCTAAGTCCAATGGCTTGATAAAAGCCCGCGCGGCCTGGTTAGGGGTGGCGAATTGCGTGTAGGCGGAGAGCTGGGCGCCAATCCGGGCATCCAGGATGAAGTTGAGAAATTTTTCGGCGAGGTCGCGGTGGGGGGCTTTCGCCAGCACGGCCAGATTATCGACCCAGATGACGCTGCCCTCCTTGGGAATAATGTAGGTGGTGTTCGTATCATCAACCATCGCGCGGACGCCCTCGCCGCTATAAACGATGCCGACCTGCGCCGTCTTCGCCAGAATTTTATTCTTCACGCCGACGCTGCCGTCGAATCCAACCGAACGGCTCTTGGCGGCGATGCACAAATCGCGCGCGGCTTTTAATTCACTTGGAATAATCGAATTGACGCTGTGGCCTTGATATTTCAGCGCCGCGCCCACCTGATCGCGGACGGAGTCAATCAGCATGAAGGACCCAGCTGATTTGGCAGGATCAAAAATGCAGGCCCACGAATCGGGCAGCGGTTGGCCGGCCGTTTTCCGGGCCAGCAGGCCCACAGTGCCCCATTGATACGCGACGGTGAAGCGGTTTTTAGAGTCGTAGGCGGGACTGACAAATTTTTCACCAAGATTTTTCAGGTTCGGAATATTTTCGTGCCGGAGCGGGGCGAGAAGATTTTGTTTCATCATCACCGGCACCAGGTTGTCGCTTGGCACCACCACGTCATAAAGGCCCGCGCCGCCGCCCTGGATCTTGGCAAGCATGCTGTCCACGTCTTCGTAAAGATCGATGTTGACCTTGCAGTCGAACTGTTTTTCAAAGGCCGATACAATCTGGGGGTCGATGTATTCCGACCAGATAAAAAGGTTGAGCGTGCTTTTCTCCGCCTGTGCCGCGCCGGCAAAAAGAAAGGCGCTGAAAACAACCGCGCAAAAGTGCCGATTCAATAGAGGAGTGTTTATTTTCATTTTTTGGGGTGAGGATCTTGTTTGTTTTTTTGCAGCCAGGTCAGGGAAACCGTGGCCAGCACGGAAATAAGGATGATGAGCGTGGCCAGCGCATTGATGTCCGGAGTCAACCCGCGCTTGACCGAAGAATAAATTAAAATCGGGAGGGTGGTCGAGCCGGGGCCGCTGGTGAAAAAACTGACGATGAAATCATCCAGGCTCAGCGTGAATGCCAGCATCGCGCCCGCCAAAACGCCCGGCAGCATCAGCGGCAGAGTCACGTGAAGAAAGGTCTTCCACTCGCCCGCGCCGAGGTCGCGCGCCGCCTCCTCCAGTGCGGGATCTAACCCCGCCAGCCGCGCGCGCACAACGATGGCTACGAAGGAAATCTGGAAGGTGACATGCCCCAAAATCATCGTGGTCATGCCCAGTTCCAGCGCCGGAATGAAGCTCCCCACCAGCGAATAGAAGAGCAACAGCGAGGTCGCGAGGACGATGTCTGGAACAAAAACCGGCACATAGAGCACGCGGTCAAAAATTTTCCGTCCGGGAAAATCAAAGCGCGTTAACCCGAATGCCAGCAGGGAGCCGAGCAGCGTGGCAATCCCGGTGCTGACCAATGCCAGCAGCAGTGTGTTTTTAGTTGCGGATAGGGCCGCCGAATCGTGGAGCAGCGCGCCATACCATTTGGTGGTGAAGCCCTCCCAGACCGTGCCGAACCGCGCCGCGTTGAACGAAAAGACAATGATCACCACGATCGGGGCGTAGAGGAAAATATAAAGCCCCGCTGCGATGGCGGAAAGGAACCAGCCCGGTCGCCTCATGGCAGCACCTCATGCTTTGATCCTTTGCGCTGAAAAATTGCCAGGCCCACGAGCACGAGCAGCAGTGCCACGGCGGCAATGGCGGAGCCAAACGGCCAATCGCGGCTTGATGCAAATTGCTGCTGGATGACATTGCCCAGCATGGCCGTCTTGGCGCCCCCCAGCAGGTCGGGAATCACAAATTGGCCGGTGGCCGGCAGGAAAACCAGGATGAACCCCGCGCCCAGTCCCGGCCAGATTTGCGGCAGCAACGCGTGACGAAACACGCGCCACCGATCCGCGCCCAAGTCCGCCGCCGCTTCCGCGAGCGTCCAGTCCATCTTCTCCACGCTGGCATAGAGCGGCAGCACCATGAAGGGCAGAAAGTCGCACACCATGCCGGTCAGCACCGCAAGCGTCCCTGGATACAAGGCTTCGCCGGCTGTGCCGATACCCAAACTGTGAGCCGCAACCGTCAGCCATCTGTTGGGTGAAAACAAGATCTGCCACGCATAGGTGCGGATCAGCAAGTTGGTCCAGAACGGAATGACCACGAGCGTTAACGCCGCTCCCTTATATTTTTCCGAAAGGCGGGCGATGAAGAAGGCCAGCGGCAGAGCCGCTGCCAGACACAGCACGGCCGTCGCCATTCCGAGCGCGAGACTGCGCCCGAGCACCACCGGGTAAAGCGAATCAAATCCGAGTTCTCCAAAACCCGCCAGCCGCTTGTAACTATCAAAAGTAAACGGCAGTTCCACCCCGCCGTACTCGCCGCGCGTTAGGAAACTGATCGCGAGGATGGCCGCAAGCGGCAGCGCAAGAAAAATTCCCAGCCACAGCGCGGCAGGCCCGCTTGTAATGCCTGCCCGGCTCCAGCGCCCGGCGCGCGTGAGTTGCTGCCCCAAATGCATCTGGCGCTTCTCAGGCATCGAGCAGGATCAGGTGTTCGGCTGGCAGCAGGCATTGCACCGTCTCGCCCGGTTGGAAGACGGCCGACGCCTCCCGATTCATCACCACCACATTCACCGTCTGCTGGCCTGCGAGCAGACGGTATCGCGTTTCTGCTCCGCAATAAGTGAACCCTTCGATGCGGGCGGCAAAACTGTTTTTCATACCGCAGGTCGCCCCGCCGAGCAGTTGAATTTTTTCCGGTCGGATGGCCATAAAACTGCCCGGCCGGGTGGGGTCCTTCGACACGTTGGAGACTGAAAATTCGCCCAGCTCTGTCCGGGCCAGGATATCGCCGTTATTCGCCGGCCGCACGTCGGCCTTGAAAAGGTTGCACTGGCCGATGAACTGCGCCACGAAGCGCGTGCGCGGACGCTCGTATATTTCCCGCGCCGAACCGAGCTGTTCAATTTTACCGCCGTTCATCACGGCGATGCGGTCGCTCATCACCAAGGCTTCCTCCTGATCGTGAGTGACCATGATAAAGGTGATGCCGAGCTTGCGCTGCAACTGATGCAGCTCCACCTGCAGTTGCCGGCGCAACTGCAGATCCAGCGCGCCGAGCGGTTCGTCCAGCAGCAAAACTTCCGGTTCGTTCACCAGCGCCCGCGCCAGGGCGACGCGTTGTTTTTGTCCGCCAGAAAGCTGCGCAGGTTTGCGCGTGGCCAGTTCCGTGATTTGCATCAGGGCCAGCACCCGCTGCACCCGATCTACAATTTCAGCCGCAGCAATTTTTTTCATGCGCAGGCCAAACGCAATGTTATCGCTCACGGTCAGATGCGGAAACAGGGCATACGATTGGAACACGGTGTTTACTGGGCGCCGGTGCGCGGGAATTTCTGCCGCGTCACGCCCGCTGATTCTTATCAGGCCGCCATCCGGTAAATCGAGGCCCGCAATCACGCGCAGCAAAGTAGTCTTGCCACACCCGGAGGGTCCCAGCAGTGAAAAGAACTCTCCTTTACGGATTTCCAGACTGACACCGGACAGCGCAACCACCGATCCAAACTGTCGAAGCAGCGAAACCACTTCAACGGCCAGCGGAACAGAACATTTTTGAGGTTCTAGATGCCTCTCACCTTGCATAGAAAACATCCTAACTAATCGGTGACGCGGGGAGAAACCAATATTTTTAGTTTATATCACCATTGTGAGGCCCAGCTAGAAAGTGACTTTCGATTCCCCCTCGACCCGCACCCGCGGAGTTTTTTTAAGGGGGAGCTTGCCAGCCGGGCGAAGGGGAATAAACTATTCCCCATGCTGAAGATCATACTCATTTTCGTCGGTTTGGCGCTGCTGGCGGTGGTCGCGGGGATGGGCTGCCAGTCGACACGCAATGGCTACGACAGCGCGCCCTATAAGGTGGCTCGCCAGTCGGGTAATTTTGAAGTGCGGGAGTACCCCGCGCTGACCCTTGCGGAAACTCCGATGCCGGCCAACGCCAGTAACGGGAGCTTCCGCCGCCTGTTCAATTTCATCAGCGGCCAGAATGCCGCCCGCCAGAAAATCGCCATGACCACTCCGGTGTTCTTCACCGGTTCTTCCACCAATACGGTGATGTCGTTTGTGATGCCGTCCCCTATGGCGGCCGATCAGGTTCCTGTTCCGGCAGATCCCGCCGTGAAAATCCGGGTGGTTGAACCGGGCCGTTTTGCGGTGCTCCGGTTCAAGGGGGGGCGCAATTCCAAGAACGAGGCGGCGGCGCTGGCCCGGCTGCGGTTGTGGATGACAGAGAATGCCTTGGTCGCGCAGGCCGAACCCGTCTTCGGCTATTTCGATCCCCCGTGGACCCTGCCCGTTTTCCGCCGCAACGAAGTGATGATCCGCCTCGCGCCCTGAACGTTTGCGAAGGCTCTGGGACGGTCTCAAGCCACTATATCGGCCTGAGCTTTCAACCCGAATTCTGAAGCGGGCCACGCTCTCGCAGCCCTGGTCAAGTCCTGAAATGGATTTGTCAGTGTGTTTGGTATCACCACTTGCACTGGATGGGGATGGTTGCGCCGCTGCGCGGCGGAGCGCAGGCGAGTCGGCGAGCCGGAGCGAAGCCGCGCAGCGGCGCAATGGCGGCTTGC
>CAILMI010000026.1 GCA_903835255.1 uncultured Verrucomicrobia subdivision 3 bacterium
AAGCTTTGAAGAACGCGAAAGCGGGGCAAACAATAACCGTCCGCAACTGGCTGAGGCTATCGCATTAGCCAAAGCCAAACGAGCAACGCTTATCATTGCCAAGCTTGACCGCTTATCCCGCAACGCCAGCTTTCTAATGTCTTTACAGGATAGCAGCTTAGACTTTGTTTGCTGCGATATGCCAAACGCCGACAAGTTCACTATCGGAATTCTTGCGTTGGTGGCGCAAAGAGAAAGAGAACTAATCAGCCAAAGGACTATTGCAGGCTTGGCGGTAGCTAAGGCGCAAGGTGTAGCTTTGGGCAATCCAAAGCTTGCGGATGCACGGCCAAACGCTCTAATGGCCGTCCAGACTCAAAAGAAAGCCTTTGCTGGCAGTATGCTAAAGCATATTGCGGAGATTCAGACGACGGGGATTGCCAGCTTAAACAGGATTGCCGACTGTTTGAATAAACGCGGAGAGCGCACGGCTAGAGGCGGGAGATTCACGGCCACGACGGTCAAGCGCATACTCGCGGCAACTAACGGCTAACGCGCTCTATTTGGCCGTTTTGCGTTCAACTTTGGCTTTTCGCTGGTATCGTTTGCAAACAATCACTTTACCATTGCCAACTTTACGCTTTGTCCAAGTCTTCAAAGAATCTTTCCAAATCTTAGTGCTATTCCTAAGCGTAGGGTAAACCTCAGATTCAAAAACCTGTTTGCCCATGCGGTTAAACACCTTAAATTTGTGGTCTAAGACGGTAACTTTACCAATCAGGCTAGGCAATACTACGCGCAACTTTTCGCGCCATTCGTTATCACCCAAAGCTTTGTAAGCATAGAACCAAGGCGCGTCATCTTCGCCAGCAATAACTATCTCAGTCCATTCTTTGCCCTTTGCCTTGTGCGTTATCTCTATTCCGCGTCCATTACCTTTGAACATCGGCTTTCCGCTTTCGTCTGCAATTGTAAAAAGTTCCTCAAATAGATTTTCGCCGATTTTTGGCGCGTCTTGAATGTAGTTTATCTTTAGATTAAGTTCGTCAAGCTCGCCTTTAATGCTTTCCCGCTCTTTGTAAAGTTTGTCTAGGCTCTCTTTAGCTTCTGGTATGTCCATACCCTCAGACATGGCGAAAAGTCGCTTTATACCCTCAGAGACGGCGTTTAGACGGCTTGTTTTGCTGGCAATCTGCTTTTGTATGCTTGCAAGCTCTGTGCTGTCTTCTGGATTAACTAGCTTGTATGGGTCTTTAGCTAGAAACTTCAAAACAAAATCTTGCTCCATAGCTTCAAGACGGATGTTGTTAAAGCGGCAAACCTTTTCGTTTGTGTGAAGATTCGAGCAACGCAAATAGCGATAGCTTACGCCTTTTCTAATCGCGCTCATTACATTCATCTGCTTTCCACAAGACCCGCAATAGCACAAACCACGAAAGACATTTAACAAGTCAGCCCGTTTTCCGCGATTCTGCTTGTTATTGTTTAAGATGTTTTGAACCTGATTGAATTGTGATTCATCTATCAGCGCGGGAACATAGCCTTTGTTTCCTAAGTATTCGCCGACTAGACAGCGATTTTTAAGAATCTCACGAATTGAGCAAGGATGCCAGTTGTTACCATATCGGAAAGTTTTAACCTTTCGCTTGTTCAAATCGCAAGCCATAGCATAAAGCGACTTTCCCGCTAGTATGCTTTCGACAAGCTCCCGCACAAGCTTCGCATTGTCATTCAGAGTATAACGGCCATTTGCTTTGGTTAAAGGCTCATAGGTGAAATACTTTGGAATGTTGTTATGCGCTACAATCTCGCCAGCTTGCATCTTGGCTTTCTTGCTGGCTTTCGCAAGCTTCACCTTGCGCGATTTTTCGGCGGATTCCGTAAAGCTGCGAATCATTTCGCCAATGATGAATTGCAAGACGTTTGGCTCTTTGTCTATCAATTCAGAAGTAACAATCCGCTTGTCATAGCTGCCAGTAAATACTAGGCCAATGCCGTTATCTATGACTTGCAAGAATAGCGTAAGAGCTTTTGACGGCGGGAGCCTAGAGAAACGGTCAAACGAATCTATCAGAAGTAAGCTATGCCTTTGAATCTTGGAAGCTTCTACTAGCTGGATAAACCGCATTAGCTCGCCTTTGGCTTTGCCGTATTCGTCTAGCTCGATATGCTTACCCTTGTAGCCAGACTTACCCGCATCCTCGAAAACATCCTTGGAAAGATAGTATTCGCCTTTGCCATGCTCGACAATCCAAGCCTCAGCGGAAGTCTTTTGACGATTCCGCGAGTCGCGGCTATCGTCGCCTTGGCCGCGAGTTGACATTCTTCGGTAAGAATATGCCGTTTTCATGGGTCTAAGCTACCATTCCGCGAAATAGATAGTCAACTATGCATATCTTTGCCATCTCCGGTCTGCACATCGCGCTGATTGCGGGCATTCTGGCGGCCCTGTTGCGCACGGTCCAGATCCCGCGTTTCTGGTGCGGCGCAGCGATCATCCCGCTCATCTGGCTTTATACCGCTGCCACCGGCTGGCAGCCGTCCGCCATCCGATCCACGATCATGATGACCGTCCTCATCTCCGGCTGGTCCTTGGAACGGCCCAGCAACCTCATCAACTCGCTGGCCGCCGCCGCCTTCATTATCTTGCTGTACGACCCCCGACAGTTGTTTCAGGCCAGCTTCCAGCTTTCCTTCTTCGTCGTGCTGAGCATTGCCCTGTTTCTGCCTCCCCTAGAAAAGCTCCGCGACGGCCTGCTGCAGACTGATCCCCTGCTGCCAGCCTCCTTGATTCCGCGCTGGCGCCGCTGGCTGGGCGGGCCCTTGCGGGCAGTCGTCACTTCAGTGGCTGTTTCGCTGGCGGCTTGGCTCGGCTCGTGGCCGCTCACCGCGTATTATTTCCACCTGTTAAGCCCGGTAACACTGCTCGCCAACCTGCTGGTCGTGCCGCTGGGCAGCGCCGCCCTCGCCTGCAACCTCGGCAGCCTCCTCTGCGGCGACGTGTTCCCCTGGGCGACGGAGCTGTTCAATCACAGCGCCTGGCTCTGGATGAAGCTGATGCTCGAAATCAGCCAGGCCAGCGTCCGGCTGCCCGGGGCCTTTTTCTACGTCCGCAGCCCGGGGCCGGTGGACTTCGTGATTTATTATGGCGCCCTGCTCGCCCTGCTGTCCGGCGCCGTGTTCCAGAAACGATGGCGCTGGGTAACGCTGGTGGGTCTGGTGTTCATTACCCTGTTTTATGCGGGGCGCTGGCAGAGGGCTCGGTCCAACGCCGCGCTCACCGTTCTGCCCCTGAACGGCGGACACGCGGTATTTATTGAGTCCGGCCGGCACGGCGGCGACCTGCTCCTGGATTGCGGCGATACGAACGCCGTGGAGTTCATCATCAAACCCTTTCTACACGCCCGGGGCCTGAATCATTTGCCGCAACTCGTGCTGACACAGGGTGACAAGCGGGATATGGGCGGGGCCCCATGGGTCTGCGATCTGTTCTCGGTCGACCGGGTCATCGCCAGTCCGGTGCGATTTCGTTCGCCCGCATATCGCCAGACTCTGGCCGGGCTGGCATCGACGACCAACCGGCTCCGCATCGTCAGCCGCGGCGATACCCTCGGCGATACCCTCGGCGTATGGACCGTGCTGCATCCGGCGGCAACGCCTCCGCTCCCTCCTTATTCACAGGCCGACGACAACGCGCTGGTGGTGCAGGGAACCCTTCACGGCACCCGGGTTTTATTGCTGTCGGATCTGGGCCGCGACGGCCAGGCCGCGCTGCTGGAATGCGGCCGGGATTTGCGTGCCGACATCGTGATTGCCGGGCTGCCAGCCCACGGCGAACCGATGGAGGAGGCGCTGCTGGATGCGGTGCGGCCGGCGGTGATTGTGGTGGCGGATTCAGAGCTGCCCGCCAACCGGCGCGCCTCAGCTGGCCTGAAGGAGCGGCTGGCGAAAAGAAAAGTAACGGTGATCTACACCCGGACGGCGGGCGCGGTAACGATGGTCGCCGGCCGTTCCGGCTGGAGAGTAGAGACCATGGATGGTCAGACCTTCCAATCCCCCTAGCCGCCGGGCGGAAGCGGCTACGGTCTCAGGGTGTGACTGACGGAGACATGGCGCGCCTCCGGGATGATAAACTTTTTCACCTCCACAGAGACGGACTGGGGCTGGAACTCGGCCAGAATAGCCGCGGCGATGTCGGCGGCAAGTTTTTCAATGAGCTTCCACTCGCGGCCCTCGCCGAATTTCAAGAGACGCTGGGTGACGGCGTAATAATCAATCGTGTCAGCGATGCCGTCGCTTTTGGCAGCGGCGGTGAAATCGGACTCCAGAACCACGGTCAGCAACAGGCGCTGGGGCCGGGCGCGTTCCGCGTCCGGCACGCCCACGCGGTAAAACACTTCGAGATCAACGAGCGAGATATTAGACATGGCGTTTCCGGGATGGGGAGGTCTGGTGGCCGCCGGTATTTTTTTTAAGCACCGCTGCGAGCAGGGTTCGGGTCGGCCGGTTTAACTTCAACTTTTTCGCCGCCGCCAGCGTCACCCAGCGGAACGCCTGCGCCTCGTGATTGAGCGTCACCTCCGACCGGCCGACAACGCGGCAGGTATAATTCAGGAGGATAAAATGGGCGTCGCGGTAAAACTCTTTCGAACGGACGCAATCCTGCGCCAGCACAAATTGAATGTCCGCCACCTTGAGTCCGGTCTCCTCACGGATCTCGCGGCGCAAGGCAGCTGGGGAGGTTTCGCCCCACTGAATCTTGCCGCCGGGGATGCCCCACTTGTCGGACCATTTATGCGTTTTGACCATCAGCACTTCGCCGGCGCGGTTGAATATCAACCCCCCCACCGTCGGGATGGGGAGGCCCGGAGCGGCCGTTTTTTGACGGGAACTCCGGCGGTCCACCGCCGCTCCAAAATCCAGATCGCCCTCCTCCAAAGCCCGGCGCAATTCTCCCAAATGCTCAACGATCAGGCCGGGCCGGGCGGCGCGAAGCTGCGCCAGCGTGTTGTAACCGGTCAGCACGGCGCAGGAATGCACCCCGCCATGGTGCGCGGTCTCGATGTCATGCTCCATGTCGCCGATAAACAGCGTCTGCTCGGGCCGGAGATTATTTTCGGCGAGCAGGTCGCGGATTTTTTTGCGCTTATCCCAGACATCGGTGTAGGGGCGGTCGAGATACGCGCCGAAGCCGGTGACGCGGGACTGCACGGCAAAGTGGTCGGAGTGAATGGTGCTCAGAAGAAACGTGCGCAGTTTTCGGGTCCGGCAGAACTGGAGAAACTCGCGGGCATGCGGTAGTTCCACCACCGTGTGCTGCGCCTCCTTGAACCGGCTGTGAAACCATGCTTCCAGCTGCGGCATCGGCACGTCCGGCGTGTGCCGGTCATAAAAGCCGGTGAAGGGCAGACTGAACTCGGCCCGGAATTGATCGAGAGACATCGCCGCCTTGCCCGCCTGGGCCAAAACATAATTGGAGGCTTCCAAGACCGCAGGCAGGTCGTCCACCAAGGTCCCCGACCAGTCGAAGATGATGTTTCGGATCACGCAATAATTTTAACCATGAAACCTATGAAACACACGAAAAGTTTTACGCACTTGAAACTTGAAACCTGACACTGGAAACTGACCTCATGCTCATCGCCTTCCACAAACCGTTCGGCGTCCTGTCGCAATTCACCGGGGACGGCTCGCCGAACCGCGCGCTGGCGGAATTCCGCTTTCCCGCCAATGTCTATCCCATTGGGCGGCTGGATGCGGACTCCGAGGGATTGCTGCTGCTGAGCGACGAGCCGGCCTGGAACGAGCGGCTGCTGCACCCGCGCCACGCGCATGCCCGCGAGTACTGGGCGCAGGTGGAGCGGATCCCGACGCGCGAGGCACTGGATGCCCTGCAGCGCGGCTTGGTGATTCAAGGCCGCAAAACCCTGCCCTGTCGCGCCTGGATCTTGGAGCCGCAGCCACTAGTCGGACCTGCCACTCCCTGCGCGCCATCCTCCGCCCGCCAGAGCGCTGCAATTGATGACGTCGCGCACGGAGTGATGCATCCTACCTTGCCGCCGCGCAATCCGCCCATCCGCTTCCGCAAGAACGTGCCGGACTGCTGGATCGGCCTGGAACTGATTGAGGGCAAGAACCGGCAGGTGCGGCGGATGACCGCGGCCATCGGGCACCCGACGCTGCGGCTGATCCGGGCGCGGGTGGGCGGATTGCAACTGGGAGATTTGGCCGCGGGCGAATGGAAGATCCTATCCGAGGCGGAACGCGCGCGGGCGGCGCAGGATTAATTATTCACACGCGCGCTTGCATTGCGCGGCTTGGAATTTAAACTCCGCGCGCCCATGGCCAACTTGAGCTCACTGAATCCGCAACAACGCCAGGCCGCTGAGACCCTTCACGGCCCGATTTTGATCCTGGCCGGGGCGGGCACCGGCAAGACGCGCGTCATCACCTACCGCATCGCGCACCTCATCGACCAGGGCGTCCCGCCGGAGAACATCCTGGCCGTCACCTTCACGAACAAGGCCGCGCGCGAGATGCAGGAGCGCATCCACAAGCTGCTGCCGCACCTGAAGGCCCGGAAGCGCGACGGGGAACCGCCCAAGCGCCCGACCCTGTGCACGTTCCATTCCCTGTGCGTCCGCATCTTGCGCGCCCACATCGAGGCTCTCGGCTACAAGCGCAACTTCGTCATCTACGACGAATCCGAGCAGCTCGCGGCCGTGAAAAAAATTCTGAGCAGCATCTCGGCCAAGGGCGAAAAGACCGACCCCGGGGCTATTCTCGCCCTGCTGAGCAAGTTCAAGAACGGGGGCGAGGCCTCGGCGGCGTTCGCGGACCCCAGCGTGCGCGCGCTGGCCCAGCACATCCGCACGCGCTACGAATCCGCCCTGCGCGCCTGCAACGCCGTGGATTTCGACGACCTGATCCTGCTGACGCTGCGGCTGTTCAATGAATTCCCCGACGTGCTGGAAGTCTGCCGCGCCAAATACCGCTATGTCATGGCGGACGAGTATCAGGACACCAACGGCTCGCAGTTCCAGCTGATCCACGCGCTGACGCTGAAGCATCGCAACCTCTGCGTGGTGGGCGACGACGACCAGAGCATTTACGGCTGGCGCGGCGCGGAGATCGCCAACCTGCTGGACCTGGAAAAACATTACCCCGAGGTGAAGATCGTCAAGCTCGAGCAGAACTACCGCTCGACCAACACAATCCTGACGGCCGCCAACGCGCTGATCAAAAACAACACGCGCCGCCGTGCCAAGCAGCTGTGGTCGCAAAAGGGCCAGGGAACGAAGATCCTGCTGCGCGCCTGCAGCAACGAGGAGGAGGAGGCCACCGAGCTGGTGGGGCAGATTGAATTCGCCCGGCTGGCGCACCGCATTTCGTGGAAGGAGAATGCGATCCTGTTCCGCACCAACATCCAGTCGCGGCCGATTGAAACGGCGCTGCGCAAGGCGGGCGTGCGCTATCACCTGATCGGCGGGCAAAGCTTTTTCGACCGGCGCGAGATCCGGGATTTCCTCGCCTATCTCAAGATGTTCATCAACCCGCACGACGACATCAGCCTCCTGCGGATCGCCAACACCCCCGCCCGGGGGCTGAGCGACGTGACGATGGAGCGGCTGCTGGCCGCCAGCCAGGAACGTCAGTGCTCGGTGTTCGCCGCCATGAAAAACCCGCTGGTGCAGTCGAGCTTCCAGAAGCGGACGCAGGAATGCCTTGCGACGTTCGTGGAGTTTGTGGAGCGCACGCGGGCGACCCTGGCCGACCCGGCCGCCCAGCACGAGCCCAAGGTCTTGCAGGCCTGGGCGGATCATTTTCTCGACGAGTCCGGCTACCTGCATGAACTGCGCCGCCAGGAAAAGGAAGCCGAAGCCGGCGAAGCCCGCGTCCGCAATCTGCGCGACCTGACCGCCACGCTGGATGGCAGCGATGCCGTCGGCAAGGCGCTGTTCGAGCGGCTGGAGGCATTCCTCGAGAACATCACGCTCGACTCCGACCGGGAAGAGGAGGAGGAAAAAGGCGACGTCGTCACGCTCATCACCATGCACAGCTGCAAGGGACTGGAGTTTCCGCGCGTGTACATCGTCGGGCTGGAGGACGGGCTGCTGCCGCACACGCGCTCGACGGTTGAAGGCACGCTGGACGAGGAGCGGCGGCTGTTCTACGTGGCCGTCACGCGGGCGATGCTGTCGCTCACCATCAGCCATTGTGCGAGCCGGAAGAAATACGGACAACTGCTGCCCTGCCACCCCTCCCGTTTTCTCAAGGAACTGCCCCTGGAACTCGTGGAGCAAGCCGAGGAAAGGGAGCAGAAGCCGGTGAGCGCGGCGGTTGGAAAAAGCCTGTTTGATGCCATGCGGGAAGCCATGGAGTGACCCGCCTGCACGGGCTGGGGGACGACTAGGGGCGGGCGCACAGAAAGACCCCCTCCTCACCTGAGGGCGTGACCCATTCCTGGAGAACGGAAAGCCCGTGGCGGCCGAGCGCCTGACGGACTCGGCTGGGCGTGTAACGGTAGGAGAAAAAGAGGCGGATGACTTCACCGCGACGGAATTCAAACGACTTGGATTCAATCTGAAAGCGGCGACGGCGATGGAAGCGGAACCGCGCCACGACCCGCTTGAGCCCCGAGCCGCCCGTCTCTACTCCCATCTCCAGCGTGCCGTCACTGCGCTCCACCCCCAGGTCGAGCAGGAAAGTCAGCAGCCAGTCGCGCGTGAGCGCATTGTCGTACTGCGGGAGAATTTTCGCCATCCCGGCGGCGTCATCCCCGCCCGGTGCCAGATTCGCGCTGAACAATAAAAAATCCCGGGGGCGGACCAGCGCTGACAGCTTGGACAAAATGGCTGACGGCTCGAAATTGGGAATCATGCCGAAGAAAGTCACCAGAGTGGGCTGACGGGAAAGAAGGGCGGCAGGCAAATCCTCCGCCGTGGCCAGATCGCACACGAAGGGAAAACAGCTTTTGTCCGGCAGCACGGCGAGCGCGGCCTGGCGGGCGACCAGGACCATGGCGGTGCTGACGTCGCAGGGCGTGTAAGAAACCCCCTTGCCGGCGGCCTTCAATAATTTCAGAAGGCGCGTGTCCTTTTGTCCCCCGCCGCAGCCCAGGCCGAGCACGTGGACGCGGCGGGCCGTGAGATGACGCGCCGCCTGCTCAAAGGCGAGGTCATAGGTGGCCGCGCACGACGCGTCGTTGCGGGAGGGGGAATAGGCCTGGTGCAATGCGAGCCATTGCTGCGTTTGCCGAGGGCTGTCGTAGTGAAACTTGTGATTCACCCGCCGCGTGCGCAGCGAGACAAGCAGATCGCGCCGGACGTTTTCAGGAAACTGGCTGTCGTGGATTGTGACGCGCGCGGGGGATTTCATGCGCGGCTCATGGTTGCGGGAAGATCCGGTAGAGCATCAAATAAACTCCAACGCCCGTCACCGACACATACATCCACAGCGGCCAGGTCCAGCGGGCAATGCGTTTGTGCCCCTCAAAATCCTGGCGCCGGGCGCGGTACAGCGTCATCAGAATCAAGGGGACGATGACGACCGCCAGAACGGTGTGCGTGAGCAGGATGCCCAGATAAATGGGGCGGAACCAGGCGGGCTCAACAAAATGGGTGACGGTTTTGACCGTGGCATGATAGGTCAGGTAGCACGCCAGAAACACGATCGACGTGGTGAATGCCGCGATCATGCAGTTGCGATGCGCAATTTTATTTCCGCGTTTGATAAAGATGAATCCCAGCGCCAGAAAGACCGCGCTCAGACTATTGAGGGCGGCGTTGACGGCGGGCAGATCGTGCAGGGTCATGGTTCGCGTTCGAGTTGGTGAATCGTCTCAAGGAGGCGCGGCTGGACGGCGGACCATTCCACGCCCTCGCCCCCGGTTTCAAAGACGGCTCTCAGCCGGGCGTGCTTGTCCACCACGACAAAAATTGTGGTGTGGATGAACAGGTCCGCGGCATTTTTCTGGTCATCCGCCTTCACGGCCTGGGCGCTCAATTTGAGACTGCCGGCGGCGAGCGCAGCGACCTCCTGTTTTGTGCCCGTGAGAAAAAACCAGCGGCGGGGATCGGCCTGAAAGCGCTCCCCATATTTCTGAAGCACGGCAGGCGTATCGAAATCAGGGTCGGTGGTGAGGGTCACCAGTTTGGCGGTGCTGGAGGCCGGCAGCAGCTCCTGCAGGGACTGCATCTGACGGGTCAGGCGCGGGCAGGGTCCGGCGCAGCGGGTGAAGATGATGTCGCCCACCCAGACCTGGTTGGTCAGGTCGGCAAGGGTCGTGACCCGGCCGCTCTGGTTAGTCAGGGTGAAATCAGCAATGGAGCCGAGGACCGGCAATGCGCCGGGATGCGCGCGCTGGAGCTGGGCGAGGGAAACGAGGTACGCCAGCGCCATAAGACCCGTGAGCAGGCTGAACCCGAGCCAGAGGGTTCGAGGCAGTTGCCGAGGGTTTTCAGCCATGGACGTTAGGGGGGCGCCGGCGCGGGCGGCTCACTCGAAGCTCGTCTGGGCGCCGGTCTTGGACTTGAGCCACTGGTTGTATTCGGCCGGGGATTGCACGACTAGAAAGCCGCCAGCCATGTTGGCGTGCAGCGCGCCGCAGAGCTGGGCGCAATTGATCTGGTAGCGGCCGGTCTGGGTGGGATTGAACCAGACGGGAATCCGCAGGCCGGGAATCGCATCCTGACACACCCGCATGGAAATGATTTTCAGCGAATGGATCACGTCCTTGGAGCTCAGATAAACGATGACCGGCTTTCCGAGCGGCACGTGGATTTCATTGAGCAATTGCACATCGTCCTTGCCGTTGGGGTCGGACGGGTCCACGCCAAAAACGTTGTCGAGCTGAACGAACTTCATGTCCTGCCGGCCGAATTCGCCATCGGTCCCGGCATAGCGGGCGTTCCAGGCGTATTGCTGGGCGACGACCTGGATCACGGTGGAATCCTTCGCCGCAGGAAATTGGTCCACTGCCTTGGCCCAGAGGGGCACGGCAATGAAGATCAGCAGCACCGCCTCGGCGAGGACGACGCCCAGCTCCAGGTAGCTCGAGGCGTGGTTTTTCACCCCCACATAATCGGCCTTGGGGTTGCGCGACTGGCGGAACCGGTTCACGACGTAGAGGAAATAGACGATCCATCCGACGAACAGCGCGATCATCAGCCAGTGCACGTAGATGACCAGGTCGTCAACGCCCTGGCCGTTAGTGGAGGCCAGCGGGGGGAGGCCGAGGAGATGTTCGCCAAACCAGTTTTTCATACTTCAGTCAGAGTCTTGGACGGGGGAGGGTTAACCGCAGCGGTTTCCCGGCGGATGAGATAAACAAAAAAAGTGGCGACGGTCGCCAGCACGGTGACGATGACGCCCAGCAGCGTGAAAATACCCCAGTTCATGCCCTGGGCCATGGGCGAATCGGACTGGCCAAAACAGGTGGCGCAGGCGAACAGCGGGGCCGGCAAGCCGGCGGCCAGCAGCACCGCCAGAATCCGTTTTAAATGGAGGCGCGGAGATATCACAGATAGCGAATCTTTTTCAACTTCTTCAAAAAGTAAACACCGTAGAAGACGACTCCCAGGCCGGCAATGAGGGACGCCGCGCCGGAAGCCGGATGGCCCGACGCAAAGGCCCAGGACGCGCTCCCGAAGGCCAGCCCGGTGAGCAGGGTGACAAACACAAGATGAAAGGCTTTTAATGACATATCAGTGCATCTGGGTGCCGACCGGGAAATCGCCCATGGCCCAGAGGGTCAGACCCATCAGGACGGCGAAAAAAAACACCGTGAAGGCCAGCAGGGCGTAGATCATTTTCTTCTCGGACAGCAAATGCATGAGGAAGCCGGCGACGACGAAGGCGTTGACGCAGGCCACGGCGAGGATGAGGGCGACCTTGGCCGGCCACCCATAATGCGGCAGGAAGGAGATGCCGATCATCAGCGCCGTGGTGCACACCACGGCGATGAAAACATAGACACAGCGCCGGACGTACGCGGAATACTCCACAGGATGGGATTCGCTCATAAATTTTTACATTAAATAAAGGACCGGGAACAGGAAGATCCAGACCAGGTCCACAAAATGCCAGAACAACCCGGAAATCTCGATCCGGTTGGTGAACCGCTCGGGATCGGTCGCCCACATTTTCCGGCCCGGGCCCCACAGGTAGCCGATGACCAGGGTGCCGCCCAGAATGTGCAGGGCGTGCAGGCCGGTGAGGGTGAAATAAATGGCAAGGAAGGTGTTGTGCCAGGGCCCGTAATTTTCCATGGACTTGATGTGCGCGCGCTCCACCGTGACGCTTCCGTGCTCGATGTGCTTCTGCGCCCGCAAATCCATGAGATCTTTTTCATCGGTCACAATGCGCCCCTCCAGCGTCACCGATTCTAATTCGTAATGATGGGTGACGCCCTCGGACACCTTGGAAAAGGCATTGCCGCGGTAGCGGTGCTCCTCCACTTCCTGGTGCGTGGCTTGATCCACATACACCGCGCTTTCAAAATGGCCGTCGGCAAACCGCCCATCCGTCATCTTGATTTCATAATGGATCCACTTGTCGTGGTACTCGTACATTTTCACGCACAGGAACGTCAGCGCCAGCGCGATGGTGCAAGCGTGGAAAAACTTGAATTTACGGAAATTTCCGACCTTGCACGCGACCCACGCCAGCAGGGTCGTGATGGCTGAGAGCGCGAGGATGACGGTATTGAGCGTGCCGAGCCAGACATTGAGCCAGCCGTGCGGCCATTCGCCGGGGGCGGCCCCGACGCGGAGCAGCACATAAGCGGAGAAAAGGCCGCCGAAGAGCATCACTTCCGACGCCAAGAAAAGCCAGATGCCGAGCTTGGCGTTGTAAAGGCCGGTGTCCGGCCGGGGCTTGGAGGTATAGGGAATTTCCATGAATCAATGTGCGGTTGCAGGGAGAGGTTTGTCCGCCGGCCCGGCCGGTTCATTCTGGGGGATGAAATCCACCGCGTGCCCGGGCACGCTGTATTCGTACGGACCGTGGTGCACCTGCGGTTCGTGGGTGAAATTGCCGTGCGGCGGCGGCGTGGGGGTCTGCCACTCGAGCGTGGTGGCGTCCCAGGGATTATCATTCTTCACTTTTTCACCGTGCTTGATGCTCCAAAAGACATTGATGATGAAGGGGATTTGGGCGATCCCCAGGCACATGGCGCCCCACAGGATGCCCGTGTGCAGCGATAGGATACTGTCGCTCAGACCGCCCACCGCATCCGCGCCCGCCTTGCTATTGACGGCGGCAGAATAGTTGGCGCCGCCGTCGGACATGCGCCGGAGCATGCCCGACATGCCCTGGAAGAACATGGGCAGGAAGACGACGTTCATGAACACGAAGGAACCCCAGAAATGCACCCGGCCCCAGAACTCATTCATCATCCGCCCAGTCATTTTGGGATACCAATAATAAACGCCGGCAAACAGCGCGAAAATGGTTCCAGGCGCCACCACGTAATGGAAGTGGGCAATGATATAATAGGTGTCGTGCAGGTGCACGTCGCTGACGTTGAAGCCCAGCGGCAAACCCGTCAACCCCCCGATGCCGAACATCGGCAGGAACGCCAGGGCGAACAGCATCGGCGTGTTGAAGCGGATCGAGCCCCCCCAGAGCGAGATGAAAAAACACGTCAGGATGATGACCGAGGGGATGGAGATGATCATCGTCGTCGCTTGGAAGAAGGTGGAGATTTTCGTGCCCATGCCGGTCAGGTACATGTGGTGCGCCCAGACGATGAAGGACAGGAAGCCGACGGCCAGCACCGCGTACACAAGCGATTTGTAGCCCCAGATCGGCTTGCGAGTGTTGTTGGCAATGACCTCGCAGACAATGCCCATGGCCGGCAAAATCAGGACATACACCTCCGGATGTCCGAGGAACCAGAACAGATGCTGCCACAGCAGCGGGCTGCCGCCGCCGCTGACATTGGCCAGCTGGCCGCCCACGGCCAGGCCGGTCGGCAAAAAGAAGCTCGTGTGGGCCACGTTGTCCATCAGCTGCATGACGGCGGCGGCTTCCAGCGGCGGGAACGCCAGCAGAAGAATGAACGCCGTGACGAACTGGGTCCAGACAAACCAGGGCAGGCGCATCCATGTCATGCCCGGCGCCCGCAATTGAATGATGGTGGCGATGAAATTCGCCGCGCCCAGCAGCGAGGAGGTGATCAAGAAAATCATCCCGATGATCCAGAACAGCTGGCCGTCGGTGGGGATGGTCGTCGCCAGTGGCGAATACGAGGTCCATCCCGCCTGGGCCGCGCCGCCGGGAATAAAAAAGCTGACCAGCATGATTAGGCCGCCGATGAAATACGCCTGAAAGCTGGCCATGTTCAGCCGCGGAAAGGTCATGTCCGGCGCCCCGATCATCAGCGGCACCACGTAATTGCCGAACGCCGCAAAGGCCAGCGGCACGATGCCCAGGAACACCATGATTGTCCCGTGCATCGCCCCGAAGGAATTGTAGAGCTCCGGTGAAATCGCGCCGCCGGCGGCCACCTGGCCCAGCACCCGCTCCAGCAGCGGCCCGATGAAGGGCACCGGGATTCCCGGATGCGCAATCTGCCAGCGCATCAGGAGCATCAGCCCGAATCCGAACAGCATGAACAGCAGCGCGGTAATGCCGTATTGGATTCCGATGGTTTTATGGTCGGTGGAAAAAATGTATTTCTCCCAGAAGCCCGGCTCGGGATGAGCATGGTCGCCGTGACCGGAATGGGTGTCTGCCGGGCGGAACGGGGGGAATTGGTGAACGGTCGTTTCCATAATTTATTTAAGTTTATCCCAGACCAGCAGCGCCAGCAGCAAGGGCAGGTAGAGGATGGAGGCGAAAAAGAGCTGCCGCGCCCGCGCCAGGGTCAGCTGCCGCGAAAACTGGATGGCGCTCCACAGAAAAGCCGCGCCCAACAGCAGCGCGCCGGCCAGATAAAACGTCCCCGCCATCCTGAACACAAAGGGGAACAGGCTCACCGCTAGCAGCGCCAGCGTATTGCTCACGGCCTGCTGCCCCGTGCGCCGTCCGTCCGGATCCACCCCGGGCAGCATTTTGAATCCCGCCTTCGCATAGTCCTCCCGATACATCCAGGCAATGGCAAAGAAATGGGGCAGCTGCCAGAAAAATAAAATGGCGAACAAGGCCCACCCCTCACTGCTCCACTCGCCGCGCGCCGCCGTCCACCCCATCAACGGCGGCAAGGCCCCGGGTACCGCCCCAATCACCGTGTTCAGCCAGGTCACCCGCTTGAGCGGCGTGTACAGAAAAAGATAGCTGACCAGCGTGATCGCGCCCAGAACACACGTCAGGAGGTTGACGGCCAGCGCCAGATACACCAGGCCAGCCACGGAACTCGCCCCACCAAAAATCATCACCGTCGTCGGCTGCATCCGGCCCGACGGCAGCGGACGGCTTTGGGTCCGGCGCATCCGGGCGTCATAATCGCGCTCCAGCAGCTGGTTCAACGCCGCTGCGCCGGCGGCCACCAGCGCCGTGGCGGCCAGCGTGTTGAACATCAGTGCAAAATTCATCGCCCCGCGCCACCCGAGATAAAACCCGACCAACGTCGTCAGCAGCACAAGCGTGGTGAGGCGCGCCTTGACCAGATCGGCCCAGACGGCAGCCCAGCTTTTTTCGCCGGCGGCAGCATTTAAAATGTCCGCGGAAACTTCTTTCATTTCATTGACGGGACCCCTGAAAAGGCCCCCACCCCGAACCCGCCGGAAGCTTGAACAGCCGAATCCGACGTGAAACGTCTAAAAGCAATAAGGCACGCCACGGCGCCTGTCACGAGCGAAAGCGCTCCCACCAGGACATGCCCGGTGGCCACGTCTGCCGCCTTGTTCGTCCAAATGGTCGCCGCCCCCAGCCCGACCTGCACCCCCATCAGCACCAACCAGAACAGGGTGAACCGGCTCAGGACATCCCCGCCCCCCCGCTGACGCCGCGACAGCACAGCGCAGGCGGCTGTCAGAAACACAATGACCAGCGCCATGGCGCGATGCACCATCTGCAGCTGGATTTGAAAGGCGGTGACGGGAGCCTCCTCGGTGACGGAAACGCGGCGGCTATTGTAAAGGGCGACGGCATCGGGGCTAGTGTCCGGCCATACTTTTCCGTAGGCCAGAGGGAAATCAGGAATGGCCAGCCCGGCGTGCTGATGCCGCATCGTCGCCGCAATAATTAATTGGGCGAAAATGATCAGCGTCGTGCAGAGCAGAAGGGTTTTTAGGCCGCTCGAAACAGAGGGAAGGGTTCCCCCTCTGATCCAAAAACGGCTGGTAAACAGTGTGATGGCGCAGAGCAGAACAAAAAACACCTGCGCCACGGTGGCGTGAAAGATTCCCAGCGAATCCATGTGCAATGTCACGCGCAGTCCGCCAAGGATGCCTTGCGCGATAACGCCGAGGAAAGCGGCCACACCAAGCCAGCGGAGCCAGCGCCGGGAATCCGACATCCAAATCCAAACGGCCAGCACCGTCGTGAGCAGGCCCACGGCCGAGGCCAGCAACCGGTGGGTGTGCTCATAGAAAATGCCGCCGACCCACTGTGAAATCGGGAAGGTGAACATGTTGTAACCATACGTATTGGGCCAGTCCGGCACCGACATGCCCACGCCATAACTGGTCACCAAGCCGCCCAAACCCACCAATAAAAACGTGGTAAAGGCTGTAATCCCTGCAAACCGGAACATCCAGGGACGAATTATTGGGGGACTTGTTTTACTCATGCGTTTTACTCATGCCTGAAAACAGTCAGCACGTTCAACCGAACGGAGAATCAATTCTCCGGCCGGGGGTTATTTGGATTCAAAGGTGAATTGGGCGCTCGCTCCGGTCGCCCCGACCTCAATCTCCTGGGTTTGAACCCCGAGCTTGCGATGTGAGGCCTGCATCGTGTATTTGCCGGGCGGCACATTTTTAATGACAAAGCTTCCGTCCGTGCCGCTGACACAAAAATACGGACTGTCGAACACCGTCACCCAGGCGAACATCCACGGGTGCACATCGCATTGGAATTTCAAAAACGGCTCCGGATTGGCAAAGGTGTAGGTCAGGTCCGCGCCGCCCGGCATCTGAACATCGTTGGACTCCGGATTGCCCGCCGCAGTGGGCTTGGAATGAACATTGTGGACGCAGGCATCGGAGTTTTTGACGACGATTTTCTGGCCTGTCTGCACCGCGACAATGGTCGGCAGATAGAGACAGCCTTTTTGGTCAATCACCACGGGCGGCGCGCCGGCGCCGGCAGCGGGTCCCGCCGCCCCCTTCAGGGACACCACCACATCCGCCAGTTCCCCCTTGGCTCCCACCACGTAAAACCGGGTCAGCGGAGCCTTGGTGTAGCCGGGGCTGCAATTCGGGTCATCCAAAATCGGCGTGATTTCCTTTTCACTGGGCGGCACGCCCTTGAAAACGACAGTTCCGGTGAGGTCGGCGGCGGTGGCAGCCGGCCCCACAGCCAGCATCGCGCCCAATAGGAAAAAAGAGAATATCTTCATAATTTCGTCGCCAAATTTAGCACCCTGAAACACCGGGTCAAGTTCTTCGTGAATTTTTTCACAAGCGCCCCCGGAAAAACCTCCGCGCGCGCCCCCGCTGGCTGTTCTCAGGGCCCGAATCCACCTCGCAGGAACCTGAAAAAGCGGCCGAAGACCGGTTTCGCCCCTGCAGCAGTTTTGAATGACGCCGCCGGCCAACCAGTTCTGGCAGGACGCCCTCCACCACCCTGCCGCCCGCAACACTCGCTACCCTCGCGGCAAAGCGATGAGGAATTGCATGTCTTGCGCCCTTCGACGATTGAATACCATTTCCGCTTTGGCTCGCGCGGCGTTAGTTGCTAGTTTCAAGCCGATGCCGGACATCGTCCTCACTACCCTCAACGCCAAGTACAGCCATGCCGCGTTCGGACTGCGCTACCTGTACGCCAACCTCGGCGAGCTGCAGCCCCGCGCCGTCATCGCCGAATTTGACATCAACCTGCGCCCGCTCGATATCGCCGAGGCCCTGCTCGCACGCGAACCGCGCATCCTCGGCTTCGGCATCTACATCTGGAACGTCGCGCAGACCACCGAGGTCATCGCCGCCCTCCGGCGCGTCCGGCCGGAAATCCTCATCATCCTCGGCGGCCCGGAAGTCAGCTACGAGACGGAGGGGCAGAAAATCGTGGAACTGGCCGACCACGTCATCACCGGCGAGGCGGACCTGAAATTTGCCGAGGTGTGCGAACAGTTGCTTTTGCCGGGGCGCAGATCCTCTCCAGCTTTGACTGAAAATCCCGGCTCAGTGGAAACCCGACCTGCCGCTGGCTTGCCAAAAATCATCGCCGCCGGTGTGCCAGACGTCTCGCGCCTCGCCCTGCCCTACGATTTTTACACGGAAGCGGATCTGGCGCATCGCATCGTGTACGTGGAGGCGTCGCGGGGCTGCCCTTTCACCTGTGAATTCTGCCTGTCGTCGCTCGACATCCCCGTGCGCCAGGTCCCGCTGGAGCCGTTTCTGGACGCGATGCAGCGCCTGCTGGACCGGGGATTAAAGCAGTTCAAGTTCGTGGACCGCACCTTCAACCTGAACATCGCCACCAGCAAGGCGCTCCTGAAATTCTTCCTGGCGCGCCATCAGCCTGGGATGTTCTTCCATTTTGAGATGATCCCCGACCGCCTGCCCGCCGAGCTGCGCACCGTGATCGCCCAGTTCCCCCCCGGATCGCTGCAGTTCGAGGTGGGAATCCAGACGTTCAATCCGGCGGTCGGCGCGCTCATCAGCCGCCGCCAGAATTACGAGCGGCTCGCGGACAATTTCCATTTCCTGCGGAACGAAACGCGCGTCCACATCCATGCGGACCTGATCGTGGGACTGCCCGGGGAAACGCTGGAAAGCTTTGGCGCCGGGTTCGACCGGCTCCTCGCGCTCGGCCCGCAGGAAATCCAGGTCGGGATCCTGAAACGGCTGAGGGGCACGCCCATCATCCGGCACGACGCGGAGTGGCAGATGGTTTACGGCGCCCCTCCGCCCTACGAGATTTTGCAGAATAAGCTGCTCGATTTCGCCACACTGCAGCGGCTGCGCCGCTTCGCAAAATACTGGGACCTGATCGGCAACAGCGGCAACTTCGTGGCCGTCGCCCCGCTGATCTGGGCCGCCGCGGGACCCGGCGCCCGGCAGGCCCCGGGAGACGAGAAGGCGCCGCCACCGTCGCCGTTTCAGGCCTTCCTCCGGCTCAGCGACTGGCTTCATGCCCGGCTCGGGCGCACCGACAGCATCGCGCTGGCGCGGCTGATGGAAGGGCTATTTGAATTCCTCACCCGCGAACGGGGGCACGATTCCGGCCGGGTGATCGAAGCTTTCCGGGAAGACGGGCGGCGGACCGGCCGGCGCGAGACCCCCGCCTTCCTGAAGGAATCCGGGACGGCCGATAGGGCCGATGTCCGCGTCCGCGACCGGTCGCTGCCCAAACGCCAGGCACGGCATTGGGCGCCATGAGAGGCGGGAGACGGGAGAATCCCGCTATGCAAGATTGCGCTGCGCTGATTTCCTATTAATCTGCGCCCATGAAATATCGCACTCTGGGCCGGACCGGCTGGAAGGTCTCTGAGATCAGTTTCGGCGGCTGGGCCATCGGCGGCGGCTGGGGCGACGTGAGCGACGCCGAATCGATGGGCGCGCTCCACGCGGCACTCGACGGCGGCGTGAACTTTTTTGACACGGCAGACTGCTATGGCGACGGCCGCAGCGAACGGCTGCTGGCGAAACTGCGCAGGGAACGGAAGGAGAATTTTTACATCGCCACCAAAGCCGGTCGCCGGCTCAACCCGCACGTGGCCGACGGCTACAACCGCAAGAACCTCACCGCCTTCGTTAACCGCAGCCTGAAGAACCTGAACACCGACGCGCTCGACCTTCTGCAATTGCACTGTCCGCCGACGGAAGTTTTTTACCGCCCGGAAGTGTTCGGCGTCCTAGACGACCTCGTGAAAGCCGGCAAGGTGCAGCATTACGGGGTGAGCGTGGAAAAAGTCGAAGAGGCGCTAAAAGCCATCGAGTACCCAGAGGTGAAAACGGTGCAGATCATCTTCAATCTATTCCGGCAGCGCCCGTCGGAGCTGTTCTTCGGAGAGGCGCAACGGCGGAAGGTCGGCATCCTCGCGCGCGTGCCGCTGGCCTCAGGCCTGCTGTCGGGCAAACTGAATCGCGCGAGCCGGTTCGCGGCGGATGACCATCGCCGCTACAACCGGCACGGCGAAGCGTTCGACCGCGGGGAAACCTTCGCCGGCGTGGACTACGACACGGGCCTGCGCGCGGTCAGGGCGTTGCGCCCGCTGGTACCGCCGGGCGCGACGCTGGCGCAACTGGCCCTGCGCTGGATCCTAGAATTCCCGGCGGTGACCTGCGCAATCCCCGGCGGCAAGCGCCCGGCGCAGGTGACGGACAACCTCGCCGCATCGGACCTGCCGCATCTGTCCGCCGGCACGCTCCGGAAAATCCGCGCGATCTATGAGGCGGAGATTCGCCCGCTGGTCCAGCATTACTGGTGAGATCGCGCCGGGCGGCACAGAGCCCTGAGCGGACGTCAAAGCCCCTTGCTCCCCTGCCCGGGTTGCGTTAATTTGCGCCCCATGGAATCCTCTTTTTCCACACCCGGCGCCCCGCCGCCGCTGATCACTCCGCCGCCCGTCATCACCCCGCCGCCCTCGTCCCGGCCGCGCCGGCGCCGGGGCTGGATGATTGCCGCCCTCGTTTTAATCCTGCTGCTGGGGTTCAGCCTGCTCGGCAACCTCTCGCAGTTCGTTTCCCACACGCTGAGCGGCGGCTTGAGCCGCAGCCTGAAGAACAGTGCGGCGCACGAGTCCGGCCCGCGGCTAGAGGAGGTCGTGCTGGAGGATAACGGATCGCACTACAAGATCGCGGTCATCTCAGTGGACGGGATTATCACCCGCCGTGGTGCCGATGCGGGAGGACACGACATGGTGGAGGTGATCAAGGCCCAGCTCGACCGGGCGCGGGAGGACAATCGGGTCAAAGCCGTGATCCTGAAAGTGGATTCGCCCGGGGGCGAGGTGATGGCCTCGGACGACATCAGCAAAGCCATCGCCTATTTCCAAGCGGACACGAAGAAGCCGGTGATCTGCTCGATGGGCAGCCTTGCGGCGAGCGGCGGCTATTACATTTCGGCCCCCTGCCGCTGGATTGTGGCCAACGACCTGACCATTACCGGGAGCATCGGAGTGATCATGCACGGCTATAACTTCCGGGGACTGATGGATAAGGTCGGGGTGGCCCCGATGACCTATAAGAGCGGCAAGTACAAAGACATGCTGAGCCCTGACCGCAGCACCAACGATATCCCGCCGGAGGAACACGCCATGGTGCAGGCGTTGATTGACGAAACCTTTCAGAAGTTCAAGGGCGTGGTGCGCGCGGGACGGGCGGCCGCCCACGAGAAAAATAAGGCGGAAGGCAGGGCCCTGGCCGCCAACTGGGAGGATTCCGCCGACGGACGCGTGCTGTCCGGCACCCAGGCGCTCACGCTCGGCTTCGTGGACCAGGTGGGCGATTTCGACGACGCGGTGGATCGCACGGAAAAGATTGCGCGCCTGACTAACGCGAATCTGATCGAATACCGCGAACACTATGACCTGTCAGATTTTCTCTCCCTGTTCAGCCAGAGCGGCGCGGCCTCCTCGGTGAAAATCGACCTCGGCCTCGACATTCCCAAGCTCCGGGCGGGATGCATGTATTTCCTCTGGCAGACGCCGGAAAACTGAGCGATGAAAAATGTCACCGTCATCACACATCCGCTCATCCAGCACAGCCTGACCCGGCTGCGCGACCGGCGCACCCGGCCGCAGGAGTTCCGCCGCCTGCTGGGCGAGATTGCCGCGCTCATGGTTTACGAGGCGACCCGCTCATTTGCCGTCAAGAAGGTCCCGGTGCAAACGCCGCTGATGCGGACGCACGGAGCCCAGCTCGAACGCCCGGTCCTGCTCGTCCCCGTGCTGCGCGCCGGCCTGGGCATGCTGGAGGCTATCCTGCAGCTCGTCCCCCACGCCCAGGTCGGATTCATCGGATTAAAACGCGAGGAAGCCACCCTGCGCGCCCGATTCTATCACCAGAGCCTGCCTAAAAACCTCGGCCGTTTTGAAATCATCCTGATCGACCCGATGCTGGCCACCGGCGGCAGCTCGGTGGCCGCCCTGGATTTGCTGGTCGAACAGGGCGCGAAGAACATCCGCCTGGTGAATCTGGTCGCCGCCCCCGAAGGCATCCGCGCCGTGCAGAAAAAGCATCCGCGCGTCCCCCTCTTCACCGCCGCCCTGGACCGCCAACTCAACTCTCAAGGCTTCATTTTGCCCGGCTTAGGCGATGCGGGGGATCGACTGTTCGGAATCTGACCCAGCCGCCGTCCGCGCGAACCGCTGCACCCTCGCCGCCGGAAATCCCTCTTCCGCGTTTTTTGTCAATCTATTGACAGGGACATTGGCGGCGCGGGGCCTCTCCCAGAATCCGCTTTGGAGACCGGGCCGGGGCCGCACGGCAGCCCGAATCCGGGCCGGAAACAATTTCATATATTTTTCTTGCAGGAGTGGATTTCGTCTCTAGTGTCTTGCCAAGGACTATGGGGGTATCAAAAGGAAAAGCCAAAACAGCCATCGCCACAGCGCGTGCGGACGCGGCACCCATTCCTGCCCTTCCCGAGCCCGCCCCGTACGTCATTCCCGAACCTAGCCTGGCCGGAGCCGCGGGGGACGACACGACCACATTCACCCGGCGGGAAGAATCCCGCTACGACGGCGACACCGCCATCCGTCTGTACCTGCGGGAAATCGGGCAAGTGAAACTGCTGACGCCGCAGGAAGAAATCCAACTGGCGGCGCGGATCAAGAAAGGTGACAAAAAGGCGCGCGAACACATGATCAAGGCCAACCTGCGCCTGGTCGTTAAAATCGCCCGCGACTACGAGGGCATTGGACTGCCGCTGCTCGACCTGATCAGCGAGGGCAACATCGGCCTGATGAAGGCCGTTGAGAGGTTCGACCCGGCCAAGGGCGGCAAGCTCTCCACCTACGGCTCGTGGTGGATCAAGCAATCGATCAAGCGCGCCCTCGCCAACCAGTCCAAGACCATCCGCCTCCCGGTGCATCTGGTGGACAAGATCTCCAAGATGCGGCGGACCGCCACGAAACTGCAGGAGATGCTCGGGCACGAGCCCACCGACGAGGATCTGGCGGATGAAATGGGCATGACCGCCTCGCGCGTGCGCCTGATGCGGCAGGCCTCCATCCGGCCCGCCTCGCTCGACGCGCCGATCGGCGACGACGACTCGAATAATTTCTCGGATGTGGTGCAGGATGAAAACGCCACCTCTCCCTATGACAACCTCGAGGACAAGACCGTCACGGGGATGCTGCAGGACATGGTGAAGCACCTGGACGACCGGGAAGCGACTATTTTACGGTTCCGGTTCGGCCTCGATGGAGGCACGGAAAAAACCCTGGAAGAAGTTGGCGTGAAGTTTGGCGTCACGCGCGAACGCGTCCGCCAGATCCAAAACCTGGCGCTGAAAAAGCTCCGCCGGATGATTGAAAAATTGGAAGTGACCAAGAAACAAGATGAATAACTCCCCCGTCACGGCGGCCCAGATCGCGCACGCCATTCGCAATGTCCCTGATTTTCCCAAGCCGGGTATCCAGTTCAAGGACATCACGCCTGTGCTGGCCGACGCGCGCCTGTTCGCCGGCAGCATCGACCTGTTGACCGAGGAATTCGCGCCCGGATCGGTGGACGCCGTCATCGGCATCGACGCGCGCGGCTTTATCTTCGCCGCCGCTGCCGCCACGAAACTCAAGGCCGGCTTCGTGCCGGTCCGCAAGAAAGGCAAGCTGCCCTACCAGACCCTCGAGCAGGATTACGCGCTGGAATACGGGCACGCCACCGTGGCCATGCATGTGGACGCGCTCAAGCCGGGGGCGCGGGTGCTGCTGATCGACGACCTGCTGGCCACCGGCGGAACGGCCGCGGCCGCCATTGCGCTCATGAAAAAACTGGAGGCCAACATCCTGGGCGTGGTTTTTCTGATCGAACTGAAATTCCTCGGGGGGCGCGGCAAACTGCCGGGCCAGCCGGTGCGCTCCATCGTCCAATACTGAAGGCCCATACTGAAGGGTTTCCAACCGCGCGCAGACCGCTATACTGCAGCCAATGTATTGGCTGCAACTATCCGACACCCGCCTATTCCTGTTCGTCAACCGGTCCCTGGTCAATCCGTTCTTTGACTGGCTCATGCCGGTGTTGAGCGGCGGCCCGGGATTAAAAAACGCTCTGATTGCCTTATCCATAGCGGCGGGCCTCGCCCTGCTCGCCTTCGGCAACCGGCGCGCCCGGCTCTGCGTGCTGCTCCTGACTTTGGTGATGGCCACCAACGACGGACTGGTCTGTAAAACCCTGAAACACGCCATTGCCCGGCCACGCCCGTTCGTCACCCTGCCGGAGGCGCGCCTCTTCGGCACTATCGGAAAAGGCTATCGCCCCCCCGGATCCGCCGCACCAAACGCGGGCGCACCGGCACGCCCCGCCAACCACAACAGCATGCCGTCCTCACACGCCGCCAACTGGTTCGCCGCCGCCATGGTGCTGTTCCTGTTCTATCGCAAAAGCGCGAGGCTCATGCTACCGCTGGCCGCCGCCGTCGCCTTCTCGCGCGTCTACAACGGCGTCCATTATCCGGCCGACGTTCTCGCCGGCGCACTGATCGGCGCCGGCTATGCCGCCGCCGTCGCCGTCGTCCTGGAAACAGCCTGGCAGTTTTTCGGAGCGAAATGGCTTCCCCGCTGGCACGCCCGGGTGCCCTCGCTGGTGCCGGATTTGAAATCGCTGGATCCCCGGAACCGCTGAACCATGGCCGCCACGGAAATTCTTCTGCGCGTCCGAAATTATGATCTGGCCGCCACGCTGGACTCCGGCCAGACCTTCCGCTGGCAGCCGCAGCAGGAATCCTGGACCGGCATCCTGGGAGAGCATTGGGTGCAATTGACGCAAACGCCGGACGGCATCCGCGCCGCCACAGCCGCTCCGGTGGAAAACTGGGACTGGCTCCGGCAGTTTCTCCAGACGGACATCGATCTGGCGGCTATCCTGAAAACATTCCCCGACGACGGGCCGATGCGAGCCGCCGTGGCGGCCTGCCCCGGCCTGCGCCTTCTCAGACAGGACCCGTGGGAATGCCTGGCCTCCTTCATCCTGTCCTCCACCAAACAGATCGTGCAAATCCGCCAGATCGTCGCCCTGCTCTGCGAACGCTTTGGCGAGCGGCGGGCGCCGCAGGCCGCCCTGGCCGGCGACGGGATTTATTCATTTCCATCCGCCGCACGCCTGGCCCGCGCCACGGAGGCCGAGCTGCGCGCCTGCAAGATGGGATTTCGCGCGCCCAATCTGCTGGCCGCCGCCCGGGAAATTGCCGACGGGCGATTTGACTTGGAACGCCTCCGGAAATTGCCCCACGCCGAGGCGCGCGCAGCGCTGATGCAGCTGCGCGGCGTGGGCGGGAAGATTGCCGACTGCGTTTTGCTGTTCGCCTATGGGTTTGATTCCGCATTTCCGGTGGACGTCTGGATCGAGCGCGCGCTGCAACAGCTTTATTTCCCGCGCCGCCGGGCCAGCGAGCAGCGCCTGCGCCGCTTTGCCGCCACCCATTTCGGCCCGCACGCCGGCTACGCCCAGCAGTATCTTTTCCATTACATCCGCACAAAATTGCACTAGCCTCCCCGCCGGCACTATGAAACTCGACGCCCTCATCACCCCGTCGGAATTCGCCGCCCTGTCAGGGCGAGACCTGAGCCGGACCGCCTGCGTGGTGTTCGATGTGCTGCGGGCCACCAGCACCTTTGTGACCGCGCTGCACCACGGCGCCGAGGCCGTCATCCCCGTCTGCGACATCGCCGAAGCCCTCACCCTCCGCCAGCAGCGCCCGGAAGTCCTGCTCGGCGGCGAGCGGCACGGCGTCCGCATCTCCGCTGGGGGCGTCGAATTCGACCTGGGCAATTCGCCCCGGGAATACTCCGGCGTGCGCGGCAGGACCATCGTGTCCACGACCACGAATGGCACGCGCGCCCTGCGCGCCTGCGCAGCCGCCCCCACCGTCCTGGCCGCCTCCTTTTTAAATCTGACGGCGACGGCGGAATTTCTCCTTCAGAATGATTCCGAAAATATTCTGCTGGTGTGCGCCGGCACGGGCGAAAACGCGGCGCTCGAGGATGTGCTGGGGGCGGGGGCCTTGTGTGATTTGCTGGCAGGGGCATCGCGCGCCCAAGACCGGGTGGAACCTCGGTCCTTCCACGCCCTTTCCGATGCGGCCCAAATTGCGTGGCGCATCTATCGCGAGTCGAAAGCAGACCTGCCCGGCGCTATGAGCTCTTCAGAAAATGCCCGGCGGCTGCTGGCCATCCCCGGGCTGCGCGACGACGTCGCCTTCTGCCTGCAACAGGACCTCTATCCTCTCGTCGCCACAATGGACAAGGGCGGCGTCATCCGGACAGTTTAATCTCTTGCCAACGCCGATGGATGCCCACGGGGACAGCTCTGGTCACTGTTCTTTTTTAATCCTGAGGAATCGATTTTGGAATTCGGGTCAGACCACGAACTCCAGTTCCTGCCGGTGGGGAAGGAGACCGCGCTCGAAGGCTTGACCGAGGAAACGGCGGATGGATTCCCTGCCCCGCTCCCCGTAATCGAGCGTCCAGTGGTTCACATACATCCCCACGAATTTGTCCGCTAGGTCGAGCCCCATATCGCGGGCGTATTGCAGCGCGTGCTGCACCGCCTCCGGGCGATGGTCCAGGCTGTATTGGATGCTCGCCGTGAGCGTGTCGGAAATCTGCTTGCGCGTGGCGGGGGCGAATCGCTTGTGAATGACATTGCCGCCGAGCGGCAGCGGCAGGCCGTCGTTTTCGCGCCCCCACCAGACCCCGAGATCCTCGCACAGCACCAGCCCCTCATTGCGGTAAGTCAATTGCCCCTCGTGGATGATCAGCCCGATCTCGGCCGTCCCATTTTTCACGGCGGCAAAGATCTGGTCGAACGGAACGACCACATAATTAATTTCCTTGGCCGGCTTACCAAGCCAGAGCTGCAGCGCCAGGAACGCGCTGGTCATGGTGCCGGGCACGGCGATTTTCTTCTTCGCAATTTCTTCGCGGGAAAAATTCCGCTTCGCCACCAGCATCGGGCCGTAGCCGTCGCCCATGCTCGCGCCGCTGGGCAGCAGCGCGTATTGGTCGGAGACATAAGCGTAGGCGTGGATGCTGACGGCGGAAATATCCAGCTCGCCCCGGGTGGCGCGTTCGTTGAGCGTCTGAATATCCTGCAAGATGTGCTCGAACTCAAAGCCGTGGGAGGGGATCAGCCCCTTGGCGAGGGCGTAAAACATGAAGGCGTCATCCGGATCAGGCGAATGGCCGAGGGTCAAGGTCGTTGGCGACATGGCTGGAAAAATAAACCACGGCGGACGCCCTGTCACGACGAGAAGCGGGGACGGACCGATCCGGTTCACCGAAGTTATTTGAGACCGCGCCGGCCGACGGCTATCTTGTCGCGCATGAAATCCGCCGCACATACCGCCCTGGTCCTGGTCACCGCGCCGGACCTAAAGACCGCCCGGAGCCTGGCCGGGAAGGCGCTCCAGGCGCGCCTAATCGCCTGCGCCACACTGGTACCGAGGGTCGAATCACATTACCTGTGGCGGGGGAAGCGGACCTCGGCTGCAGAGGTGCTTCTCCTCCTCAAGACCCGGAAAACGAAACTGGCCGCGCTGGAAAAACTGGTGCTCGCCGCGCATCCCTACGACACCCCGGAGTTCCTGGTTTTGACCCTGACAGCCGGTACGCCGAAGTATCTCGACTGGCTGGCGGCCAGCTGCCCCTGAACGCGGACGCCGCATTCCTCCGGGGCGGAATTCAGGGCCACCCGACCTGGGGCATGGGCCGGCACAAACCAGACAAGCCCCACCCACACTGACTCGTTGAGCGACGAGGCAAAGGATAAAGAGGGGGAGATTTGGATCTCCGGAAAGTGCTTCCACCTCCAATTTTATTGCTGCTTAAAAACGGGAATGGACAGAAAAAAAATGCAGAATAATATTAATTTTTTCAGCGGTATTATTCATAAACGGAACTGGAAATATGGCTGTTCAACTTAACCTTGGCATATCGGTGGGCGGGGCGGGCAACCCCCTGCCCGCCGCTGTTGCCCATCATCGCGGGCTGACTGACCACGGCGGCGCTCACGGAGCAACGCGACCCACCAGCCCACAGTTGCCAAGAACGGCTATAGAGGGGCAGATCTGCCTTAGTTTAGACCCGAAGAGTTTGAACTGACGCGCAGGAAACAACGGATATGCTGTTTAATTCCCTCACCTTTTTAGCCTTCTTCGCCTTGGTCTTGGGGCTGCATCGCCTGCCAATCGCTTGGCGGGCAAAGAAGTTCAACCTCTTGGTGGCCAGCTACATTTTTTACAGCGCCTGGAATCCGGTTTTTCTGCCACTCCTCATGGCGACAACGGTTTTAGATTGGGCGGCAGGGTCGTTGATTTACAAAGCTAAAACACCCACTTCCAAGCGCGCTTACTTAATCATAAGCCTGGTCGGCAATCTGGGGATGCTGTCCTTTTTTAAGTATGGCGAGTTTTTTTTGGAAAACTTTACCCGCCTTGTTCAGGGATTCGGAATTCATTATGCCCCCCCGCAATGGAGCCTTCTCCTGCCCCTCGGAATTTCATTTTACACTTTCCACTCCCTCTCCTACGTGCTCGACCTATACCGGGGCAAAGCCAAGCCCGTAGAATCCTTTCTGGACTACGCGCTCTTCGTTACATTTTTTCCAACCCTAGTCGCCGGACCGATTCTGCGAGTCCATCAATTTGCACCGCAACTTGTCAAACCGAAGGCGGCCACCGGCGAGCAATTCAGCCGCGGGCTAGGACTGCTCGTGCTGGGGTTATTTGAGAAGTGCGTATTGGCAGACGGCGTGTTCGCTCCAGTCGTCAATGCCGTTTATGATTCCCACCAGGTGCCGGATTTTTTCTCCGCCTGGTCGGCGCCCATTCTTTTTGGCTCTCAGATATTCTGCGATTTTGCCGGCTACTCCACCTGCGCAGTCGGGACGGGTCTCTGCTTTGGGTTTTTGATTCCAAACAACTTTAGAAACCCATTTGCCGCCGTCGGTTTTTTTGATCTCTGGAGTCGCTGGCATATTTCATTGTCCACCTGGATGCGCGATTATGTTTTCCTCTCCATGCGCGGGAGCCTTCGACGCGGCACCCGCGCCTCCTTCAATTTATTTTTCACAATGGCACTCGTCGGATTGTGGCATGGCGCTTCCTGGACATTTGTCGTCTGGGGATCCCTCCAGGGGGGATTGCTGATTCTCGAACAATATCTGAGACGCTGGTGGGGCAATCTGGCCTTTCTGAACACTCTTCCCGGCCAACTCGGTCTCGCTTTGCTGACTTCGCTGGTTGCGCGGTTGACCAATGTTTTTTTTCGCGCAGGGAGCCTGTCAGAGGCCTGCCGGATTTTCAAGGGACTGACAGGCGCCGCCGGTGAAGGCGCTTTGTTTTCTGTGGACCGACTGGACGCCGGAGTGGCGTGGGGGGTCGCGGCGGCAATTTTTGCCTGGCAATGGTGGAATCGTGATGAACCCGCTCAGAAGCCGCACCCCAATTTCGGCTGGGGGGCACAGGTTGTCGGGGTAAGCATCATGCTAGTTTTAATCATCATCGCATCCGGAGAAGACAATGCGTTTATCTATTTTCAATTCTGACACCCCCTACAGTTCACCCTGGTGGAAGATGTGGCTACTGGTGCTGCTTCTGACAGGCTCACTCCTCGGCGGCGTGGAGCTTTACTGGCGAATCGGCGGACACCTCCCTCGGGTCAAAGACGACAAACCGCTTTGGGCTTACTACCGCCAGCGGGCGTCCTCTGCTGATACCCAGACGGTGGCTCTCCTAGGGGCTTCAGAAATCCAGACCGGCTTTTCATTGGAAACGTTTTCCAAGAGCTTCCCGGATTACCAGGTGAACCAGCTAGGCATCAGCGGGACCGGACCTTTGCCCGCTCTAAGGGACTTGGCGAACGACGAAAATTTTCGGGGCGTCATCATTTGCGCGATCAACCCGAAAACGCTTGCCGACAAGGATCCCCGCAATTTGCAGAATTCCTTTGTTCACTACTACCATACGCAGACCACCCTTAACTCCCGACTCAATCGGCGATGGGGCGCCCGGCTTGAAAACAGCCTGGTCCTTTTAAGCGATCGCCTGAGCCTCCAGAGCTGCCTTCATGCCTGGCAGGGTTACCATGCCTTCCCCGGACCCATCGAAAGATACATGACGGATGAGCGCGAGTTGCGGATTGATTTCTCGAAGATGGCCCCCGCCCGGCTTTCGGATTTACACGCCCGGCGACTGGATTATTTTGCCAAGAATTACCCCCCCGGCATTTACAAACCCGCCCCATGGCTTGAAACCGCGCTCCGGATCGAACCGGAAATTGAAAAAATTCAGCGCCGGGGCGGCCAAGTGGTGTGGGTGCGCTTTCCACTGGATGCCCAAGCCGACGCCCTGATTGAGAAAAGCACGCCCCACGCGGAATTCTGGGACCGATTTGTCACCCAAACGAAAGCCATCACCATTGATTGCCACACCCTTCCCGAACTTGCGACATTCTCCGCGCCGGACACCACGCACCTCGACTGTCGCGACGCGCCCCGATTCACCGCCGCCCTCCTGAAACAGCTGGTCAGGAAAGGGGTCCTTCCTCCCAGCAAGACTCTGGTTGCCATGGAGGAAAAACCCTATCCCCCGCCTTTGGAATGACAAACGGAAAATAATATCGGGATCCATTAGCCCGCATCGCCAGTACGGCGAACCAAGTCATCCCGGGGTGCGAAGATTTTGATGTTGATCGAGCTCGAAAAAAAATCCGCCTTCCATTGCAGGCATAGAAATACAACCCTTTCCCCGCACCTTGGACAACTCCCGCGCCGGCCCAAATAACGCCCAAGATGCGGACGCGATCGCAGAGCTTGAATCCATGTGTTCCCAAGGCTACACTCTTTTAGCTTTTCCGGCATCTGCGTTTGGATGGCTGGATTTGCATTCCAAATTTCGGAAGCATCTGGAAACCCAGTCGGGCGGTCTCGATCACGCGCCGGATTATATCGTTTATCAATTGTGAGCCAGAGACTCAAATCACTACTTCAACAGGAGCCGATCGGCGTTACTGGGCTTGGTGTTTTTTCAGCCGCCGGAGGCACGAAAACGGAGTTTTTTAACACCCTTCTTCAGGGGCGCTCCCCGGCAGTATTTGCATCCATGGACAATCGCCGCATCCCCTTGTGCTGCGCGCCGGAAGCAGACCTGAACCTTGCCGGGTTACGCAAGTTTTCAAAACATGACCGTGCGGTTCAAATGGCTCTGATTGCCGCTCAACAATCGTGGGAAGAATCCCAACTCGCATCCAAACCGGTTCCTCCAGATCGCATTGCTGTGCTGGTAGGAACTTCCCGCAGCGTGATTGGAAAAACAATCGCAGCCGCAACCATTCAAAACAGTTCCCAGATTCTGCCCAGCCTGGCTCCCCATTCGACCATTGCGGCGTTGAGCGGGGCCTTGGGTCAATATTTCGAGACACGCGGACCTGCTTTGACCATTTCAGCCACTTGCGCTTCCACGGGACACGCCATCGCCCTGGCCGCACAGCAAATTCTCCTAGGGGTGGTGGATGTGGCACTTGTCGGCGGGAGTGAAGCGCCAATTTTGCCCTCGCTAGTCCTCCAAATGCATGCCGCTGGGGTTTTAGGGTCGCACGAAAGAGCCGAATTGGCTTGCCGACCCTTTTCCGCCTGCCGCAATGGAACCATTATTGGCGAAGGCGCAGGCTTTCTGGTGTTGGAATCATTACGCTCAGCCCGCCGCCGCGGAGTCGAAGTTCTGGCGCAATTGACGGGATGGTCAACCGGATCGGATATAACACAACGCACCTCCATCAGCCAAGATGCCGAATCCACCCGCCTTAATCTTATGTCCGCACTGGAACTTGCCGACCTGCGACCCCACCAAATCGGTTACGTTCACACCCATGGCACTGGCACCATTATGAATGATTTGGCTGAAGCCCGCGCGCTGCATCAGATCTTTGGCGACAAAGTTGCCTGCTCCTCCACGAAAGCGGTTACCGGACATTGCATGGGGGCCTCAGCAGCCCTCGCATCGGTCACCGCGATTCTCGCCATGAACTCTAGCTGGTTACCCCCCAGCGCCAACTGCTTGAATCCGGACCCGGATTGCAAATTGGATCTAATTCGCAACGCCCCCCGCAAAGTCCGACCCGATGCGGTGGTGACGAATTCTTCCGGATTTTGGGGGACGAGTTCCGTGCTGGTTTTTTCACGAGAGAAGAAATAGGCCCAACGCCTGTGCCGGCTATCGCCAGCGTCGCAGAACCCAGCAGATATCCTCGGGGCTGTATTAAGGCAATCTGAGGCAAGCCGATTGGATTGGGGCAGCGCACCACGGCAGCCAGTCGTCATTTTCACATTTACCAAAGAATCCCTCAATTACCTACTGATGAAAGCAGCCTCTTTATGACTTTTACGCTCTGGGCATAGCTTTTCATTTTTTCATCAGACCATCGCAAAAACTCCCAATAAGGGGTGGGCTCACGAGTTGCCAGGCTTTTGGATTGGTAAACTCAGGTGACGACCTTTCTTGCGTATTTACAACGGCGCGACCCCAGCACCCTCCACCACACCGACCTCTTGAGCGTCGGGGCAAAGGATAAAGGGGGAGATTTGGGAGTTCTTTCACCTCCGGTTTTATTCTATTGCCGGCGCCTCCGGTTTTGCGCAGAGTGCGACAGGGAAAGGAATCACATGGCCTATAACATTGAACTGGAACTCCAGAAATTTTCAAAGGCCGTCCCGCTCCGGGACGGCAAAACCGCCACGCTGCGACCGCTCCACGCGGCTGATGAAAAGGGGCTACACCAGCTCTTCCTCGACATCCCGGAGCCGGAACGGATGTTCATCAAGCATCGGGTGACCGATCTCAAAGTCATCCATGACTGGTGCCAGCAGATCGATTACGGGCGCAACCTGCCTCTGGTAGGACTGCTCGGCGGGAAGATTATTGGCGCGGCCACGCTGCATCAGCAGCTGGGCGGCTGGAAACGCCATATTGGACGCGTGAGCGTGCTGGTCCACCCCGAATTCCGCGGACGCGGCCTAGCCCGCGCGCTGATCGCCGAGATTCTGGGATTTGCGCGCAGCGAGGGGTTGGAAAAGGTCGAAGCGGAATTCATTGGGGAGCAGGCGACGGCGATGCACATGTTTGCCATGCTCGGCTTCAGCCAGCTGCTGCGGCTAGAGGATTACGTGAAGGACATGCAGGCCATTTCGCACGATTACATCCTGATGGGGCTAGAGCTGAAGACCAACGAGGAATACGCCGGCGTGGGCGGATAAAGGTCATGAGTAATTATTTCTTAGCCCGAATTCCGAAGCGAGCCTTTGCGGAAAATGGCGGGGCGGGCGGAACAACCTGTGCCAGGTTTTACGCGCCACCCCACTCGCTTCGTCGCCTGGCGCTGCGCTCGGCGACCGGGACAGCGCAGCGCGCCATCCCTGCCCTATTTCGGAGTTCGGGCTTAAACCCGGGAGCCACCGCATCGGGCGGACGGGTTTTCCAACGCGCCCGATTCCATCGGCCCCCCTGTCCACCATGACGCCGGAAACCTGCCCAAATTGCGGGGCCCTCCTATCCCCGACGGCGAAGTCCTGCCCCGAATGCGGGTCCGATGAAAAAACCGGATGGTCCGAGGCGGCGGGAGCGGACCGACTGGACCTGCCGGACGCGCATTTTGATTACGAAGAATTCGTGAGGGAGGAATTCAACCCCAGCGTGGCCCGCCCCCGGGGACTTCATTGGTTTTGGTGGCTTACTGCCCTACTTCTCATCGCGCTCTTCCTGCTTTTCTGTCTCCATTGAGGTTGAGCCTGGAAAAAAAGCCCGCTCAAAATGAGCGGGCTTTGAATTGTCAAAAGAATGACGGGGATTACTTCTTGCAGAATTACTTCTTGGTTTCGGGCTTGGCTTCGACCGCCGGAGCGGGTTCGGCGGCCGCGGGGGCTTCCGCCACAAAATCCACCCATTCCAAAATGGCGCGCTGGGCGGCATCGCCGTTGCGCTGATTCATCTTGATGATGCGGGTGTAACCGCCCTTGCGGTCTTTGAAAGCAGGGGCAATGTCCTTGAACAGGATCTTGGCCGCATCTTCCTGATGCAGGCGGGCCACCGCGAGGCGGCGATCATGAATGGTGCCTTTCTTGCCGAGCGTGACCATTTTTTCAGCGACCGAGCGGGCGGCTTTAGCCTTGGCCAGAGTCGTGGTGATCCGCTTGTGCAGGATGAGGCTGCAGACCATGTTGGCAAGCATCGCATTGCGGTGCTCGGACGTGCGGCCCAGTTTGGCCGTTCTTTTAAGATGACGCATATGCTTTCCTTACTCGGCTTTCTGTTCTTCCTTCGGAGTGTTGTCAATCAGCCCAGGCTCGAAGCTCATGCCCAAGGCCAGACCCAGCGCGGTCAGCTTGTCTTTGATTTCATTCAAGGACTTCTTGCCGAAATTGCGGTATTTGAGCATCTCCTGCTCACTCTTCATCGCCAGCTGGCCGACGGAGGTGATGTTGGCGTTGTTTAGGCAGTTGGCGGCGCGCACGCTCAATTCGATCTCGTTGACGCTCATGGCCAGCAGCTTTTTCTTCTTGGAATGTTCCTCGTCCTGCTTGTCAGCAGCCTCTTCAAATTCCACCGCGTTTTTGTCGTAGCCGACAAATACCTCGAGGTGTTTTGACAAAATGGCTGAGGACTGGGTGAGCACGTCATCGGGCGTCAGGCGGCCGTCGGTCCAGACTTCCAAGACCAGGCGGTCGTAGTCGGTGCGATTGCCCACGCGGGCGGCTTCCACAGCATAACGCACGCGGCTGACCGGAGAGAACAGGGAGTCAATGGCCACCACGCCGATGGCCTGGCCGGACTTCTTGTTTTCGTCGCTCGGACAAAAACCGCGGCCGACCTTGACGGTCAGCTCCATCTCAAACTTTTTCTTTTTATCCAGCGTACAGATCAGCTGGGTCGGATTAACCACCTCGAGGTTCTGATTAGTCTGGATGTCGGCGGCGGTCACAGCGCCCTCGCGGTTGACGGAGAGAAGCAGCGTCTGCTCGTCGCGGGTGTGGGCTTTAAATTTCACCTTCTTCAGGTTCAGCACGATGTCCGTCATGTCTTCCACCACGCCTTCGATGGTGGCAAACTCATGCATGGCGCCGTCCACCTTCAGGGAGGTGATGGCCGCGCCCTCCAGCGAGGAGAGCAGCACGCGGCGAAGGGAGTTCCCGACGGTGTGGCCGTACCCGGTTTCAAAGGGATCGGCGACAAATTTAGCGTAGGTGGCAGTGGCCGAGGCTTCGTCCTTCTGCAACCGCTTCGGCATTTCAAAACGTCCAAGTCTGACTGGCATAATGTTCCTTCAACAATTTTAATCTGATTCCGTCGGCCATTATTCCCGCAGCCAACGGAACCCGTTTAATTGTTTTTTTGTCCCGCACCCGCGGGACGGGTTTAGGGTTAACGGGAATAAAATTCGACGACGGCCTGTTCGTTGGCGATCGGCTGGATTTCGTCGCGGGTCGGGATGCGCATGACCACGCCCTTGAACTCTTCCTTGTTCAGGGACAACCAGTCCGGCACGGCGCGGCTGGTGGTGACTTCCATGTTTTTGGTCGCCAGCTGGCGCGACACGTTGTGATTCTTGACGGCGATCACATCATTCACCTTCAGGGCATAGGAGGGGATGTTGACCTTGCGGCCTTTGACGGTGATGTGGCCATGGCAGACCATCTGGCGGGCGGCGGCGCGGGTGTTGGCTAATCCGAGGTGGAACACCACGTTGTCCAAGCGGGTCTCCAGGATTTGGAGCATCTGCTCGCCGGTGACGCCGCGGCGGCGGAGGGCTTTTTCATACACGCCACGGAACTGCTTTTCCATGAGGCCGTAGAAATAACGGAACTTCTGCTTCTCGATCAGGCCCAGGCCATAATCGGTCGTCTTGCGGCGCGACTTCGGCCCGTGAACACCGGGACCGTAGTTGCGGCGTTCAAGATATTTCGTCGGGCCGAAAATCGGAATTCCGAAACGGCGGCTGATGCGGACGCGGGGACCTGTATAACGAGCCATGTTTTAGTTGAGAGTTGAGCGTTGAGAGTTGGGTTGATTACACGCGGCGCTTCTTGCGCGGACGGCAGCCGTTGTGGGGGATGGGCGTCACGTCTTTGATCGTGCTGATTTCCAAGCCGATAGCCTGGAGGGCGCGGATGGCGGATTCGCGGCCCGAGCCGGGGCCTTTGACCCGGATTTCAACTTCCTTCATTCCATGGGCCATGGCCTGACGGGCGGCGTCTTGGGCCACCTGCTGCGCTGCATAGGCCGTGCTTTTGCGGGAGCCTTTGAAACCGACCCGGCCGGCGCTGGACCAGCCGATGAGGTTACCCTGAGCGTCGGTGATGGTGACCTGCGTATTATTGAAGGTGGCCAAGATGTTAGCGATGCCCGAGACGACGTTTTTAGCGTGCTTGGCCTTGACAATCTTCTTGGCGTTGACGTCCTCGCCCAAAAGTTCGGCGGCGGTGGGTGCCGCAACCGTGGCGGGGGTTTCCGCAATTGCAGCGGTTGCCGGAAGCACAGCTTTTTCCGCGGCTTCAGCCGCGGGCTTTGCATCTTTTTTGGGAGCGGATTTCTTTTTAATTTCTTCGGCCATAATCAACAATTCAGAGGGTTAGGTGATGCCAGCTTTAGCGTTGGCATTGCGCTGCACGCCGACCGTCTTGCGCGGACCCTTGCGGGTACGGGCGTTGGTCTGAGTGCGCTGACCGCGCACCGGCAGGCTGCGCATGTGACGGACGCCGCGGTAGCATTTGATGCCCTGCAAGCGCTTGAGATTCATGCCCAGTTCGCGGCGCAGGTCGCCCTCGATGACATATTTGCCGTCCTGGATCGCGTGCACAATCTGGGAGAGCTGCTGCTCAGTCAGATCCTTGGCCCGGATGGCGGGATCGATGTTAGCGCGCTCCAGGACCTCCCGGGCGTTGACTGGGCCGATGCCATAGATGTAGCGCAGCGCGATGTCGATGCGCTTGTTGGGCGGAACTTCCACTCCGATGATACGTGCCATAAAATTAAATCAGCCCTGACGTTGTTTGTGACGTTTATTCGAGCAGATGACGCGGATGACGCCCCGGCGTTTCACGATCTTGCAGTGCTCGCACAATTTTTTTACCGACGCTCGAACTTTCATTTTCTAAATCGTTTTGTTTTCCGGCAAAATTCGCCCCACTGACAGGTCGTAAGGCGTCAATTGCAATGTTACTGTTTCACCCGGTGCCAGCCCGGCAAATCCCGGCTTCGCCCGGCCCGCCACAAAGGCCAGCAGGCGGTGGCCGTTGGCCAGCTCCACCTCGAACGTGTGGGGCGACCGCGGCCCGATCACGACCCCTTCAACACAGAAGGCGTCTGCCATGTCAAAATCTCCGGTTCACCCCCGGTGACTAGCACCGTATGCTCAAAATGGGCTGATAGTGAACCATCCCGCGTCACCACTGTCCAGCCGTCTTTCAAAATTTTTACGTCTGCAGCCCCCGCATTGACCATCGGCTCAATCGCCAGCGTCATGCCCGGCCGCAGTTTCTGGTCCATCTTGCCGTCCACAAAATTAGGAATCTGCGGCTCTTCATGCAACGAACGACCCACGCCGTGACCCACAAATTCCCGGACGACACTGAAGCCGTGACCCTCGACATAGCCCTGAATCGCGCGCGAGATGTCGGACACCCGGTTGCCCGCAACTGCCGCCGCAATGCCCAGCGCCAGAGATTTTTCAGTCACGTCCATCAACTGCTGGGCCAAAACGCCGCACCCGCCCACTGCCATCGTCCAGGCGGTGTCGCCGATAAAACCGCGGTACACCACGCCCACGTCCACGCTGACAATGTCGCCAAACCGGAGTTCGCGGTCATTGGCCAGTCCGTGCACGACTTCTTCATTCACCGAAATGCATGTCTGGCACGGGTACTTGCGGTACCCCAGAAACGCGCTTTTGGCCCCGTGCGCTGCCATCCGTTCGCCGGCAAACCGGTCCACCTGATTAGTGGTCACCCCCGGGCGAATAAACCCAAGGATTTCAGCCAATACTTTGCCCGCCACTGCGCCGGCCAAACGCATCGCCTCCAAATCCGCGCCGCTCTTGAGGATAATCTTCTCCACAAACACCGCTTAAAGACGGCCGCGCACCCGACCCTTTTTCAGGAAACCGTCGTAATGGCGCATCAGCAGGTGCGATTCAATCTGGCGCATCGTGTCCAGCAATACCCCGACGGCGATCAGCACGCTGGTGCCGCCGAAAAACTGGGACACATTCTGCGGAATATTCATTTCCTTCGAGAGGATTATGGGGATGGTGGCAATCACGGTCAGGAAAATGGCCCCCGCCAGCGTGATCCGGCTCATTGCCTTGTGCAGGTAGTCACTGGTCCCCTGCCCTGGGCGGACGCCGGGGATGTAGCCGCCGTTCTTCTTCAAATCATCCGCGATCTGCAATTCGTTGAACTGGGTGGCCACCCAGAAATACGAGAAGAACAGGATCATCACCGCATAGAAAGCCAGATAGGGGACCGAGCCGGGATTGAGAGCCTGGGCGATGCCGAGGAAGATGTTTTTCAAGAACGGCTGGCTCACGAAATTTCCGAGATGTAAAAAGATCGGCTGGGGGAACATCAAAATGGATTGAGCGAAAATAATCGGCATCACGCCAGCGTAATTGACCTTGAGCGGCATGAAAGACGTTCCCCCTGCGTACATCTTGCGTCCGACAGCCCGCTGCGCGTACTGCACGGGGATCTTGCGCTGAGCCTGGGTGACGGCAATCACCCCTGCCACCACGCTGACCAGGAGCAGAATCATCACCGAACCCGTCCCGATCAGGTGCGGGTGGTTATCGCCGCCGCCGGTGGGGAAAAACATATCCTGGAGCCCAGTGACTGCCAAGGGGAGGCGGGCGACAATGCCGATGGTGATGATTAGAGAAATGCCGTTGCCAATGCCGCGCTCGGTGATCTGCTCGCCCAGCCACATAAGAAGCATGGTGGCCGTGGTCATGATCAACACCGTCTGAATGCGATACCACCAGATATGATCCAGATCATAAATGAGGGGACGGCCGATGCCGGGAAACAGTTTTTCAGGGTTTTCCCAGCCGATGGCAAAAAACAGTCCTTGGGCCAAGCAGAGCAGCACGGTCAGGTAGCGGCCGTATTGGATGATTTTGGCGCGCCCGCCCTCTTCCCGCGCCAGCTTGCTCAATTTTGGCCAGACCGCCGTGAGCAGCTGGATGATGATGGTCGCGCTGATGTAGGGCATGATGCCCAGCGTTCCCATGGCGCAATGCTCCAGTGCCCCGCCGGCAAAGGTGTTGTACATCCCGAGCATCCCGCCGCCGTTTTGCGAATGGCTGGCAAAATAAGTTTGAAGCGCATTCCCATCCAAACCCGGCAGCCGGATCCAGGCGATCAGGCGGGCCACGAAAAGCACTCCCAGCGTGAACAAAATCCGGGACTTAAGTTCCGGAATCTTGACGCAGTTGCCGAACGTGTTGAGGATGGAGCGGAACATGAATGAATGCTGCGTCAGGCCTTGGCCGCCGAGACAGATTTACGGGCAGCCACCTCGCAGGTGCCGCCCTTGGCCTCAATCTTAGCACGGGCCGAAGCGCTGAAGGCACTGGCAATCACGGTCAGTTTTTTGGATAACTCCCCGTTGCCCAGAATCTTGACGCCGTCCGACCGGCCGTTGGAAAGGCCCACCGCCTGCAATGCCAGCTCGTCCACCCGCGCCCCGTCCTCAAACCGGTTGAGGTCGGAGACGTTGACACCGTTGTATTGTGTGGTGAACCGGGCGTTGTTGAAACCGCGCTTGGGCATGCGGCGGATCAGCGGCATCTGGCCGCCTTCGAAGCCGATGCGGATGGAGCTGCCGGAACGGGCCGTCTGGCCCTTGCCGCCGCGGCCGGCGGTTTTTCCGCGCCCGCTGGATTCGCCCTGGCCCAGACGCTTGGTGCGGTGTTTGGAGCCGGGACGGGGTTTAAGATTGTGCAGTCGCATAATAAATTAAGAAATCAAGCCGTTGCCGGGATCGTTTCCGGGGCCTTAGGGGCCTCCACTTTTCTCATTTCCAGCCCGCGGCTTTTATAGATGGTTTCCCGCAGGCGCATGCTCAGCAGACCCTTGAGCGTGGCCTTGACGACGTTGGCAGCGTTTTTGGACCCGAGCGATTTGGTCAGCACATCCTTCACACCGACGGATTCCAGGACGGCGCGGACTTTTTTGCCGGCGATAATTCCAGTTCCGGGCGAGGCCGGGCGCAGCAGCACTTTGGCGCCGCCGTAAGAACAATACGCTTCATGCGGAATGGTCGTGTCCTTGAGGGCCACCAGCACCATCTGGGCCCGGGCGACTTCGCCGCCGCGCCGGATGGCATCCGCGACTTCCGCAGCTTTGCCCAAACCGACTCCGACACGTCCTTTTTTGTCGCCCACCACTACTAGAGCGCCGAAACTGAAACGGCGTCCGCCCTTCACAACCTTGGCGGAGCGGTTAATGAAGACGACCTTCTCGACCAGATCTTCGCCACCAGCGCCAAAGGAATTGGGACGATCGCCCGGAGGTTTGCGGCGGCCGCGATGTTGCTGGCCGCGTTGCCCGTCACCACCCGATTTATTGATTTCAGCCACAGTATTTATTCAGGTTAAAATTTTAATCCCGCTTCGCGCGCCGCTTCCGCCAGCGCCTTGACCTTGCCGTGATAACGGGCGCCGCCGCGATCGAACACCACTTCCTTGATGCCCTTGCCCAATGCATTCTTGGCCGCAAGCGCCCCGATGGTTTTAGCGCCCTTCACGTTCGCCGCCACGTCTTTGGGAGCCGTCTTGCTCACCGTCGAAGCGGCCGCCAGGGTCACTCGGGCATCGTCGTCAATGAACTGGACGTGGATGTTCTCATTGGAGAAGCACACCGCCATGCGAGGACGCACGCTGGTTCCGACCACTTTCTTACGGATGCGCCAGCGGCGAAGCTGGGCCAATTTCTGCTTTTTTTCGATTCTCATTTGAATGCGTCACGGATCTGGCCGTGACTAAAATTATTATTGAACCGTCTTCCCTTCCTTGCGCTCGACGTGCTCGCCGGCGTAACGGACGCCCTTGCCCTTATACGGCTCCGGCGGATAATAGGCGCGGATCTCAGAAGCGACCTTGCCGACCACCATCTTGTCTGGCCCCTCAATCGTCAGCTTGGTATTTTCCTCAACCGTCACCTTGATCTGGTCGGGGATGTTGTAATTAACCGGATGCGAATAGCCCAGGGAGAGGTTGACCACCTTGCCGGTGACCGCAGCCTTAAAGCCGACGCCCTGAATCTCCAGCTTCTTGACGAAGCCCTCGGAAACGCCCTTGACCATGTTATTGACCAGCGCGCGGCTCAAGCCGTGAAGCGCCTTGGCCTCCGCATCGTCGCCGTCGCGGCTGACGACCAAATTATCACCCTCCACTTTGAGGCTGGTGCGCTTGGGCAGTTCCCAGTGAAGCTTGCCCTTAGGCCCCTCGACCGAGAATTTCTGACCCTTGACCTCCACCTTAATTTTGGCGGGGACGGCAATCGGCTGTTTTCCAATTCGCGACATAACTTGAATAAATTACCAGATATAGCAGAGCACTTCCCCGCCGAGATTTTTCTTGCGCGCCTGCACATCAGTCATCACGCCCTCCGAGGTGGAGAGGATGACCACGCCCAGACCGCCCCGCACACGGGGAATTTTGGTGGCGCCCACATACTTGCGCAGGCCCGGCTTGCTGATCCGCTTCAGCCCTTCGATGACGTTCTTTTTTCCGTCATACTTCAGGCGAATCTTAAGGGTCTTGAGCGGCTTGCCCTCTACGGCCACGTCGGTGACGTACCCCTGCTGCTTCAAAACGTGGGCCACATTCTCCTTGATGCTGGAATGCGGCAGTTCAATCGCCGGCAGCAAGGCCCGTCCGGCATTGCGGATGCGGGTCAACATATCTGAAATCGGATCGCTCATAAAAATTACCAGCTCGCTTTCACCACTCCCGGAATCAACCCATTCAACGCCGCTTCCCGGAAGGTCAGGCGCGAACAGCCGAATTTACGCAGATACCCGCGGCGCCGTCCGCTCATCGAACAACGGTTGACCACCCGGGTGGGGCTGGCGTTCTTGGGCAGCTTCGTCAGGCCCACGTAGTCTTTCTTCGCCTTCAATTCAGCACGGCGGGCGGCGAATTTCTTCACCGTCTCCTGCTTCTTCTTATTGCGTTCCAACCATGCTTTCTTGGCCATAAAATTATTTCTCTGCGAACGGAAAACCCATCATCTTTAACAAGTCCAAGGCGTGGGCGTTGTCGCCCGCCGACGTCACAATCGTGATGTCCATGCCCTGGGTGCGCTTGATTTTTTCCAGCTCAATCTCCGGGAAGATCGCCTGGTCATTCACCCCGAAGGTGTAATTGCCGCGCCCGTCAAACTTGCGCGGGGACAGTCCGCGGAAATCGCGGATCCGGGGCAGCGCGGTCGCCACCAGCCGGTCAAAAAACTCATACATCTCGTCCTTGCGCAGCGTCACCCGGCAGCCGATGTTCTGGCCTTCGCGCAGCTTGAATTGGGCGATGCTGTGGCGGGACTTGCTGATGGCCGGCTTGCGGCCAGTGATGGCGGAGAGATCCTTGGCGGCATCTTCCAGCGCGCCTTTTTCCAGCGAGGCACTGACGCCCATGTTCACCACGATCTTCACCATCTTGGGGATCTGGTGGACATTCTTGTACTGATGCTTTTCCTTGAGGGCCGGCACCACTTCGTTTTTATATTTTCCGTAAAGTCTTGATTTCATTTTTAGTCGCCACGGATTTGGCCGTGGCAGTTAGTTTAGACGGCCGCCGCCGGTGCCGCGCCGCGCTTGCCCGCGCGCGCGTCGTACTGGGTTGCCGTCATCACGTTGGACACGTGCACCGACCCCTCGCGCTCCACAATCGCCCCCTGGGGATGCTGCTGGCTCTTGGCCGTGTGCCGCTTGATCATCTGCACGCCCTCAATGAGCACGCGCTGCTTGTCCGACAGGACGCCGATGATTTTGCCGCGCTTGCCCTTTTCTTTTCCGGCCAGCACAACCACCTCATCGCCTTTTTTCACATGAAAATTCATATAATCCTTAGAGAACTTCCGGCGCGAGCGAGATGATCTTCATGAACTTCTTCTCACGCAGCTCGCGCGCCACCGGGCCGAAAATGCGCGTGCCCTTGGGATTCAATTCCTTGTCGATAATCACGCAGGCGTTGCGGTCAAAACGCAGGTAGGAGCCGTCGGCCCGGGGAATGATCTGGCGCGTCCGGACGACCACCGCGTCATGAACTTCGCCCTTCTTCACCGTGCCATCCGGCGCGGCGACCTTGACGTGAACCTTGATGACGTCGCCGATACCGGCGTAGCGCTGGTTGCGGCCCAGCACCCCGATGTTCCAAACAATCTTGGCACCGGTGTTGTCCGCCACATCCAAACTGGAACGAATTTGCAACATAAAATCTTATTAAGCCGACGCCGGGGTCGCCTGCACCGCGCGGTCCACGACTTCGACCAGCCGCCAACATTTGGTTTTGGACAGCGGACGGGTCTCCTCGATCCGCACGCGATCGCCCACCTTGGCCTCGTTTTTCTCGTCGTGGGCGTAGAGCTTCTTGTAGGCGGTCACAATCTTCTTATATTGAGCGTGGGGGAAACGGCGCTCCACTTTGACGACGATGGTCTTGGCCATCTTGTTAGAGACGACTTCGCCCACGCGTTCCTTGCGGTTGCCGCGTTTCGCTTCCGGTTGTTTTACAGTTTCAGCCATACAAAAATTAAACCGTGGGTTTGCGCAACTGGGACATCCGCGTTTCGATGCGGGCGATGTCCTTGCGGAGAGTCCGCAGACGGGCGGGCTTCTCAAGTTGCGCGCTGGCCTGCTGCAGGCGCAGGGTGAACATTTCGTGGCGCAGATCACGGCCCTTGGCCGCCAGCTCCACCAGCGTCATATCTTTGGATTCAGCAAATTTCATATCCGTTTAGCTCGCGTGATGATGCCGCGACACAAATTTTGTTTTGATTGGCAGCTTGGTGGCCGCCAGGCGCATGGACTCGCGCGCAATCGCCTCCGTCACGCCGTCCACCTCGAACAGGACGTTCGCCGGACGAATGACCGCCACCCAGCCCTCGACGGGCGCTTTGCCCTTGCCCATTCGGGTCTCGAGAGGCTTCTTGGTAAAGGATTTCTGGGGGAACACCCGGATCCAGAGCTTGCCGTGCCGCTTCATGTTGCGGGCGATAGCCACGCGGGCGGCCTCAATCTGCTTGGCATCCATCCAGCACCGTTCCAGCGCCATCAATCCGTATTCGCCAAACGCCACCGTATGACCGCGCGTCGCCAGACCCGTGCGGCTGCCACGGTGCATCTTGCGGAACTTCACTCTTGCTGGTTGCATTGCCATAACAAAAAATATCTAAATCAGTTCACCGGGAGGGGTTTTTCAACCGGAGCCTGGGGGGCCGCGGCCTTCTGGGGCTTGTTTTCACCCTTGCAGATCCAGCACTTCACACCCAGCTTGCCGTACATGGTCAGAGCCTCGGCGAAACCGTAATCAATATTCGCACGCAGGGTGTGCAGGGGCACCCGGCCCCAGTGGTACATCTCGGTACGGGCAATTTCCGCGCCGCCCAGACGACCTGCGCAGCGGATCTTGATTCCCTCCGCGCCGAAATCCCGGGCGGTCTGAAGGGCTTTTTTCATTGCCCGGCGGAATGACACCCGGCGCTCCATTTGCAGCGCGATATTTTCGGCGACCAGCTGGGCATCCAGCTCAGGGGTCTTGACCTCGACGATGTCCACGTAAACTTCCTTGCCGGTCAACTTGCTCAAGTCTTCTTTGAGCTTGTCAATTTCGGAACCTTTGCGGCCGATGACCACGCCGGGGCGGGCGGTCATGATAGTGACGCGGCAGCGGCTGGTGGCGCGCTCGATCAAAACCTTGGGCACCGAGGCGCCCTCCAACTTCTTCTTTAGAAAGTCGCGGATCTTGCGGTCTTCCGTCAGCAGGCCGCCAAAATCTTTTTTGTTGGCATACCACTTCGAGCGCCAGTCCTTGTTGACACCGACGCGCAAGCCGATTGGATTAACTTTTTGTCCCATACCAATTATTCGTCGGAAACCGTGATTTTAATGTGGCAACGGCGCTTAAGGATCGGACCGGCCGAGCCGCGCGCTTTGGGCGTGAAACGCTTGAGGGTGGTTGCGGTTCCGGCCACCGCCTCCTTCACGCGCAATGTTTCCGGCTTCAAATTCTTGTTGTTCTCGGCATTGGCAATCGCCGAGCGCAGGACCTTGGACACCAGGCGCGCCCCCTTGCGCGGCACGATCTGCAGCACTGCCATCGCCTCCAGCGCGCCCAGACCCTGCACCTGACGGACCACCTCGCGCATCTTCTGCGCGGACATGGGCACGTTTTTTAAAATTGCAAAAGCTTCCATAAAAACGATTGGACTATTTGGCCTCCGCCTTGGCCGTGTGCGCGCCGTGTTTCTTGAAGGTGCGCGTGAGCGAAAATTCACCCAGCTTGTGGCCCACCATGTTTTCGGTGACGAACACCGGGTTGAAAATCTTGCCGTTGTGAACGGTGAAGGTCAGGCCGATGAATTCCGGCGTGATGGTTGAGCGCCGCGACCAGGTCTTGATCGGGGTCTTCTGATTGGTCGCCTTAGCCTTCTGGATTTTGTCCAGCAGGCTGAAATCCACAAACGGACCCTTTTTAATCGAACGTCCCATAAAAAATTATTTGTTTTTCATCGGCAAACCGTTTCTCTGAACCACGATGAAGCGGTTTGAGGATTTATATTTGGCGCGCGTCTTGCCGCCCTTAGCCACAAAGCCCCACGGGGACACCAGCTGCTGCCAGCCGCCGCCGCCCTTGGATTTGCCCTGACCGCCGCCATTGGGATGGTCCACCGGGTTGCGCGCCACGCCGCGGGTGATGCCGCGATGACCGCGGTGCCGGGTGCGGCCTGCCTTGCCGAGAATGACATTTTCGTGCTCCGTATTGCCGACCTGTCCGATGGTGGCATAGCACTCCTCATTGATGCGACGGATTTCGCCGGACGGGAGCCGGATCTGCGCAAAACCCTCGTCGCGCGACATCAGCGTGGCCGAACCGCCCGCCGAGCGCACCATCTGACCTCCGCGGCCCGGGGTGATCTCAATGTTGTGAATCGCCGTGGTGACCGGAATGGACTTGAGCGGCAGAGCATTGCCCACTTCCGGGGGAGCCGTGGGGCCGCTGGAGATTTTAGATCCCACCACCACCCCGACCGGGGCGATGATGTAGCGCTTGTCGCCGTCGGTATAATCCAACAGCGCCAGGCGAGCCGAACGCATCGGATCGTACTCAATGGCCGAAACCACCGACTGAATCCCGTGCTTATTCCGCTTGAAATCCACGAGGCGGATTTTCTGCTTGTGGCCGCCGCCGATGCCGCGCGCGGTGACGCGTCCGTAATGGTTACGGCCGCCCGATTTCTTTCGCGTGACAACCAGCGACTTCTCGGGCTTCGTCTTCGTAATATCGCTGAAATCTGCGAACGTGACGTAGCGCAGAGACGGCGTTAACGGTCTAAAAGATTTAACTGGCATAAATAATATCCAAGTTAGCAACTCTTGGGAGCCGGCGAGCCATTATTCCTGTCCCCGTGAGGGATCAGTTGTCGGTTCACCATACTTGCTAACCTCTGCATTTTTAGGCGCAAAGGAAAAATGAATCTATCAAATGTAAAACGGGATGCAATCCTTTTTTTTATTTTTTTTAGGGCGGGTTAAAATACACAGTTTACCCGACGTGGCAGGAGTGCGGTGCGCGGCATGCGGCAGAATTGAATCTCCCTAGTAGGCCGCGGGCGGTCGCCGCTCTCAACCGCCGGCCAGCTGCGGCGGGCGGATGTCGTTTCGGTTCAGCCAACCGCGTCCCCCTCTTTTCCCGGAGCACTGCGGCTCGCGGTTCATTCCCTAAAGAGAAGATTATTTCGACACAAATCCCGGCGACTCTGGTACCCTTCCAGGCATGAACGACATCGATCTCACGGGGTTTTCAACCGCCCAACACGAGGCGCTTTTTGATTTGCTGATCCTGGCCATGTACGCCGACGGGCACCTTTCCTCGCCGGAAGAAGAACGCCTGCAGGAATTGTTGGCGCGCGGGGGATTCGCCGAGGAGGCGGACCGGCAGCGGCAATGGGATGCCGCCGTGACGCGAATCCGGCCTGGGATTCAATCGATTCAGAAAGCCAAGGAAATGGCCATGGGATTGGCGGGGGCGTTCACCGACCGCTCCCAGCAAAAACAGGTGCTCGTCGCAGTGGAGCAGATTATGACTTCCGACAACAACCTCAGCACCTGGGAGACCACCCTGCTATCGGAACTGCGCTTGAAATTCAGAAGGTGAGCACGGCGTCGAAAACACCGCCGAAATCCAGCGGCAACAAAAAGTGGCATTGAGTCGGAACCCTGCATTCCGAATGAACCGCCAAGGCTCCAAGGACGCCAAGAGGCGCTCCAGAACGGCGCAGATTTTTCCCCCGTGTTTGCAGCGGCGGACGTCCTCGCCTGCCGTAGAACCGGCGCGTCTCGCCCAGTGGAAAAACCGCGCGCCAATCCAACGCGCCGGACGTATTCGCGAGCCCTTGAAATCGTGTGAATCCCGGGGCAGGCGGCTTGATTACAGCGCAAGGTTTTTCCGCAACCGCTCCTCCGCCTGTTCGTTGGTCAGGGCTTCCTTCGCACGCAACACCGCCATGCCCACCACCGGCGGATACGCCTGATCCGCCTTCATGCGCGGCTCCACGTATTCGATGATCTCAAACAGCAGCGCGTTGGCCGCCACATAATCCAAGCGCGTCAGCTGGGCGATGTAACGCGTCGCACGGTCAATCAACTTCAGATTGCTCGGCACCACCCAAATCATGTAATTGCCCATCACGCGGCCGAGCCGCACCATCGTGCAGGTGGAAACGGCGTTCATCACCAGCTTCACCGCCACACGCGTCACGCCATCGAGCAGCAAATTCGCTTCGGGCACGGATACCAGAACTGAAATTCCGGCGGCCGACGAAAGATCGCCCGCCCGTTCCGGGCCAAAATAAATCAAGCCGGTCTGCGCCTGGTTCTTTTGCGCCGTAGCGAGTTGGTCTAGTTGAAATTGCCGCGCCGACGGCTTCTCCCCCGCCGCCATGACGGCAATCGCGCTGTCCTTCAATCCGAGCGACCGATGCCGGAGGCCGTGGCGGTCAATTTTGTAGCGCAGCAACTCGGTCGCCCTGATTTTACCGACGATTTCCAGCGTGCGATCGACTTTCGCCGCCTCCACCAGCCCGCGGACTTCCGCTTCGGCCCACACGACGCAGCGCGGTTCGCGTTTAAGAATGTTGCGCCAAGCGTCCGACGTCTGCTCGTCAGGCAAAAATAAAAACGCCCAGGATTCGGCGGCCGTGGCGTCGTCAAATTTGCGGAACGGCGGCGTGCAATAGGTGGGCGAACGCTCGGTCGTGTCCGTTAAAACATCAATGCCCAGGCGATCGGCAAAATAGCTGTTCTGGTGTCCGCTGCGATAAACCGATTCCTCCAGCGCAACGATTTTTGCCAGCGCCTCCAGCAGCTCCGGCGAGCGCAGATTTTTGAACAGCTCTTCCAGCCTGGCAAGAAAGTGCGCCGCGACCTCCGCCGATTTCTGGCCGGAAAGTTCGCAGGCGACGATTTCCAAAATCGCCAGCAAGACGCACAGCTGGATTGACGTCGCCTGCATCCGCGTCGAGCCGGTGATGCTCATCGGCCCGGTGGCAAGGTTGATCTTTTCGATGCGCGCGTCTTGGATCACCTCGCGGCTGCGCTGAACGTGCTCGCACAAGATGTCATCGGGATTGTTATAGACAAAATAAACTTTCGCGCCCGCGTCCACGCCCGCCCAGGCCGTGCCGATGACGAACGAGGTTTCGCCGCCTTCCGTGATGGCGAACACCACATCCTTGGCCGACACACCGAGGTCCGCGACTTGTTTTCGACCAAACGCGGTGAAATCCTCGAAGCCTTCCACTGATTTAATGAGCGCGTAATCGCCGCCAGCCATAACGCTGAAGGTGCGGTTTTCAAAATCAGCGCGGCCGCGCTGCTGCCAGAAATCGCGCCAGATGGAATCCAGCAGAATGCTCAACCGGCCCGTCGAACCGCAGCCGGTGAAGAAAACCCGCCCGCCGTTTTTAACGGCGGCCAAAACGGTCGCCGCTATTTTTTCCGCGCGGCCGGATGACGCGAACTCGCGAAATTTTTTCAGCACGTCTTCATCAGCTTGAAACAGCAAATCCAACGCGGCGGCAATATCGCCTTTTGCCACCTCGCTCAAATGCGCCGTGACCGGGTGCGACGATTCGGTGACCAGCGCGCCGAGTTTGAATTGGCCGCTGATCTGCAAAAATTCTTCCGACCGGACTTGAGAACTCGCGCTCATAGATTTGCTTTTGAAAAAATTGCCGGCTTGGGAAAATTATTGGCCCGCTTGAATTTTTTTGCCGGCGGCGCGGTTTGACATGCCAGCACAAAGCTGCGGAAAATCGCCCGGTAGCAGGCCCCTTTCTGGACCAGCCGTTCAGGATGAAACTGCACACCCAGGAGGAACGGCATCTGGGCCGCCAGATCCGGCCGAAGTTCAATTGCCTCGACCAGACCGTCACAGCTGCGCGCCGTGGCGACAAACGGATCCGCCGGCTCGGCAATTGCCTGATGATGCGTGCTGTTCACGCCCAGGCGGTGTTTCCGGGTGATTTTTGCCAGCAGCGAGCCGGGCACCACCTCCGTATCGTGCACCAGATCAAACGCCCGATCCATGCGCCGATGGTTCAAGAATCCCGGCGACTGCTTCGCGATGTCCGCGATGAGTTTTCCGCCAAACGCCACGTTCAGCAATTGGTGGCCGCGGCAGATGGCCAGCATGGGCTTGCGCTGCCGAAAAATTTCCGCGATCAAAATTAATTCAGCCGCGTCGCGCTGGCCCTTGTCCGGCGTCTGCTTCACGGTTTTGAGGATCGCGCGCGGCAGTTTGGCGTCGTAGAGGTTGGGGTTGATGTCATCGCCGCCGGTAAATAGCACGCCATCCGCATGGCGCACGCTTTCTGCCAGCAAAGCCCGGTCGGTTGTCGCCGGCGCGATGATCGGCAGTCCGCCCGCCGCCAGGATCGCATTGACATACCGGAGGGATAGGCTGACGGACAAATCACTAAATTCCACACCGCGCAGTTCAACGCTGGGCGTAATCAAAATTAACGGCGGCCGTTTCATGCCGCAATTTAGAAAAAAAGGCGCCCCCTGTCAGGGAAAAACTGTTTTTTCGGGACCCCAGTTTTTAGGGGTGCGATCGCGAGGAAGATGCGCTAGGCGACGCCATCGGGCGGCACAAAATCATATTTAAACGCGCCGCTGGTCGCCACCAGGCTGATCAAGCCTATTGCCCAGACGCGTTTCTCTGCCAAATTGCGCTTATTAAAATAGTCTCGCTCGATTCGAAAAAATCATTTTTAGACCACTGCGACCGGCTGATGAGACTTCTGTCAAACATCAAGCTTTACGCTGGCGCGCTCGCGGCCCGCTGGGAAATACTAATTTTGCAACTGGCGGCCTCATTAATCTCTGCTAATCGATATTTTCCAGTGCGAATATTACCCTTCAGGATGCTTAATCCGGTTGCGTAACCCGTGCCATTGGTGAAAAATTACGAGGTGAAACAAAACAAAACGGGGCTAGCGGCCTCGCCGCCAGCAAATCGCATCATGGTGTTGGGTGTCGGCTCGTTCGCGCACAGCATCGGGCGGGCGCTGGCGGACACCGGCGCGGATGTTTCAACGTATCTCACGCGTAATTATGGTCATTTTGCACCGTCGCTTGTCGGCAAAACTTTTTCGCACGAGACGTTTCCGAGCCCAGTGCCGCTCTTGAGCAAAAACAAAACGGATGTGGCCATCCCGCAGTCCATTGACTGGGCGATGCAGCCGTGGGCGAAAAATATGGTGGAATCGGGTGTTGGCATTTTTAGCCCAACCGGGGAGGCGATGAGGATTGAACGCGAACGCGATTTTGCGCGCGAACTTTGCGCGCGCTTCAAGATTCCATTTCCAAAATCCTTCGTTGCGTCTAACCGCATCGAAGCCGAGAAAGTCCTCGAAAAAAATCCGCAGCCATTCGTCATCAAGAATCCGCTCTGCTCGCCGACCAGCCCGGTTCATACAATTTTGTGTGAAACGGTGTCCGACACGCGCGCCTGGCTTCGGCAGGTGAATTATGCCGAGGGCGTTTTTTTGCAGGAATATCTCGGTCGTGCCGAGGCCGGGCACATTGCACTCGTCAGCGGCGGCGAAATCCATTCGCTCGTGACAAACCAGGAATATAAATACGCCTTCAACGGCAACATGGGCATCGTCGCCGGCGCGCCGCTCGGAGGACTGATCGAACGCGACGAAAACGACAAATACGGCCTGGCGCGGGAATTGATTCATCCGCTGATGCCTTGGCTGCGCGAAGCCCAGTACCATGGGCCGCTCCAAGTGACCGCCATCAAACGGGGCGGCAAATGGCACGTCATCGAATACAACATCCGCATCGGCATCACTTCCGGCCCGATGATTTTGCGGATGCTAAAAAAGCCGGCGGAAATTATTTTGCGGACGGCGCGGAACGAAAAATTAAAGCTGGAGTTCAAAAATAAATTGAACTTCGGCTGCTCGCTCACGCTGGCCGGTTATGGCTATCCGTTCACGCAGGTGCGCGGGCCGCAGCTGCCGCTGGAGGTGAACGGCAAATTCGACTGCGACGTGTGGTGGAACGAGGTTGCGCGCGGCGCGGACGGCAAACTCATGACCACCGGCCACCGCATCGCCGATGTGAGCGCGCTGGCGCCAACTCTCAAAACCGCGATCGCCAAAGCTTACGCCAACATCCGTAAAATCCGGGTCGCGGGCAGTTATTTCCGCACGGATGTCGGCCAGAGCTTATGGCCGCCGGGTACAGTTTGATTTTCAACCATGGAGGGACACGGATCAATGCGATTCCGTTTCGATGCGCTTTCAAAATCTGTGTCCCTAGGCGTCCTTCCATGGTTTAATTTGTTCGTTCGATGAAATTGGATTCTGAAAATTTTCCGCTGCGGCCGGCGTGGACTGAGATTGACCTCGGTAAGCTGCGCCGCAACCTGCAACTCATCCGCAGCGACCTGCCGCGCGGGGTGAAACTGCTCGCCGTCGTGAAAGACGAGGCCTATGGCCATGGCGCCCTCGACGTCGCGCGCGTCGCGGTCGAGGAAGGCGCATGGGGCTTTTGCTTGAGCACGCTCGAGGAGGCGATGCTCCTGCGGGAAGGCGGCATCACCGCGCCGCTGCTGCTTCTCGGCGAACGGCAGGAGGCCGAACTCGAATGGTGCGTCGCGCACCACCTGACGGTTTGCGTGAACGAATTGCACACCGTCCGCAGGCTGGCGAAAATAGCAGCGGCGTTTGGCAAACAGGTTCCGGTACACGTTAAAATCCACACCGGCATGAGCCGTTACGGCGTGCGCTGGGAAGAGGCGCTGCCGCTCATCGAAACAATTGTCGCCGAAAAATCCTTATTGCTCGAAGGCGTGATGACGCATTTCTCGCAGTCGGACGAAGCGGAGAAGAATTTTGCGAACCTTCAATTCGCGCGGTTCAGCGAAGTGCTGCGCGCGATGGAGCAAAAAGGGATTTCCGTTAAGCTCCGTCACACCTGCAACAGCGGCGGCTTCCTGGATTTGCCTCAGGCGCATCTGGACATGGTGCGCGTGGGCATTTTGCTTTACGGTGTTTTCCCCTCGCAGGTCTGTCGGAAAATTGAAGGCATCGAACCGGTGATGTCGGTGAAGGCGAAAATTGCGGCGATCCAAAAACTGAAACCCGGCGAAGTTGTCGGCTACGGGATGCATTACACTGCGCCGTCCGAGCGGCGCATCGCGATTCTTCCTATCGGCTACGGCGACGGTTTTCCCCGCGTGCGCAACGAGGGATGCGCGCTCATCCACGGCAGGCGCGCCCCGATCATCGGCGGCATCGCGATGGACGCGCTGATGGTGGATATCACGGACATTCCGCAGGCGCAGATGTGGGACGAGTCCGTGCTGATGGGCCCGCAAGGCGCCCACGAAATCACCGTGCGCGACATTGCCAAGCTGAAAAAATCTGTGACATACGACGTGCTGACCAACTGGCGGCTGCGGCTGCGGCGCAAGGCGGTAAACGGTTCAACCACGAATTGACACGAACAGAAACTGTGCCCGCATGATTTGCGGTGCATTGGCGAACTTTCGCGGCTCATTAAAATGAAACTCCTTTTCTCTGAACAAAACTCCGATTACGAGAACTACCAGTTCCCGTATGCGATCTGGGCCGTTCCCGAACCGGATGAGACGCCAGCGGATATTTTCAACGCCGGATTCCTGCCGTCTTCCCGCAATCTGGACCGGTTTTATTTGTGTCGCCATGTGCGAGTGAACCTGGCGAAGTTCAAGCCGTCGTCCGAAAATCGCCGCATCCTGCGCAAGGGCGCGGAGATTGAGGTGAAGCTCGTGGCGCGCGACAAATTCGATTACACGCCGGAACGCCGCCAGTTTTTCAAGACCTACGCCGACATCAAGTTTGGCAAGGACGTGATGACCTACGAGCGTCTCGACGGGCTGTTCGGCGCGCCGATTATTTCGCATCTGCTCGTATTTACCGATACGGCGAACGGCAAGGAAGTTGGCGTGGCCATGCTGTATCTGGAAGGCAAGGCGCTGGCGTTTTATTACTATGCTTTCTACGACCTAAATTATTATTCACGAAACCTCGGCATGTTCATGATGACCTCGGCGGTGGCGCTCTTTGCCGAGCAGGGCAGGGAATTTTTTTATCTGGGCACCTGCTACTCCGACGCGGCGCTTTACAAGACGCAATTTGCCGGCGCGGAATTTTTTAACGGTTTCCGGTGGTCTTCCAATCTAAAAGAGCTGAAATACATTTTGTGCCGTGACAAAAAAGATTTGCGGCAGCATCTCCTTGAAACCGAGGATTATCGCAAAGAATTTTACGGCGGCGATCTTGTCAAAATGACTACCGGAAGCCTGTTTTCAGTCAAGCTGCAGTAGGCGGTTTTATCGCGGTCTCACTTGGACGCCCAGCTTCTTTCCGTCGGTGGCGAATGAGAGGGCTCCCCGATCCAACGCGCCTTCAAACAGGTCGGAGGCGATCAGCAGATTCCCCTCCAAATGCAGGAAATCCCCAGTTCCGCCAGATGCGCAGCCGCGCGAATCATCACGCTGACTTCGAGCATGCATCCGATCATCGTCTGCAAGCCCGCGTGGCCGCGCCATCTAGGCTCAGCGCGCACTTGGCGCTGACGGGAATATCCGGCACGGCTTCGAGATCCGCCATGCTGCCGGGAACATTGCTAAATTTTCCCAAGGTCTAGCTGCGGCAGAAAACTGAGAAGGCCGTGAGCCGATTTGCCCTACAGGCTGGCCGGCGCGGTCTCGCCGATGGCTGGCAGGCCTAACGCCCGCAGCGGCGAGCTCCACATTCACCGTGCGGTGAATACCGGAGCCTTGGGAGCTGGCGGTTTTTTGGGGTGGGGCAAGGTTCTGCTCGGACAGGCTTGCGTTCCATTTTACCGGGGAATTCAATAGATTCCATCCCGTTTGAAATGCGATTGGAACAATTACGTCCCACCCTGAATTGGCTCTACGCTGTCGGCGTGGCACTCGGCAACATGTCGCTGCACCGCAGTCGCCACGTCGCCGAAAAAATAGGATTCCAATCACGGCCAATCAAAATTTTATCGGTAGCCCATCCCTGATTTAGGCGTCGCCGATGGGAAAACAAAACGGAACCGAACGCGGTACTTTTTCATTTCTTGGCGCTGGGTTTCATGACGTTTTCTGGCGGACATGGCCAAAAAATTGGAAATAGCCAATAAAAACAATGGGGAATCAATCCAACAAGGGGAGCCATTTCAGGCAGAAGATGGTGCGCGATGGAGGGTTTGAACCTCCGACCCCTACCGTGTCAAGGTAATGCTCTACCACTGAGCTAACCGCGCAACTACACCGACTTTTTAAAAATCGATAATTGATTTTAAAAAACCGGCCCAAATACTCTCAAAAAAAGTCCCGCAGCGCAATTTCATTTTCGAGGACGGGGATAGATTCAAAGCCGGTCACCCCAGAAAACACCACCGAACGGCATCGGGGGAGACGGCTGGGGATCCCGCATCACCCGCCCGGACCACGCTTTTGAAGCGGTTTAACGGCGACGGGAGCGGAACCTGGATCCGCACCTGCCCCCGGCGTCCGGTGCATTTTTTTCAAGGTACTCTGCAAAAGAACATGGCGATTTCGGCGCCGTTTTTGATAATGTCTTCAGCGCATAAGCAACAACACCATGAACCACTATCTTTCTCTGGGGAAATTTTCCTTTGGCATGGGCGACCGTTTTGGCCAGCAAGGCCGTGCGCAGCTGCGGGCCTGCGTGCTCGCCACCGAACTGGGCGCCCATTTCGTGCCAGTCTGGAACAAATCCAACCGCGAGCATTCCTTCATCGGCACCGAGCCGTCCAGCTTGCGCGCCGAGGCCGATGCGGCCGTGCAGGCGCTTGGCTGGAAAAGCCCCTATCACGTGGACGCCGATCACATCCGCCTAGAGACGGTGGATCGCTTCATCGCGCCCTCGGATTTTTTCACGATTGATGTGGCGGATAGCATCGGCAAGCCGGCCGCCGCCGCCGATGTGAAGGCGTTTGTGGACCGTCACCCCGAACTCATCGGCACCGTGTCCATCCCGCATATCGACCAGCCTTTTGCCATTTCCCGCGCCGAAGTGGAGCGGGTGGCCAACAAATTCCTGCTGGCCGTTCAGGATGCGGGGAAGATCTACCAGCACATCGTCCGGGCCAAGGGCGCGGAGCACTTCATCACCGAAGTTTCCATGGACGAAACGGACAGCCCGCAGACCCCGCCGGAGCTGCTGATCATCCTGGCGGCGATCGCCGACCAGAAAATCCCCCTGCAGACCATTGCCCCCAAATTCACCGGCCGTTTTAACAAGGGCGTGGACTACGTGGGGGATGTGAAACAATTCGAGAAGGAATTCAACGAGGACCTCGCCGTCATCGCCTATGCCATCCAAAAATACGGCCTGCCGCCGTCGCTGAAGCTGAGCGTCCACTCCGGCAGCGACAAATTTTCCATATACGAGCCGATGCGCCGCGCCCTGAAGAAGTTTGATGCGGGGGTGCACATCAAGACGGCGGGCACGACCTGGCTGGAGGAGATCATCGGGCTGGCGGAAGCGGGCGGGGATGGCCTGGAGATCGCAAAGGAAATCTACGCCTACGCGCGGGAGCATGTGGATGAATTCTGCGCGCCTTACGCCAGCGTGATTGACATCAATCCGGCGCAGCTGCCGACGGCGGCGGTGGTAAATGCATGGAGTTCGGAGCAATTTGTTTCCGCGCTCCGGCACGACCGGAAAAACCCAGGATACAACCCGAGCTTCCGTCAGTTGCTGCATGTGAGCTTCAAGGTGGCGGCGAAAAAAGGCGACCGCTATCTGAAGGCGCTCAAAAATCACGAGGCAGTTGTGGCCCGGAACGTCACTGAAAACCTGTTTGAGCGGCACATGAAACCCCTGCTGCTCGGCTCCTAATTTTATGCCCTACATTCACGAGGATTTTCTGTTAAGCACTCCGGCCGCGCGCCGGCTCTACCACAAGTACGCCGAAGCCGAGCCGATTTTTGATTATCACTGTCATATTCCTCCCCAGGACATTGCCAGCAACCGCCGGTTTAAGAACCTGTTTGAGATCTGGCTGGAGGGCGATCATTACAAGTGGCGGGCGATGCGCAGCGACGGGGTGGCGGAAAAATTCTGCACCGGGTCAGCCACGCCGCACGACAAGTTTCTCGCCTGGGCCAGGACCGTGCCGCAGACCCTGCGCAACCCGCTGTATCACTGGACCCATCTCGAGCTCAAACGCTATTTTGGCATCACGGACCTTCTGGATGAAACCACGGCCGAAACAATCTGGCAGCGGGCGAACGAGCAGCTGGCCACCCCCGCACTCACCACCCAGGGCATCCTTAAGAAATTCAAGGTCAAGGTCGTCTGCACGACGGATGATCCGGTGGACACCCTAGAACATCACCGCGCCTTTGCGGCCCAGGGTCACCCGACCCGCATGCTGCCGGCATTCCGGCCGGACCGGGCGCTCATTGTGAATGCCCCCGCCGCCTTCAACCGGTGGGTGGAGCAGCTGTCTGCCGCCGCAAATGTGGACATCAACAGCTTTGGCGCCTTCACTCTGGCGCTGGAGAAGCGCCATGCCTTTTTCCATTCGCAGGGCTGCCGGTTATCCGACCATGGATTGAACCATTGCCATGCCGATTTCTGTACAGAGAAGGTGGCCGCCGGCATTTTCGACAAGGCCCGCCGCGGCGGGCAGGTGACGCCGGAGGAACACTCCCAGTTCGCCTCGTTTATGATGGTGCTGTTTGGGCAGCTCGACGCGAAGCGAGGCTGGACCAAGCAGCTGCATCTCGGGGCACTGCGCAGCAACAACAGCCGGCTGCTCAAGCAGATCGGCCCGGACACGGGCTTTGATTCGATTGGGGATTTCCCTCAGGCGCAAACGCTCGCCGCTTATCTCAACCGGCTGGACTCCGAAAACACCCTGCCCAAGACGGTCATTTACAACCTGAATCCGGCGGACAACTACGTCTTCGCCTCGATGATCGGGAATTTTCAGGATGGCACCTCCGCCGGCAAAATCCAGTATGGGTCCGGCTGGTGGTTTCTCGACCAGAAAGAAGGCATGGAGATGCAGATCAATGCGCTGTCCAACCTCGGCCTGCTGGCCCGATTCATCGGCATGATCACCGACTCGCGCTCGTTCATGAGCTATCCGCGACATGAATATTTCCGGCGGACGCTGTGCAATCTGGTCGGCCGCGACATTGCGAACGGCGAGATTCCCGACGATGAAAAGCTGGTCGGCCCGATGATCCGGAACATCTGCTATGCCAACGCAAAGCAGTACATGGCTTTTCCCGGCATGGACGACCCCGCGCCCAAAAAGAAAAAATAATCACGAGTCCGGCACTTAAAAAACCGGGGCACCGGCGCGGTTTTGCCGGCCCGCCCAGAATCCACCATGAGCCGTCGCCTCTTCCTTTTTTTGTCCCTGGCATTGCCGCTGGGTGCGGCGACCTTTAGCGTGCGAGACTTCGGCGCCTCCGGCGACGGCAAATCCATGGATACGGCGTCGATCCAAAAGGCGCTGGACGCCCGCCAGCCCGCCGGCGGCACGGTGCTCTTCCCGCCCGGCACCTATTTGAGCCAGCCGCTGACGCTTCGCACCCGGACCACGGTGCTGCTGGATCCCGGCGCCACATTGCTGGCCAGCACGAACCAGGCACATTTCATGAAGGTGCCCGGCGACTGGCTGGCGGCGAAAAGCGGCAGTGATTTCATCCCATTTCTGGGCGGCAAGGATCTGGAGGAAGTCCGTTTGACCGGCGGCGGCGTGATTGACGGGAATGGCGCGGCCTGGTGGGGCGAGGCGGAAAAAGCGCGCCAGAAAAAAACCGGCTACACCCTGCCCCGGCCGAACCTGGTCGTCCTCGAGAACTCGCAGGTGACGGGCCTGGACCCAAAACAATCCCCGTGAGCCTCGGCTCACAAATCACCAACAGATTTACAGACAGACTCGCTAAAAATCCGCGGCAATCCTCACAGCAGACAAACACAGCAGACAATTCATCCCATGAAAAAACAATTCCTCCTCTCGGTGCTCGGACTGATGATCTCCCTCCCCCTTCGCGCGGCGCCGTCGGAATGGGATCAGGTGCCGGAGATCCTGGCGCGCATCGTCCCGCCGCAATTTCCTGCGCGCGACTTTGTCATCACGCGGTATGGCGCGGTCGGGGATGGCAAGGCGGACTGCGGCGGCGCGATCCGGAAGGCGATTGCCGCCTGCGCTGAAGCGGGCGGCGGGAGGGTTGTGGTTCCCGCCGGCGACTTTCTGACCGGCCCGGTCCATCTGCTGAGCGGGGTGAATCTGCATCTGGAAACGAATGCCGTGCTGCGATTCAGCACCGACCCCCAAGCTTATTTGCCCGCCGTATTCACTCGATTCGAGGGAATCGAATGCTACAACTACTCGCCCCTGATCTATGCGTTTGAACAAAAAAACGTCGCCGTGACCGGGGCCGGAATGCTGGACGGCCAGGCGGCTGAATCCAACTGGCTGGCGTGGAAAGGCCAGAAAAACAAGGAGGACGGAACGCAAAAGGCGGCGCGCGCGCGCCTTGTAAAAATGATGGAGGCCAACACGCCCGTCGCCGAACGCCGTTTCGGGGCAGGCGATTTCCTGCGCCCGAGCTTCGTCGAATTCAACCGCTGCCAGAACGTCCTGATCGAAGGGGTCCGCATTCGCCGCTCGCCGATGTGGGAGCTGCACCCCCTGCTCTGTACCAACGTTACCGTGCGCGGTGTGGACATCGTCTCGCACGGGGCCAACAACGACGGGTGCGACCCGGAAAGCTGCACGGACGTGCTGATCGAAGGCTGCCTGTTCGATACCGGCGACGACTGCATCGCCATCAAATCCGGGCGGAATGCCGACGGCCGCCGCGTGGGCGTGCCGTCCCAGAACATTGTTGTGCGGAATTGCACGATGCGGGACGGCCACGGCGGCGTGACCATTGGCAGCGAAATCTCCGGCAGCTGCAGCAACGTCTTTGTGGAGAACTGCGAGATGAGCAGTCCGGACCTGACCTGCGCGCTGCGGCTGAAATCCAACGCCATGCGCGGCGGGGTGCTGCAGAATATCTTCATGCGCAACGTGAAGGTCGGACGGGTTTCGGATTCCGTGTTACAGATCGATTTCCTTTATGAGGAAGGTGCCCGGGGCAGCTTCAATCCCGTCGCCCGGAACATCGTGATGGAAAATATCCAGGGGGCAGACATTCCGCGCGTGCTGAACGTGAGGGGGTTTCCCGGCGCCAGCATCCGCGGGGTGCGGATTTATAACTCAACGTTCCGGCAGATTAAAAAGCCCGATGTGGTCATCGACGCCGACGTGACGCTGGTGGATTGCAAGCTGGAACCCTATCGTCCGAATTAACCGCCAAGGCGCCAGGGACGCCAAGAGCCAAGAGCTGAGCCGGATTCACACCGCCATTGAAGGAAGCCCGCTCATTAAATAAACCCATCGCTATTTTTACGCCCCCTCCTATTGGATCGCCAAACCGTGGGATTTAGTTCTTCAAAGAATTCGCTCCCTCACCTTGCCGGGCCGGGGGTTGTCGCAGCCGGCACGTCAGCCGGGGAGCACAGGCGCTGAAACACCAGCAGGCCGGCAAATATGGCGATCGCCCCGCAGATCACGTAGGGCAGCATGGCCATTTGGACATATAGCGTCGCGGCGAAAATGGGGCCAAGGATGCGCGCCAGGGCGCCGATGCTTTGGGCGATGCCGAGGGTGGCTCCCTGCTCGTTCGGCGGGGTGAGATTCGAAAGCAGCCCGAAGAGCGGCGCCCGAGTGAGGCTGGAGCCGACGGACAGAAGCGCCAGCGCCAGCAGCATGCGAATCCACGGCCCATCGGCGCCGCGCAACACCGCCGACCATTGCAACGGGCCTTCGCCCTTCAGGAATGGCAGCAGCACGAGACTGAGGCCGGTCATGAAGAGGCTGGCGGCGATCAGCTTGGGCTCGCCAAACTTCTTCACCAGCCGCCCAATTGCCCCGCCCTGGATCACGGCCCCAATGAGCCCGCAGAACACAAACAGGGAAATGACGGTGGTTGCGGATTTTGTTTCATCCATGCTGACGCCGAGGTTGAAATGATCACTCACCAGGAGCGGCAGAGTGCTCTCAAAACAGCTAAAGGCAAAGGTGGCGAGGAAAAAAACCAGGATCAACAGGCCGGTTTTGGGCTGGGACAGCGTGCGCGTCCATTGTGCGAAACGCGGACGGTGCGGGACGGGGGTGGAATCGGGCTTCCAGCTTTCGGCCAGGATGAAATAGGCCAGGAAAAAGTTTAACGCGCACAGCGCCGCCGCTGTCCAGCCCGGCGCGGTAGCTCCCCCCAGTTTCAGCGCGACCCCGCTGATGACCGGACCAAAGATAAAGCCGAGCCCGAAGGCCATGCCGATCAGCCCCATCCGCTTGGACCGGTTTTCCGGCGGCGTGATGTCCGCAATGTAGGCCTGGGCGACGGTGATGTTCCCGCCGCAGGCGCCCGCGAACATGCGGGAGACGAGCAGCGCCCCCAGCGCCAGCGTGTGGTTTTCCAATCCGGAAGCGAGGGCGAACAGCACATAGGAAAAAGCCGCGCCAGCGGTGCTGATCAGCAGTATCGGCCGGCGGCCGTGCCGGTCCGAGAGTTTCCCCCAGAGGGGCGAGAAGAGAAACTGCATCGCCGAGAAGGAGGCGATGATGACGCCGATGACGAAGCCGCTGGCGCCATAATGCCGGCTGAAAAGCGGCACCAGCGGCACCACAATACCAAAGCCGATGAGGTCGATGAAGACCGTCAGGAAAATAACCAGAATGGAGGGCTTGCGGTTCATAGTGGCAACAGCCGCGCAGTCTACTGACCGGAGGCGGAATTGACAGGATTTTCAACAGAACCCCGATACGACTCAAATGAAATAGCGCCCGGGATGTCAGACGGGCCGGCGGGCCTCTTGGGATCCGGTCGCGGCGCTTCTTCCCCCTTTCAGGGGCGCATCGGTCCCCGTGAGGGATGGGGGGCGGGGGGGGGGCGCGGCGAATAACTTCGTGAACAAGAAAAACAACTTTATCTTGCCGCCGATTCGATCAGCGGGTCTCCTATGGGCATGAATGTTGACCCCGTTTCCGACCCGGCGCGCGCCGATGCCAGCGCGAGTCCGGCAGCTGACCTGAAGCAGTCGCGACGGCAGAAGCCGTCGAGGGCCGACGCCCGGCCCGGCATCGACCGGCTGCCGCCCCATTCGTCGGAGGCCGAACAGGGAGTGCTGGGCTGCGTGCTGCTCTCGCCCAACGAGTGCATGGGCCAGTGCATCGAGAAGCTCAAGGGCGATGGCCATCAGGTTTTTTACGATCTCCGGCATCAGACCCTCTATGAAAACTTGGCGCTGATGTATGACGCGCGCGAGGCGATTGATGTCATCACCCTCCAGCAGCGGTTGAAGGATCAGCAGCTGCTCGACCAGATCGGCGGCATCGCGTATCTGGGGCAGCTGCAGGACGCCGTCCCCAGCGCGGCGAACCTGAGCTTCTATCTGGAGATCCTCCAGGAGAAATTCCTGCTGCGCCGCATGATCGCCACCTGCACCGGGGTGGTGGGGCGCGTTTATGATTACCAGGGCGACGTGGAGACGCTGCTGGACGAGGTGGAGAAGGAGATTTTGCGGATCAACGAGTCGCGGGCGCAAAGCAGCACCTCCTCGATCAAGGAGCTGGTGGGCAAGGCGATCCTGACGGTGGAAAACTATTTCGACCGCAAGGGCACGCTGAACGGGCTGGGCACGGGCTTCACGGATCTGGACCGGATGACCGATGGGCTGCACGGCGCGGAAATGATTGTGATCGCGGCGCGGCCTTCGATGGGCAAAACATCGCTGGCCATGAACATCGTCGAACACGTCGTGCTGGAACTCAATCAGCCGGTGGGCGTCTTCAGCCTGGAAATGAGCGCGGAATCGCTGATTCTGCGCATGCTCTGCTCGATCGCGCGGGTGAACCTGCGGAGCATCCGCGAAGGGTTCATGCATGAGACAGATTTCCCCAAGCTGACCAGCGCGGCGGGTAAGCTGGCCAAGTCCAAGCTGTTGATCGACGATTCGGCGGGGCTTTCCATCCTGGACCTGCGGGCGCGGGCGCGGCGGATGCACCAGCAGCACGGCGTGAAGCTTTTCGTGATTGACTACCTGCAATTGCTGCATTCTACTGCGAGACGATCGCAGGACAACCGCCAGCAGGAAATTGCCGATATTTCCAGCGGCATCAAGGCGCTGGCCAAGGAACTGAATGTGCCGGTGATCGTCCTGGCGCAGCTGAACCGCGAACTGGAGAAGGACAAGAGCCGCAAGCCCCGGCTGTCGGATTTGCGCGAGTCCGGCGCGATCGAACAGGATGCGGATCTGGTGGGCCTGCTGTACAAACCGAGCTCGGGCGACGAGGAAGACGGCGCGCCCGCCGACGAAGCCGACGGGCTGCCGGTCAATCTGCTGGTCGCCAAGCAGCGCAACGGTCCGACGGGCGATGTGAATTTAACGTTCCTGAAATCTTATACGCGATTTGAAAACGCCGCCAAAGTCAGCGACGAAGACATCCCGGGCCGATAAACGATGAAATCATTTCACCGCCTCTTGGCTGCCGCGCTTGGGCTCGGGCTTGTCGCCGTTGCCGCCGCGCAGACTGCGGGCACCAAAATCAACCGGGTCAACATCAAGTTTGTCGGGCCGGCGACGGTCAGCGAGCAGTTCATCCGCGTCAACATCCGCGCCAAAGCCGAGGACCCTTACCGTCCCAGCTCCACCCAGGACGACGTCCGCTCGCTTTACGGCACGGGCCAGTTCTACAACATCCGCGTTTCAGCCGATCCCTCCACCAACGGCGGCGTGGTTCTGACCTACATCGTGCAGGCGCGCCCGCGGGTGACGGAGGTGAAGCTGGAGGGCAACCAGAAACTCAGCGACCGCAAGCTGAAGAAAAAAATCACAGTCAAGGTGGGCGACCCGCTGGACGAGCAAAAGCTGTTTTCCAATGTCCAGGAGATCAAGAAGCTCTACGAGAAATACGGCTACCCGGACACCCAGGCCAAATACGTCCTGAATATCGACGAAAATGCCGGCACCGGGCGGGTCACCTTCCAGATGGTGGAAAGCCCGAAAATCCGGATCGTCGGCGTGGATTTCATCGGCGCGGCGGCTTTCACCCCCAAGGAATTGAGCAAGCAGGTCAAGACCCGGAAGCACTGGATGTGGTCGTGGCTGACCGGCAGCGGCACCTTCAAACAGGACGAGTTTGACGATGACAAGGAAAAGCTCTCTGGATTTTACCGGGAACACGGCTACCTCGACTTCGAGATTAAGGACGTTCAATTCACCAACCCGGCGACCAACCGCCTGGTCATCGCCTTCTATCTCTATGAAGGCCGGCAATACAAGGTGGGTTCCGTTAAATTTTCGGGCAACAAACTTTTCAGCAACGCCCAGATCATCGCCGGAATGAAGGCCAACCATGCCTACCAGCGGGTGAAGGGCCCCACCGGCCCGAACGGGCTGGGGATGGATGTGGGCGATACGTACACACCGGAGGGGTTGAAGAAGGATACCACCGCAGTGCAGGATTTTTACGGCGGCAAGGGGTACATCGACGTGCAGCCGGGGGCCACCCTGCGGGTCGTCCAGATTCCCAACGTGGACACCGGCACGATGGATTTGGAATTCCAGATCGACGAGGGTCGGAAAACCTATGTCGAAAAAATCAACATCACCGGCAACCTCAAGACCAAGGACAAGGTCATCCGCCGCGAGCTGGCCATCGCGCCGGGCGACGTGTTTGATATGGTGCATGTGAAGATCAGCAAGCAGCGGCTGGAGGGTTTGAATTACTTTGAAAAGGTGGAGACCGACCCCGCCCCGCTCGATCCGCCGATTCCCGGCCGCAAAAACCTGAATCTGGCGGTGACGGAAAAAAATACGGGAAACCTAACCTTCGGGGCGGGCTTCAGCTCGGTGGATTCGCTCGTCGGCTATGTGGAAATGACGCAGGGCAATTTTGATCTGTTCCATCCGCCGAGCTTCACCGGCGGCGGCCAGAAACTGCGTCTGAAAGCCCAGCTAGGCACCCAGCGGCAGGACTATGAGATATCTTTCATTGAGCCGTGGTTTTTGAACCGCAAACTCTCTCTGGGAGTAGACCTCTACCGGCATCAGCTGAACTTTGAAAGCCCCAACAACATGTTTGATGAAACCCGCTCGGGCATGCGGGTCAGCCTCACACGGGCCTTGTGGACGGACTTCTTCATCGGCAGCGTCAGCTACACCCTCGAGCAGGTGGGGATTTCTTTGAACAGCCCCTACGACCAGTCCACGTTCCTGCCCGGACCGCAGGTGCCTCCCGTGATCGACCCCAATTCCGGCAAGGCCGAGGTGCCCCAGGCCATCTTGGATCAAACCGGCGCCCAGTTGTTCAACCGCTTTAATGCCAGCCTCGCCTACGACACGCGCAACAGCACCCAGCTGCCCAACCACGGCCAGCGCACCGAAATCAATCCCGAGCTCAGCGTCGGCAGCGCCACCACCTTTTTGAAGATCCAGCTGCGCACCGCCTGGTATTTCCCCGGGCTGGCCAAGGGCCATGTCATCGAAGTGGTCGGCCGCACCGGCATCGCCTCCAGCCTGACCGGCCCGGACGTCCCCTTCTACGACCGCTACTATCTGGGCGGCCTGTACTCCCTCCGCGGTTTCAAATTCCGCAACGTCGCCCCGCGGGAGGCCCCCACGGCGACCTACCCCAATGTCAAAGACGAGCCCATTGGCGGCGATAGCTTCTACTTCGGCTCGGTGGAATACAGCATTCCGCTGCTGGAAAAAGACAACGGGCTGGGCGTGCGCATCGCCACTTTTTATGACATCGGCTCCGTCGGCGCGGGCAGCACCACCTTCACGGGGAACTTTGATGACGATGTGGGATTGGGCTTCCGGCTGAACATCCCCCATCTGGGCCCGTTGCGCCTCGACTACGGCATTCCCATCACCCACGACAAATACAATGGCAGCAGCGGCCAGTTCCAGTTCGGGGCCGGCTACACCCGCGAATTTTAAAAATGAAGCCGTATCCCCCCATGAAAAATATCGCCGGACGGCTTGCCAGGCTCACCTTCACCCTGGCCGCGGCGGCCGCCACCGCTCATGCCGCCGGCTCCTTTGGCAACCTCCCGCTTTATTTTGAGGCCGGCTCTCCGGCAGGCTTCACCGCCCAGGGCCGCGACGCCCAATTTTCAATCGGCGCCACCGGGGCCCAGCTCGTGCTGCACAAAGACGGACTAACCCGAACAGTCCAACTCCAGTTCGCCGGCGCCAATTCCCAGGCCCAGGTCCGAGGCGACGGCGTCCTGTCCGGCACGATCAATCACCTCACCGGCAGCCAGCCCGCACAATGGCGGACTGGTATCCCCACGTTTGCCCGGGTGCAGGTCGCGGAGGTCTATCCCGGCATCTCCCTGCTGTACTACGGCAACCAGCAGCGTTTGGAATATGATTTCACGGTGGCGCCGGGCGCCTCTCCCGAAGCGATCACCCTCCACTTCACGGGCGCCGACCGCATCGCCCTCAACGCCCAAGGTGGCTTGGTACTCCACCTCGGTCAGGATGAAATCCTTCAGCCCGCGCCGTTCATTTATCAAACCGTGGAGGGCGTGCGCCGGGAAATCAGCGGCGGCTATAAACTGCTCGGAGCGCACGAGGTCGCTTTTACGGTGGACCGCTACAATCCCTCCCTGCCGCTGGTGATCGACCCGGTGCTGGCCTACTCGACTTATTTCGGCGGCACCCTGGTGGAGGCGGCCTGGTCGGTGGCGGTGGATGCGGCGGACGGGTCGGTGTTTCTTGCTGGCCAGACCCTCTCTAAAAAAGCCATCAGCAACACGAAATACGCGAACGATGATTTCAACACCAGCTCGCCCTTCTCCACCCCGGGTGCGGTTCAGGAGGATTTTGGCGGCGGAAAAATCACCGGGGACGGATTTGTCGCCCGGTTTGACCAGACCGGCACGAATCTGATTTACCTGACCTACCTGGGGGGCAGCGCCGATGATTTTGTTTCCAGCGTGACCGTGGATACGAATGGGAATGCGTTCGTGACCGGATTCACCGACTCGCCGGATTTCCCGACCGCCAACGCCCTGTATCCGCAGATCAGCGGCGTCATCAACCAGAAGACCAAGGCGTATCCCGGCGATGCGTTCATTGCGCAGCTGGATGCGAGCGGATCCAATCTGGTCTATTCCACCTATCTGGGGGGCGCGGGGCTGGACGTGGCCAACAGCATCGCCCTGGACGCCTCCGGCAACGCCTATGTGGCCGGCACCACCACCTCGAGCAACTTCCCTACCCTCAATCCCGTGGTTTTCCGGCTGGCCGGCTCGACCAATCCGGTGTTGAACCAGCTGGCAGGCACCAACAACGCCTTCGTGACCGAACTCAGCGCGGGCGGATCGAATCTGATCTTTTCAACTTATCTGGGCGGCAAGAATTATGACGTGGCGGAAGGCGTCGCCGTCGACAGCGGCGGCAACATCTATGTGACCGGCTTCACCCTGTCCACCAATTTCCCGACCACCAACGCCCTCTCCGCAGCTCTGAACCAAAACGTGAAGGATAAAAATAAATCCGTCCCGTATGACGGCTTTGTCTCCCAGCTCGAACCAGGCGGCAGCCACCTGGTTTATTCCACCTACCTCGGCGGCACCAACAACGACGTCGCCTATAAAATCGCCTGCGACACCTCCGGCAACGCCTATGTGACCGGCTTCTCAGGATCCCCGGATTTCCCCAACACCACCACCAATGTGCTGGGGCTCTATTCCATGGTGTCCAGCAACAAAAATAATAGCGGGGATGTGGACGCCTTCCTGACCAAGCTGGACCCTGCCGGGGCGGTGATCTATTCCGCCTTCTTCGGCGGCAAGAAAGGCGACATCAGTTACGGGGTTGCCGTGGATCCCTTGGGCAACGCCTTCGTCACCGGCACCACCTTTTCAAACGATTTCCCCACTAACAACACCGCGGACGCCCTCAGAACGAAACTCTCAGGCAGCAGCGACCTGTTTGTGACGGGGTTTAACACCAACGCCTCTGCCCTGATTTATTCGGGTTATTTCGGCGGTAAAAGCTCCGACAGCGGCTATGGCATTGCCGTAGACGCGGCCAGCAGCGTCTACCTCACCGGCCAGTCGTCCTCCAAGGACTTTACCCTGACCAATGATTTTCAACCCTTCCGCAACGGGCAGCGCGACGCCATCCTGACCAAAATAACCCTGCCCTGACCCGCACTGACCCGAGTCAGGCCGCCGCCGCGTGAAGGCATCAAATCCAAATGGGCCCGGAACGAAAAATTCGATCACTCCGTTGAATCCTCCTTTTGACGTATGCTTCATTTGAAATCCACAACGGGAAGCAGTCCCCGGAAGTCGGCCGCCCCGCGCCGTCCGAGCCTGGTCCGAGCACGGGTGCGCCGGCTCCACGCCTACGTGCCCGGCGAACAGCCTAAAATCAAAGGGTTGATCAAGCTCAACACCAACGAGAATCCCTACCCGCCCTCGCCGAAAGTGCTGGCAGCCGTGCGGGCGGCGGTGGACGGGCGATTGCGGCTGTATCCGGATCCCTCGGCGCAGGCGTTGCGCGAAAAGCTCGCGCGGCTGCACGGCTGCCGGCCGGAGAACCTGATGGTGGGGAACGGCTCAGACGAAGTGCTGGCACTGGCTGTGCGGGCGTTCAGCGAGCCCCAGGCGGGGACGGAAAAGGGAAGCCGGAAAGTGGCAAAGGCGACCGTCCAGTATTTCACGCCGAGCTATTCGCTGTATCCCGTTCTGGCTGACATCCACGGTGCGGCGAAAAATGCCGTGCCGCTCCCGGCGAATTTCTCGCTCCCGGACGTGGCGGCCCTGCGGCGCGGCCGGCGCTGGAACTTTAACGCGGCGCTGACGCTGGTCACCACGCCCAATGCGCCGGTCGGACGCGGCTACACCACTCGGGAGTTGGAGAAACTCTGCCGCGCCCAAAGAGGCGTGGTGATCCTCGACGAGGCCTACGTGGACTTTGCGGATGAAAACGCGATGTCCCTGGCGCTGAAATTTCCGCATGTGCTGGTGGCGCGAACCTTCTCGAAGGCGTATTCGCTCTGCTTCCAGCGGATCGGCTACTGCGTGGGGCATCCCGACCTCATCGCAGCGCTGGACAAAATCCGCGACAGCTACAATGTGAACGGCCTCGGCCAGGTGGCTGCCGAAGCCACGCTCTCCGACTTGGGGTTTTATCGCGCGAACTTTCAGGCCATCCGCCGCACGCGCTCAGAATTGAGCCAGGCGCTGACCCAGCTGGGTTTCCGCGTGCTGCCCAGCCAGACGAATTTCATTCTGACCCAACCGCCGCAATTCCCAGCCCAGGACTGGCTGCAGAAGTTGCGCGACCGTAAAATCCTGGTGCGCTGGTTCCGCGCGCCGGCGGTGAAGGATTACCTGCGCATCACCATCGGCACACCCGCAGAGGCGATGGCGCTCGTCCGGGCTGCCCGGCAGATTTTGAAAGAGACCCCTGCGGCGAGGCGCCAGCACTCCCCGCGCAGATAATCCCATCCGGCAACCCCGCCGCCAGCACTCCTCAATTGATCCCGAACGCCGAAGCCACGGTATATTAGTTCTTGGCAACTTTGGGACAGGTAGGACGCTCCGTGCGCGCCGTCGTGGTCAATCAGCACGCGTGGATTGGCAACGGCGGCGGGCAGAGGACTGCCCGCCCTACCCGCTGATGAAGTTTAACTCCCATAGCATTGGATTCGTTTTGTGAGCGGATTTCCTTCCATGACGCTATGAATTTCGGCTTAGGTCTTGGCCCTTGGCGGTTCATTTGTGGCGGGTTTCACCCGCCATTACTCTCGCTTTGTCGCCTGGCGCTGCACTCGGCGACCGGACGGCGCAGCGCGCCATCCCTACCCTCTAGAAGTTTCTGGCAACTTTGGGATAGGTAGGGCGCGTCACTCCGTGCGCGCCGCCCCGGGGCCTAAGGTGACGTGGGTTGGCAATCGCGGCGGGCAGAGGACTGCCCGCCCTACCCGCCGATGTGCCAAGGTTAATGCCAAGGTTAAACCCGAACGCCGAAATGGGACGGGGGTGGCGCGTGAAACCTGGCACACTTTTCCCACCCGCTCCGCGCGGGCGGGGACAGGGCTGCGCGCGCTGTCCCCACCATTTTCCTCAACGGGCCGCTGCGGGATTCGGGTTCCTATCAAACCCGATTCTGGAGTTGAGTTGGGAATAAAGCGGCGCCGTTCGACTGCCTCCTCCCTCTCTTCCATGAAATGGAGGAGAGGGCGGGGAGAGGAGGCGCGGCTTTATCCGTTCGAAGGGCCGCAAAAGCCTGACCGCTCCGGAATTCGGGTTTAACTGCCATAAATAGCATCGCGCTGCGATGCGCCCGCGCCGTATCCGGCGCGGAAGGGACTTGTGCGGGCGTCCGTTCCGCCCCCCCTTCCTGACGCCCGCCGAACGCGGGCGAGGTCAGCGCAGCGCTGCCAACCCTACCGCGCGGGTGCAAACTCCTATTTCGGAGTCCGGGTTGATTCCAATTTTTGAAGCGGGCAGGAATGGCGTGCCACAACTCGGCGCAGAAGAGATTCCCCCCGGCGTCTCAGAAGGTGGTGATCGCCGTGTTGCGCACGGTATCCGTGACCCCCCAAAGATTGACCGGATTGAATGCCTTCCCGAACTTTAAAAACCGCGCACTGCCGTCCGTGAAGTTATAATTCGACCCGCCGCCATCCCCGCCCTTGACCGCACTGGAATGCTTGCTCTGATCGAGCTGTCGCAAGTCGTCGTACTCCTGGTAGTCCATGTAGAAATGCGGGGAGTCATGGTCCTTTTCCCCGAACGCAATCGTGTCGCTGGGCTGATGAATGGCGTTTTGCGAGAGGACGAGCGAGGTGTCGCCGCTCTGGTACCGCTGCCAGATGTCGCCGCCCTGCTCGAAAAAATAATCGTTCCAGCCGTTAATAATGTAGCTGCGCGGCGAGGAATCCGCGGGAGAGGCGGGATTGGTGAAGGTGGCCGGGTTCGGGGCGTCGGTGGGGCAGGCGAGAATTTTCACCTGCTGATAACCCTCCTTCAACAGCGTCGGCCAGCGGTTGGTGTTCGTGCTGCGCGGCGGGTAATGCCCCTGATTATCGTCCACATACAGCATCAGGGACAACCCCAGCTGCCGCAGCTGGTTCAGACAGGCGATTTTTCGGGCCGACTCCTTCGCCCGGCTCACCGCCGGCAGCAGCATGGCCGCCAGGATGGCGATGATGGCGATGACCACCAGCAGTTCAATCAGGGTGAAGGCCCGCGTCCCTGAATTTTTAAAAGCCGTCATGCTGGTTGAGACGTCCGCGGGGCGGGCGGGGTTACGCCCGTGCGGCGGCGGGGGCTCCCGCCAGATGGCACGCCGTCCAATGATCCTTCGAAATCTCGCGCCAAGGCGGCACCTCTGTCCGGCAGCGCGCCTCGGCAATTGGACAGCGCGGATGAAACGGGCATCCGGCGGGCGGATGGATCGGCGACGGCACATCGCCCGGCAGCACGATGCGCTGGCGCTGGGTGGCGGGATCCACCTCTGGCACCGCGGAGATCAGCGCCTGAGTGTAAGGATGCAGGGGTGTCCGAATGATTTCCTTGGCCTCCGCCAGCTCCACTACCCGGCCCAGATACATGACCATCACACGGCGGCTGATGTGTTCCACCACTGCCAGGTCGTGCGCGATGAACAGATAAGCGATGCCGTGCTCCTGCTGGAGATCGGCGAGCAGATTGATGATCTGCGCCTGGACCGAGACGTCCAGCGCGCTCACCGGCTCGTCGCAGACAATCAGCTTGGGCTCGACCGCCAGCGCGCGCGCGATGCCGATGCGCTGGCGCTGGCCCCCGCTGAATTCATGCGGATACCGCTGGGCATACGCCGACTCCAGGCCGACATCCGCGAGCAGCTCAAACACCCGTTTCCGCCGCGCCGCCGCGCTATCGACCAGATGATGAATGTCCAACGCCTCGCCGATGATCTGTTCCACGGTCATGCGGGGATTGAGCGAGCCGTAGGGGTCCTGAAAGATCATCTGGAACGTGCGCCGCCGCGCGCGCAGGGTCGCACCGCTCATTTTGAGGAGATCGTCGCCCTCGAGCAAAATATCCCCGGCGGTCGGCTCCACGAGCCGGACGATGGCGCGCCCGAGGGTGGTCTTGCCGCACCCGCTTTCGCCGACCAGGCCAAGCGTTTCCCCGGGCGCAAGATGGAGGCTCACGCCGTCCACGGCCTTCACGGTTTCGCGGACGCGGCTGAACATCCCGTGCTTGAGGGGGAAATGCACCTTCAAATTCCGGACTTCAAGTAATGCACTCATTGAAATATCCGATGATTCAAAATGAACCTTCCGCCCAGCGCAATCTTTATAGCGTCAAATCGCCCCACCCCTGATCCTTGGCGAGTCACCGGCGCACTAAGGATTCGGGGCAGCGGCGGACGAGCCTGAAAATACTTGCTGCGGACATCCCGGTGTCGATACTTGTCCGGATATGGAATCGCTCCCAAAACAATCCCCCAAAAACCCCGCTGCCGAACCGTCGCTCTATGACCTGAAGACATCGACGTTGCGCGGCGAGCCGGCCGAACTCAGCGCCCATCGCGGCACAGTGACGCTGGTGGTGAATCTCGCGAGCCAGTGCGGCTACACGCCTCAATACGGCGGGCTTGAACAACTGCACCACGCGCTGTCCGCACAGGGATTCGCCGTGCTCGGGTTTCCAAGCAATGATTTTGGCGCGCAGGAGCCAGGGGCGCCGGAGGAGATTGCCGCCTTCTGCAAACAGAATTACGGGGTCACCTTCCCGCTGTTTGCCAAACTTTCGACTCGGCCCGGAGCCGGGCAATCCCCGATTTACCAGTTTCTAGGCCAGTCCGGACATCTGCCCGACTGGAATTTCTGCAAGTATCTCGTCGGCAAAGACGGCCGGGTGCGCGCTTTTTTTGCGGGGAATATCCCCCCGGAATCGCCCGAGTTGCGCCGGGCCATTGCAGATGCCCTGGCGGAAAAATGACTTCGCCGGAGCCCAGGGACACCCTTGGCGGCAAACTTTCAAACCTACCCGGAAATCATTCTGCAACCCTGCATCCTGTATCCATGAATCCTTCCACCGCCCCCCTCCCGTCGCTGGCTCTGGATGTGTATTTGCCGATGATGAAGAGCGCTGCCCTCATCACGGCGGGCGAGCTGGGTATCTTTGCGGCCCTGAGCCCTGGACCATTGCCGGTGGAGGAACTCGCCGGGCGCCTGGGAACTTCAGTCCAGGGCACCGACCGGCTGTGCGCCGTGCTGACACAAACGGGCTATCTGGAGCGGACACCCGAAAATCGACTGCGCAACAGCCCCCACGCACAAGCGTGGCTGACGGAGTCAGGACGACAGGATTGGAACAGCGGCTTGCGCTGGTTCGGCCATGCCTGGCAGTTGATGTCCGGCTTGCGCGAGGCCGTCGTCCGCGGCAGCCCCGCGACAACACTCTGGGATCGCATGCACGCCCATCCCGGCATGGGACAGGACTTCGCCGCCTACATGAAAGACTATGCCGCCAGCGTGGCGGAAGATGTCCAGCGCGCCATCGAAGTCCCGGCGACCGCGCGGACGCTGCTGGATGTCGGCGGCTCGCACGGCCTGCACGCCGCCGCTTTTTGCCGTCGCTTTCCCGGACTGCACGCCGTTATTTACGATCTGCCCGTCTCGCTCACCCATACCCGGAACTGGATTGCCGGCTGGGGATTGGCCGACCGCATCACTTGTCGGGAAGGTAATATTGTCAGCGACGCCCTTCCATCCACGTTTGATGTGATCACCTATTTTCTGGTGGCTCACAATCAAACGGATGAAAATAATGCCCGCATTATCAAGAAGCTGGCGCAGGCATTAAACCCTGGCGGAAGGCTGTACGTCTATGAATACGTCCGCGAGCCCGCAGACCGTCACAGGGTTTCATCCACCGAAGCATTGGCCGCCGCCTTTGACCTCACGCTGCTGGTCGAGACCGGAACCCATCTTCACACCGCTGAACGGATTCAGGCTTGGCTGAGCGATGCCAGCCTGGAAGACATCCGGCGCACCGATCTCCAGCCCTCCGAAAAAGGATCTGTCTTTGGCGCATCCCGACCGGGCCACCCTTAGTCGATCCGGCTCAAGCTGATGTCGATTTTGATAATCGACCCGTCATCGCTGGAAAGGATGATGGACCCGATGTCGGCCGATTCGTTGGGGTTTTTAATTTTAGCGGCCCAGAGCTTGATGAACCATTGCGGACCGGTGTCGCCGTGTTCGAGCCGGAGCTGGGTGGCGGTGAGCGTGAGATTTTTGAGAAGGGGCTGCGCCAGGGCGATCTTCAGCGCCTTATCCGAATCCACTTTCAGCTTGGCCGCGTCCAGAGGCAGCTTGTCATCGCTGAACCGCTGGAAAATCCGGCCGGGATGAGACACATCCATTTTCTGACCGGCTCCAAACTTCACCTCCACCGCCTTGAAGGTGGAGTCAGGATCGTAATAGACCACGCGCCAGACTTCGGGGGTCAGACGGGTGACGGATTTTTCCGATCGGATTTGAACGACCTTGTCCTTGGATTGAACCCCCACGTAATCGTTGCCCCGCTTGACCAGCTCGAACGCCGTCGGCTCAGCGGCAGACGTCAGGGACGGGGCGGCGAACACCCAAACCAGCGCCACAAGCATGCTTCCAAGGAAGCGGAGGGGATAACGATTCATAGATGGAGACTAATGCAACCCGATGCCGCCCGGCAATCCTCAAAGCAACACCAGCAAGCCTCCCCAGTCGCTCCGGCAGCGGCGCCCTTCAGCGCGAACTCTCGAGCGCCGCGGCAATCCCGTCCCACAATGCAATCCGCGCCTGAAGCGCCTGGACCGCCGCCTGCGTGGCCTCATGCTCCCGGAGCGGATCCCCCGCACAGAGCAGCCCCACCATCTGCCGGCCCATCTCCCCATGCTCGTCCCCGTCCAGCTCGATATGCCGGTCGAGATAATAGCGCAGCGTCGCCAGCTTGCCGGGAAACTGCTGCTCCAGCCTGCGCACCAGTTGAGTGAACATTTCCGGAATCAAATCCTCCCGCCCGTAGGTGAAAGCGGCGGCGATTTCATGCGGCCGGCCGCGCTCGATCACCTCAAACGTGTGCCGCACGAATGCGCGCACCGAAGACGGCACCCCCTGCTGATCCAGCGCTTCCCTCACCGCCTGGCCCGACTCCAAACGCCGGATGAAATGCTCCATGCCTGCGGTGTCCGCCCCGGCCTCCCGCATGGCCTTCAAATACAGTTCGAAGTGACTCGATGCCCCGCCCTCGGGCAGGGCATCGCTCTCCTCCCCGAGAACGATCTCATTGACCAGCCGGCGCACCGCCGCATTGCCCTGCGGCAGCCACGGCACGCTCACGCACGTCAGGCGCACCTGCAGCGCCTTGAGCAGCGACATGAAATCCCACACCGCAAACACGTGATGCTCCATGAACGCCGCCAGATGCTCCACTGTTTGCAACTGGCCGTAGAGCCGGTGCTCCAGCAGCGCCCGGCGTTCTGCGGCGATGGCCACGGAAAGTCTTTTTAAAAACTCAGCCCCCTCGGTTCCATTCGGGTAATTCATAAATCAGTGGCAGAATCCTAGGGGTTTCCTTAACCCAAGGCACTCGCAAAAAAACGCTCAACAAAATTTTCTAGTGCTGACCGGGCACAGGGGTACCCGTCCGTCGTCTCAAAAGGAAGCCGGATGTATCGCAAACTCGTTGCCCCCCGGCGCGCCTTGAAACTCAACGGCCATACCATTCGCGCGACCGATTGCAGACCTTGCAGACGGAAAGCATCACCGGCACTTCCACCAGCACGCCTACCACGCACGCCAGCGCCGCTCCGGAGCTGGGACCGAACAGCGTGATGGCCACTGCCACCGCCAGCTCGAAGAAATTGCTGGCGCCAATCAGCGCGCCCGGCGAGGCGACGTTGTGCGGCACTTTTAATTTGCGCATGAGCAGATAGGTGAGGCTGGAATTGAAATAGACCTGGATCAAAATGGGGACAGCCAGCAGGAGGACCGCAAACCATCGCTTTGTCAGGTTGTCGGCTTGAAACGCGAAAATTAAAACCAGGGTCAGCAGCAGGGCCCACATCATCACCGGATGAAACTTCGGCAGGAAATTCTGTTCAAACCATTCCTTGCCCCGGGATTTCAGCAGCAGCGTCCGCGTCAGCCAGCCCGCCGTCAGCGGCACGACGATAAAGACAAGAACAGACGTCATCAGCACCTTGGGCGGCACCACCACGTTCGCCACGCCACATAGAAACATCACGATGGGCGCGAAGAGCACCAGCATGATCAGGTCATTCAACGCCACTTGCACCAGCGTGTAAACGGGATCGCCCTCGGTCAAATAAGACCACACAAACACCATCGCCGTGCAGGGCGCCGCCGCTAGAATGATCAGCCCGGCAGTGTAATTCCGAGCCGTCTCCGCATCGATCCAGTTCGCAAAGAGATGCTGCATGAAGATCCACGCGAGAAAGGCCATACTGAAGGGCTTTACCAGCCAGTTCACAAACAGCGTCACCATCAGGCCCTTGGGCCGCTTGGCAATGCCCCCGATGGCGCTGAAATCCACCTTCAACATCATCGGATAAATCATCAGCCACAGCAGGATGCCAATCGGCACGTTCACCTGGGATCCTTGGCCGAACTCCAGTTTACTCAGCATGGAGGTGACGCCCGGCAGCCCCTTGCCGAAGGCGATGCCCACCCCCATACAGACCAGCACCCACACGGTCAGATAGCGTTCAAAGAAGGCAAGGCGCTTGGGAGCAGTCGTTTCAGTGGACATGTTTTAATGATGATTTAGGGTTTGAAAAGTTGCTGTAATTTCTCCGGGCCGGCCGGCTCTTCCCTCACCCAGGGCACCAGCGCCGTGCGTTTGGAAAGTTTTTCCACCACTTCGCGGATGTATTGAACTTCGCCGCGCCCGCGCGCCACCAGCAGCGGGTCTCGCGAACCGCTCCCGGCAAAGCTCTGGTTGATGACCCATGCGAACGGTTCAATCTGAGCGCGGCGCAAATCCGCCTGCAGCATCGCCGCCTCGTGGACCGGCGTGGCTTCGGGCAGCGCCACGACCAGCACGCGGGTGTATTCCGCATCCCGCAGCCGGGGCAGCAGTTGCAGCACCTCTTCGGGCATATCGCTCGCCTTGCGCGCAATTTCCCGGTGATACGATTCCGTGGCGTCCAGCAGCAGCAGCGTGTGTCCCGTCGGCGCCGTGTCCAGCACCACGAACGCGTCTTTGCCGCCGGCCACTGTGCGGGCGAACGCGCGGAACACGGCGATTTCTTCCGTGCAGGGCGAACGCAAATCTTCCTCCAGCAGGGCGCGGCCATTGGCATCGAGATTTTTCCCGGCCGTCGCCATCACCTGTTCAACGTAGGCTTTTGTTTCGGCGTGCGGATCAATTCGGCTGACCTGCATCCCCTTCATCTGGCCCGCTGCTGCCGCAATATGGGCGGCCGGATCGGTGGTGCTCAAATGGACTTCAAAACCGCGCCGGGCGAGTTCCGTGGCGATGGCTGCCGCAAGGGTGGTTTTACCCACGCCGCCTTTGCCCATCGTCATCACCACGCCCCGTCCTGCATGCGCAATGCCATCCACCAATTCAGCCAGCGTTTGTGTCGCTGGAAGAGCCGAGACTTGCCCATCGTCGGAAGGTTTTCCCGCGGGGGAAGAATCCGCCGCCACCAGCGCCCGCAGCGCCGGGATGCCCACCAGATTTTGCGAACGCAACGGAACTTTGAATAATTGCATTCGCGCCAAAAACTTCTCCGCCGCCGTCAACGCATCACCTCCACGCTTTTGGAGAGCGACAGCAACCGGATCGGAATCGGAGGCTTGAAACAGCCCGTTCAATATCAATCGTTGATTGCGAACGCCGATGGTGGCGAGTTCATCGCTAGTGCGTTCTGCTTCCGCCAGCGCCGCCTTTTGTGCTCGGCTCACGAGCACCAGCGTCGTGCGATTGCCATCCGCCAGCGAAGCCACGGCGCGTTCGTAAATTCCCCGCTGCTTTTCCAAACCCGCCAGCGGACCAAGACACGAATTGCCTGTCGTGCTACTGGCCAAAAATCCCGTCCAGGCTCCGGGCAGCGACAACAATCGCAAGGTGTGACCCGTCGGTGCCGTATCAAAAAGGACGTGATCAAATTCCGTCGTGGCTTCCGGTTGGCCGAGCAGTCGGGAAAATTCATCAAACGCGGCAATCTCCATTGTGCACGCGCCGGACAGCTGTTCCTCCATTCCGCGCACAATGGCGTCGGGCAGCTTTCCGCGATACGGGCCGACCAATTTCTCGCGGTACGCCAAGGCTGCCGCCGCGGGATCAATGTTGAGCGCGGCGAGTCGCGGCACGCTGGCAATGGCCGTGGGGGCGGAAGTCAGACGGACGCCCAGCACCTCATCCAGATTCGAGGCCGGGTCGGTGCTGACCAAGAGAACGCGCTTGCCCTGGTCGGCCAGGGCGATGGCTGAGGCGCACGCCAGCGAGGTTTTGCCCACGCCGCCCTTGCCCGTGAAAAATAGAAAGCGATTCGGCGCTTCCAGAAAACGGGCGAGCGATTGTTCGGGGGCAATGTTCATTGATTTAGCAGCAGCCACCATCACCGCAGCAATCCGCCTTTACGGGAGTTGCCGATACGGTGACTTTGAGTTTGAACCAGCCGGCCAGCTCGCCGCGTTCCGGATACCGTCCCGTCGTCGCCACCTTGCCATTGAGCAAAATCACCGGCAGGGCCGCTTCGCCCTTTTCGGTGAGCTCGGTTTTCACCCGTTCGTTTTCCACAAAGGCCGCCGGGTTTTGCGAAAGGTTATGCCGTTGCACAATCACGTCCTGCGTTTTGAGCCAGTCGAGATCAGCGGCGAATTGGACGAGCTTGGTGTCCACCTCTGGCCCGCACACGCCGGTGGAACAGCACATGGCAGGATCGTACACCTGGAGGATTTGAGCGGTGAATTTCATAAATCAATCGGCTTTCGCCTTCCCCTGGTCGCGGCGTCCGTCCGCATACGCCTCAAAAACCCTCTTAATCTCATCGCGCACCCTCCGGAACACCGCCAGCTTTTCCTCGTCCGTGCCCACCGCATGCGCCGGGTCATCAAACCCCCAGTGATGCCGACTCAACTGGCCGGGATAAACCGGGCAGGCCTGATCCGCGTTGCCGCAGACGGTGACGACGGTTTCCACCGGCTGCTGCAAAAATTCGTTCATGGACTTGGAATGATGCCCGGAAATATCAATGCCGATTTCCTTCATCACCTGAATGCCGAGCGGATGCACATAGCCCGCCGGTTTCGAGCCCGCACTTTGCACGTTGAGAAAGTCCCCTGCCGCCGCCCGCAGAATGCCCTCAGCCAGATGGCTGCGACAGGAATTGCCGGTGCACAGGATCAGGACGGTCGGCTTCACTTTTTGCATTGTCGTTTGCATATTTCAGATAGGTCGGTTTTAAGGATTTTTTTGATTTGTTGGGTGTCGGTAATTATTTGCGGGTCGCGCTCAATGGCTTTGGACGACCAGGTCAGCGCCCCTCGGACCGGGGCGGGGGCTTTTTTGTCTGGCAGCCGGTAATAGACCCAGCGGTCAGCCTTGCGCGACCTCACCAGCCCCGCCTGAAAGAGGATGGCCAAGTGCTTGGAAACCGTCGACGGCGCCATGCCCATCAGCTCAGTGACCTGGCAAACGCACAGCTCACCGCCGCGCAGCGCCATCAGAATGCGCACGCGGGTCTTATCCGCCAGCGCCTTGGTGATCGACATGAACTCGCGCATAAACGTTTTTTTCATTTCGCCATATAGCGAAATGAACCATAAGCTTGTCCGCGGCTGGCGTCAAGGCCGGCGTCCGGGGGCGCCCAGCCTGCGGGCACTGCAGTCGCGCACCGCAGTCGCGGACAGACAGGGAAACAGTGAAAGCTGGATCCAAGCCCCGGCGCCTGAATCAAAACCCAACGCGGCAAAATCGTGCTGCGCTTGGAACCCTCTTTGCATCTCCGGCTGATCGCCAAGGCCATGGCTTCTAGAGAAAACCGCAAATTCAGAGGCATCGCCCGGCACTAAAAGGGCCACCCCCTGACTGCGATCGGGATCTAAGGTATTACCCATTACGAAAAGGGTGACAGACTCATGCGGGCGTCAATTCCAGACGTCGCAAAAGATTTGCCAAGGCGGGAGGGGGTGCGTAATTTGGACGGCACTATTCAGATGCACACCCAACTCGATCAACTCAAACAGGTCACCGTCGTCGTGGCTGATACCGGCGATTTCGCCACGCTCAAACAATACGCGCCGCGCGACGCCACCACCAATCCCTCGCTCATCCTCAAGGCTGCCCAGATGCCGGAATACCAGTTCCTGGTGGACAAGGCCATCGCCGACAACCGGGCGAAGCACGCCGGTCAGGAGTTGCTGGCGCACGTTCTGGACGACCTGCTGATTTTGTTCGGGGTGGAGATCCTCAAGATTGTGCCCGGCCGCGTCTCGACTGAAACGGATGCCAATCTCTCCTTCGACACCGACGCGCTGGTGGCCAAGGGCCGCCACTTCATCAAGCTCTACCAGAAACAGGGCATCGCCCGCGAGCGCATCCTTATCAAGATCGCCTCCACCTGGGAAGGCATCCGCGCGGCGGAAATCCTCCAGCGCGACGGCATTGACTGCAATCTCACCCTGCTCTTCTCCCTGACCCAGGCGGTCGCCTGCGCGGAAGCGAAGGCGCGGCTCATCTCACCCTTCGTCGGACGCATCCTGGACTGGTATAAGGCGAAGGAGAAGCGCGAGTTCGCTCCTGCCGAAGATCCCGGGGTTTTGTCGGTGAAGGAGATCTATGCCTACTACAAAAAATTCGGACACGCCACCGAGGTGATGGGCGCAAGCTTCCGGAATGTGGGCGAAATCCAGGAGCTGGCCGGGTGCGATTTGCTGACCATCAGCCCGGCCCTGCTCGGCGAATTGCAGCAGACCACCGCGCCGCTGGCCCGCCGGCTGAGCCCGGAGACCGCGCGCGCCAGCCGGCTGGAAAAAATCACCCTCGACGAAAAAAAGTTCCGCTGGCTCTTCAACGAGAACGCGATGGCCACGGAAAAAACCGCCGAGGGCCTGCGCCAGTTCAACGCCGATGCCCTGAAACTGGAGCAGTTCATCGCTGCAAAACTGAAGTGACCCCAGTCACTCGACGAACGGCGGCACCGGGAGCGCTGGCGCCCCATCCGACTTTGGGGAGTTTCTCCTGATGTACGCCGCTCTTTTTGCCGCTGGGCTGTTTGCCGTTTCGGCGGTTTGCGGCCATCGCTCCTCAAAACAAATCGGCGGGGCGGAGGCGAACCTCTGGCGCATTTGTCTGGCAGCGTGTTTTTTAGGGCTCTGGGCCTATACCTTCGGTACCGGCCTAGAAGGCGCCGCCTTCCCGCTCTTTCTTCTGAGCGGCTTTCTCGGCGTGGGAATTGGCGACACGGGATTTTTTCAGGCGCTTCCCCGCCTCGGCAGCGCCCGCACCGTGCTGCTGGTCCAATGCCTCACAGCCCCCTTCGCCGCGGTGATCGAATGGCTCTGGCTCGGCACCCTCTTGAATCCGGCCGAGATCCTCTGCATCGCCGTCATCCTCACCGGGGTCGGCGTTTCCCTGGCGCCCGGAGACCATCTGAAAATCACCCGGCGCGCCCTCGGGTTCGGCATCGCCTTCAGCCTCTTCGCCGCCTTCTGCGGCGCGCTGGGCACGGTGCTGAGCCGCAAGGCGTTTGCGGTGGCCCATGCGGCAGGGCAGTTTCCTGACCCCGGCACGACGGGTTACCAGCGCGTCCTCGGCGGCGTGCTGGTCCCAGCCATCCTGGTCCTGGTGGTGAAATGGCGCTCCGCCCCCGCGCATGGCGGTGTGTTGGAAGAAAACACCCGCCGCGTCTCCCGCGAAAAATGGGGGCGCATCTGGCCCTGGGTTCTGGGCAATAGCCTCGCCGGACAAACGCTCGGCATGAGCTGCTTCCAGTGGGCGATTGAAAGAAATCCCGCCGCCATTGTCACCGCCATCGTCGCCATGACCCCCGTCCTCCTGCTGCCCATCACCCGGATCATGGACGGCGAGAAAATCGGGGTCCGGCCCCTGATCGGCGCGCTCATCGCCGTGGCCGGCGTGATCGGATTAACCGTGTGGTGAAAGCCGCAGTTGGCGTTAGCCCGAATTCCGAAGCGAGCCTTTGCGGAAAATGGATAGAGACAGCGCGGAGCGGGCGAAAAAAATTGTGCCCGGTTTCACGCGCCACCCCGCGCGAATCGTCGCCTGGCGCTGCGCTCGGCGACTCGGAGGACGGCGCAGCGCGCCTTCCCTGCTATGAGTTGTGTCAAGCGAAGTCGGTGCGCGATTTGTTTTTTTCTTTAAAAGCTTTTTTTCTTTTAGGTCGCCTTTCCAGTTGGGTTCGAGGCTTGAAGCGTTTTCTTGGCATTGGCAATGGGGTCAGCCATTGCTCCACCTGCTAT